>NZ_JBVAXK010000050.1:0-231 GCF_055419285.1 Mycobacterium sp. IDUB_28 | reverse complement strand
AGGGCATGACCGGTGTTTCCTACTCGTTCCGTATCGAGCAGATTCCGGTGGACTTCGGCATGCGCATCCCGTTGAACGTGACGATTTCCGGGGGCACCTTGGACATCACCACTGTGCCGTTCGACGTCCCTTTGCTCCCGCTCACTATCAGCGGCGTGAACAACGGCTCGACCATCGGTCCCATCCGGGTTCCGTCCATCACGGTCACCGGACCGCGGTTGAATTTCGTCG
>NZ_JBVAXK010000049.1:0-246 GCF_055419285.1 Mycobacterium sp. IDUB_28 | reverse complement strand
GAAGCCCTCACCGCCCGCGCCACCCGCATGAGCTGTCTGTGCCGGCGCACCGACTGCACCGCCCCCACCCGCCCACCGGCCTCCCCGGTGACCATCCATGTGATCGCCCCCCACGCCGCCCTCACCCACGGCAGCAGCAGCACGGCTCCCGCGGCGATGATCGGCGCCGCCGACGGACTCATCACCCCCGAACTGCTCGCCGACCTAGCCGTCTCCGCCACAATCGTGCCCCTGATCCACCCCGGC
>NZ_JBVAXK010000048.1:0-269 GCF_055419285.1 Mycobacterium sp. IDUB_28 | reverse complement strand
GACCCCCGCACCCCCGAACAACGCCGCGCCGATGCCATCGAAGCCCTCACCGCCCGCGCCACCCGCATGAGCTGTCTATGCCGGCGCACCGACTGCACCGCCCCCACCCGCCCACCGGCCTCCCCGGTGACCATCCATGTGATCGCCCCCCACGACGCCCTCACCAACACCGCCGGCGCCGACGGCACCGTGGCGGCGATGATCGGCGCCACCGACGGACTCATCACCCCCGAACTGCTCGCCGACCTAGCCGTCTCCGCCACAATCGT
>NZ_JBVAXK010000047.1:0-387 GCF_055419285.1 Mycobacterium sp. IDUB_28 | reverse complement strand
TGGATCGAGGCGATCCGGGCCGGTCAGCGGATGGAAAGCCAGGCCGCCGCGGCACAGTTGATGGCCATCGGGGAGTTGTTCGCCTACCGGTTGCGCCGCCACGGCGAAACCGAGGACTGGGCCCTTGACACCATGGACGGGGTGGCCGCCGAAGTCGCCGCCGGCCTCAAGATCAGCCAGCGCGGCGCCTTGGACAAAGTCCGCATCGCCCGCGACATGCGCGAACGCCTCCCCCAGACCGCCGCGGTGTTCTGCGCCGGCGAGATCACCCTGGGCGCCTTCGTGCAGGTCACCCACCGCACCTCGCTGATCACCGACCCCGACATCCTGGCCCGCGTGGACCGCGCCATCGCCGCCCACATCACCCGCTGGCCCTCCCTGACCCCC
>NZ_JBVAXK010000046.1:0-389 GCF_055419285.1 Mycobacterium sp. IDUB_28 | reverse complement strand
TCGGTAACTCCGGCAACTTGAACAACGGGATGTTCGTGCGGGGTGATGCTCAGGGCATGACCGGTGTTTCCTACTCGATCCGTATCGAGCAGATTCCGGTGGACTTCGGCATGCGATTCCCGGTCAATACGACGATTGCCGGTGGCACCTTCGACATCACCACCCTGCCGTTCAACATCGGGGCGATCGACATGAGCGCTCTCAGCAGCACGTCCGGCACCATCGGTCCGATCAGCGTTCCGTCTATCACGATCAGCGGACCACGGCTGCACTTCACACTCGGCGGCCCAGGATACACAACGTATGGCAGCATCACCGGCACTGTCGGGCCGATCGATATTCCGTTGTTCTCGATTCCGGGGGGGCCGGGGTTCGGTAATACCTCGGTG
>NZ_JBVAXK010000045.1:0-412 GCF_055419285.1 Mycobacterium sp. IDUB_28 | reverse complement strand
ATGCCGCCGACGGTGGTGCACAGGGTGGGGAATAGCAGGGCGCTGCCGGGGGTGGTGATGTGGGTGTCGCCGCTGGGGGAGGTCAGGATCAGGGTGCCGTCGGGGAGTTGTTTTTCGGTCCAGCCCCAGAATGTTTTGACCAGGTGGTGGGTGCGGCATAGGCATTTGATGTTGGCGGCGTGGGTGGGTCCGCCTTGGGACCAGGGGATGGTGTGGTCGAGGTCGGAGCGGGTGGCGGGTACCTCGCAGCCGGGCCAGCGGCAGGTCAGGTCGCGGGCGCGGATGAAGTCGGCCAGTGCGGCTGAGGGCCGGTAGGTGGGTTCGGGGGCGGTGTAGCCGGGGTGGATCAGGGGCACGATTGTGGCGGAGACGGCTAGGTCGGCGAGCAGTTCGGGGGTGATGAGTCCGTCGG
>NZ_JBVAXK010000044.1:0-423 GCF_055419285.1 Mycobacterium sp. IDUB_28 | reverse complement strand
GGTGGTGTCGTAGCGGTCGTCGGGGTTTTTGGCCATCCCTTTGGCCACCACGGCGTCGAGTTGGGCGGGCAGGCCGTGGCGCAACACCGACGGACGCGGCGGCGGCTGGGTCAGATGCCCACCCAACTGCTGCTCGAGACTGTCCCCCGGAAACGGCTGACTGCCCGTCAAACACTCATGCATCACACACGTCAACGCATAGATATCAGCCCGATGATCGGTACTGTCCCGCGTCATCCGCTCCGGAGCCAGATACGCCCAACTCCCGATCACATTGCCCGTACTGGTCAACGACGTCTCCCCCGCACTACGGGCGATCCCGAAATCGATCAGATACGCAAAATCATCCTCAGCCACCAAAATGTTGGACGGCTTGACATCGCGATGCACCAAATCGATCCGATGCGCCGCATTCAACGCCGA
>NZ_JBVAXK010000043.1:0-508 GCF_055419285.1 Mycobacterium sp. IDUB_28 | reverse complement strand
TTGACGGGTAGTTCGACGCGCACGTGGGTGCCGGTGGGTGCATCCAAGAACACGAACCTGCCCCCGGCGGCATCGACCCGGGCCCGGTGCGAAGCCAGACCGATATGGCCCTCCCCCAACCGCCGTGCCATGGTCTCGCCACTGACCCCCACCCCGTCGTCGAGAACCTCCAACACACAACACCCGTCGACGTACTTCAACGTCACCCACGCATGCTCGGCCCGCGAATGATGCACCACATTGGACAACAACTCCCGCGCCACACCGAACACGATCGGATCCACCGCACTGCGCACCGGATAATCGATATCGGTACGCACCTCGATCCCCGACCGCTTAGCGGTGAAACCCGCCAACTGCTCCACCGCCGGGCCCAACCCCACCTGCTCCAACACCGCCGGATGCAACTCGAAAGTGGCCTGCCGCAACCGCTCCGAGGCACTGTTCAACCCCGCCAACGCCCGATCCACCCGATCGTCATCGGGATCGTCGGCCGCCAACTCCACGA
>NZ_JBVAXK010000042.1:0-560 GCF_055419285.1 Mycobacterium sp. IDUB_28 | reverse complement strand
AGCTTCAACGTCGGCAGCATCAACACCGGCTTCGCCAACGCAGGCGACCTCAACACCGGTTCCTTCAACACCGGCAGTATGAACCTCGGCTCATTCATGCTCGCCGACAGCCAAGTGCTCGACGGCATCACCATTTCCCTCAATCTGCCGGCGATTCCGATCGATCTGGTGGCGGGCACCAACGTGGCCATCCCCATCTCCGGTCAGTTCGACCCGATCACCATTTACCCCATCATTGTCAACGTCCCGGTCAACGTGACAGGACTCGGTCTGGCCACCATCAGTGGGATCGTCCCCTCCGCAATAGTGGAGCCAATCGTCATCAACCCGATCGTCCTGCTGGACGTCGTATTCGGTGCGGACGTGCAGATCCCCATCGACATGACACTGCTGGGCCGAATCAACCTCACGATCCCGGGGGTGGTTGGTATTGGGAACTCTGTGGGGTCGTTGGCGTCGGGTTTCTTCAACGGCAGTTCCAGTGGTACGTCCGGGTTCTTCAATTCGAACAGTTTGAGTTCGGGTTTTGCTAATGCCAACGGGGCGTTGACGTCGGGTTG
>NZ_JBVAXK010000041.1:0-569 GCF_055419285.1 Mycobacterium sp. IDUB_28 | reverse complement strand
TCACCGACCCCGACATCCTGGCCCGCGTGGACCGCGCCATCGCCGCCCACATCACCCGCTGGCCCTCCCTGACCCCCGCACGGCTGAGCAACAAAGTCGACGCCATCATCGCCCAGGTCGACATCGATGCGGTGCGCCGCCGCGAGAAACGCCACACCGAACGCCACCTCGACATCGGCGACCCCTACGACGGCCTGTGCCCCATCGAGGGCCAACTGCGCCCCACCGACGCCCGCGCCCTGAGCCAGACCCTGACCGCCCTGGCCGCCACCGTCTGCCCGCACGACCCCCGCACCCCCGAACAACGCCGCGCCGATGCCATCGAAGCCCTCACCGCCCGCGCCACCCGCATGAGCTGTCTGTGCCGGCGCACCGACTGCACCGCCCCCACCCGCCCACCGGCCTCCCCGGTGACCATCCATGTGATCGCCCCCCACGCCGCCCTCACCCACGGCAGCAGCAGCACGGCTCCCGCGGCGATGATCGGCGCCGCCGACGGACTCATCACCCCCGAACTGCTCGCCGACCTAGCCGTCTCCGCCACAATCGTGCCCCTGATCCACCCCGGC
>NZ_JBVAXK010000040.1:0-580 GCF_055419285.1 Mycobacterium sp. IDUB_28 | reverse complement strand
ATTGGTAATCGGGGGAGTTACAACACCGGCAGCTTCAATGAGGGTAGTTTCAACAGTGGTGATTTCAATGGTGGTGACACCAACACTGGTTGGTTCAATACCGGCAACCTCAACACGGGTATCGCTAACTCCGGGGATCTCAACACCGGGATCGGTAACTCCGGCAACTTGAACAACGGGATGTTCGTGCGGGGTGATGCTCAGGGCATGACCGGTGTTTCCTACTCGTTCCGTATCGAGCAGATTCCGGTGGACTTCGGCATGCGCATCCCGTTGAACATGACGATTTCCGGGGGCACCTTCGACATCACCACTGTGCCGTACACCATCGGGGCGATCGATCTCAGTTCTCTGAGCACCGTGAACAACGGCTCGACCATCGGTCCCATCCGGGTTCCGTCCATCACGGTCACCGGACCGCGGTTGAATTTCGTCGTCGGCGGCCCGGGATACACATTGTTCGGCGGTGTCACCGGCACTGTCGGGCCGATCGATATTCCGTTGTTCTCGATTCCGGGGGGGCCGGGGTTCGGTAATACCTCGGTGACCCCGTCGTCGGGGTTCTTCAATAGCGGTTCGG
>NZ_JBVAXK010000039.1:0-587 GCF_055419285.1 Mycobacterium sp. IDUB_28 | reverse complement strand
CCGTCGCGGGCCAGCATGGCCATGGTGTTGGCCTCATGGGTGCTGGCCATCGACTGATAGGCCCGCACCAGATCGGTCATGGCCTGGTTCCACTGCACCTGCCACGCCTGATAGGTCACCCCGGTGTCACCCTGCCAGGCATTCTGCAACGCAGCCTGCTCAGCAGAGATATCCGCACCCAGCCCCGACATGGTCCCGGCATAGCCCGACATATCCCCCGCGTGCGCCAGCATCGCCGGGTAGTTGTACATGATCTGCGACATCACAAGTCCTTAAAACTCGAAGGAACCGGCTCAGAAACCGGTGTAGGTCGACGCGGCCGCGGCATCGGCAGCCACATAAGTACCCGCAGCCTCACCCAGGTTGGCCTGCGCGATGTCCAGCAACGTGTTCACCCGCGCCGCCATCTCCACAAACCGGGCATGCGCAGCCTGAAACGCCGCCGAGGACTCACCCTGGTGAAACGCCTGCGCCGACATCGCCGCCTGCTCCGCCTGACCAATCGTGTGCCGCATCAACCCCGCCTTGGCACCGAACGCCGACTGCGACGACACCAACTGCGGAATATGAGCATCCAACAAACTCAT
>NZ_JBVAXK010000038.1:0-919 GCF_055419285.1 Mycobacterium sp. IDUB_28 | reverse complement strand
CGCAGGCGACCTCAACACCGGTTCCTTCAACACCGGCAGCATGAACCTCGGCTCATTCATGCTCGCCGACAGCCAAGTGCTCGACGGCATCACCATCCCGATCAACTTCCCGGCGATTCCGATCGATCTGGTGGCGGGTGCCAACGTGGCCATCCCCATCACCGGTCAGTTCGACCCGATCACCATCTACGTCCCGCAGTTCGGCATCCCGGTTGACGTAGCGGTGAGCTTTCTCATCACCCTCAATTTCGAGGGAGTTCAGATGACCCCACCCTTACCCCCCATCGTCATCAACCCGATCGTCCTGAAGGACCTCGTGGCCGGGGTGAACATACAGGTGCCCATCCAGATGACGCTGCTGGGTCAAGTCAATCTGACGGCACCGGGGGTGGTTGGTATTGGGAACTCTGTGGGGTCGTTGGCGTCGGGTTTCTTCAACGGCAGTTCCAGCGGTACGTCCGGGTTCTTCAATTCGAACAGTTTGAGTTCGGGTTTTGCTAATGCCAACGGGGCGTTGACGTCGGGTTGGTATAACGCCGGTTCGTTGCTGTCGGGTTGGCAGAACCTGGGTGAGGCGATGTCGGGCATCGCCAATACCAGCGATGTGGCCGGGGCCGCGTTGATGTCTGGCGTCGGCAACATCGGCAGCCAGGTCTCCGGTTTCTTGCACGGTCAGATGAGTGCGTTGCAGGCGGCGCTGGCGGACTGGGTGGCTGGCTGATGACGTACTTCTCTGCTGCGGGCGGCCGATTGTCCTTGTGCAGCATCTATCCCCAGCAAGCTTTCCTGCTATGTGAGGAAGAGGGTTGAGCCGGTGAGTTTTGTGACTTTGCCTCCTGAGGTCAATTCGTTGAACATGCTGCGGGGTGCGGGTTCGGCGCCGATGGTGTCGGTGGCTGCTGCGTGGGATGGGTTGGCG
>NZ_JBVAXK010000037.1:0-1023 GCF_055419285.1 Mycobacterium sp. IDUB_28 | reverse complement strand
CTGCCGGTGTTGAAGGAACCGGTGTTGAGGTCGCCTGCGTTGGCGAAGCCGGTGTTGATGCTGCCGACGTTGAAGCTGCCGGTGTTGCGATCGCCGGGGTTTGCATCACCGGTGTTGAAGCTGCCGGCGTTGAAACTGCCCGTGTTGTTGCTGCCGGTGTTACCCACGCCGGTGTTGTAGCTGCCGGTGTTACCGATCCCGGTGTTCGCGATGCTGGTGTTGCCGATACCGGTGTTGTAATCACCGGCGTTACCGATCCCGGTGTTACCGGTACCGGAGTTGAAGAACCCGACGTTGTTGTTCCCGGAGTTGAACAGCCCGATATTGCCGCTGCCCGCGTTCAAGCCACCGACGCCGACGTTACCGCTGCCCAACCAGCCGATACCGGAGTTGTGATCACCCCAGTTGGCCAACCCGAAATTACCGTTACCGCTGTTGCCGAACCCGATATTGCCGCTACCGGTATTCCCGAACCCGATATTGCCGCTACCGGAGTTACCGAACCCGATATTGCCGTCACCGAGGTTGCCGAACCCGAAGTTGTTGCTGCCCAGATCACCGAAACCGAAGTTGAAGTCACCGAGGTTACCGCCACCGAAGTTGCTGCCACCCACGTTGCCCAACCCGAAGTTCAGGTCACCGACATTGCCGCCACCCACATTCAGGCCACCCTGATTGCCCAGGCCAATGCTGAAAGTGGTGAAGTCAGTCACCGCATTGTGGAACAACCCCGAGACCTGACTACCGACATTGCCGACACCAGAGACCACCGCCGCCTGCGCCGCATCCAACGAACTCACGTTGAACCAACCCGAGATACTGTTGCCCAGGTTGCGCATACCGGACTGCAGATCACCCACATTGCCCACACCCGAGGCACCCAGCGTCGCCAGGTTCTGCAATCCAGAACTGCCCGCACCCATATTGAAAAAGCCCGAAGAACTACCCGAACCGCTATTGAAGAACCCCGACGACGGGGTCACCGAGGTATTACCGAACCCCGGCCCCCCCGGAATCGAGAAC
>NZ_JBVAXK010000036.1:0-1078 GCF_055419285.1 Mycobacterium sp. IDUB_28 | reverse complement strand
TCAATTCGTTGAACATGCTGCGGGGTGCGGGTTCGGCGCCGATGGTGTCGGTGGCTGCTGCGTGGGATGGGTTGGCGGCTGAGTTGGGGTCGGCGTCGTCGTTTTTTGAGGCGGTGACTTCTGGGCTGGTTGGTGAGGCGTGGCAGGGTCCGGCGGCGGCGGCGATGGCGGCGGCGGCGTCGCCGTATGCGGCGTGGCTCAGTGCTGCGGGTGTGGTGGCTGAGCAGGCTGCTGTGCAGGCGCGGGTGGTGGTGTCGGCTTTTGAGTCGGCGCGGTCGTTGATGGTGCATCCGGCGTTGATCGCCGGTAATCGTAGTGCGTTGGTGCGGCTTGCGGTTTCGAATCTGTTTGGGCAGAACTGGCCGGCGATTGCGGCGGCGGAGGCGGCGTATGAGGAGTTTTGGGCTCAGGATGTCGTGGCGATGTTGGGGTATCACGGTGGGGCGTCGGCGGCTGCGGCGGCGTTGACGCCGTTTGCCAGGGTGCCGTTGGGTGTGGTGGGTGCCGGGGGTGTGGTCCGTGCGGCGGTGACTGAGCTTGTGGGTGTGGCCGGCACGTTGGGTAGGGGTGGCGCCGGGGCGGTGCTGGGTGCGGTGAATGTGCGGTTGGGTGGGTTGCTGGGTGGGTTTGACCTTGGTGGGTTGGTGGGTGGTCTGGTTGGGGGGACGGGGAGTCTTGCCAATTTGAATGTGTTTCGGCTGGGTGGTGTGGGGGCGTTGTTGAGTAGTCCTGCGGCGGCGACGGCTGCGGTGGCTGATGTTTTTGGTAATACTGGGACCGGCAATATCGGGTTTGGTAATACTGGTGATTACAACATTGGTTTCGGTAATACGGGTAACGGTAATGTTGGTATTGGTAATTCCGGGTTTGACCTGAAGGGCATTTTGAATGCTGGGGTGGGTAATTCCGGGTTGTTCAACACGGGTAGCTATAACACGGGTATCGGTAATTCTGGGGTGGGTAATACTGGGTTGTTCAATCCGGGGAGTTTCAACACTGGTATTGGTAATCGGGGGAGTTACAACACCGGCAGCTTCAATGAGGGTAGTTTCAACAGTGGTGATTTCAATGGTGGTGA
>NZ_JBVAXK010000035.1:0-1079 GCF_055419285.1 Mycobacterium sp. IDUB_28 | reverse complement strand
AGTCCTCGATGATTACCCGGGCTTCCAGCGGCGAATCGAACCGCCACGCGTTGAGCAGCTCGTCGCGTAGTTGTCCGTTGAACGATTCGATTCAGGCGTTCTGCCACGGCGAGCCCGGATCGATGAAAAGTGAACCGGCACTGTTGAATCGGCACCAATCAGCCACGGCGTACGCCACGAACTCGGGGCCGTTGTCGAAACGCACGTAATGCGGCGCCCCGTGGACGAGCGCCAAGCGGTCCAGCACAGCGACCACTCCGTCGGCGTCGATGGATCGATCGACTTCGATCGCGAGTGCTGCGCGGGTCAACTCGTCGATGACGTTGAGCATCTTCACTGTGCGCCCATCAGCGGTGGTGTCGAACTGAAAGTCCATCGCCCAGATCACGTTCGGGCGGATCGGGGACATCGCACCCACGACGACACCGACCCCGGTCAGGCGCTTCTTGCGGCGCCGCTGCGGCACCCGAAGGCCCTCCTCACGCCACAACCGGCGGATGCGTTTGTTGTTGGCCTTCCAGCCGGCTCGGCGGGCCATCTTCGCCGCCCGTCGCCATCCCCAGCGAGGGCGGTCGGTAGAGAATTTGCGCAGCCAGGCCCGCAGCTCGGCCTCCTCGGTGGTGACCGGTGCCGGTGTCAGGCGCATCGTGGAACGGTGCAACCCGACGACCGCACAGGCGCGGCGCTCGGACACCCCGAACCGCTCACGCAGCGCCGCAACGGCATTGCGTTTGCGGTTCGGGGTCAGAAGTTTCCCGACGAGATCTCCTTGAGCATGTCGATATCGAGGGCCTGGTTTGCGACCAGCTTCTTCAGGCGGGCGTTCTCGGCTTCAAGTTCCTTGAGCCGTTTCGCGTCGTTGGCCTTCATACCGCCGTACTGCGCCACCCAGCGATGCCACGTCGATTCCGCGACCTCCAGGTGCCGGCACACCTCACCGAGTTCCTGGCCGGTCCCGAGCAGCTTGTTGCCCTCGGCGAGCTTGCGGATGATCTGATCCGGCGTATGCCGCCGGCGCCTGTTCGATGCCATGTCGTTAGTGATTCTTCCTGCCCAAGCACTCGGGCAACAGAGTCCCA
>NZ_JBVAXK010000034.1:0-1426 GCF_055419285.1 Mycobacterium sp. IDUB_28 | reverse complement strand
GGTCAAGTCCACGGACGTGGTGTACGACGTCGTTGTGTGATTCTTCGATGTGATGGTTCAGGCGGTCAGTGCCGCGGGGGTGGCCTCCTGTTCGGTCGGGGTGTCGTTGACGGTGCGTGATTTGCTCAGGACGTCGAGTCCGAGGTAGCGGCGGGACTCTGCCCATTCGTCGTGTTGTTCGGCCAGCACGGCCCCGACGAGGCGGATCAGGGCGCCGCGGTCGGGGAAGATGCCGACGACGTCGGTGCGGCGTCGGATCTCCTTGTTGAGCCGCTCTTGGGGGTTGTTGGACCAGATCTGGCGCCAGATCTGTTTGGGAAAGGCGGTGAACGCCAGCAGATCCGGACGGGCGGCCTCTAGGTGGTCCGCGACCTTGGGAAGCTTGCCGGACAGCGCGTCAATGACCCGATCATATTGCGCTGCAACCGATTCGGTGTCAGGCTGGTCGAACACCGAGTGCAGCAGGGTGCGTACCCATGGCCACGACGATTTCGGGGTCACGGCCATGAGGTTGGTCGTGTAGTGGGTTCTGCAGCGTTGCCAGGCCGCGCCGGGCAGAGTGGCGCCGATCGCGGCCACCAGTCCGGCGTGCGCGTCGCTGGTGACCAGGCGGACCCCGGACAGGCCGCGGGCGGTCAGTGACCGCCAGAACGTCAGCCAGCCCGCGCCGTCCTCGGCGGTGGACACGTCGATGCCCAGGATCTCGCGGTAGCCCTCGGCGTTGACCCCGACCGCGATCAGGGCGTGCACGTTGACCACCCGGCCCTGCTCGCGCACCTTGAGCACCAGTGCGTCGGCGGCCACGAAGGTGTAGGGGCCGGCGTCCAATGGGCGGGTCCGGAACGCCTCGACGGCGGTGTCGAGTTCTTTTGCCATTGCCGACACCTGCGACTTCGACAGCGACGTGATGCCCAGGGTTTCGACGAGTTTGTCCATCCGGCGGGTGGAGACACCGAGCAGGTAGCAGGTCGCCACGACGGTGGTCAGGGCCCGCTCGGCGCGTTTGCGGCGTTCCAGCAGCCATTCCGGGAAATACGATCCATGCCGCAGTTTGGGGATCGCCAGATCCAATGTGCCTGCGCGGGTATCGAATTGGCGTTGGCGGTAGCCGTTGCGCTGGTTGGTTCGTTCGGTGCTGCGTTCGCCGTAGCCGGCGCCGCACAGAGCGTCGGCTTCGGCCCCGAGCAGGGTGTGGATGAACGTGGCCAATAGCTCGCGCAGGACGTCGGGATGGGTGGTAGTGAGTCGTTCGGCCAGCACGGCCGGCAGGTCGATATTCTGGGCATCGGTCATCGCGTGGTTCCTTTGCTCGAGTGACTTTGGACGGTCCCTCGAAGAATCACGCGATGACCTTCAATCACTCGGCTACGACACGCCGGTACCGCTGATCAGGTCCGACTCGTACACCACTCTGCTGGACGCAACC
>NZ_JBVAXK010000033.1:0-1488 GCF_055419285.1 Mycobacterium sp. IDUB_28 | reverse complement strand
GGTGGCGTCCGTAATCCGGTGTAAATGGTCCTTCGGAGCTTCTGGCTTCGGTGGGTGATGTTACGCCGTTGCGCTGATGGCTTCGGTGGTGCTGCTCGCGGAGTCTGGGGCGTGCTGGGGCCGTAGTTGTCGGGGTGGGTGCAGCAGGCTGCGGCGTAGGTCTTGGAGCTGGCGTACCCCGGCCGGGGTCATGGCGAGTCCGCGCCAGCCGCGAGATGCGCGGTCCAGTACGGCCCAGGCGATGCTGACACAGCTGGTTTCGCCGGGGAAGCGACCGATAACCTTTGTGCGGCGGCGGGTTTCACCGAAGGTGCGTTCGATGAAGTTCGAATGCCGAATACGGTGCTGATGTTCGGGCGGGAACCGCAGGTAAGCGGTCAGGCCCGCGCGGTCGGTGAGCAGGATCTTCATCGCCGCGGGGTAGGTGGGTGCGTAGCGGGCCGCGAACACGTCCAGTCGGGCGTCGATGAGTTCGACGAGGTTGGGGCCGGCCTCGGTGGTGGCCTCGGCGGTGTCGAAGCAGGCCCAGTAGCCGTCGCGGATCTCGGCCTGCATCCCGGCGGGAATCTTGGCCAGCACGTTGCGGACTCGGTGAATCAGGCAGCGTTGACGCAGCGCGGTCGGGAAGATCTGCTCGATCGCCGCGATCAGGCCGGCCGCGCCGTCGGAGACGACCAGCAGCGGACACCCCAGCCCCCGCTCGGTGAGATCGGTCAGGAAACCCGCCCAGGCGTCGGTGGACTCCACCACTCCGGGGGCCAGGCCCACGAAGATGGGCTTGCCGGCGGTGGTGATGCCCCACGCGGCCAGGATCGGCTCGGCTGGTGAGCCGGGATGCATCCGGAAGAAGGAGGCATCCAGGAACAGGTAATCGAGCACCACATCGCCGAGCGGGCGCCGCGCCCAGGTGTCGTACTCGGTCTTGATGGCTTGACATATCTGGGAGACAGTCGATTTCGAGATCGCGGCCTGATCACCCAGCGCATCGGCGAGGGTGGCTTCGACATCGCGCACCGACAGCCCGCGCACGAACGAAGCGATCACCAGCGATTCCAGCGCGTTGGTCTTGGTGACGTGCTTGCCGAACAGCCGTGAGGCGAACGCGGCGGTCGTGCCGCGCAGCTTGGGCCGCTCCAGGGTGATCGGACCGGCAGTGGTCTTGACCGTCGCAGCCCGATAACCGTTACGCGCACCGGGCTGCGCGTCTGCTGCGGTGGCGCTGCGTTGGTAGCGCTCACGGCCCAAGAACTCGGTAATCTCGGCCTCCAACGCGGCCTGCATCAGCAACTGCGCACCCAGCCGTGCCACCTCCTCCAGGATCTCGGGCAACTCACGATCCGAGGCGAACAACTCGTCGATCTTGGCGCGAACACGATCGGTCGGCGATACTCGTGCAGGCACGGGCGTAGGTCCTTTCCTTCGATGACTTGGCGGTCTCGAAGCAGAACCTACGCCCGGCCCCTTTTACACCGGCTTTAGGACGCGACC
>NZ_JBVAXK010000032.1:0-1497 GCF_055419285.1 Mycobacterium sp. IDUB_28 | reverse complement strand
GTCGATGCCGCCGGGGGCAGGTTCGTGTTCTTGGATGCACCCACCGGCACCCACGTGCGCGTCGAACTACCCGTCAAACTCTGATTCGCGGCGAAAACCGCGATCAGTCAAGCAGTTTCTGGCGCATCGCCTCGGCGACCGCGGCCGCCCGGTCGCTGACACCGAGCTTCTCGTACAGGCGTTGCACATGAGTCTTGACCGTCGACGGTGCCACATACAATTCGGCGGCGATCGCGGGAATGCTCTGGCCGCGCGCAATGCGGTTGAGCACCTCGCGTTCGCGCGCGCTCAGCACCGGAGCAGTCGGTGCCGCGCGCTGCCGGATCTCCCCGGCCAGGCCGCCGACGAGGGAGGGCGCGACGACGTCGCGGCCCTTGGCGACGTCGAGAACCGCTTTGACGATCTCGGACCGGGTCGAATCCTTCAGCAGGAATCCGGCGGCACCCTGCTGCAGGGCCTGGTACACGATCGCCGATTCGTCGTGGGCTGAGAGCAGCAGCACCCGGGTGGGTATGTCGTTGTTGCGCACTGCCGCCGCCACCTGCGCACCATCCATCCCGGGCATGCGGTAGTCCAGCAGTGCGACGTCGGGCCGGTGGGCTTTGATCAACTCCAGAGCGCCCGTACCGTCGTCCGCCTCGCCGACAACATTCACCGAACCGCTCAACGAGAGCGCGCGTACCACGCCCTCGCGAAACAGCGGGTGGTCATCGCCGACGACCACACGCACTTTCTCAGGCGTCACAGCGCCGACCATTGCCAGAGTGTAGCGCTCGCCTGCACCGAACTGTTCGTAATCGCCAGACTCGCGATCGGTATTCCGCAGTTTGCTCGCCCCCACCCTGAGTACGGTGTTCGTGTGGCGACCAGCGACGTCGAACTGGAACGAGTGCGCCGCGTGCACCGTTTGCGGTCCTACCGGATCGCCTCGGTGTTACGGATCGGCGTGGTGGCGCTGATGGTTGCCGCGATGCTGATCGGGACCCGGCCGTCGCAGTGGACGCAACAAACCATCCTCATCGTCGGATACTCGGTGATCGCACTGTGTTCGCTGGTGATGGCGTTCGCTCCGTCGCGCCAGTGGGTGGGTATGGGCCCATTGGCGCGGGTGCGCCGATTCGAGCCGTTCGCCTTCACCGCCATCGATGTGTTGGCGCTGACCGGTTTTCAGATGCTGTCGACCGACGGGATCTATCCGTTGCTGATCATGACCCTGCTGCCGGTGCTGGTGGGTCTCGACGTGTCGACACGCCGGGCCGCGGTGGTGCTGGCCTTCACCCTGGTGGGATTTGCGCTGTCGGTCGCCCAGGATCCGGTGATGGTCCGCGCTATCGGCTGGCGCGAAGCCGTCTTTCGGTTCGCGCTGTATGCGTTTCTCTGCGGAACGGCATTGGTCGTGGTGCGTATCGAAGAACGCCACGCTCGTTCGGTGGCGGGGTTGAGTGCGTTGCGCGAGGAGTTGTTGGCGCAGACGATGACGGCCTCGGAGGAAATGCA
>NZ_JBVAXK010000031.1:0-1600 GCF_055419285.1 Mycobacterium sp. IDUB_28 | reverse complement strand
GCGGAACCTGTCAACCTGAATGAGGCACCGTTGCGCGGTATTTACTGAGCGTCCTCCTCTGGATGGTCGGGTGGGTTGATCCAGGAGCTGGTGGGTAGTTGCGGCGGTTCGGGCGGTTTGCGGACGAACCGTTCCGGGTGTTCGGCGTAGGCGGCGTCGAGTACACCGGCACGCTTGTCGCGGACTGCCTCGGCCAGGCCGTAGTGGACGTCAGCGGCGGTATGCAGGCCCAGCCCGCTGTGGCGATGTTCATCGTTATACCAACCGAAGAAAACCTGACAGTGTCTTCGGGCATCTTCGATTGAGCCGAACCGGCCGGGGAAGTCGGGCCGGTACTTCAACGTCTTGAACTGGGCCTCGCTAAACGGGTTGTCGTTGGAGACGTGCGGTCGCGAATGCGACTGGGCGACACCGAGATCGGCCAGCAGGAACGCCACCGGCTTGCTGGTCATGGAACTGCCGCGGTCGGCGTGAATCGTCAACTGGTCACGGTCGATCCCCTGCTTGGCGCAGGTCTGACGGATCAGCACCTCGGCCAGCGCCGCCGATTCGCGGCTGGCGACCATCCAGCCAACGACGTAGCGGGAGAAAATATCCAAGATCACATACAGGTAGTAGTAGGTCCACTTCGCTGGGCCACGCAATTTCGTTATATCCCACGACCACACCGCATTTGGGGTGCTGGCCATCAGTTCGGGTTTCACCTTCGCCGGGTGCGTGGCCTGGGCGCGGCGCTCACGCACCTCGCCGGCTCGGCGCAGCAGCCGATAGAACGTCGACTGCGAGCCCAGGTAGACACCTTCGTCGAGCAGGATGGCCCACACCTGCGCCGGTGCCAGGTCGGCGAACCGGTCGCTGTGCAGCGTATCGAGGATGGCCTGCTGCTCGGCAGCGGTCAGTGCCCGCGGCTGACGGCGCTGCCGGTGCGGGATCGGCTCTGGTCGTGGCGGTGCCGGGCTTTGCCGGTGCCGTCGGTAGTAGCCGGCCTGCGCGGCACCAACGGCTTCGCAGGCCGCCCGCATGCCCAGCTGCGGTGCCAACTCCATGACGGCCTGATCAGTCACGGCGTCGACCTCGGATCGGTATCCGCGCTCCCGGAGAGCGTCTCCAAGAGCGCGTGCAGTTTTGCCTGCACATCCACCACGAAGCGGGTCTTGGCCAACTCCTGCTCCAGTCGCTGCTTTTCGGCCTGCAGGCGGGCGATCTGCTCGCCGGCCGGATCACGGCGCTTGCGCCCGCGCGGGGCGGCCAGCCCCGCCAACGCGCCGGCGTCGCGGGCTTTGCGCCACTCGGTGATATGGCTGGAATACAGCCCCTCACGGCGCAGCACCGCACCCTTCTCACCGTCGGGCGCTGCGTCGTAGGCAGCCAGGACCTCCAGCTTGTACTTCGCGGTGAACGTCCGCCGCCGGGCGCGTTCGGGCACCTCGGGCTCGGGACGTTGCGTTGCATCGTCAGCCACCCGACCAGGATCTTCCATCCCGGCCGCACAGACCAACGTCGTCACCTTGCTTGCCATTTCGGGGAGTCTCTCCATCCCCGCCCTCGGGTCACTAATTGTCAGGGGGCGGGTGCCTCAACCCAGGTTGGCAGAGAGGGC
>NZ_JBVAXK010000030.1:0-1672 GCF_055419285.1 Mycobacterium sp. IDUB_28 | reverse complement strand
CCTCGGGCTTTCACGCCGGTTGATCTTGATGGTGTGTCTTGAACGAAGAATGGTGCTCTGACCAGGGATAATTCGGTTTGTCTAGGACCAGATCATCTCAAGAATCGGAGCACCAATCTGGTGGGCGAGTCTACGTCGTGTTACCCGTCGTTGTCGGTCGACGGCCGCGCAACCGGTGTCGTGTCGCACGCAGGTGCGGTTGTATTGCTGCGCGCCGCCGAACGGGCCGGGCTGACCGGCGCCTTGTCGGACGCGTTGGCGCCGTGGCGTAAACCTCTGGCCAGCCACGATCCCGGCAAGATTGTGCTCGATATCGCTGTGGCACTGGCACTCGGTGGGGACTGCCTGGCAGATGTCGGGCTGCTGCGCGCCGAGCCGGGCGTGTTCGGCCCGGTGGCCTCCGATCCCACCGTGTCGCGGTTGATCACCACGTTGGCCGCAGATGCCTCGAAAGCCTTGGCGGCCATTGATTCGGCACGGGCCAGCGCGCGTGCGGCGGCGTGGGCAGCCGCCGGGCAGCACTCACCCGGTCATGGGATCGATGCCGATCACCCGTTGATCGTCGATCTGGATGCCACCCTGGTCACCGCGCACTCGGAAAAGGAGAAAGCAGCACCAACATTCAAGCGCGGCTTTGGATTTCATCCATTGTGCGCATTCGTTGACCACGGCAGTGCGGGAACCGGGGAGTCACTGGCGATCCTGCTGCGGCCTGGCAACGCCGGCTCCAACACCGCCGCCGACCACAAGACCGTCCTCGCATCGGCACTACAGCAGCTGCCGTTTGAGGTCGGCTATCGGGTCGGCAAGAAAGTTTTGGTGCGCACCGACGCCGGCGGAGCCACTCACGAATTCCTCAACTACCTGACCGCTCGCCGGCTGTCCTACTCGCTGGGATTCACGCTCAACGAAACGATGACCGCTGCCATCGACGTGATTCCCGAACGGGTCTGGACCCCGGCCTACGACGCTGATGGGCAGGTCCGTGACGGGGCGTGGGTGGCCGAGGCCACCGGGGTGGTTGACCTGTCGGACTGGCCTGCGGGGATGCGGCTGGTGGTGCGCAAGGAACGCCCCCATCCCGGTGCGCAGCTGCGGTTCACCGACCGCGACGGGCTACGGCTGACGGCGTTCGTCACCAACACCGGCCGGGGCCAACTGCCCGATCTCGAGCTGCGGCACCGCCGTCGTGCCCGCTGTGAAGACCGCATTCGGGTGGCCAAGGACACCGGCCTGGTCAACCTACCTCTGCATGGATTCGATCAAAACCGGATCTGGTGCGCGTTGGTGCAGCTCGCGATCGACTTGACCGCATGGCTGCAGATGCTGGCCTTTGACGAGCATTCGGCGCGGCGCTGGGAACCCAAACGCCTGCGACTGCGCCTGTTTTCGATCGCCGGCCGGTTGGCGCGCCACGCCCGTCGAACCCGGCTGCGGCTCGCCGCCAGCGCACCCTGGGCCGATCTGCTGACTACCGCGTTGGCGCGCCTCCAACCGGGCTGACGAACACCCCACCTACCCCCACGACCCCACGGAAGGACCAACGGGCACAGGAACCCGCCAGAACCCGCTGACCGGGACCGCCATGATACCCACCGTCGAAAATCAAGATCGAAAACCGCAATCCGAACCGATCAGGCCGCCACGTCAACCCCGCGAAACATCCGGGCTA
>NZ_JBVAXK010000029.1:0-6539 GCF_055419285.1 Mycobacterium sp. IDUB_28 | reverse complement strand
CCGCGGCACTGACCGCCTGAACCATCACATCGAAGAATCACACAACGACGTCGTACACCACGTCCGTGGACTTGACCGCGAAGATCAGGGAGCCGTCGTTGCTGGCCGCGGGGTCGTCGGATACTCCGACGCTGGTGGCGGCGCGGCTGATGAGTGCTGAGACGCTTCCGGCATTGCGCAGTGCTGTGGCCGATCGGTTGTCGTCGGTTAGTGATCGGGTGGATCGGGCGCGCACTGCGTTTTCGGCTGCGGAGGCTGATCGGGCGGCGGTGATCACTGGCTCTGATGCGTCTGCGTCCTTGGCGCCGCCGACGATGCTGGTGTGATGACGATGTGTGAGGTGGGCCGGCGGTGGTGACCCGCAGTCAAATCGATGCGGCCAACCCGGAGTTGGTGCTGGCATTGATTGACTCGTGGCGGTCGACGGCGGCGGGCTGGGAGGCCGCGGCCAACGATTACGTGCACATGGCGGAACGCCCTGGCGGGCAATCGTGGTCCGGGCGTACCGCGGAGGCGACGATGACCATGGCCTACAGCGACCGCAAGACCATCGTCGGCGGGGCAGACGAGGTCATCAGCATGGCTGATCGCGCGTATCGGGGCATGACTGAGTCGGTGATGCCCAAGCTCAGCAACGTGCGAGCCATGATTGACAATGCGGAACGGCAAGGGTTCGTGGTCAATGATGATCTGTCGGTGTCGTGGACTCGGCCCTCGGGACTCAGCGATGCCAGCGCAGAGAAATACCAGCAGGCCACCGGGCAGTTCTCCCAGCAGATCAAAGCCGCCGCCAACGATTGGTGGGCTGCTGAGCAGTGGGTCGCCGAGCAGATGGATCGGGACCGGGGCGGGCTGCGGGCTCCGTTCAGCGCCGCGTCGGGGGGCCGGCGCGGTGGTGTGCAGCTCGTTGACCATCACGTTCCGTTGGCCCCTGGTGGCCCGTTGCCCGAGGACCCAGCACCGCCAGGCGGTGAGGGCGAGCAGGGTTCGGGTCGCGGTAGCGGACACGGCGAGGTGACGCCGGCCCCCGGCGGCATCGAGGGCGCTACCCCCGGCGGGGACCCCTACCCCGATGAGCTGGGTCCTCCGGTGCCGGGCACGACGCTGCCGAGAAAACCGGAACCACCGGGTTGGCAGCCGAAAGACCCTGGTGCCGGCCTCTTCGGCAGCTGGGAGCCGCGCTATCCCGATGATGCGATCCAATACACCGAAGCCAAAGCAGGGGCGTGGTGGAAGAGCGACGAGATCCCGCACGCAGCAAGGAATTTCAATCACTACTTCGATGTCACCGGAACGCCGCTACCGCAAGACGTCCGCCAGATGCTCCACGACATCCCCGAGTTCGAGGGCTTAGTCGATCGTCGTACGCAGCAACTTGGGGCGGAGGCTATTAGTCGTGCCCAGTTGTCCGGGGCAAGTGGTCCACTGACGTTTCCTGTCAACACTGTCTGGAACGGCGCCGCGGCCCATCAAAGCGGCGATGGACCCGAAAGGGACTGGTTCTATGCGCTGGGCAGCTTCGACTACAACCTCGCTGGCCAAATCACCGTTCACCCACCCACGGCCGAAGGTCATCCGTGGACCTACTCCTACGACGGCGATGTGAACGTCAGAGACCGGTACAACTGGGATCTAGGCAAGTCCACGAACATCGGTGGATCCACGGTCACCGACGCCGAAATGGCGCGTTTTCACCGCATCGGATGGGCACGTGAGTTCACCATGACTGGTAGCACCGGAATTCACCGACATGGCTAAACGATTCATCCTGGCTTACGCCCTGGCATTGAGTTGCACCACCCTCGCGACAGGATGCACCACCACGGTGCATCAACCCACCGCCGCCAGCACGACGAACAGTCCCTCGAATTTGTCTCCGCAGGACGACGCCCGTCGCGTCATGGCGGACTTCGGCATCGTATTGCCCACGGACGCTACGCAAATACAGGTCACTACACCGCCGCTGGGTGATTACCGCGCAAAAGCGGTGATCAGATTTCTCGCACCACGCGAGGAGGTGATGACTCAAACCTGCCAAAACGTCCAGTACAAGCATTTTGACTATCCGCCGATCATGGCGGACGGTCTTGTGGATGAGGTGCTTCGCCAGGCCGGCGTCTCGATAGACCGCTTAGATTTCCGATCCTGCGATCAATACCGAAGCGGCCGCAAGATTCTTGTGCTCATACCTCTTACTGAAAATCAACCCACATATGTGGTCCTCTACCACGCGCCCTATCGATAACCGAACCCAACAGGCGCGCCACTCTTTTCGACGCCCTGGCGATAGCAAAGATCGGGAGCCGTTAGGTAGGCGCACGAACTCGACTTCCGACATGGGCAGCGCAGTGCATATAGATGTCTTAAATTATCGTCGTCTGCCGGTTGCATGATTAACCTAGTTCTGAAATCCGCCGGCGGCAGCAGGAGCTGCAATGTCCTGTAGCGGCTGCTGGATCACCTTAACGGTTACACACCCCCGCCCTTTCGCCGTCGCCATCGTTTTGGACGCAACAGATCAGCCCAATTGACATCGGGTATGCGCCGTAGGGGGGCTTCGAGGCGAAGTGCGGATTGGGGGGCCTGCCTATCTGCTCGCTGCGGGATCGGCGCCCTGAGCCTGATCGTGATCCGGCCAGCGCCGCATGCCCGGGAGCTTCCATTGTGAGTAACCGTCCTCGACGCTTTGGCCATGTTGCGGAGGCAACATCCGTAGTGAGGGTAAGAATTCTGGGGGGGTGAAGTAGGTGGGAGCCGCCGACGGGGCGCTTGGCGGTCGCTCGCTCGGGCGCGCCGGGCGATCGAGGATCGCGAGATAAGCAGCGCGCGCCTGGTGATCGAGGAAGGCGAAGTACGCAGCACCACAGCCACCATCGCCGCCGGCGAAGGTGCCGTCATCGCCTGAGTCACCTGCACCGCCGGCACCAACAAAGCCGGTGATCTGGAAGACACCAGATTCGGTGGACTCGTCCGAAAGCCAAACAAGACCCTTTTGGAGCTCGCCCGCAAACCCGCCAGAACCGCCATAGCTGCCGTTGGGGTACCGGTCACTGAATCGGGCCCCGGGTCCGCCACCTGCGCCGGGCGCGCTGCCATCACCTCCCGGTGAGTTTTTCCCGGCGGCTCCGCCGACACCACCAGGGACAACAAAACCCTTTGGAAACAAATCCGGCGTGAAGCTGTCTGTGGACTGCCCTGCGGCCAAACTGGCACCGGGAAGATGGGCGTAATCAGTACTAATCCCCCCATACCCTCCCGCAGCGGAGTGCCCAGGCCCCCACGCCCGCGGCGGCACCCGTGCGGTCGTGGATCCACCGCGAGCTCCTCGCGGGACGAATCTCATGTGCCCGTTCTTGACGTAGGCGCCCCCGCCTCCCCCGCCACCGATCAGCACAAATAAGACCCCCGTCGTACCGGCGGGAACGGCAATTGTGTAGCCACCCGGACTTGTCACCGAAGCAACCCACGCAGCAGCAAACTGGCCAACAGTCGATTCGATCGGCCACGGCGAGGCCTCGACTGTCAACTCCGCAGGAGGCTCATAGCGTGGGCCCCGCCCCGGTGCCAGTGCCCTTGCCTTCCACAGTTTGCGTTGCAGGACGCGAAGAACCTCGATGGTGAACGCGTCGGCGCCGGCGATTGCATCCCATTCGACACCCGCTCCGAGGACTTCGCTGGCGAAGCACACCTCGGTCGCCAGAAGCGTCCGGGTCCAGTCGGCTTTAGACAACGGTTCCCCGCGATCTATCAGGGCTTTCAGACGGTCGGATTGGCCAAAAAGATCCTCGACGCTGTCAAAGCCGATCGCGATGGCCATCGCTTCTGTGCACCGCGCTCGTGGAGCGCGCCACTGCAGCAGGCCATGCGTCAGTAACCAGCGGTCGTCGGCGGTCAACGCGACGGCGACCAACTCGTCTTTGTTCGACACGGATTCTTCGTCGTCACCACGAGCGGCTTCTCTGGCGGCGAAGTCCGCGGGAGAACTGGTGCCCGGCCACCGTGCCAGCGCCCCTGCGCTGGCAAGTTTTCGTTGCAGGACACGAAGAATCTTGATGGTCCACATGTCACTGACCGCGACTATGTCCCAATCAACTCCTGCGCCGAGGACGTCGCTCGCCCAGCAGATCTCCGTCGCCAGAAGTGTCCGGGTCCAGTCGGTCCTGGATAAGGGTTGCCCGCGATCAATCAGGACCGTGAGACGGTCGAATTGCCGCCAGATGTCGTCGACGCTCTTAAAGCCCATCGCGATGGCCATCACCTCCGTGCAGTACGCCGGGCCGCCCCACTGCAGCAGCCCATGCCACAACAGGTGGGTCTCGTCTGCGGTCAACTCGACTGCGACCAACTCGTCGTTGTGCGGCACGGAATCGTCGTCGCCACCAGCGGTACCCGCAGTCGTCACCGAAACCGAGGGATCCGAAGCAGCGCGTTGAGCAGCCAGTTCGACAGCTTTCAAAATGCCCGTGATTTCTTGCTGCAGAGTACGGAATTCCTCTTCTTCTCCACCTGCAAAGAATTGAAGGTCCGCATACGGGGGGGCGTCGTCAGCGAAATAGTTGAGAATTTCACGTATCCCGGCATCGAACATTTGCAGCGCTGCGAGGCTCAAATCCCAGCGCACGGTCGAGGCGTCGATGTCAGCGATTTTCGTTGCCAACAGCAATTCGCTGGCCGTAGGCGATCCCAGGTCGTTCTTCGACCACGCCAAAGACTCCTGCTTACTGGCCAGACGCTGGGCGGCGTCCGGCTGATTTTCCGTCATCCACGCGAACGCGTAGCGAAAAAAGTGCGGCGGATAGCCCGTTCGTGGCACGAAAGCGTCATCACTTCTGATCGCTTCAAAGATCTGTCGGCACACGTCTCTCAGAAGCAGTGAATCCCTCAAACAGACATCAACGATGGCACCACCACCCGAGTCCGCTGCTGCTACGTAGATCATGCTGAATCACCTAACCACCGAGATCGCGAACGTTAACTAATTTGGGTTGACTCACTCAACCTATTATTTGATTCCCCCGTTTGAGCAGCCAGGTCGATTGCGGCTGTCGGCCACGGTCGGGGAGGGTTCAGTGCTCATCCCAGTTGCCCCACTTGAGACTCCTGCGCTTCCACCACGACCAGGATTGCCGTGCGCGTGCCTGTTCCTCGGTTACCGCACGAAAGCGGTCGTCGAGGCGAGTGACCTCCGCAGACAGCCTGTGAGCGCGCCGCCCACCATTGCGCACCAGACCCGCTAGCCGCGCGCGCGTCAGGCCCGTTGCCAGCACACCTCGGACATTTTTGCTCACACAACATGCAGCTAGCGCAGATCGGGCAGGGCATCCAGTGAGCTGCCGCCGCGCAGCGTTCCGTCCATTCGACATATCGTCGCCACCGATCGAGATAACGCAGAGCAGCGCCGTCTTTGCGGGGCTTGCGAGGCCGGTGCGGATTCATACGCGACGAGAGGCCGACGACCTTCCAGAAACAAAATTCATGTGAAGCGTCGTGACGTGACGCGGCCGATGCGTAGGTGTTCGAGCAGGCTCCGACTATACAACCGATCTCGAAGATCTGACAGAGTGAGCAATTTGCTCACGCCGCATGAACGCGCCGAGCGCATCACGCGTAGGCGACACGCCTGTCGTTGCTTAGACAGCGCTGCCGCTACCACTGTGCGGCAGGGTGGCCTTCAGCCCAATCGCCAAGTGGCTCTACCGGTTGTGACGGCGGTGCTCAAAGCCGCGAGCGGCCCCGGTGAGGCTTTGGACATTGGAGTCGTGAAGCGCTGGCGACTGGTGTAGCCCGCTCAACTAGCTCCAAGGTCTTGGCGATGGCACGCTTGGCGTCTATCTTTCGCGTGTCTCTTAAGTGCACCGCGTCGTTGCGCTTGTCAACCACAACCGATTTGAAATTGCGCGGCATCTTTCCCAATTTCAAATGGTCTACGACGTAGTGAGTTTTCTGCCCTAGCGTCAATTTGGCAAGTTGGACCAACTTACCTTCAATGTAGGTGTCCGACTTGCCTTGCTTTCCCAACTCATTCTTTACGATCTGAGCCAAGGCCAATTCGGCTGCGCTGCCAACGTCAATAAGTGCTCGGCGGTACTCGCCCGCTCTGTACAACGATTGCGCGTCACGTAGGAACAACCACTCATCCGGTGGCAATTCGTCGTTTCCAGCGTGAGCGAAGCTCGCTCTCAATTGCTCAGAGTTAACGACCCCGGTCACATCGGGCTTGAAAACCTTCAGCCCACTTTCTAAGCGTTCCTCCTTATTCAACGGAAAGAGCTGCAAACGAGTTCCGCTGTGCCACAACTGCCTAGCGGGTCCAATCTGCTTGATGTCCTGACCACTGAGAACTTCAATCCATGACGTCACTACGGTCCACCAGTCGTCAGCACGACGTTCCAATTTTCGGATCGCTTCAATGCTTTTAAGGTCGGTTGGTCGGAGAATAACGCTGACGCTGATTGACGTCAAACTAGCCCGGATGTTTCGCGGGGTTGACGTGGCGGCCTGATCGGTTCGGATTGCGGTTTTCGATCTTGATTTTCGAC
>NZ_JBVAXK010000028.1:0-6757 GCF_055419285.1 Mycobacterium sp. IDUB_28 | reverse complement strand
CCTTTCCTTCGATGACTTGGCGGTCTCGAAGCAGAACCTACGCCCGGCCCCTTTTACACCGGCTTTAGGACGCGACCCACGATCGATGCTGTCGGGGAAGCTGTCTAATTTGGCTAGAGCCCAGATTGACAACGCCCATCGAGCGGACAACGGCCTTGTCGGGCCTGTCGGACTCAGAGCAAGCGCTTGCCGTGCCAATGGCGTTGTAGCAAGAGCGCCAGCATCTTCATTGCATTGTCGGCGACCAGCGACGTGTGCGTCCCGTGTTGAGACATCGGGGCGGAGCGTGAGTTTTGAAACTGCTACTTTCGAGCAGCATCCTCATTGAGGGCTTTATTTGGAAGGCCGCCAACGGCTCGCAGCTCGCGCTAGCCTGAAGCGACACACCGACGCACGAATCTAAACCATGTGGCATGTCCAAGATGCCGAAGGCGTATTGTTGCCGCCCAACAAGCTGCGACACGACCGAACGAGATTAGATGGCCCGAACTGCTGATCGCGCGTCCACGATGGGCGAGCATGAGCCTCCGTTCGTAGAGGTCAGCCGCGCGGAGAATGTAAACGATGTTCTTGCTATCTCGGACGAGATCTCATCGCTCGGCAACCTTCCCTCGATAACATTGGCTCTGGATAAGGTCACCGGCCTTGGGACCAACCGCATGTCTCCACAATGGGGTTCCGTGTTGGCCAACGTGCTGATGGGCCACCTCGCTGATCTGTCATCGATCACATTACAGCTGCCTGGGAGCCAGTCCGCTACGCATCAACTAGCACGTTCGGGGTTGTTCTTCGCCCTGTCGCGCCATCCAGGCGTAAGTCTCGCCCGGAGCTATCAAGGCTTGCCAGATGTGCTGAGCCGATGGCGGCAAGATTGGAGGCCATCGGATTACGAAAGAACTCTATTCACGCTGCCTGGCGAGCATGACGCGGATCACCCGGAAGAGTTGGGCACAGATCTCGTCGCGTTCCTCAATCCTAACCTGCGGCCAGCAAATTCGTCCGTCGAGGATGTCGACTCGGTCGTATATCCCTGGCTCCGCAAATTGCTCTCCAAAGTGCGGCTCAATGATGCTGGCGCTCGCGCCAAGGTCTTACGCGATATCAGCTTTGCCACAAATGAACTCTTGAAAAATGTCCGCGACCATGCAGGCATTGGATACGATGGAAAATGCGCAATCTCACTGTACGCGACCGGCAAGTCTCAAGCAGACAGCCGGATCTACATCAGCGTCGTCGATGACGGGATTGGTATGCCTGCCAGCATCCGCTCGCGACAAGACGGCAAAGAGTTTGACTCAGACCTTGTGTCGATGGCGTTTGCCGGGACATTGCCTCGCCGTCACCGTGGCCGTGGCGAAGGTCTAGCGCTGGTAAGAGGGATCGCCGACACCTACGGTGGAAGCGTCTTCGCCGCAACGGGTCCAACGGTAAACGGAACGGTCGTCTACGAACACAATCACAGCGGAGTTCAGCCCTCGACGAAATGTCGTGCTGTGCAGCATCTCTCGGTGCAGGGCACTGTAATCGTGCTCTCGCTCTCAACATCGCGCATGAACCAGCAGTCCGATGCTACTCACGCTAGGCCATGACACACGATTCAGACGGCTACGTGCGTATCTCTGTCGAGCAAGCACATCCAATCCGCGATACACTCGCACCCGGCAGCGAACTGGGTCTGCTATTCGTCGACCTAGCTGGCGAAAGCGTTGAGCCACAGTATGTCTCGCGAGCACTTCAGAACTCGCCGTTGGTCCGTGTGCACCACATGCTGTTTCGCTGGCCTCAGATCGGTGCCTTCAATCTCGACTCTGAAGCACGGGCAAGCGATGATGAACGTGTTAGCAATTGGATCACCGAGGTCGCAAATCATCCATCGATTGCGCTCTTCCATGCGCGACACATCGGAGTTATAAGATTTAACCTCGGCGAGGCACCAACGATCTTCTGGCATGGTTCGTCGGTGCCAGACGCAATTACCGAAGAGGCATTGACCGACCGCGCGCTTCGTGTCGAGTTCCGAGCTCTTCTCGACTGGGGACATGGCGTTTGGCGTCCGAGGAACTATCACTACATCCTTCCGTCGGGCACGCACTCCGAGGTCTTCGTAAAGCTGTCGGATGCGTTTCGAACCCCAC
Source organism: Mycobacterium sp. IDUB_28 (assembly GCF_055419285.1). Lineage (NCBI taxonomy): Bacteria > Bacillati > Actinomycetota > Actinomycetes > Mycobacteriales > Mycobacteriaceae > Mycobacterium > Mycobacterium sp. IDUB_28. The sequence goes on along the minus strand of NZ_JBVAXK010000028.1, from coordinate 4,622 downwards.
AAGATGTTCGAGTGATGGCGACGTGGCTTGTGGACCGACTGGCTGACGAGATGACAATCATCTCGGACACTGCCGATCTCATTCCGCTGACTATCTACTTGACAAACCTAGCTCGCGAAGGCGGCTGGCGCACAATACAAACGGAGGTACTCGACGAGTACCCACGCACACGAGCCGACCTTGCCGTAGCTCTCCGCGCCGGTCGAAAATCGACCAAAGCACTCCTATTGCTGTCGGTCAATGCCTCCGGAACTTACCGAGACATCATGTGCGACACCGCGCGCACCGTATTCAAGTCCGCCACCGAGTGGTCGATGGTGGTGCTCGTCGATAAGGCGCTACCTCCTGAGCAGGCTGGGTTTCGCCGCACCGACGACGAAATCACGACATGGTACGGGCTCAAGCTTCCTCCACGCGAGAGCCCACATTATGGCAGTGACTGCAAACTATGCGCCGACGGGTCTGCTGCACGAATAGGTGACATCTGAGTTGGCTTGCCCCGCGTGGGTGAGCTGGAAGGATGTCCTTGTGCCCAGGCCCTACCCCCAGGAGTTTCGCGACGATGTCGTGCGGGTCGCCCGCAACCGCGACGACGGTGTGACCATCGAGCAGATCGCCACCGATTTCGGAGTGCACCCGATGACGCTGACCAAGTGGATGCGCCAAGCCGATATCGACGAGGGCGCCAAGCCTGGCAAGAGCACGAGTGACTCGTCTGAGCTGCGGGAGCTTCGTCGCCGGAATCGGTTGTTGGAGCAGGAGAACGAGGTCCTGCGTCGAGCTGCGGCCTATCTGTCGCAGGCCAACCTGCCGGGAAAAGGATCTACCCGCTCGTAAGTGAGCTCGCCGCCGACGGGATCCCCGTGGCGGTGACGTGCCGGGTACTCAAGCTCGCCCGCCAGCCCTACTACCGCTGGCGCGCCGATCCGATTACCGACGTCGAGATCATCGAGGCTTACCGCGCCAACGCCTTGTTCGACGCCCATAAAGACGACCCTGAGTTCGGCTATCGCTACTTGGTCGAGGAGGCCCGCGATGCCGGCGAGGCGATGGCCGAGCGCACCGCCTGGCGGATCTGCTCTCAGAATCGATTGTGGAGCGTGTTTGGCAAGAAGCGCGGCAAGAACGGGAAGGTCGGGCCACCGGTCCACGACGATCTTGTCGAGCGTGACTTCACCGCTTCCGGGCCAAATCAGTTGTGGCTCAGCGATATCACCGAACATCGCACTGGCGAAGGCAAGCTCTACCTGTGTGCAATCAAGGACGTGTTCTCCAACCGAATCGTCGGGTACTCGATCGACTCCCGGATGAAGTCCCGGTTGGCTACCACCGCGCTCAGTAGTGCGGTGGCACGACGCGGTGAAGTTGCCGGGTGCATCGTGCATTCCGATCGCGGATCTCAGTTCAGGTCAAGGAGATTCGTGCACGCACTGAACCATCACGGGATGGTCGGATCGATGGGCCGGGTCGGTGCAGCCGGCGACAACGCCGCCATGGAGAGCTTCTTCAGCCTGCTACAGAAGAACGTGCTCGATCGCCGTCGCTGGAACACGCGAGAAGAACTGCGGATCGCGATCGTCACCTGGATCGAACGCACCTATCACCGGCGCCGCCGCCAGGTCGCCCTCGGGCGGTTGACCCCGATCGAATACGAAGCCATTATGACCACACCGGCCAGTCAAGCCGCGTGACCGAAACTGTCACCTGATCGTGCAGCAGACCCGACCCTGACCGTGCTCAAGTGGTGATGATCGATCCACGAACGTTCGAAGCTGTTGCACTCCCGAACGCAAACTTAATGATGCCGGACACGCACGCTGCAAAGGCGACCCGCCTCCTCTGGACCGCTTGCAGCGCCTCGGGAAGCGTGGAGGTGCTATCCCCTCCCTCCCATTCTCCATCGATCGCTGCCCGAGAGAAGGACGGGTTGATGAACTTAAAGGTGGAGGTGCGGCGACTCTGGCAATCAGTGGACTTCTTAGTTGCGTTGAACAACCAGCTCCAAGCGTTCGCTCCCGAAGTGGAAATTCCGCCATTGAATGAAATCGATTGCATCGTGGTGAGCGCATTCGACCGCAACTTGCCTCGCTTCAATGAAGTTTGCCACGCTATTCAAGATCGCTTCGAGATTGGCCACTCAGTCCCGATCATTGAAGTGCCAGAATCCAAGCTTGGGGAATCGATTCCTGCTGTGTCCGCATACCGCAAACCTTTGATCTTTAGCGCAGCTTCGGTTTCCGGCTGGAATCTCAGGCAACTACTCATCACCGCTCAAGAGTCGTGGGCAGCACAAAACGTTGCAGGCACACCATCGTGTCTCGTGATCCACGCCCGACCCGCCACGCTTCGGCAGTGGCAGAACGTAAAGTCCTCGTTCGAAGGGCGCATCATCGCTGTGTGGAAGTCCCTAATTCCTGAGACGTCACCATTACGCGACGAGGCCGACCTACTCGCTGAGGTTGCTCCGGAGCAGTTGACAACCGCAGCAAGACAGTTTCGCGAACAGCGACTCAGAATCTGCAACCCGACGTCCCCTTTTGATTGGGACGCCCGGATGACGCGAATGACACAAGGCTATCCAGACCCGCGTACAATCTTGTGGGGCTTGCGATCTGGGGCTGCAGAGCACGTCCGTAACGAATCACTCTACGGCACAAGGGTTGATGCGATTACCGCATTCGCTGCTGTTGGATCGGCGATGCAGTCAGCGCGACAGAAGTCCGAGCGTACTGACCCGAGATTGCCGATGTTTGATTTCGATTCGATTGCTAGGTCGTACTACGACGGCATAATCGTGGCCAGTATCTTGCGGTGGGCTCGCCCAAGCGAGACTTGGTGGGGTGCAACGACTCGCGACCAGATGGCATCGATCACAGCCCTTGTTAAGCGCACGACAAGTCAGGTGGACCAACGGGTTCTTTTTCCTGAGCTGCTACTAGCCGCAGCTCAGGGCAAGATTCCTCGGGCCGCAATACCCGAACTAACGAACCACATCATGACCGCCGCGTCCGACTGGACCGACGACAACGGGTTGGGCCCGCTCGAACTTGGCGCGGCGCTTGTTGAGACCCAGGTATTAAGGCGAAGCAGCTGACAACCGAGATCAATGGGCCCGGTCGATGTTTTCAGATGGCCGCTGATTTTCTGCCGAGGTTTCGCGCTCTGGCGCTTCGGATCGATACATAGCTACCTGGGTCCGAACATAAGCGGACGCATGACCTTCAAGTTGCGTAGTTAGGCGGTCCATCGCTGGGGTTCGGGTCGACCCGTCAAAACGCACTGCAACCATTTCGGCTACAAGAGTGCCGTCGCTATCAAGAATGCGTTGGAGCAAGGCGCTGGCCGGATCCGCCGCGATGTCCTTCTCAATCCATTCTGCGAGTTGGTTTGCGACCACGGCGCGTACCCACGGATCGGAATCACGACCGAGCGCGGCTAGGACATGTAAATCCTCGGGCCGTCTTCGGCTAGCTACGACTAGGACCGCTCCGACACGCTGATTTACGTTGCCGCTCATCAGATCCCACAATTCGATATCAGTGATCGAAAACGGACGCACTGCCTCCAACGCCGCAGCCGCGTCACCGCGTACTTCGGGATTAACAAGAAGTGCGTCGTGACGCTGCGTGGCTCTGGCCATGATTCTGCGGAGTATTGGTTCGAGTCGACCCGCCACTTCGGCGGGGACTGCGTTGGTGAGCCGCCGGAGGTACTCTAGCGGCTTCTGTAGATGCCGCGTATACGTGTTGGTGGCACTGAGGAGGTCTACTATAGGGCCCCACCTTGCTTGCTCAGGGTGCCACGAATTGATGATCACAAGCGTGCCGCCGAAACTGCTTGTCCTGACTGTGCTTTGACCACTCTGCAGTTCTGCGATCTCCTTCTCGATGCTTGCGCTGAGGCTTGCGACTAGCCTGATGACGGTATCCGGACTAAGGTCGCGCACGTCTCCGAAGGCTTCCAGGGCAGCTGGCTGTCCTTTTGCGATGCGCTCCTCCAAACTGATCCGGCGATTCGGATCAGACGCTGCGAGTACCTTTTCTAGTTCTTCGCTCAGTTCGAAGTTGTCTGAGTTCCGCTCGGCTAGCGCGGCTTTGTCCGCGTCTGACCATTCGCTCGATGCGATGGTACTCACGATGCGCGCGTAGCCATGAGCAATCGATTGGTCCTCCTGTGCAGGAAGTGAGATCAGGTGGTCAATGACGACCCGAACGTCGGTGCTAGACAAGACGGGCGCAAGAGCTGCGAGCATGTCGAGCACTACGATCGGTATGACGAAGGTTGGGACGAGTCGACTTTCGAGGGCGGACGGTTCGCATAGCACGTCAACCGCCCATCGCATGTGTCGTCCCGCATCTGCTGCCGAGAGAACGTCAGCAGCCTCGGCTACTGCCTCGATGTCGGCAAGAAGCGATGTCCGCGTTGCGTTGTCGAGGTCGATAGCGGCGACCGCTTGTTGGACTGCCGAGACGGGTCCGGCGCGGAGAATGCGTCGGATTGCTAGCGTGATTGCTTTGCTATCACCGGCGTGACGCATCAACGTCAGCCCTCTCTGCCAACCTGGGTTGAGGCACCCGCCCCCTGACAATTAGTGACCCGAGGGCGGGGATGGAGAGACTCCC
>NZ_JBVAXK010000027.1:0-12710 GCF_055419285.1 Mycobacterium sp. IDUB_28 | reverse complement strand
CGTATGCCGCCGGCGCCTGTTCGATGCCATGTCGTTAGTGATTCTTCCTGCCCAAGCACTCGGGCAACAGAGTCCCATAACGACTGGACCACTACAGGGGGCTCACCTCACTCGGATGCAACACGATCCACGTTGCGACTCAACGGCACTGGTTCCCGGAGATCAAGCCGATTATCGGTGACGAGAGCATGCCGCCACCCTGGCAGATCGTCTTCTCCAAGCGCGGCAATGAGAATGTCGTTGTCACCAACGGTCAATGGTTCGGCTTCGACGGCACCTATATCCGCGTTCTTGACCACCAGGACGCCGAAGCCAACTACACCATCACCGACGCCCCGGTGCCGCCATCGCTACCATCCGACGACCCGACCTAAGCGCCCAATCCTTACTTCTCGAGATGAGCTGGTACTTCTCCCTGGCGGCGAATCCGTCTAGTCAATCGCTGCAGGAGGGAGGGTCTTGGAGAGGCAGGCTGAGGGATTAGAGCCGCAATCGCGTCCTTAATCGCGTAGTTGAAGGCTATTTGTGCGGACGTCAACGGTTTGATCGCCTCTTTGAACTCGTTCTCGGCCTTCTCTGTATGCAAAGCGTTGAGCGCAACGGTTAGCTGCTCAGGTGACTGTCCAAGGCACCTTCCCGATGAAAGATCAGTACGGGAACACCGCGAACGACATCGTCGTCAACGTGACTTATTAGCGTTCAACCTTGGACAAGATCAATTTCGACGGGGTGAGTAGCGACCGGATTTGGGAGATCCGTGACTCTGGATTTATTGCTCCCGCTTTCAGGCCGTAGGGCTATGACGGAACCACCTCAGCAGGAGGAGCCGCCCGCGAGGCGGTTTACCCCAGAGCAGATCCGCATCGTTACTTGCTGGATACAAGTGGGACGCTACGACTGGGGGACCGCCCCCGTCAGCACCAGCAACTTGACCACCAGCGCTGTTCCCCCCGAACCTGCCGCATCACTACGCGAACTGCGGCGAGGCCTGGGCTGACGGCAGGACAAATATCCCGCGCGGAGATATCGACTACCACCCGGCGCTGGACCGGGACGGCGATGGTGTTGCATGCCAGCGAGGTGGTGGGTAAGCCGACATGGTGGGGGTAAACGACGGCGCAGCCGACCTCGACGACCTGGCCAATTCGCTCGACAACGTCGTTGGTGAGGCCAAGTCGGAGGGTGGCCTGGTGGAGGTCAAGGTCGACACCCAGGGCCGAGTCGCGGAAGTGTGGCTGGACGACCGCGTGTCGCGTGTTCCGGCGGATGAACTCGCAGAGGCGATTGCAGCGGTGTGCGGTGCGGCATTCAATGACCGGCTTGATCGGCTGGCCGACGCGATCTCGGATTATGACCACACACACGGTCTTGCCGATGGTGTGCGGGACCATCTGCACGCCGCTATCGACCGGTTGAGGTAGTCCGCACGTGGGTGAGGTCGGTCGCGCAGCGGGGCGCGGTCAGGTGGGCATACCGAATACCCTGTAAACGTTCCGGCCAGGTCGATGGTCAGGGGGAGGGGTTGTGGTCACCTTCGCGCAGTTGCGCGACGCGCAGCCTGGGCTGTGGCAAACCGCCGCTGATGATCTCCTGGCAGTGGCCAAACAGTCCGAGCGGACGGCGGGCAATATCCACGCCAATGGTGCCAAGCCGCTCGAAGAACACTGGCCCGATCACACCGGCACCCTGGCCCGCAACGTGCTTGTTCAGGTTGCCGCACGCATGGTCAATTCCGGCGTCCTGGCGCGGGGTGCCACCACACCCTTGGACACGTTGCAGGACGCGGTGGAGATCGCGCAGCGAGAACTGAACGCTGCAGTATCCGACGCGACCGCCAAGGGCTTCTCGGTCAGCAACGACGGAATAGTTAATGTGCCCAAAGCCAGCGTGGACCCGGTCCGCGATCTGATGACCGCGTTGCAGTATCAGCAACGGATCGCTGACGCCGTGCAGGCCGCCACCCAGGCCGACCAGCTCTGTGCCGACGCCTTGACCGCCGTGAGTCTTGACCCCGACGACATCACCGTGGAACAAGCGCAGAACGCGCAGAGCGCGGCAGTGCGCAAGGCTGTTGAAGAGATGCGCGATCAGCTCCCAGACGGCCTGCCCCCGGAGGAGGTCGGCAAGTGGTGGGCGGCTCTGACTCCGCAGCAACAGCAACAACTTCGTCTTGCCGCTCCCGTAGAGTTGTACGACCTGCCTGGCATACCCGCCGACGTCAAAGCTCAGCTGACGAACGGCGGCAACGGCTACAACCCCATCGAGGCGATCCGGTGGGCTAAAGCCAACGCCGACAACGAAAGTCTCAATAGGTTCAATAACAACTGTGCGCTGTTCGTGTCCGAGTCGCTGCGCCGTGGCGGATTGCCTGAGAGGGAAGGTCAGTGGGCAAAGCGCGACTGGCTCGATTCGGTGCCCGATGTCCCCGCAGTGCCGCCGTGGGTTCCCGAACTACATGGTAAGGATGCGGATTCGGTTCGCTACACCAAGTCCTGGTACAACGCTGACGAACAACGGCTTTTCCTTCTCAATACTGGTGGGTCGGCGGTACCTGAGTCGGCTGCTCGTCCGGGGGACGTCGCTTACTTTAACTACGCTGACTGCGCTTTTCACCAAGGTGAGCTAAGTCATCACGCGGCGATAGTGTCCGCTGTACTGCCTAATGGTGACGTGCTTTACACCCAGCACACGCCCGGCGCTGTTGACTACAGTCTTCAGGACCGGATGCCGATGCGGCTACAGGAGCAAGGAAACCAGAGTGTGACGATAGTTCGGCCGCAGGGGACCCGGTGATGACCCTCATCGGCACGCTATGGGTCCGGAAGTCTCGGTGGTGGTTCGTCGTATCTGCAATCTTGTTCTGCGTTGCCGCAGTGCCGTTGGGTATTGGTTCGTGGCGCAATCACGTCTGGGAACGCGAGGTCTTGCGACGAAACTGCATGCCACCACTGCCGTCGCACCCCGACACGGACATGCTCGGGCAGGCAGGCTTCAGCCTCGTCGTCATCGCGATGGTTTTCTTACTCATCGGCCTAATACTTGTACTGATCGGTCGTCATCGATGGTGGACCAAAGTCATTGCCGCAGTTGTCATCGCAGTCGTCTTGATATTGGGACTTTGGCTTGTCGTGCTGCTCATCTTCGTGAACGACTCAACCGGAGACACGTTGCCGTGCCAATATCTGGTTGGTTGATGCCGAGAGGATTTACAAGTGAGCGGTGACTTCGTTCAAATTGCACCCACCGAGGTCAAGAACGCTGGAAGCACCATCGAGACCGAGGCAGCCACGGCACGCGCCGCGCTGGTTCCGCTGTTCGACTCGGCGCAACCTGCGGCCAGCGGGAATCCGGGCTTCGTTACTGGGCCTAAATTGGTCGCTTTGGCGGACTCGCTGAAGCGCGAGATGGAGTCCACGATCACCAGGTTGGCCGGAACTGGCAACGCCATAGTTTCCTCGGCGCAAGCCATGTACAACGCCGACAACCCTTTCGGGATGAACATCGACGCCGACAACGCGACCGGCCTCAGCCGTGTCGCCACCGCATTGAACGGACTCGGAAAGCCACCGCCGCAATGATATTCGAGCTTTGATTGCGCCACGGATAGTGCGGCGTTCTCCTAGGTCAAGTAAGCCCTCGGCACTCGCCGATGACTACGGGGTTCGAGCAGACGCTTACGTCAGTCTGAGTGAGACAACAGGCCGCGCAGTTGCGGAAACGGTGAGACGGTCAACATCTCCGGCAATGTATCCATCGTAAAGACGCGTCCGTCCGTGTCACGCAGCACGGGGCCGAGCGTGTCGTTGACGCGATTCCAACCGATGCCGCTTAACACTGACCTGTGTGGTCTCAGGACATGGGTGACGCATCGTTGTCGGGACATGGTTACCGTTTCCGGGGGCGGTGAGCGTTGAAGTTGCGGATGGGTGTGGTGGATGTCCGCGCGTGTAGTGAGAGCTCTTTGATGCCGTCGAGCACGCGGAAGTGATGGTCTTCGATCACGATGGTGACAATGGTTCCGGCGTGTGTTCGTCCGACTCGCAGTCGCTGGCCGCGCAACCATCACGACGCCGTCTTTGGGAACTCGCCGCTGCACGCTCTGGGGTCCTGCTGGTGGCGGTGGTGGCAGTGCCGACGTCGCGGGTCGGGCATCCTTAATCAGCTCAATCTCGTTGAACGGTAACGGGTTCGGCAGAGTTTTCAGCAGCATGTTGCCGGCCGTGGCGTGGATGAGGCCGACGTCGAGTCGCAATGTGACCCTGGTTCCGGCGATGCCCGCGCCGAGTGCGAGTTGGTGGCCTCCGACAACGACGATGCCGTCGCGGCTGGCGGTGCGCTCTATCTCGATCGGTCTCGGTCCTGCAGCGGTCCCGACGGTGGTCGGTGCTTGGCCTGCGGGGTCAGGGCGTCCGGTCCGGACTCCACGCTGCGAGAGGCGTTCGAGATCGGCGGTGGTCACTCGCGACGGCAGGTCTTGATGACGTCTCCGGCGAGCAGGATGTGGATGCTGGACAGGTGGATCCACAGTGTCACCGTTAATCCGGCGTAGTTCTTGCCCACCCAGAGCTGTTGTAAGCCCGCGATCACGATCACCCCCGACGGTGGCACGCGAGCTTCCATTTCGATGGGCTGGGTCCCACTGCCGTTGTTCGATGCTGACCTCAGCGGAAGGGAAGCGGTGGGCTCGTCGGGGCGGGCGGTGTCGGCACCAGGGTGCGCAACGGGTTCGGTGGCTCGGCTGCGGAACAGGCTCGCTGGGGTGGCCATGTCCAGCGATTGGTGAGGGCGCACCGTGTTGTAGGCGTGTACCCATTCGTCGATCGCTGCCTGGGCGGCCTGCATAGACTCGAATGCCCCTGTCTCGTCGAGCAGTTCGCGTCGTAAGGTTCGATGGAACCGCTCCACCTTGCCGGTCGTGGTCGGGGAGCGGCGTTTGGTCAGTCGGGCGGTGATGCCGTTCTCGCGGCAGATCCGCTCGAAGAGGACCTCCACGGGTAGTGGCCGGGTGAACTTGCCAGTGAACTGTTTGCCGTTGTCGGTGAGCACCTCAAACGGCACACCCCAGCGGGCTATCGCGGCCAGGAACGCATCGCACACCGCAGGACCTGACGGGACCGGCAACACCGTGGCGGCGACAACGAAGCGGGAATGATCGTCGATGGCGGTGAGCATCTTGTGTTCGCGCCCGTTGGCCAGGAACACCCCGCCAACGATATCGAGTTGCCACAGGTGCATTGGCGCTTCCCGTGCCCCTCGTTTGTAGACTCGTTTATGTTGTTGCTCTTGGCTATTCACTAAACCGTTGCGCACCAGTACGCGGTGGGTCGTGGAGCGAGACGGAGCCTGGCCACCAATTTCGAGTGTCAGTTCGTAGGCGATTCGACGGGCGCCCCAGCGTCGGTGGTGGCGGCGCATCTCGCAGATCAACGCTTCGACATCAGCAGCGATACGGCCCGGGCTGGAATGCGGGCGACGCGACTGATCGGCCAGGGCGTCTAGACCTCCGGTCACGTAGCGCTTGCGCCACGCTGTGACCGTCTGCCGGGTGACGCCGTAGCGTTCGGCGACCTCGCTGACAGGTGCGCCGTCATTGACCTCGCTGACAGCGCGTAGACGGATCTCGACCATGACACGTGCCGCAACGTCGGAATCCGATTCAGGAACCTCTGAAGTGACCACCGCGAGACCGTCGCAGGCCCAGGTTGCACGTCAACCATGTCCCGATGACGAACAGTCAAAAATGTCCTGACCCATACAGTTGCTGTGAGCAGCGTTCTTCTGGTACTCGGCGGTGTCTCCGAGGGCGAGGCGCAGGCAGCACCCATGGGATATGAAGTGCCCGCCAGTCCGGTAGGTCAGCTACCTCAGAGTCCGATGGGCCAGCAAAACGCTCTACGCGCAGCGCAGCAGTATCTCAATGTCGCCCCATTCTCGCGAACCGGACTCATCGACCAGCTCGTAAGCATTGACGGCTATTCAACGGAAGATGCCTCATACGCGGTAAACAGCCTCTCTGTCGACTGGAATCAACAAGCCGCGAAAGCGGCGAAGCAGTACCTCAGCGTCACCTCCTTTTCCCGCAGCGGACTTATCGATCAGTTGGTGAGCATCGACGGGTATACCAGTGCGCAGGCGCAGTACGGAGTTGCTGCTGTCGGATACTGACACCACTTGGCAGTCTGCGCGCATCACCGAATTTCGCAGTACGTCAGGACCGCCACGTGTTCCGGTTTTCGCCCGCATGAAGCTTGTCTACTCTTCGACAGGCTTCCGTACTCTACAAATGTCAGTGACACCGGGGGAGCCAAAATGGTAGGGGTTAGCGACGACTCTGCCGGCCTCGACGACTTGGCTAATTTGCTGGACGGCGTGGTTGGGGAGGCCAAGTCAGAGGGCGGTCTGGTGGAGGTCAGGGTCGATACCCGGGGCTGCGCGCCGAGGTGTGGCTAGACGACCGAGTGTCTCGTGTCCCGGCGGACGAACTCGCAGATGCGATCTCTGAAGTGTGCGGTGCGGCGTTCAACGACCGGCTCGACCGCCTGGCCGACGCGATCTCCGACTACGACCGTGCACACGGCCTCAACGATGGCGTGCTGGACCCCCTGCACGCCACCATCGACCGACTGAGGTAGATCGCAACTTGGTCAGTCAAGTGCGCATCCCCTTCGCGCAACTCTTCACGGCTCAGCCCGGCACCCACATATCCTGTTACCGTTCCGGCCGGACCAATCGACGTGGGGGAGGGTCGTGGTCACCTTCGCGCAGTTGCGCGACGCGCAGCCCGGGCTGTGGCAAACAGCCGCCGATGACCTCCTGGCAGTGGCCAAGCAGTCCGAGCGTACCGCGAGCACATCCACGCCAACGGTGCCAAGCCGCTTGAAGAACACTGGCCCGACCACACCGGCACCCTGGCACGCAACGTGCTGGTCCAGCTCGCCGGACGAACAGCCAACATGGGCATCCTGGCGCGCGGAGCGACCACCCCGCTCGACACCTTGCAGGACGCGGTGGAAATCGCCCAGCGCGAGCTGAATGCTGCAGTCGCCGAAGCCACAGGCAAGGGTTTCTCGGTGAGTGACGACGGTAGAGTCGGTACACCTAAAGCCAGTGTCGACCCGGTCAGCGATCTCATGACCGCGCTGAGATATCAGCAACGGATTGCCGACGCAGTGGAAGCCGCCACACAGGCGGACCAGCTCTGTGCCGATGCCTTGAGCGCGGTGAGCCTCAACCCCGACGACATCACCGTGGAGCAAGCGCAGAACGCGCAGAGCACGGCTGTGCGCAACGCTGTTGAAGAGATGCGCGATCAGCTCCCAGATGGCCTCCCCCCGGAGGAGGTCGGGAAGTGGTGGGCGGCTCTAACCCCGCAACAGCAGCAACAACTTCGTCTTGCCGCTCCCGTGGAGTTGTTCGATCTGCCCGGCATACCGGCCGACGTCAAAGCTCAGCTGACCAACCACGGCACGGGATACAACCCTATTGAGGCCTTAAGGTGGGCGTACGCCAACGCCCCGAACGAGGGTCTCGACCGTTTTCCTAACAACTGCGCATTCTTCGTGTCGGAATCGCTGCGGGTAGGTGGTCTACGACAAGTGGAAGGCCGTTGGAGTAAAGAGGATTGGGCCAACCCGATACCCAATGTGCCCAGCGTCCATATCCCCTTCACCGATCGAAATTTCGATGCTGATCAGTACCGGTATACGAAGTCCTGGTACAACGCCGACGAACAACGGAGCTTTCTGGTGAATAGCGGTGGGGCTCCGGTTCCTGTCTCGCAGGCTCGTCCCGGCGATGTCATCTATTTCAACTGGAGTGACCCCGCCGCGCACAACGGTGAAGTCAGCCACCATGCAGCAATAGTGTCGAGCGTCCTTCCGAACGGCGACGTCCTCTACACCCAGCACACTCCGGGCGCGGTCAACTACAGCCTGGAAGACCGGTTGCCAATCAGGCTCCAGGAACAGGACCCTCAAACCGTGGTCGTCGTTCGCCCGCCGGGAGCGCGATGAGCAATTTCGCTGTTGTGAAACGGGCTAGGTGGTGGTTCGTTGCTGCCGCGACACTGCTTGCCGGTTCATTGGTGGCTCTGTATGTGGGTGCATGGCGAGTTGACGCCTGGGTGCATCAGCTGGAGAGCAATCACTGCGCCATGCCCTGGCCACCTGCGCCAAACCTCACCGCGACGGGTGGGGCAACGATCGGATTTGTTATCCCCACCATGGTCTGCCTGGTTGCCGCGTCAGTGCTAGTCCTAATCGGAGCGCACCGCTGGTGGCTGAAAGTTCTTGCGACGCTTGGTGTATTAGGTGTTCTGCTGGTGACGTTATTCATCCTGCTCGTCGGGTACAGCGACGCAACCTCCGAACTTGATCGTTATACGGTGAGTGGCAGCGACGGAGGACCGTTGTGTCCGGCTTCGGGGTAGGCGCAGAGGGGATGTCGAATGAGCGGTGACTTCGTTCAAATCGCACCCGCCGAAGTCAAGAACGCTGGAAGCACCATCGAGACCGAGGCAGCCACCGCACCGCCGAAGTTGGTGGCTTTGCTTCCTGACACCACCGACCTGGCGCGAATGCTGACGCCGAGCAGATCGACAGCCGGAGCCGTCGCCCGGGAGAGTTAGGTGTCGTGCAGTGGCGGCCACCGAGTGAGCATTGACTATGTCAGAACCGGCGGTGCCGAAGGCGCTCGCGGCCCCGGCGCATTCCCGTGCTGGGTTGGGCGGCGGCCGGTGTCCGCCCAGAGATGCGTTCGCATTGGTGCCGGTGAGTTGTGGGACTCCTGGGCCGCCGAGCTAGTGGGCGGGGGGCGCGCTCGAAAGCTCGGAAGGAGCGCGGATGTGTACACCGATGGGTACAGTCGCGGTATGGAAAACCCGTTGACCAGTGCGCCGTCAGGGTTTCGAACCCCGGACCCGCTGATTAAGAGTCAGCTGCTCTACCAACTGAGCTAACGGCGCGTGCTCGGTCTGAGACCGGCTCTCGACAATAACAGGCATTGCGTCGCAGAGCGAAATCCCTCACAGTGAGCTACAGCACCAGCAAAGGTAATCCTCCGGACGGCCTCGGTGGGTGGCGGGGAGGCACTACAATACTGGAAACAATCCAGGAAGATGCTGGGGACCGAACCCAGGCAAATGCGGCGGGAATCCGAGGTCAGCGGCGACCATCGTGAGCGAGCAGAAGTTGAAAGGTCACTTGATGGCGCCTTTGCGCAGACGTCGACCGTGGCTGGTTCTGGCCATGGTCTTGGTTGCTGTGTGTGGTGTCGCCTGCGGCAGCGGCGGCAACGGGCCGGTCGCCGCCAAGGTGATCGAGAACAAGGGCACACCGTTTGCCGATCTGCTGGTCCCCAAGCTCACCGCGTCGGTCACCGACGGGGCCGTAGGGGTGACCGTGGACGCGCCGGTGACTGTCGCCGTCGCCGACGGGGTGCTGGCTTCGGTCACGCTGATCAATGAGAACGGCCGGCAGATCGCCGGACAGCTCAGCCCGGATGGGCTGCACTGGCAAACCAGCGAACACCTCGGCTACAACCGGCGCTACACGCTCAATGCCAAAGCGACCGGACTTGGTGGCGTCGCCGACCGGAAGATGACTTTCCAGACCAGTTCCCCGGCGCACCTGACCATGCCCTACGTGGTCCCCAGTGACGGTGAGACAGTGGGCGTCGGCCAGCCGGTAGCGATCCGGTTCGACGAGAACATCGCTGACCGGGCCGCCGCCGAGAAAGCCATCAAAATCACCACCAACCCGCCCGTCGAGGGTGCCTTCTACTGGCTGAACAGACGCGAGGTGCGTTGGCGCCCAGAACATTTCTGGAAGCCAGGCACCAACGTCGACGTCGCTGTCAACACCTACGGGGTCGACCTCGGCGAGGGAATGTTCGGTGAGGACAACGTCAAGATGCACTTCACCATCGGCGACGAGATGATCGCGACCGCCGATGACAGCACCAAGACCATCACGGTGAAGATCAACGGTGAAGTGGTCAAGACGATGCCGACCTCGATGGGCAAGGACAGCACGCCGACGAACAACGGCATCTACACCGTCGGCGCCCGGTTCAAGCACATCATCATGGACTCGTCGACCTACGGCGTTCCGGTGAACTCGCCCAACGGATATCGCACCGACGTGGACTGGGCCACCCAGATTTCGTACAGCGGAATCTTCGTGCACTCCGCGCCGTGGTCGGTGGGCGCCCAGGGCCACTCCAACACCAGCCACGGCTGCCTGAATGTGAGCCCCAGCAACGCGGTGTGGTTCTACGACCACAGCAAGCGTGGGGACATCGTCGAGGTCATCAACACCGTGGGCGGCATCTTGCCGGGTACCGAGGGCCTGGGCGACTGGAACATCCCGTGGGACCAGTGGCGCGCCGGCAACGCCAACGCTTAGCGACCGATTGCCACCCTCAGGCCCGCAATACGCCGCCGAGCGCGGCCAGCGGAATGTGCGCCTCGACCGTGCCGCCATCCATGTACCACTGCGGCAGTCCGGGTAAGTAGTTGATGGGCTCGTCATGGCCGACGGGATAGTCGGGCATGTAGAGAATCAATTCATCAGGGGTCAACGCCCAGGCGCGGTAGCTACCGGAGTACACCTTGTCCGGGGTCCACCGGTCGACGGTGAACGGGTAGGTTCCCGGATCATGCGGCGGCGCAGCCTGATTGAGCGCGGTCTCGATGAACGGCTGGGCCGGTCCCGCAATTGCGCCGAGTGAACCGTTGGTCAGGTCCGCCAGCTGCACGCGCCGACCGCCGGCCATGTCGAAGGTGAAAGTGCGATAGGCGTTGTTCGGCTTGGGCCCGTCGGCGTGATAGTCCTCGTGGAACACCGTGCTGAGCAGATTGCCGTGTTGGAAGACCTGAAAGTTCTCCTCGCCATAACTGTCGGCGGCCATGGCTGTGTTGGCGCGTCGCCAATTCCCGACCAGGGTGCGCAGGTAGTCGCGGATCACCGGACCGGTCGTCTGATTGTCGACGAGGTCGACGGGCACCGCGACCTTGATGTCGCGTACGGCGTTGCGCTCCGAGGTGACCGCGGTGTGACAGTACTGCCCGTCCCAACCGCCGCCGAGCTCGCCGCAGAACGACTCCGCCGATGCATTCGCGGATGCCACGTGCAGGGCGGAACAGCTGCCGGCGGTCGCGAGCAGCATCGCTGCGGCGACGATTCTTCTGATCACAGCTTGTCACTCCGATTCGGCTACAGCAGTTGAACTTTGGCGGCGCGCCAGCGACCGTCGACTTTTTCCATCGTCATCTTGATGCGGCTGCGGTCGATGCGCGGGTCGGGCACCGCCATGTTCGCCACGGTCTGGTCGATGAAGACCAACACCACGACTTTATCCGCGGATCGGGACGCGATCGCCGAGTCCACCACCACCCCGTGCGCGGTGGCTTTATTGTCGATCAGCAGTTGCCGCAGCTGCACGCTGGACTGGGTGTACATGTCCTTGAATTCCCCGGTCGAGCCGTCGAGCACCTGCCGGAAGTTCTCGTCGACGTTGTTGGAGTCGATGCTGGTAAGCACTCCGGCATACTTGATCGCCGCCTGCTGGGCCTGCTCACCGGCCACCTGCGCCTGATGCTGTTGCCACTGCTGCCACCCCAGGAAGCCCGAAACTGCAAGGGAGGCAACAAGCAACACCGGCATGATGCCGCGGCGCAGATAGCTGCCCCACGGCCGGCGGGTCTTATCCCTCTTCTTCTTGGACTTCTTGCTCAGCAGCGCACTGTCGTCATCTTCGTCCTCGGCTACCTCGTCTGCCTGGTCTGCGTCTTCCGCCTCCGCGGCGGTGTCTTCGAACTCGGTGTCTTTGGTCCCCGAATCGTCGATGTCGGTATCCTCGACTGTTTCCGTTGCAGCAGCGATCTTTTCGAGAGTGATGGTCTTCTCAGTAATTGCGGTCATCGGTGTCTCCTCGTGCTGTCGGGATTAGTGCGGGGGTTCGATCGGTAGGGTCGGGCCGCCGTAGGGGGTGGGAATCGTGTAGCGGCCCCGCGGCGTCGGGTCGGTTCGCCGGCCCAGGTCTGCACCGGGCGGGGGGCCGGCGGTGTCGTCGCCGGCCGGCCGCGGCGCATTCTTGGCTCCCCGGATACCGACCCCGGGGTCGTCGTCGCGGCAGTAGGTGTACATGAATGGTTCGAAATAGTCTGCGGCCGAAGGTGAATGCGTCGGGTTGCCGTAGTTGCACGCGTACCGCGGATACAGCTCCGCCGTCGCGAACACGCCATGGTCGTGGAAGGCACTGGCCACCGCGTCGAGCACGGATCCGCGGTAATCGGGAAACAGCGCGTTCAGCGCAGGCACCCGCAGGTAGAGCAACTGCGCGGCGGTGGCCAGGCTGCCCAGCAACTGCACCATGGTCTCGGAGTTGTCGGTGAACAGGCTGTCGATGGCCGACAGCGTCCGCGGTGTCTGCTCGGTCAGCCGCCGGTACCCGCCCTGCATTCTAGCGACCCCCGCCAGGGTCCGGTTGAGACCCACAGTGGCGGCAGCCAGTCCGGCGTTCTTGTCGGCGGCCAGGGTCAACACCACCCGGCTCGTCTTGAGCAGACTGGTGGTTTGCGGCAGCACCGAATCGAGGGTGGAAAGCAGGAAGGTGCCACCGTCCACGATGGCCGCGGAACCTGTCAACCTGAATGAGGCACCGTTGCGCGGTATTTACTGAGCGTCCTCCTCTGGATGGTCGGGTGGGTT
>NZ_JBVAXK010000026.1:0-14999 GCF_055419285.1 Mycobacterium sp. IDUB_28 | reverse complement strand
TACTGGCGGAGTGCGCGTATTCCGGACGTGCGCTATTCGTTGTGAAAGTTAGGACACGATTCCTCTACCGCGAACATTGTGCGCCTAATGCAGAAGCTAGAGGTCGGGTTGGTACTCCGCCGCTGACTAGCCGGCTATCCTGCGACAGCTAGTCCTTCGCTTGGACATTGTCAGACCGCACTACGAACACTCGCGCGACACGACGCGAAGGCCATTATCGATGGTGACGAAAACAAGAACCGAGGAATCCGCAGTTCGCCTCTGCAGGACGATACGCACTCGGCGGCTGAAAACAACCGGTCGGAATATTTCTAGGCCAGTGACAGAAAGAGTTTCTCAAGTTCGTCTTCGGTAAGGGGGGGTTGAGTCCCCGACCCTTTGTTGGTGATGCATTGCCGCATACCCGAGGCGACGATTTTGAAGCCGGCGCGGTCGAGCGCACGCGACACTGCGGCGAGTTGCGTGACCACGTCTTTGCAGTCGCGCCCTTGCTCGATCATGGTGATGACGCCGCCAAGCTGGCCGTGAGCGCGCCGCAATCTACTGAGCACATCGTTCATACGGTCGATGTCGTCGATCACTTGTCCTCCATGAGGGTCGGCGTAATCACCCATTCTACCCGGGGGGGTATGGCCTTGCGCGTTACGACCTGGCGAGGACAAGCAGGTTGAGTGTAGTAACACTGTGAAGTCGCCCCCAACGCTTAATGGGCCTAGGTCGTTGCTGGGGCGATTTGTCGACTAGTGCCAATGCGCGAACCATGTGGCGCCGCTCGATGATCCGACGAGAAGGGACTGACGGGTCGGGGTCGCACTCTTTGGGGCCACCAGAACCAACGTCCGAGGAGGGCTGCGATTGATGGCGTCATCAGGGAGCGCACGATGAGGGTGTCGAACAACAGACCGAGGCCGATGGTGCTGCCGGCCTGGCCAATTGAGCGCAGGTCGCTGGCGACCATGGACATCATGGTGAACGCAAACACTAGGCCTGCCGCGGTGACGACTCCTCCGGTCTCCCCCATGGAGCGGATGATGCCGGTCTTGAGTCCTGCGCCGATTTCTTCTTGGAATCGTGACACGAGGAGCAGGTTGTAGTCCGAACCGACCGCGAGCAGGATGATCATGCCGAATACTGGTGCGATCCAGTTCAATTCCAGACCGAACAGGTGTTGCCAGACCAGGACCGACAGTCCGAATGCGGCACCCAGCGACAACAGGACGGTGCCGACGATCACCAGTGAGGCCACGAGGGCGCGGGTGATAATTATCATCACGATGAAAATAAGTGTCATGGCGGCGATTCCGACGATCAGTAGGTCGTATTGGGATCCCGACTGGATGTCTCGGTAGATGGCGGCGGTGCCGGCGAGGTAGAACTTTGCGTCGGTGAGTGCGGTTCCCTTAACGGCTTGGTGTGCGGCGTCGAGTTCGGGGATGACGGAGTCGATGCCTGCCGGTGTGGCGGGGTCGGTGTCGTGAGTGATGATGAAACGCGCCGCTTTGCCGTCCGGTGACAGGAAGAGCTGAAGGCCGCGCTGGAAATCGGCGTTGGTGAAGGCTTCCGGCGGCAGGTAGAAGTAGTCGCCGCTTCTGGCGGAGTCGAACGCTTCGCCCATCGCACTGGCTGTGTCTGTCATCCGCGAGATCTGCTCGACGAGGCCCGAGAAGCTGCTGTGCATGGTGAGCAGACTGCCCCGCATCGATTGTGCGACGGCGATGATCGGCGGGAATTGCTGCAGCAGCTGCGGCAGGAGCGCATCGATATTCCCCACGTCTTTCAACAACGCGTTCATGTTGCTGCTGAATGTGTCGACGCCGTCGATCGCGTCGAACACCGATCGGGCTCCCCAGCAGACAGGGATGTTGAAGCAGTGCTGTTCGAAGTACAGATAGCTCCGGAATGGTCGCGCGACGTCGTCGAAATCCGCGAGGTGATTCCGGATTTCGTCGAGTGTGGCTTTCATCTGACCCATGTCGCCGAGCATGTGGTGGGTTGTGGTGGCCATCTCGCGCATCACGGCATAGATTTTCTGCATCGAGGTGACCATGGCGCCGAGATCATCGCCCATGGTGAGCATGTCGGCGGCCCGGTCGCGCATGAATTGCAGGTTCTCGCGGATGGGAATTGATTGAGCGCTGATCTGGAACGGTATCGACGTGTGCTGGACGGGACCACCGAGGGGTCGGGTGATGCTTTGCACCATGGCGATACCCGGTGAGCGGAACACTTCCTTGGCGATCCGGTCCAGGATGATCATGTCGCCGGTGGTGCGCATGTCGTGATCGCTTTCGACCATCAGTATGTCGGGATTCATTGTTGCGGCGCTGAAATGGCGCTCTGCGGCTGCATATCCGACGCTGGAGGGCAGCGTGTCCGGGATATAGAAGCGGTCGTTGTAGCTGATTTTCATGCTCGGCATGATCAAAATGCCGACCACGGCGATGACCAGTGACGCGGCGAACACCGGGGCCGGCCAGCGCACCGTGGCGGTCCCGATCCGCCGCCAGCCGCTGACTTTCACCGCCCGCTTGGGGTCGAGCCAACCGAAACGGCCGGCCACTGCGACGACGGCCGGCGCGGCGGTGAGCGCTCCCACGACGACGACGAGCAGTCCGAGGGCTGACGGGATGCCGAGTGCTTTGAAGTACGAGAGTCGCGCCAGGTGTAGGCAGAAGGTGGCCCCGGCGATCGTGAGCCCCGAGCCCAGGATGATATGCCAGGTCCCGCGGAACATCGCGTAGTAGGCGGCTTCTCGATCCTGCCCGGCCTGGCGGGCCTCCTGATAACGGCCGATCAGGAAGATGGCGTAGTCGGTTCCCGCCGCGATCGCCAGCGAGGACAGCATGGCCACGACGAACGTCGAAAACCCCAACAGATCGTAGTTGCCCAGGAGCGCGACGAGCCCTCTGGCCGTGCCCATCTCGAAACCGACCATGAGCAGTACCAACAGCACTGTGCTGACTGAGCGATAGGCCAGGAACAGCATGATCATGATGACGACGCCGGTCACACCCATCATGGTCAGCATGCTCTTGTCGGCGGCTTCATTCATGTCCGTACTCAGCGCTGCTGGACCAGTGAGGTACACCTTGAGACCACTCGGAGGCCGGGACGCATCGATGATCTCCCGTGCCGCTTTGACGGATTCGTTGCCCAACGTGCTGCCCTGGTTACCGGCGAGATTGACTTGAACGTAAGCCGCTTTGCCGTCGCGACTCTGCACGCCCGCGGCCGTGAGCGGATCTCCCCACACGTTCTGCACGTGCTGCACGTGCTTGGAGTCGGCTCGCAGCCTATTGACCAGTCGCTCGTAGTACCGATGCGCCGCCTCACCGAGTTGTTGATCGCTTTCCAGGACGATCATGGCGATGCTGTCGGAATTCGACTCGTGGAACTGCGCGCCAATACGTTTCGCGGCGATCATCGCGGGCGCGTCTTGGGGGGACATGGTCACCGCATGGTTTCGTGCCACCGACTCAATTGGCGGCACAAGCACATTCAAGGCGACGGTCAGCAGCAGCCACGCGATCAGTATCGGCACGGCGAATGCCCGCACGAACCGCATGAATGCCGGACGGCCCTCGGTGTCGGTGCTCACGCGGCCTTGACCAAACAGGAGGTTTGCGCGTGGTGTCCAGTCGAAGATTGCTCGTCCTTGACGACACCGTCGACAGTGATGCGGCAACCGATTTCGTCGCCATCGCCTTGAGCCACCAAACTAGCGATCACCGCAGGCACTGTCGTCGTGACCGTAAATGACCACGGCAAACCCGTGAACGACGCTTGTTTCGGCTGGGCGTCCCTATTCAGATAGCTGATGCTTCCCGCAGTTCCACCAGGTCCGTACACCTCGTATACCACCTGTTTGACATGCGAGGCTTCGAGCGGTCCGGCGCTGCTGGCAGTAGCAGAAAAGATCTCATCCGAGCCAAACACTCCGCGCAGCCGATCAACCGACACCCCGCCAATAGTCAACGCAATCAGGACAATCAGCGGCACCCACAGCTTCCTCAGAGATTTCAGCAAGAAGCGCAATCCCTTCACTTGTCGGCCAACGCGGTGCGCGGCAATCGGAGCGTTACCGGCTCACGAGTCGCGGACGCACTGCACCCGACGGAGCGCCCCGCGCACGCACCCCGTCCTGTGGCTGAGTATGCGCGGATCGGCCTTGCCTGGTACTCACCGGCTCGCGGGTACGGGTACGGGTACGGGTACGGGTACGGGTACGGGTACATCGTGACACATGGAGATGAAGTCAGCAACAAATCAACAAATTGCTGCTCACAAATGTGACCGCATCCAAGCCGGGATCGCGTATCACATATTCAGTCCGTGGGAATCCACCCGCCGCGCATATGGCTCATTACATCCCGCGATCGTCTTAGTAGACAAGACTTCCCATCGGTGCATCGACAAGCTGAGGCCCGCCAACGGGGATTGCAGGCACCCAGGATCAGATGACTTTCCATCTTCTCGCCGAACTAGGCCTCAAGCCTGCAAGATGGTCGTCCTAACTGATCCCGGCGATACCGCCAACGTCCTCGTGGAAGCAGCGGATGCGGCGCCGCGGATTTGAGTCCTGATGCGGGTGTCCTGTCCATCGGTCACGGAGGAATTCCTCTCGCTTCCGTTGCATTGCGTCACGGTACCCGCCGGGGTATACAGTCATAATAGCGTCGGCGGCATAAGGAAGCAGTCCTGGTCACCGGTTTCGTCGACGCGCACCGCCAATCACGGAAATGGTTCGGGACGACTTCTCGTGACGTTTTGACAGTGCGGCCAGATGTTTGGGGCCGATGAGCCAGGGAATCTTGATCGCCATGTCTATTGCAGAACCCCGAACGCCCCCGTTGGTCGCCAGTCGACCCTACCCCGCACGACTGGGGCCCAAGGGGAACTTGGTCTACAAGCTGATCACGACGACCGATCACAAGCTGATCGGCATTATGTATGTCGTTACCTGCTTCGGCATGTTCTTCCTCGGCGGGCTGCTGGCGTTGCTGATGCGCGCGGAGCTGGCCGCCCCCGGCCTGCAGTTCCTATCAAATGAGCAGTACAACCAGTTGTTCACCATGCATGGGACGATCATGCTGTTGCTCTATGCGACTCCGATCGTGTTTGGGTTTGCCAACCTGGTGCTGCCGCTGCAGATCGGTGCGCCGGACGTCGCCTTCCCACGGCTCAACGCTTTTTCGTTTTGGCTGTTCTTATTTGGAGCGTTGATCGCCATTGCGGGCTTCGTCACTCCGGGGGGCGCGGCCGAGTTCGGTTGGACCGCGTACACCCCGCTCAGCGACGCCATCCACTCGCCCGGAGTTGGGGGGGACCTATGGGTTGCCGGTCTGATTGTCGCCGGTTTGGGCACCATCCTCGGGGCGGTCAATATGATCACCACGGTGGTGTGCATGCGGGCACCCGGCATGACGATGTTCCGGATGCCGATCTTCACCTGGAACATCCTGGTGACCTCCATCCTGGTGTTGATCGCGTTTCCGCTGTTGACGGCGGCGTTGTTTGGGCTGGCCGCCGACCGGCACCTCGGTGCACACATTTATGACCCGGCTAACGGCGGAGTTCTGTTGTGGCAGCACCTGTTCTGGTTCTTCGGGCACCCCGAGGTCTACATCGTAGCTTTGCCGTTCTTCGGGATCGCCACAGAGATTTTTCCGGTGTTCGCGCGCAAGCCGATCTTCGGCTACACCACCCTGGTCTATGCCACGTTGTCGATCGCGGCGCTGTCGGTCGCAGTGTGGGCGCACCACATGTTCGCCACCGGCGCGGTGCTGCTGCCCTTCTTCTCGTTCATGACGTACCTGATCGCGGTGCCGACCGGAATCAAGTTCTTCAACTGGATCGGCACGATGTGGAAGGGTCAGCTGACGTTCGAAACACCCATGCTGTTCTCCTGCGGCTTCTTGGTAACTTTCCTGCTGGGCGGTCTGACCGGTGTACTGCTGGCCAGCCCGCCATTGGATTTCCACGTCACCGACAGCTACTTCGTCGTCGCCCACTTCCACTACGTGCTGTTCGGCACCATCGTGTTCGCCACCTACGCCGGCACTTACTTTTGGTTCCCGAAAATGACCGGCCGGTTGCTCGACGAGCGGCTAGGCAAAGTGCACTTCTGGCTAACGTTCATCGGGTTCAACACCACGTTCCTGGTTCAGCACTGGCTCGGAGACATGGGTATGCCGCGTCGCTACGCCGACTATCTGCCCACCGATAACTTTCAGGTACTCAACCTCGTCTCGACTATCGGCGCCTTCATCTTGGGCGCGTCGATGTTTCCGTTCGTCTGGAATGTCTTTAAGAGCTGGCGCTACGGCGAGGTGGTGACAGTCGATGACCCGTGGGGTTACGGCAATTCGCTAGAGTGGGCGACCAGCTGCCCGCCGCCGCGGCACAACTTCACCGAATTGCCCCGGATTCGGTCAGAGCGCCCGGCGTTCGAGTTGCATTACCCGCACATGGTCGAACGGATGCGCGCCGAATCCCATGTAGGCCGCGCTCACGGCCACGAGGGCCACGATGTGACCCGCATCGACGATGTCGAAGTGCGCAGTTAACGTCTCAGTGCCTACGCCGCCACTTGCAACGAACTGCAGGGGCGGGGCAGCCTGTAACCATCGGCCGGTACTGACGACCAGTTCTGGTGTTCGCGCCAAACGCAAGCAGAAGACATAAGTGGTGAGGCGCGATGTTTTCCTCGGTTCCCGTTTCAGGCGCAGTCGCGTCCACGGGCACCGGTAGCCGAACGCAATCGCGTTCGAACGAAGTTAGAAACTGTCCGTGATCTGCTGTTGCCAGCGGACGCCGCTGACGTCGGTGAGCAGTAGCGTGTAATGGTGGTTCGGGTCGGCAGCTATGCTGCCGGTCTTCATCAGTATCTGCGCCTTGGCGCCCAAGGGTATGACGAGGCCGCACGTTCCCGTTCGAACCTTCGCCACGTGATAGTTGACGATGTTGTTGGCGGGAAGTTCACTCAACTGAGGTCCAGCAATTTTGTAGATTGTCTTATCACCGTCGAGGATAGCGACACTAACCAAAAATGAGCCGTACACATCGACGCCCTCGGTTCGATAAACAGTGAACCGCAAAGAATCCTGCGCCATAATCGCCTCAGAGATCTCGACCACAGGCTTGACCGATTTGTTGCGCAAGGGCCCGTACACGCCGCCGTGAAAGTATTGGTTGGTGATCAGCGCCACGGCGAACACTACCGCTGCGACAGCGATGACGGCCGATTTACCAATGGTCATCTCTCCGGAGCCCAGCCGGGTGAACCATCGGCTTCGTGTGAGTCGAAGATTCTTGTGCCGCAACACCGCGTCGATCGAATAGAGGCCACCACCGCTGAAAAACAGCGCCGATCCGGACGCCAGTCCCAGAATTCCGATCTGCCATTCATCCAGGCAGGTCGTCCCCAACCATCCGGCGCCCAGCAGAATTCCCAGCGCTAGAAGTAGAGCGCTCACGCTCGCCGCCCTCGTGAAAAGCCCAACCATGAGACACAAACCGACCACTGATTCCATCATCGTGAAGCCGATCATGGACCACTTGAGGATGTCGGGATGCATGACCAGCCAATGGATAACCGGCTTGATCACCATTGCCTGAGGCAGGAAATTATTGAACTTCTCGCCAACATAACCGACCGAGTGCGGATCTAGCTTGTCGGCCAGTACCACCCGGCGCCAAAAGGCAGAAAAATACGTCCAGCCGACAACGAGCCGCAGCGGCAGCACCACCAGAGCCGGCGACAACTCCCGCGTGATCAACCGCACGGCAGGTCCATCTTCGTCACGCATTGCATACCCTTTCGCAGGCGACACAGGGCCGAGACGGCAACAGCCACTGGATACCGATCACACCCGTCAGACCCGCCCATCAGCACAGCGGCGGCTGACCGGTATCGGCTGCAGTCACCGCCGCCGGTGACCCGCCCCCACGGTAACCCAGACACCGGAACGCGACGCATCGGCATACCGCAGGCGTTCGCTCACCCCGGCTTAGCCCCGCGCGCGAAGGCGATTCATCTGACCGAACCCCTTCGTGCACCCCCGGGAAAGCGATAGCCTGAAACGCTTGCAGCGCATAGTCATTGACGGAACACCGCATCAAGACCGGTCCCAAACGCCGAGATGTTGCCCCTGAGGCCGAGGCTGACACCTGTCGCATCCAAAGCGACTCGTCGAGTTCTCCCATGCAATTCAGGACCGCTGCACCCGAGCCCGCCCGCCATCGCGGCCCACCGTGGCGTTGCGCTAGGCGCCGGCCGCTCCAATCAATGCCGTCAACGAGCACTCGCCGATCGGCCCGATACACTAGGGGGTATGGTATTTAGTAGGTAGCCGTGATTAGCCCTCTAACTAGGCGAAGATAGCCGTGACCCGAGCATATGACGACCGCGCGAGAGCAAAATCGACCTACTGTCACCTTTTCTCGGTGAACACCGAGGTGCCGCGTAGGACGAAGCGCAGATCGGGTCGCCGTCAAGGGGGTCGCGCCGACGTAGGTGGAGATCCGCGGGCTGACTTCCCGCGCACACGGAAAGCGCTAGGCAATGGCCTTGAGGGCGAGGGGACGTTAAGCGCCGCAATAGACGGATCAGTGCGAAATGGAAGTCCTAGGAGGGAGCAACATTGACCGAGATACAGGTACCCGATCGGAGCACGAACACGGTCACTCTATGGCTGGACCCGGTGTGTCCGTTTTCCTGGAAAACGGCTCGTTGGCTGACCGCCGCCGCCGAGAAGGCTGGATTTGACATTGATTGGCAATTCATGAATCTCGCCATTCTCAATTCGGGCCAAGAACTGCCGCCACCGCAGCAGGCTCGCATGAACGACTCACAACAAGTCGGGCGACTCATGACCGCGCTACAGCACGAACTCGGATCCGACGTTATGAGCAAGGCGTACTTCGCCTTCGCCCAGCGGTACTTTGATCACTCAGCGGCACTGGACGAAGACCTCGTCGATTATGTCCTGCGGGTGGTCGGTGCCCAAGATGTCAGCGTGGCAGCACTGAGCGATTCCTCCCTCGATGCTGCAGTCGCAAAGTCCCACCAGCGCAGTCAGGACGCGCTCGGGGACACCGGCGGCAGTCCTCTGGTCACGATCGATGGCCGCACCGTTTTTGGGCCGGTCTTCACCGCCGTTCCCGCCGCCGACGAGACGCTGGCTGTGTTCGACGCCGTTGCCACGTTGGTGCGCGCACCGGAATTCAGCCAACTCAACCGTCCTCGTACGCACTAGCAGCGTCCGAGACGGGCCATCGCCGTGAGTTACCCCGTACGCTGCCGTGTTTGCGGCAAGACGACCTGGGCGGGATGCGGCCGGCACGTGGCAGCAGTCAAACGGGCGGTGGATCCAGCGCAGTGGTGTGGCGGTCACCCCGACGACGGCGCAGCGCAGCCATTAAGGACTCGCATCCGATAGGCGAGCAGGAAAGACGGAAGGAAACGGCATGACAAAAGAACTACTCATTCTCGGCGCCGGTATCGGTGGTCTGAGCGTCATCAAAGAACTCGCTGAATCGGGTGTCAGCCTCGATGATCTCGCCGTCACGGTGGTCGATGAAGACTTCTCGCATTTCCTGGGATTCACCCTTCCGTGGGTGATGCGTGGGTGGCGTGATCGCGACAGCGTCCCGATCACACCCAGCGCCACGGCATTAGCCGGAGCCCATCGGGTCACTGGGACGGTTCGTGCCATCGACCCGGCGGCACGAACCGTGACACTCGCCGACAAGACCGAGCTTGGTTTTGACGCCCTGGTTATCGCGACGGGCGCGCGCAACGCCATCGACAACATCCCCGGACTGCGCGCCGCAGTCGACTCTGGTTCAGCGGTGCACTACTACAGCGCCGAGGCGGCCGCGCAAGCTCACTTAGCACTGCAGGCATTCTCCGGCGGAAAGCTGGTCTTCCTGGTGACCTCGCAACCCTACCGGTGCCCCGTCGCACCGTACGAAGGGTCGCTTCTCGCGTCAGATCTACTGCGCGACAACGGATCCCGTGACGTTACAGAGATTTCAGTCTACAGCCCCGAAAAGCACCCGATGCCGTCAGCGGGACCGTTCGCCGGGCCCGAACTGATCGGCCTGCTCAATGAGCATGACATCGAGTTTTTCGGTGAACATACCGTCGCCCGCATCGACGCCGACGACCAGGAGATCCACTTCGAGAACGGTGTCACTACCTCTTTCGACTTACTGGTGTTCGTGCCCCCGCACGAACCCGCCGTGGCCTTGGACGGTTCAGAGTGGATCAGTGTCGACGCAACCACCATGGAGACCAAGCACTCCGGCATCTTCGCGATCGGCGACACGACCGCCATCACCTCCCCGTCCGGCAGACCGCTGCCCAAAGCCGCGATCTTCGCCAAAAACGGCGCCAAAGCCGCTGCGGCCAACGCACTGCGGCACCTGGGCAAGACCGACACCCACACCCAACTTTCCGGCGAGGGGTACTGCTACATCGACACAGGCAACGGCGAATCAGCCCTCGGGAGCGGCGATTTCTTCACCATGCCCCACCCCGCCATACACCTCAGTCAGCCATCGCCAAAGCTGCACCACGACAAACAAAACGAAGAACGCGACTGGCGCGCTGAATGGGAAGACGTTCACTCACAGGCAAACTGACCGACGATCGCGTCCAAACACCTTTGCGCTGCTACAGCGGTGCCGATGACCTTGGGGAAGGATAGACGCTGAGGACTTCGGCTAGCCGCCACAACGGCAGAGGCATTCAGTTGATCCCGGCAATCGATCCGAAAGGCGCTGCTGCGTCGATGGGTTTGAGTACGCTGGTCGCCCGACTGACCGTACCTTCTCTATCAGTCGGACTCTCACCAATCCCGATCGTCATCGCCTTCGCGTTACTCTCGTCCACAAATGCCGGCCACGCGCATCGGGCATGGCCTATCTCGCGGGGTTGGGTGACTGCGCTCACAGTGTCCATATTGGCGGGTCGAATCATCCCTGGCCTGCATGACGCGCCACCCGTCCACTGCCGCATTGCCTGTCGATGGCGGCCACGCATACCTGACCGATCACAATGGGTTAGTCCGCTGTGGTCGACGCAGGCCAGGAGAACACTCGCCCCACGCCTAGGTTGCGCAGGTCGGTCAACATCACGAACCGAAACTCCGTCCATTCCCGAGCGCCGCCGTATTCATCCGAGTGTCCTCTGTTGATCGTCGGTACGACGTACCGCGACGAAGCCGTTCCAGTCGCGTTTGGCATACCCCGCCCAACGCATGGCGGTAACGGTATCGATGGCGAGCAGGTCGGATAGGACGGCGGCGGGTAGGTCTGCCGCCATCCCGATCAGGCCCGTATTGCGGCCGCCTCGGATCGTGAGGCCGCTGTCTTTGAGTCGCTTCCCGAAGCCGCCGGAGTCGACCGGGCGGTCGGGGGTGCGGCCGGGGAACAGGAGCCGGTCGGCTGTCGAGGATTCAGGCAAGGTGGAGCGCCGGGTTGGACGAGGTAGTTGAGCGAGCAGTTGGGCGAGTTTGGGAGGCAAGACCATGTGGTGATCGCGCAGGGTGAGGTAGGTGTGGCCGTCCTGTACGTGTATTTGGTTCTGCCGCAGCCTAAGTACCCGGCTGGTGTTGATCCCGTACAGCAGGATGAGCGCACCGCCGGCGCGAAGGTCGATGTCAATGGTGTCGTCGTTGAGGCATCGGTGGAGTTGCTCAAGGTGTTCGGCTTCCTCGATGAATACTGAGGGCGGGCTGGGGTGGACAGCCGGGGCGGAGGCGCCGTGAGTGATGCGGCGTTGGTTGGTCCAGCGCAGGAAGGGCCGGACCTCTCGGTGTCGCCAGGTGCCGTGTGCCAACCAGGTGTCAATGTCAGCCTGGTTCATGGTTGCAAGGGTGCGTCGGCGGGTCTCGAGCCAGGCAAGGAACTCCGATGCGACACAGACCTGGCGGCGAATGCGTGCCGCGCCGGCGATGCTTAGTGGTTGTTTGGCTCGGCGGGCTCGGTGCAGGAGGTACCAGATCGCGTAGCTGCGGACAAGTTGTGCGCGCTCGGTGGCGTGGTTGGCGAGGTATCGATTGAGCCATGGCTCGATCCGCTCGAGGTATTCATTGCGTGGCGGCAATATTTCTGTGCGAACCAGGATTTCACGTACGTAGTTGACGTGTCTGCCGGGTCTGAGCTGGTCGAGTGCATCGTGAGTGATGGTCGTTCCGGTCGACGCCAGGTTCGTGAGGAGCTCGGCAGCGGCGCTCTTGCCGAGCCAAACCGCTACGCTGCGCGGATCATTGGCGTTGGCAAGGGCATCCGCCAATGGTTTTAGTTGGCCCGGGATGGCACCATCGGGCCCGGCCATGGCGTTGCGCAGCAGTTCGGCCGTGTGGCAGCGGCTGCATTGGTTATACGCGCGGATACCCGGCTGGCCACAAGTGGTGCAGCGGTAATCAAGCTTGCAGCCACAACACGGACCGCAGACCCGGCGGCCGTTGGAGTCAAATCCGATTAGAACCGCCTGCCGGCCGCAGGACGCGCATTGTGACGGGTACATTTTCGCTTTATGCACGCACGGCGTGCAGACGGGTCCAGCCGGCCAATGGCGTCCTACTTTGCGTCGTTGTTGGCAGAACGCGCAGGTCGACTTCGAGTGTGATGAGCGTATCCCGGTAAAGGTTGCCGTCGTGATAGCGCGGCAGGTGCTGCACAAGTGCGGGCCCAGGACACTGCCGCTCTGTCGTCGCCGGGTGACCCCACATAATCCGCATACCCATACCGTGTTGGCTCTGGCGTAGCAGGTAGTGCAGATGCGTCCTTCCGATGTCACGTACGGGGCGCGGCGACGCTGTCCGCATCTGCAACAGATGTCGACGCGCGGCGGCGCGCAGGTGGGACAGAGCACCCCGCCGTCAGCGAGTCGGCGTGCTCGCCGACCGAGCCGTCCGCACTTGCTGCAGTGTTTGCGTGACAACGGGTCTCGGCTGTAACAGTTGGTGCAAACGAGCCCGTCGAGAAGCTTGACCCGTCTGCTGACAGAGGCCTTTGCGCATCGCGCGCACGTGAACGGCTCACTGCGATCTCGGCAGCGGCTGCAAATGCGACCGGTGGGACCACTCGCGGTCAATGGTGCACGCTGTTGACAGTTTGTGCAGGCGGGTGGCTCTACCGAGGTGCGGCCATCCGCCAGCAGCACACGCGTCAGGCGTATGAGCCCACGTGGGCAGGACGCGTCGGGGTGGAGCACCGCATCACCATGAGTGGCCAGATATGCGTCGACCTGGTTCAGCGTTTTGGGGCGGTCTATTCGAGCATCTTGAAGGAGGCGGTTGGCATCTGCAACCGATAGCTCGGGAAGCGCGTGGACCAGGTGAGTGCCTACCCGGTGCCACGCGTCGGGGTTGAAGTTCGCGGACCCTTTCATGAGTTGTGATCCGGGCGACGCACGGTGGTGCGTCGCACCGTCGGCAGTGTTCGCGGTTGGCCGCCCGCGACCTTCTTGACCGGTTGATTGACGGTCTCGATTTCGATCAGGTCGTTGGGCGAGCATTCAAAGATGTCGCACAGCGCCGCGAGAACATCCATGGAGAGCCGTTGGGGAGGCGAAGTAACCAGGCGAAATACCTGCTCCCTCGACAGGACTACACCACGTTCGGCCAATAGCGGAACCAGGTCGGTTGTTTGGTAGAGCTCACGCTGCGCCATCAGCGCACGCAGTCGCCACTGATAGCCCATTTTCTTGATCACTGCCGTTCCTGCCTGACAGCAATGCCGCGTTTGGTGAGCGCGTCACGAAGCAATCGGTTGCGGTACTCATCGGAGACGTGACTGTAAATCGCCGTAGTGCTGGCGTAGGAATGTCCGACCTGGTCTTGCACGAAGCGTTCTGGGTAATCGAACTCGGTCAGATGGGTGACGTAGGAATGGCGCAGCGAGTGCAAGTCGAGGTCCCCGGGCAAGCCCGCTGCATCGCGCGCCGCCGTAAAGGCCTCATTGGCGGCGCGTTTCGACAGTCGCCCGCAGCGTTCGGTCACCCACAACGCGGGATGGCGGCCTGGTCGAAAACACGGACGAACTTCATCCAGATAGCAGGCCAGGACTGTCACGATCCAATCCATTTCTGGCACCGTCAGCACGACGCGCCGCTTCGGCGAACTACCTCGCGTCGCCTTGCCGAATCGTACGAACACGCCGCCAAAGCGACCGTAGGACGGTACCTTCGGGTTCGACCTGAGATCCACGAGGTCTAGTCCCACCGCTTCTTGTCGACGTAGCCCATAGGCGTAAACGGCCTTCAGCAACGTTGAGTCCCGCAACGCCGATAATGCTCCCTTGCGATGGTGACGTCGCGCCCGATCGACCAACCCGTCAGCGGCATCGAAGAGTTCTTGAACCTCGTCATAGCTCAGCGGGCGCCGTCCCGACCGTCCCTCGAACTCGTTGACGTGGCTCACCGTGTTCCAGTCATGCAGAATTTGCGCGGGAGTCTGCCCGAATCGCTCCGCGCACAACGATGTCCACCCATATCGCTGATCAGTGAGGAAGCCGCAGAACAGCCGCAACGCGTTTTGATATCCCCGCACCGTCGAATCAGACTTCGGTGCGGTGCCCGACAGCAGATGAGAGAAAAACGCGTCGGCGTCGTCGGCTCGCCACTGCCAGGGATACGTTCCGGTGAACTCCGCGAAGCGGCTCACCACACTCGCACGTGCTTCAATGGTCGCCGTCCTGCACACGCGAGCGCGCTGCTGATCAGCCCAACCTGACAACATCGCACGGAACACCGTAGCTTCTGAGTCCAACAGAAGGACCTCGGAGTTCAACGACGGAGCCGCTGAGCCCGGCAACTGACCGTCCACATCTCTGTTGTAACAGATACAACAATGATGCGCCAGGTATAAGTTGCCTGGTAGCGGCTCGGTGATGAGCAACCGATGCAGTGTTGGAGCGCAACTCACCAAGCATTATGCTGACCTCGATTCGCGCAATTATGTTGCGGTGGATGCAATTCCGCTCGTTCC
>NZ_JBVAXK010000025.1:0-20522 GCF_055419285.1 Mycobacterium sp. IDUB_28 | reverse complement strand
GGGAGTCTCTCCATCCCCGCCCTCGGGTCACTAATTGTCAGGGGGCGGGTGCCTCAACCCAGGTTGGCAGAGAGGGCCGCGAGCTTGCCCGGTCCCTCCTTACTCATGCTGAGTTCCCGCTTGATCAGCTCGATCTTGCGTGGATCGGCTTGGGCCAGCAGGCCGTCGGCATCACCGAGCAGCTTCGCCAGACTGACCGGGACGGTGGCGTGGCCGAGACCGATCAAGCTGCCGTCGTGCAGGTATGGTCCGGCGTCGGACTCCGCCTGGAAGTCGATGTACTGCTCACCGGCGGGGGACAGGGCCGACACGTGCGCCACCGCCGACGCCGGGACCCGCACCGTGCTGTCGATGCTGGCGATCGCATTCACACCCTGGTCGGTGAGCTGCAACGACTCGACGCGACCGATCCGCACCCCGCGCAGCGAGACATCCTGATTCGGCAGCAGCCCACCGGATTCCGGCAACTGCACGGTGACCCGGTAAGACGACGCGAACGGCTTCACCCGCAGCGCACCGATCAGCAGATACGCGGTCGCAACTACCAGGGTCAGCACCAGCCCGGCCACCGACAACCAGACCTGTCTGCGGTGGCCGGCACGCACCAGCCGCACCAAAGTCTCTGCCGCGGAGCCGATCACGGTTGTGGTCCTGGCGATAGCAGACCGGGCAGCTCCGGTGCGGGCGGGGCGTGCGACGTGCCCGGCGTGGGGCCGACCAGCAATCCGCCCGGGACGTTCGGATCGGGGACCACCGGTACCTGCACGGCCTCCGGCCCGCGGCCGACTACTCGTTCCTGCAACCGGAACAGGGTGTACTTCAGCGTGCCGACGAACTCATTCCAGGTGAACCGGGTCGGGCCGTGCAGACCGCGGTCGCCTGGGAAGCCGATGTCGGGTATCGCTCCCAGCACCAACTGGTCGACACCCACATGCACTGAAATCGCGCTTCCGGCAGTCGATTTGATCAACACCGGCAACAGCCGGTTCAACGCCAGCCAGCTGGTGTCGGGGCTGACTGCGACGTCGTTGGCAGCCGCGGCGATGGTGTTCAGGTCGCGGATCACGCTGCGGCCACTGGTGTCGGTTCCGCCCAGCGACGGGAACCTGGACAACAGCCGGCTGGTGTCGCCGAGTCGCACGACCAGGTTGGTCAGGTCGGTCGTGTTCGCGGACAGGGCGCTCATGGCCGGGTTGGCCGCCGCCATCAGTTCGCTCAGCTCCTGATTCTTGGCGTCGAGTTGCGCACTGAGATTCGACATTTCGGTCAGTGCACTGGAGATCTGGCCGGACCGGGCGTCCATCGTGCTCAGAAGTTGGTTAGATTTTCGGATCAACTCACCGAACGCGTGGCCCTGATCACCGGTGGCTTTGCCGAACCCGTTGATGATGTTGGTGAAGTTGCGTACCGCGCCACCGTTCACCAGGATGGCGGCCGAGCTCAGCACCGACTCGACGGTCGCTGCCGCCGCGGTCGACTCCAGACCGATGGTGTCGCCGTTGGTCAGCAGGGCCGAGTCGGGTTCAGCCGGCGGCCGCACGGACACGAACACATCGCCCAGCGGCGTGGCGGTGCGTAATTCGGCGGTGCTGCCTTTCGGCAGCAGCACCCCATCGCGGATGCGCAGCGTGGTGACCGCGGTGTAGTTGCGCGCGACCATCGACTCGACCTGGCCCACATCGGCCCCGGCGAGTTTCACCTTCGCATTCATCGGCAGGTTCAGCGCGTTGGAGAACACCGCGGTCAGCAGATAACCGCCGGAACCCATTCCCGGGGCCGGAAGTGGCAGGCTGGCAAGGCCGTTGGTGGCGCACCCGGAACTGACGATGCCCACCGCGGTGAGGGCAGCGGCTGCTTTGGCGCGGCCGCTGCTCATCGCTGGCCCATCGCTGCCAGACCGTCCAGCACGTAGGTCAACCCGAAGTCGGGCCCGAAGTCCTGCGCGGTGCCGGTGCTGCAGCCGAGTTGCCGGAGACCCATCAGATTGCAGATCTCTTTGGTCAGCTGACTGTCGAAAATCATTCGGTCGGTGAGGAAGTGCGCTCGCACGGCACCGTTCTGGCGGTCCACCATGTTGTAGGCGTTGTCCGCCAGCAGCGGAGCGACGTCCAGTGTCTCGGCCAGACCGCGCCGCTCGTCGACCAACGTCTTGGCCAGGGTGTTGCCGTTGCGCAGGGCCTGGCTGATGTTGTCGCGGTTGGCATCGAGCAGCTCATTGGCCCGCTGCATCAGTTGGTCGAGCATTCTTCCGGTGCTGCCGCCGCCGATGTCCTCGTCGGCCAGGATCTGGGTGAGCTGGTGGATGGTCGCGGCGAATTCGCGCAGCTTGCCGTCATTGGCGGCGGCGGCCTCGAACAGTGAACTGAGGTTCTTGATGATGGTGGTGATCTGCGCGCGGGTCTGGGCGCCGCCGTCGCTACTGAGCCGCAGCGCCTTGGACAGTTCGTCAAGTGCCCCTTTGATTTTGCCGCCGTTGCCGTTGACGACTTCGGCGCCGCCGTTGATCACGTCGGCGATCGGGCCGCCGCCGTGACCGTCACCCTGCAGCGACCTGGTCACCTTGTTGAGGACGGCGAGCACCCGGCTGAATTCGACCGGTGTCCTGGTGCGGGTCAGGCCGATGGTGTCATGGTTGGCCAACACCGAACCGCCGCGATAGGGCGGGGTCAGCTCGATCTGGCGGTCGGTGAGAATCGATGTCGACACCGTCACGGCTTGAACATCGGCAGGGACTTTGACGTCCCGGTCGACGGTGAACTGGACTTCGACGTAGCCACCCTTGGGGATGATTTTGGTGACCTTGCCGACCGGCATGCCGAGCACCGCCACCACGTTGCCCTCGTACAGACCTGAAGCACTGTCGAATTGGGCTGTCACCGTGATCGGTCCGGGTTTGCCGGTGAAGTACCACCCGAGGCCGATCACGGTGATCACCGTCGCCACGATGGCGACGAATGTGACGACCCGGCGCCTCACTTGCAGTCCTTGAAGTAGGGGATCAGCCCGAACTGCTGGGCGCGCCCACTGAGTGCGCACATCCACGAATCGATCAGCAGTGCGTTCGGAGCGTTGAAGCTGACGGCGTTGGCATCCCCGGTCAGATTGGCGGCCTCACGGACGAACACCGGCGTGACCTGCAGCATGCTGCGCAGCAGATCGTCGTGCTGGGCCATCATCCCGGTGAAATCGTGCATATCCTTCAGCAACGTCTCCAGCCCCGAACGATCATTGACCACAAGCTGATTCAGCGTGTCGACGATATTGGTGAGCGACTGCATCAGGGCGTGAAAGACGGCGCGTCGCGCCACGAACTGGCTCAGCAGCTCTTGCGCCTGGGTGACCACGTTGCCGAGGTTCGCCTGCTGACCGCGCAGCGTGTTGGTGACCTGTTCGGTGCTCTTGAGCAGTTGACCGAGTTGGTCGCGACGCTGGGCGATGATCGACGACAACGAATCGATGTTGGCCATCGCCTGCGGTACGACCGCGGGCAGCCCCTCGAGTTGCTTGCCGAGCACCGCCAACGACTGTGCGAACCTGTCCGAGTCCACCTGTT
The DNA here is from genome assembly GCF_055419285.1 of Mycobacterium sp. IDUB_28. NCBI lineage: Bacteria > Bacillati > Actinomycetota > Actinomycetes > Mycobacteriales > Mycobacteriaceae > Mycobacterium > Mycobacterium sp. IDUB_28. Next base: position 16,969 of record NZ_JBVAXK010000025.1, on the reverse strand, counting down.
CGAAAGTTGTTGTGGCATCTTGTAATGCGGCCTGCAGGTCATAGGGAACTGCGGTGTGCGCCAGATCGAACGTCCCGTTGGGAAGCGACCCCTGGCCGTCAGGTTCCACCGCCAGGTACCGCGAACCCAGGATGGTCGTCACTCTGATCGAGGCCTTGGAGTCCTTACCGAGCGCCACATCATCTTTGATCTTCAGACCGGCCTCGACGTGATCACCGACCAGCTTCATACTGGTCACCTCGCCGACCGGAATGCCGGCCACAGTGATGGGGTTGCCGGGCCGCAACGACGCCGCCTGCAAGAGTTCGGCCGTGAAATGGCGGTAACCGGCGCCGAGCGCATGAACTGTGAGCAGGGTGCCGATCAGCACTGCCACCACTGCGACGGCGATGGAGCCCAACCAGGACTTGCTGAAGCTCTCCAGCGGACGCTTGCGCAGCTCCGCAATTCGTTGCCGTCCTGACAAATCACCCATTGCCGACATTCCTGCATCGGGGTGTGTGCATCGCTCTATTACCCGGTGTGGCGGCATTGACGATGATCGGCACCACGTCATTGAGTCCGGGGAAGAACCCGAACACGTTCACGTCGCACAGGTAGGCGTTGCCGTAGGCGCCCTGATTTCCGATGCGGGTCAAGCCCTTCAGCAACAGCGGGATATTGTCGCCGAAGAAGGCCACCTGTGGTTCGACGTCGAGCAGGTGTCGGGTGACTCCTGGTCTGCGGTCGATGAATTCGCGTAGCGCCGGGTAGTCTTCGCGCGCGATTCGCGCCAGGTTCTGCGTCATTCGCGACGACGAACCCATCGCGGCCACCAGCTCGGGACGCCGCTGGTTGAGAGCGCCGATGACGTCGCGGGTCTGGGTGATGACGCCGTCAAGATTGACGTCCTGCGCGGCGAGGTTGGCCACCACCTTGTTCAGGTTGGTGATGACATCCCCGAGGGCCTGGTCCCTACCGGCGAAAGTCTCAGTCAGCGTGGATGTTTGACTGATCAGGGTGGCAAGTGAGGAGGTGTCGCCCTGCAACGATTCCAGGACGCCTTTGGTGAGGTTGTCGGCGTCGCGCGGGTTCAGCAGGCTGAACAACGGCTCGTAGCCGTTGAGCAGGGCGGTGACATCAAACGACGGTTCGGTGCGATCGAGGGGGATGGTGCTGCCCGGTGCCAATAGTGGTGACTGACTGCCCGCTCGACCTTCTGCGGGCCCGAGGGACAGTCCGAGGTATCGCTGCCCGACGATGTTCTGGTAGATCACCGAGGCGACGGTGTTGCCGAACAGGTGCTGGTCGGTCTGCACCACGAACGAGACCTTCGCGAGTTTGCCTTGCAGCTCGACCGTTTCGACCCGGCCCACCCTAACCCCGGCCATCCGGACGTCGTCGCCGTCCCGAAGCCCGTACACGTCGGTGAACATCGCCGAATACGACGCGGTGTTGCCGGCGACGTCGCGCCGCAGGCTGACATACACGAGCCAGGTCAGGGTCAGCGCGATCACCATGAAGAGGGTGACGCCGATCAGCGGGCCGCGAAATTTCATTTCGCCGCCCCGCTCGGCGGGACCAACGACACCGTTGTTCCGCGCGCGACGGGGCCCAGCAGCAGCTGGGTGGCGGCGGTGGCCGGCCGACCGGTGATCACGCCGAGGATGGCTCGTTCGTACTCGCTGCCGACCGGGCCGACGTTGCCGCCGAACGAGGACGGGGTGACCGATCCTGGTGCCGGCGGACCCAGCAGCGGCGGCGGTGGGACCGGTCCGTGCGCGGGCGGCGACGGGTCCGGCATGTCGGGATCGGCGCCGGTCCGTATCGGCGGCGACGGCGAGATAAACGGTGGCAGAGGCGGATTGGGGTCAGCCAGGCTGGGGTTCGGGTTGATCAGCGGCGGGCCGACCGCCACCAGGTTGCCGTCCGGCCCCACTACGGTTCCCGGCGGCGGGGCCAGGTCCAGGGGCGGGTGATAGTTCTGCGGCAACAGCACATCGGGCACCGCAGGTTTGTTCGGAACCAGCGGCGCGGTGAAGCAGCTGGGACCCTTGAGCTCACCGTAGTGCGGGCAGTCGGCCCGGCTGTAGGCGAAGGTCTGGGTGAACGAAATGCGGGCTCGCATGTTGCCGACACCCAACACCGGGTCCCAGACCTCCTGGAGGAATTTGGTGGCCAGGTTGTCCAGCTTGATCACTGCCGGCACGAAGTTGTTGGAACGCAACGCCAGCACCCCCAGCACAGGGGTGAGGTCGGTGGAGATCCTGATCAGCTGGTCCATGTGGTTGTCGAAGGATTGATACACAGTGCCCACCGTGGATTCGGCACCGGCGAGCAGGCCGGCCAGTTGTGCGCGGGTTTCGGCAAACGTCTGCATCGGCCCGACAGCCTCGTGCAGCGCGTCGACCAGATCCGGTGCGGTGGTCTGCAGTCCGCGTGCCGCGTCCATGAGCGCCGACACCGTCGAGGGGCCGGTATCGGTGCTGACGATCGAATTGAGTTGATCCAGAGCACGATTCAACTGCGCCCCGCTGTTCAACAACGCGCTGCGACGGTGGTCGGTCGCTGCACCCAGGGCCGCCAGGATGCCCACCGACCTGTCGTCGCGACCGCGCCCGGCGGCGGCCAGCAAGTCACGCAGCTTGCTGACGGTGGTCTGAAACAACACCGTCGGCAGGTCTTTGTCTTCCTGAATGTGGGCGCCCGGCCGAATCGTCGAACCCGGGCCGTTACCGACGAGCTGGACCGACGACACCGCGAACACGTTGCTCGGAACGACGCGTGCGGTGACCGCCGCCGGAATCGACTTGGCGTACTGCGGTTTGAGGTTGATCTGAACGAAGTTCGGCTTCCCGTGGGCCGCGGGCACCACGTCGTCGACCATCCCGACGAGCACGCCGTGATACTTGACGTCCGATTTTTGCGGCAGCCCGTCACCCACGTTGACCAGGTCGGCAACCACCCGCACGTAGTCATCGAGGCGGCCGGTGGACTTGAACAACAGCCCGGTGGTGAGCAGCGTTGCGACCAGGACAACCGCCACCCCGGCGCAGAGCAGCTGCCGGTCGGACGGGCCGCGTCCGTCGACGTCGAAAGAATTGGGCATCGGTCAACCACCGAACCTGGCACCGGAGTCCACTCCCCACAACGCCATGGTGAGCAGCATGTTGACGATAATCATGACGGTGATGCTGGCCCGCATGCCGTGCCCTGCGGCCACCCCCACGCCTTCGGGGCCGCCGCTGGCGTAAAAGCCGTAGTAGCACTGGATGGTGGCGGAAATCCAGACAAAGACGATCGCCTTGAACAGCGAGTAGACAATGTCTTGGCCGGCCAGCATCAGCGAGAAGTAGTGCAGATAGGAGCCGGTCGAGCCGCCGCTGCTGATCTGTACGACCACCTGGGTGGTGAGATAGCCGATCGCCAGGCAGGCGGCGTACAAGGGAATCATCGCGATCACCGAGGCGATCAGCCGGGTGGTCACCAGATACGGAATCGGCCGGATCGCAATCGATTCCATCGCGTCGATCTCCTCGGCGATGCGCATCGACCCCAGTTGCGCGGTGAACCGGCAGCCGCCCTGCATTGCGAAAGCCATCGCCGCCATCAGCGGCGCCAGCTCTCGGGTGTTGACCAACGACGACACGAACCCGGTCGCCGGCCCGAGGCCGAGCAGGTCCAGGAAGTTGTAGCCTTCGATGCCTACGAGTGCCCCCACCGTGACGCCGAGAACGACTGCCACACCGGCGGTTCCGCCGCCCACCACGATCGAGCCGTTGCCCCAGGTGATGTTCGACAACAGTCGCAGAAACTCGCCGTTGTACTGACGCAGGGTGAGCGGGACGGCGACGAGGGCGCGAACGAAGAAAACCAGCATGTGCCCCAGCCGGGTGACCGGTTTGGTCGATCTGCGGTAGACGCCGAGCAGTCGGGTGCTCAGCGGTGCCAGCGGTAGGTAGGGGGACGTCGTCACTTCACAGCCCCGTCCGGGGCGACAGCATGATGTACAGCTGGCTGATTGCGACGTTGACGATCATCAGCAACAGGATCGATTCGACCACCGCCGCGTTCACCGAGTTGGCCACTCCGGTGGGACCGCCCTTGGTGGACAGGCCTTTCTGGCTCGAGACGATGGCGACGATGGCACCGAAGATGACAGCTTTCAGCAGTGCCAGGATCATATCGCCGGGGGTGGCGAAGGACGCGAACGTCGACACGAAACTGCCTGGGGCGCCGTCCTGAAAATACACGTTGAACAGGTAGCTGGCGAAGAACCCGACGAAGCACACGACGCCGGTCAGTGCGACGCCGATCATGATGGCGGCGGCAAAGCGCGGCACCACCAGTCGCCGGATCACAGACACGCCCATCACTTCCATGGCATCGGTTTCTTCGCGCATGGTGCGTGAACCCAGGTCAGCGGTGATCGCAGACCCGACCGCGGCCGCCATCAGCACCGCGGCCACCAGCGAGGCGCCCTGCCGAATTACCGCAAGCCCGCTGGCGGCGCCGGCCAGTGAGGTGGCACCCACCTGGCCGGCGAGCAGGGCGAATTGGATGGACAAGGTGACGCTGATCGGGAGGGAAACCAGGATCGTGGGCAGCACCGCGGTGCCGGCCATGAATGCGCCCTGCCGAACGAATTCCTGCCATTGGAACCGGCCGGTGCACAGATCGATGAAGAAGTATTTGATGGTGCGCACACCCAGCACGAATTGATCGCCGACCGTCCGCAGCGACGCGACCGGGTGGCGATCGACGTAGCCGGCTCCCCAGTCCCGGATAGCTCCGACACCGTCGTCATCGTGGCGGTCCAAGTGGCTCTCTTCGCGCAGGGCGGATTCTTGGTGTGTGGTCATTTCACCAGTGACCAACAATCTCAGCAAACCCGGGTCGCGGCGTAAACCCCCCCGAGACCGACATCATTGGCGCTCTCCCCAGCATCAACTGATCGGTGCTGAGCGGCAGGCGTCAAGCGCTGCGAAATAGGAGCCCGCTCGAAATGAGTGCCTCGGTCCGGTAACTCTGCAGTTCAGCACGGTTAGCGGTATCACCGTAACCTACTTGATAGGCACTTTCAATAGTGTAGTGTCACTCATCTGCGGCCCCCCGCGGATCGCAAACCTGGTGTTGGAATGTCAGACTCACGAAGGCGACGGCATGTCCCTGGCAAACTCCGAGTCGCTCCGGGACAGGCGGCGGGCCGAGTTGCTCGCACAGATCCAGCACACTGCACACGCCCTGTTTGCCGACCGTGGATTCAATGCCGTGACGACCGAGGAGATCGCCGCCGCCGCCGGAATCTCGATCAGCACCTACTTTCGGCATGCACCGACCAAAGAAGGCCTGCTCATCGACCCAGTTCGGCAGGCGATCAGCGAGATCGCAGCTTCATACGCCACCCGGCCCGCCGACGAATCCGCGGTGGAGGCGTTGATCGCGCTGTTCGTCACCCATGCCCGAAACGCCAGCGAGTTCAACCTGGACACCTGGCAGCGGGCCGTAGCTACCGCGCCGCATCTGCTGCGGAAGACGTCGCTGGTCAGCGAAGACGATCAGCGCAAGTTCGTGGAGTACGTGGCGGCCCGGATGGGCGTCGATGCGTCAGTCGACATCCGGCCTTCGCTGCTGGTCCACACCAGTCTGGCCACGGTCAGATTCGTCATCGACCGCTGGCTGATCGGCGATAACGCACCGAGTTCACCGATGCATGTCGAGATGGAAAGCGCGCTGCGGATCACCCTCGCCGGGTTCGAATAACGCTGCGCTGCAACATTTTCGGGTCCGAGCAGACACGAAGGCCAAGCCCGGGATGAAACCGGGACTCGTGTCTGCTCGCCACCGGGGAGGCGGCGGACACTCAGGCGGTTTGGTCGACCAGCGACGCCGCGGGCGCGTTGTTGCGCACCGATTCGACGCCGTTCTGCGCCGCAGCTTTCGTTTTGTATCCCTCGCTGCTGGCGATCACTTCTCCGTTGCCGGCTTTGAGCCGGAAGCGGAACTCGCCGCGCGCGTCCTTGAAGATCTCGAACTTGCCAGCCATCGCAATCCTTATCGGTTGATGGGCCGACCCCGGATTCCACGCTAGCCCGATCGATATGAAATGGATAGGGCACGTCCGCGCGCTGCGCCGGTCAGAGGGCGGAATGCCTCTGCCGCATGGGGTGAGTGACGGGACTCGAACCCGCGACATTCAGGATCACAACCTGATCGCTGAAACGGCATATAAGCCCAGCGCAGAAGCTATTTATTGGGACTCCATTTGCAACCTTAAACGGGACACAAATACCTGTTGGTAGACACGAAAAGCCAGCTCAAGGGTGCAATAGCGTTGCGCTGCTAAGGTTGCAGACATGACGACACCGAAGGCCGCGCGGACCTCTCAGAAGACCACCAGGAGGCGCGGCTTCGGCACCCTGCGAACGATGCGGAGCGGTCGCGTCCAGGCAAGCTACATCGCTGACGACGGCAGGCGGTATTACGCGGTCCACACATACGACAACCGCACCGACGCTGAGGGCTGGTTGGCGAATGAACGCAAGCTAATGGAATTGGGGGAGTGGTCACCACCGGAAGCGAGGGCGAAGCTCCAGGCCTTGAAGGGGGTGACGGTTGCGGAGTACGCCGAGGATTGGTTGCAGCACCGCGACCTGACCCCGAAGACCCGGGCGCTGTATCGGCAACTGCTGGACAGTCGGATTCTGCCGACGCTTGGCGATGAAATCCTGCGAGCCGTGACACCGGCCAGGGTCCGTGCGTGGTGGACAGGGCTAGGGAAGGAGACGCCGACCCGCAACACTCACGCCTACCAACTCCTGAAAGCCATCTACAACACCGCCGTGGAGGACAAAGCGGCAACGGAGAATCCGTGCCAGATCAAGTCGGCGGGGAAGCCACCAAAGCCGCGAGATGTCCAACCCCTGACACCTGCGGAGTTGGTGAAAGTCGCTGAGAAGGTACCGGAGCGTTACCGGGCTGCGGTGCCGGTGGCGGCATGGTGCGGACTCCGGTTTGGAGAGCTAATCGAATTGCGCCGCAAGGATGTTCATGACGACGGCGAACGAATGACCCTGAAGATTCGGCGTGCCGCGACGGTGGTGCACAACAAAGATGCGTTGGTGCACAACACATTGGTGGTCGGGCGACCGAAAACCGACGCGGGGATTCGTGACGTGACGGTGCCGCCACACATTGCGGAGATACTGCGCAATCACATGGAGAACTACACCGGGTCGGGCCCAGAGGCTTTCGTTTTCACCACCACAAGAGGGCAACGGTTGTCGCAGACCGCTTTCACCAAGTCGGTGAAGAATGGATTCGCCGCCGTGGGCAAGCCTGACATGAGAATTCACGATCTTCGACATGTCGGCGCGACGTTCGCCGCCCAGGCCGGTGCCACCACCAAAGAGTTGATGAGCCGGTTGGGTCACACCACGCCGGGGATGGCGATGCGGTATCAGATCGCCGCCCAGGAGCGGGACGCGAAGATCGCTGAGGCGATGTCGGCGCTTGCCGGTCAGTAAGGGCCGATGGGGTTGGCGAGTGCCATTAAGGACTCGCGGTCGACGCGAATCAGCCTTGGCCCCACCCTGTTTGCTTTGATGCGGCCCTGCGCGATGTAGCGGCGAATGGTTTTCTCGGACACGCCTAGGTGCGCGGCCGCTTGTTGTATCGACAGCAGAGGCGGCAGGGGACTTTTGTGCATTGGCGGTACCATCGCAGGCGACGAAATCGCTGCGCTTTCGCGGGTTCTCTATTTGTCATTCGGCGGTCGAGTTGAAGTTTACCGCCGGGTGCCCGGGGTAAATTGGCGGGCACGTCAGCCGTGTCGTATCAATGGTTTGGGATAGCTCGGAATGATTCGTAATGTTGCCGGTTACGTTGGCCTTATTATTCTTAACGCGAACGGCCGGGCGAAAGGGGCCGGGCCAGGCCAGGGCCAGCGTGCGCTATTACATATTTATGCCGGGAGCGAACAGACACCGAGGACTCGAAAAGAGACAGTAGCCTCCGCCGAATCCCTTTCTTTCCTTTCGCGTCACGCCGCAGGCGTCCACCTGTCACGCGTGACAGATGCGTGATACTCGCAGCTCAAAGCCTATTCTAGTGTGCTAAAGACAAGACTAAGCTAAGACAAGCATTTCGTGCCTATTCGAGAGCTAGCTAAAAGACACGCACAACATCCGGAAATGTTGTGCCCGCACCGGATTCTCTCAACGCAATGCTAAAATTGCTGGTAGAGCAGGTCGAAGGGGTTATTGCTGATTTGACAAGCGGGACCATTAACACCGCCAACATTGAGTTGGATATCAAACCGTTGGCGTTGTTCTCCGATGAGCGCGTCTACCGGCTGGAACGTGGGCAACGGTTTGCGTACATCTCGTTGCAGGCCCACTGCCAAAGGTTGAACGCGACAACCGGTAGCGATTATATCGACGGGGAATTCTCCGTGGCTGACGCGTTGCTTCGGGTGCGTGATCCTTTGGAATCCGATATCGACGCCATGTTGGACGTCGGACTGATTTCCGAAGTTCGTGGGGACCGTTTCCGGGTGGAGTACACCACTGCACAAACCACTCATGAGTGTTTGCAGGGCAGGGCCGATAGGTATGCGAAGGCCGGGGAGACCCTTAGTGCCACAAATGCCGCCGCGAAGGAAGCGCAGGTGGTTAAGGGGTCCGCGGCCGAAACGCGCCGAGAGAAGGCCGCGGACCGGCAGCGCCGCAAGCGTGAACGTGACCGCGACCTTGCAGGTGTTGCAGATGCAACACCTGCTGATCCAATCGCACGACTTGGAGAACCGAAAGTTGAATCGTCGGAGAATCCGCGCCGACACTCCAAGTGCGCCAACTGCGGCGCGCCGTGCCGCCCCGAAGATGGCTGCACCCAATGTGGGCAGCAATACGACGATAAAGGGACGCCGGGGATGCGTTGCCGCTGCGGCGAATTCCTGACATTCGCCGCACCCAACGTCAAGCTTACCGAGATTTGCCCCAACTGCCGCGAAAGGACCATGGTTAGTGCAGACCCTCCATTCTGACGAGCCCCGCTTTAACACCGATCCGGCGTTGGCTGAGCGCCGCAGACGGTTCGTGAAGCACACCGAGGTTCTGGCGTTGAGATTGCTGTTGGCGTTTCTGGAAGACGACCCCGCCGAGCAGGCGTTGCAGGTTCTCACCGTGGCGAACGATTCCGGTATCCCCGCTGAACGGTGGGAACTGTCAACTCAGACTGCGATGGCCGCTGCAAAGTTTTGGCGGCAGATGGACGCGGAGTTGGGCCGACGGTTGATCTTGGCGCGCCTGCTGGAACTGACGGACGCGGCGTGACAACACCATCGAGATATGTCGAGGGTGTCGACTGGTGTTGCCGGAACTGCGGTTCCTACCTCCCGTGGGGCGGCTACTGCCTGCGGTGCCGCGAAGCGGAATGGGCTGCAACGCAAAGGGACTGGATCAATGACCACAACTGAGCCGCAGCTCTTGCAGCCCACCAATCTCGTCCTGTCCTACCATCCCAATCGCAGTGAAGGCGATGTGGTGTCGCTGCAATTCGACGATGCGCAGTACGGCCGCTACGTCCTGGCGTTCACCCCCGAGGCCACCGCGTACCTAGCAAGGTTGTTTAACGCTGCCGCGCACAGCCCGAGGGTGCAGGCTGAGGCAGACCAGATAAAAGCCCGGCAGCGGGACAGTGGCTAAATGCAACGTGCAGCCGATTTGGCCTCTCACGTCCACGCTGGGCCACGTTTCCTCTTCGCGGCATACAATCTATGCGCCAACGGTTTTCGCCCCGCACAGGGCAAATCAGCGGCATGACTCTGACCGCAACGCGCTGGCCTCCGCCGGAACCGCCCTGGACGCGGGATCTACCCCGCGCCTACGGGCACATTCCCCCCTGGAACAAGTTGCCGGGAATGGCTAACTCTGATCCCGGCGGGCAGAACTTCCGCAACCCTGACGAATCCCCGGACATTATTCGCGGCATGGCCCTGACCCTTAACCGGCGCTGCCATATGTGCGGGTGCCGGGTGGAGGGCAACTGCTGGACGATCTGGTGGGACGGACCTGAGCCGACCTATGCCCCGGCGCCAAGCCCCTACAGCGGCGTGGGCTATTACAAGACCACATCACCGATGCCCCTTCACCGCTCATGCTGCCTCTACTCCGCGTTGGTCTGCCGACTTATGCTCAGCCCCACTGCCCGTTACGGGAAGAACACACCTAAAGGCTGCCCCGGCGCAATGCGGGGCGGCGCGTACCTAGTCGAGGCCCGGCACTACGGGGTGCTTCCCGATGGTGAAACGCTGGTCTGGGATTTCCACTCCCGACCGTTCGGCCTGGCCCGCGAGCTGGCCGACGAATACGCCGAAGCTCTAACCACCGACAAGGTAGACACGTCTACCAGAATGTATTGGCGCAGCGACTCAGAACTAGTCGGCGTCCGCCAATGGGTGCGGATGCGGCTCCATTCACAGTGGCCTCCGCTGCGAGTGTTGGCATGATAAAACGCCCCTGCCTTGACTGCGGTGAACCCACCGACGCCACCCGCTGCACACAATGCCAGCCACCCAAGCGGCCGAGCTATGGAACGTACCGTAGACCTAAGGGAGACAAAACTTACGGCTCCGCTTGGCGGCGACTACGCAAAGAGGCTATCCGGCTTCAACCCTTTTGCACTTACGCCCATCTGGGCGGATGCGAAGGTGGCATCGAGCTAGACCACTCTCCCCGCGCGTATGACCGGGCAAACATGGGACTGGCTGTGCGCCTTGAGGATTGCACAGTGGTATGCCACAGGCACAACATAAAGCTGGGTGCTGCACGCGGAGCAAACGTCACCCGACCCTACGCACCCGACTATCCAGGTGCGTTGTAAATCAATACCGTCCGCCGACAACCAGATTCGTCGCAGTGTCCACCAACACCCACTTGCAACTACCGCCACGCCGAAACTCGCACACAGCCAACCCATCCCGGACGCGGCAATCCGCATCCGCCCATCCCGCGTTGCGAAGGTCGGCGGCAAGATCAGTGATGTACGTCATGAAAGTTCACCCCTCCGTGCGAGCTTGTAATCCTGGTACCCCTCCCACGCGGATTTCAGGAGGGGTAGCACGACGGTGCCGTAGACCACAACATGATGTAAGGACATGGGACTAAGCATACTCCCGGGTGTTTGCTAGAGCAACGATGGTGTTTGCTGGATTGTCGACCAACTCACGCGTATCAGTGTCACAGCAAACACAGCGCAACACCTCAAAATGCTCAATAACCGCCAAATCGGTTGTTACACAACACATTTGACCTGGGGACTAGCCCTACGAGCTGCGAAGGCCCACGGAGCGTGCGAATGCGCACTGATAGATAGTTAACGCGTGTAGAGCTGTACTAATTAGTTTGCTGAAGGATTTGCTGTGGTAGCCGTTGGGCCGAAGAAGCGGGTGAGTTGCGATCCGCTCCCGTTCGTCGGGGAAGGGTCACCCTCCGAGCAGTTCACCCAATTCTGCCAGCAATATGTCAAGGTGCGCAACGGGTTTCACGCTGGCGAACCGTTGGAGATTTACGACTTCCAGCGGTCGCTAGTATCCAGTGTCTTGGACCCTGACCCTAAACCGCGCTTGGCATGTTGGTTGTTGGCGCGGGGTAATGGGAAAACGTCTCTGCTAGCTGCGATTTCGGTGTTCAAGATGTTCACCAGCGATATCGGCGGCGACATTGTCTGTTGTGCCCGCACCAAGGATCAGGCGAACCTGTTGTTCCGCGCGGCCCGTGACTATGTGGAGATGTCACCGGAGTTGATCGCCCGGTGTCAGACCGGCCGGGAACGGCTCTATGTTCCTGGTAACCGGACGTCTTTCGAGTGTTTGGTTAGTGAACCGGCGTCCCTTGAGGGTTTGCAGTTCAGCTTTTGCGCGGTGGATGAAATCGGTGTTACACCAAGGGAAACCGTGGACGTGCTTATGTTGGCGCAAGGGAAGAGACCGGAGTCGGTGCTACTGGCGGTGGGTACCCCTCCGCATTCGCCGGATGATTCGGTGTTGCTCGACTGGCGTGCTCTAGCTCAAGAGACCGGAGACGAGTATGTGGTGTACCGGGAGTATTCAGCGGCCGGGTATGAGCACCACGACAAGCTCTGTGAGCATTGCATCCAGTTAGCGAATCCGGCCTACGGTTTGTTCCTGGCTACTGACGTGTTCAAGCGGGACGCGCGGACCGCGAAAGAACCGGCCTACCGCCGGTCCCGGCTAGGGCAATTCGTGTACGGCGGCGAGGATTCGTTCGTTTCCGCCGAGGATTGGGACGCCCTGGCGGTGTGCGCCGGCGTCCCGGAGGGTACCGATGTTGTGATCGCTGTCGACGGAAGTCACGCAAGGGATTTCACCGCAATCCTGGTCGGCACCGTCGATAAGCGTCCGCATTTCGATGTGGTGGCGGTGTTTGACCCGGCCGACACCAACAACCGCATAGATGTGCTCGCGGTGGAAGATGTAATCAGGTCTGCGTGCCGCCGATGGAACGTCCGCGAAGTAGTGGCGGACCCGTTCCGGTGGAACCGTACCCTGCAAGTGCTCGCCAGCGAGGAAATCCCGGTGGTGGAGTTCCCGCACAGCCCTAGCCGGTTGACGAAAGCTACCACCGACCTACACGGGGCGATTGTGAACGCGACGTTCACTCATTCCGGTGATACGCGTCTCCGCTCACACGTATTGGCCGCCAGCGTCATCGAATCCGATGGCGGGTTGCGGTTGGGTAAGCAATCCCGCTCCCGTAACGCCCCGAAAATCGACCTTGTCGCCTGCCTGGTGATGGCCTACTCCCGGTCATCCTGGCTTGCTTCCCGACCGAAGAAACGACACCGAGTAATCACGAAATGACTTCTGAACTACTGCACGATTTACTTGCCGATTTGGATTCCCACCTTGGGCACCGGGGCATCCTGTGGCTCTATACCCAAGGGCGGCAGCCGTTAGCTTTCCTGTCGGCGGAATCCCGCAAAGCGTTGGACAACAGGTTGTGCCGCATGTCTATCAATGTCCCTAGCCTGGCGGTGTCCAGCCTGACCGAACGGCTGCGGGTCACCGGCTTTAGTGATCCCCGCGCGTGGGATTTGTTCATCGCCAGTGAGTTGGATCAGCTCGCGGCGCAGGTCCACGTGGACGCCCTGGCCTATTCGGAGGGGTTCGTGTTGGTGTGGAGCCGCAACGGTGTTCCGGTGGCAACGGCGGAGTCACCGTTTCAGTGCACGGTGCTCCGTGACCCGGCCGACCGGTCGGTGATTGCCGGGGTGAAACGGTTTTCCACCAAACACACCACCGAGGCGTATGTCTACCTGCCGGATCGGGTGGAGCATTGGCGCGCGGACACACCCAACTCTGCTATCGGCGGATACCGGCTGATTGAGACTATCGAGCACGCCCTTGGTGGTGTTCCGTTGGTTCCGTTCGATAACGGCCGCAGCGAGATTGACGATTTGCGGGACCTGACCGACGCCCTGGTGAAGGTCACCTTGGATATGGTGATCGCTTCGCACGCAGCGGGTTTCGGTAGGCGCTGGGTGACCGGTGTCGAGCTGGTGGAGAAACCCGTTCTGGATGAAAACGGTACCCCGGTTGTGGTGGACGGTGAGGTCTTGGTGGACACCGTGACACCGTTTGACGAGTCGGCAACCTCGTGGGCGATTGCGGAGAATCCCGAAACGAAATTCGGCAGTTTCAGCGAAGGCCAACTGTCCGGTTTTGAAACGGCTGTGCGGGTGCTCATTTCGCAGATTCAAGCGGTCTCCGCCCTGCCCTCACATTATCTCGGCGTTCTGACTTCGCAACCCACATCGGCCGACGCGCTGCGGGCTTCCGAGGCATCCCTGACCGCGCGTGCAGAATCCAAGCAACTGTTGTTCGGACGCTCGTGGGAACAGGTCGCACGTCTGTTGCTGGCGGTCGCAACATCCACCGACACCACCAGGTTGCCGATGCGGGTGCAGTGGGCGGATGCGGCGACCCGCAGTGTCGCCCAAGAAGCCGACGCCGTTGTGAAACTCGTGCAGGCCAAAATCCTGCCCGTATCCTACGCCCTGGCGAAGCTGGGCTACTCCGATGACGAAATCCAACAGATCCGTGTTGCCCGCCGCGCCGACATGCTGGACGGCATCGGCATTGAAATAGACACCGATGCCTGATTTCGCCGACGCCTACCAATTGCAGCTAGAGAAGCTCGCGGACCGCACCGCAAAAGCCGCTAGATTGGCCGCTAACCGGCGAAACGTCACCAGGGCTACCCGTGCAGCCAACCTGGCCTCAATCGTCCAGAGAGGCAACGCACAAGCCCTCGCGTTGGCCGAGGCGTTCACTACCCGCCAACTTGAAAACCTCACCGGCCGGGCGTCCCCGGCTAAAGGACTGTTACCTGTTGACGACAGCGGGCGGCTTATGCAGGCGGCGAAAACCATCCTGTCCGACCCCGACCCTTTAGCACGGGCGGAACGGTTGGCGGTTGCCGAAATTTTGCACACCGCCCAAAGCGGGGCACAGCAGACGATGGCCGGGAAGAAACGGGTACGCGGCGGCTATCTCGGTTGGGTACGGCAGTTGGACGCCGACGCCTGCCCGATCTGTCGCCGCTGGTGGCGCAACGGCCGCGTCTACCCACCAGCGCACCCGATGCCCCGGCATTTCAACTGCCGGTGCGTGCAACGAATCGTCACCATCCCTCAATCACCGAAACCAGTGAAGACACGGAAGAAGAAATCATGACCGAACCGATTGAACAAGACACCGAAACCACCGACGAGACCGAGACGTTCACCCGCGAGTATGTGGAAGAACTACGCCGGGAGTCGGCCGGGTACCGCGAACGCGCCAAGGGTGCCGACGATTTACGCCACCGGCTGCACGACGCCCTGGTGAAGATCGACGGCCGTCTAGCGGACTCCACTGACCTTGCCTACGCCGATGAACATTTGGACGACATACCGGCGGCGATCACCGAATTGATTGACCGTAAACCCCATTTGGCCCGCAAACCCAACGGTGATGTGGGGCAGGGTGTCCGTGCGGAAAGCTCTGTGCCAACAGACTTTTCAGGCCTGTTCCGTTGATACAATAAGAACAGCTAGATAACGTCCCGGTGGCGTTGGCTGCTCCGCCCCGGTGGCGTTGAGCGTCCCCCAAAAGCACGTCACTTAAAGGCATTTCAACAATGGCAGTTCTTAACTCTAATCTCGCCGCAGCGTGGACACCCGAAGCGTACGGCCAACTGATTGACACCGTAATCGCTGAGAAGTCAATTGCTTTCCAGTCCGGAACGCTGGTCTCCACGGCTAACGAAAGCATCCGGTTCCCTCTGTTGACCGCTGACCCGGCTGTCGGCTGGTATGCGGAAAACACCCAAATCACGCTGGCCGACCCGACTACCGCCGAGCTGGTGGTGACGCCGAAGGCCGTGAAGGGTTTGACTCAGATTTCCACCGAGGCCGCCGAAGACAGCAACCCGGCCGCAGCCGATCAGGTGGGCCGCACCCTGGCACGCTCGATTGCAAAGAAGATCGACGCCGCGTTCTTCGCCAACACCACCACCAACGGGCCGAGTGGTCTGTTGTCCCTGTCGGGAATCAACGTGGTGGACACCGGCACCGTGACCTTGACGTCGCTGGACCCGTTCCACGACGCGAAGGCCGCAGCCCTGGCCGATGGCGCGACCCTGACCCATTTCCTGCTAGCACCTGACGTTGCCCTCACGCTGAGTAAGGCCAAGCAGCAGAGCGGCTCGAACATGGGCCTGTTTGACGCTGTGAGCGACGGAACCGCCCTGGCCGGTGTGCAGGTGTTGGTATCGACCGACATCCCGTCTGGGAACGCGTGGGGCGTGGACGCCTCACAGGTGTTGATCGTGCAGCGCACCGGCACCACCGTGACGCGTTCGTTCGATTCGGCGTTCTCCTACGATGCCGTGCAGGTTCGTGCGACGGCCCGCATCTCGTTCGGCTTCCCCAACCCTGCCGGTGTGGTCCGCTTGTATGACGCTGCGTAATGGTCACCGCCGAAACGCTGACTGCGCTATCCGGTTCGGCGTTCGACGCTGACCAAGCCAGCGCGGCAATCGCGGTAGTCACGTCGCGGGCCAAAAGTTACACCCGTGGGGTCGGTTTCACCGATACCGGTATAGCCGACGATATTGAGTCGGTGATTCAGACGGCCGTTCTTCGGTTGCTGGCGAATCCGCTGAATGTTGAACGTGAATCTATGGGTCCGTTGGCCGTCGAGTACGGCAACAACTTCCAAGGCTGGACGATTGGTGAGAGACAGGTTTTGGACCGCTACCGGATGAACGCCCGCTGAGCACAATTGAGTTTCCCGGCTGTCAGGGCCGGGGAAGCACCCGGTTCGACCGGGGACACCCTGATAAATTGACCCCCACCTAGTTCGGGGATCACCCGCCTAACCCCCGTGGTAATTCACGGGGGTTAGGTGTTTTCTAGCTCCTGCTCCCACCCGGCCAAATCCAAGCAGTCAATGAATGCCCGCACGTCCCGATCGGTGGGTTGCCTGCCGTCCAAAATGGCGCGGGGTATCCACGACATAGAGGGATCTAGGTTATCGGCTAGGTATGCGAGTGCTGCGAGTTCCATGCCGCTAGTGTCGGCTCGTTTGGTGCCTCTGTCAACAACGTGATTGTGCGCTATTACCAAGGGGCACAGAGAGATTGACCCGCGTCACGGAATGAATGAGACGGGTAGTTCACCGTCTGCGTCCAGCTCGGCCACGATGGGCGCTTTAGAGAACGGAACACTCAGGAACGGCTTGTCATCGCGCAGGAATGTCACATATCCGCTGTCGATTCGGTAGGTGTCGGCCTCGACAACGGTTTTGGCTTTCTTGTCAATTGCTCCGTAGGTATAGCGCGGCATTGTGACTAGCCTCGGGCTTTCACGCCGGTTGATCTTGATGGTGTGTCTTGAACGAAGAATGGTGCTCTGACCAGGGATAATT
>NZ_JBVAXK010000024.1:0-23877 GCF_055419285.1 Mycobacterium sp. IDUB_28 | reverse complement strand
GGTGGGGATGCGGATCCGGATGTGGTGGCGCGCTGGTTGGACAGTGGCGTAGCACCTAACGGGGAGTGCGGCCGGGCGCACGGCACGGGTGGTGTGCACGGGTTCGATCTGACGTTTTGTGCCCCGAAGTCGGTGTCGTTGGTGCGGGTTTTCGGCAACGATGTGGCCGACAAAGCGGTCAACGCGGCGCACCAAACAGCCATCGCGGAAGCCCTGGAGTACCTGAGCGCGCATGCCGGCTACACCCGGGTGCACAACCCGGTCACGGGAGAAAAAGACCTCCAGAAGTTGCCGGGTTTGGTGGCCGCGGCCTATCAGCATGAGACGTCGCGGGCGGGCGATCCGCACCTGCACACCCACGTGCTGGTTCCCAATCGGCAGGCCCGCGCTGATGGCCGGTTGGTGTCCATTGACGGCACGTCGTTGTTTCACGAAGCGCGCGCGGCGGGGATCATTTATCAGGCCACATTGCGCCACGAACTGCACCGCTTGATCGGGGTGGAGTGGGGGCGGGTGGACGCCCGCACTGGGATGGCCGAGATCGCCGGCATCGACCCGAAAACCATCACCGCCTGGTCGACGCGCAGCACCGCGTTGAGGGAGTGGGCGGCATCCAATCTGACCGTTGTCGAGGGTGGGAAGAGTCTGTCGCAAGCGCAGTTGGCGGCCGCGCAAAAAGCCACCCGACCGCGTAAACCGGAGTCGCTGTCGTGGGCGGAGCTGCGCGAGCAGTGGCGCGCCGAGCGCCGGGGTTTCCGGATCGAGCGCGACGGCCAACTCGAGGCGCGTACCGCCCGTGAACGCGCCGCACAGACGGCCACCGCGCGCGTCACGCGCAGCGGGATCGTGGTGGATCGCCGCGCGGTCGCGGCGATGGCCTCTCGCGCCGACAAAGCCGCGCTCACCCGCGCGGATCTGGTCGAGATCATCGGCGCGCAGTTACCTCTAATTGTCGACAGCGGGGCCGGTGAGGACGTGGCGGCGCCGCTGCCCCGTCAGGTCATCGAAGCGTGCGTGGACACCGTCGGGATGCGGTTGACTGCGCCGCGGCGCGCCCATCAACGCGAGGGCTCGGAACGGTTCACTGTCGACCAAATCCTGGCCGAGGAATCTCAGCTGTTCCAACTGGTCGACACCGCCAATGTTCGGTCCTCAGCGTGGGTCCGCCCGGAGCACACCGCCGCGGCGTTGAAACTCTCAGAACAACAGCACCAGGTGGTCACCACGATCGCATCCACACCGCAGTTAGTGGTGCCGCTGTCGGCGCCGGCGGGCGCAGGAAAAACCACCTCGATGCGGGCGTTGCGCACCATCGTCGAGAAACGCCACAAGGCGAAAATGATCGTCATCGCCCCCACCGGGAAAGCCGTCGACGTCGCCCTCGCCGAGGGCGCCGCATCGGTGGGCTACACCATGCACGCCGCCCTCAAACGACTCGCCGAAGGCCAGCTGACCTTGGGCCCGTTCGATGTCGTCGTGGTCGATGAAGCCGGCATGGTCGGCACCCATCAATGGCGCCAACTGCTGTCCGCGACGACGACGGCCGGAACGAAAACCGTCATGGTCGGCGACGCCCACCAACTCGCCCCGGTCAAAGCGCGCGGCGGCATGTTCGCCCAACTATGTGACGAGCTGCCCTGGACCCAACGCCTGAGCGAGGTGTGGCGCCAACACGACCCCGCCGAGCGGGCGGCGTCCCTGGCGCTGCGGGATGGTGGGCCCGCCCCGGTGCGCCGCGCGATCGACTGGTACCGCAACCACCACCGCCTGGCGTGTGGGGATCAGGTCACCATGGCTGCCGACGCCCTAGCCGCCCACCAGGCTGACCTCGCCGCCGGGAAAGACAGCCTGCTGCTGGCCGACACCGTCGAGATGACCGACGCGCTGAACCGCCGAGTCCACGACCACACTGTCGCCGACCGCGCCCGCCAGGGCCTCGAGGTGGCCACGGTGACCGGGGCGCGCAACCACCACATCGGCACCGGCGACGTCATCGTCACCCGCAGCAACGACCCCACCATCACCGTCACCGCCGCCAACAAAACCCGCACCCCGATCCAGGACGAGGCCCCGGTGCGGAACGGGCAGCGCTGGCACGTCGTCGCCGTCGACACCACCCCCGACCGCCCACGGATCGCCGCACGCCGACACGGCGACCACGCACTGGCCGTCTTCGCCGACGACTACCTGCGCGAGCATGTACAGCTCGGGCACGCGGTCACCGTGCACACCGCCCAAGGTGTCACCGCCGAGCGCACCCACGCCGTGCTCGCCGACACCGCCACCCGCAACCTGGCCTACGTCGCCCTCACCCGCGGCCGCGCCTCCAATCACGCCTACCTTTACCAACGCTCGGTTGGGGAAGGCGATCACCAACACCGCGACCTGTCCGACGGGGTTCACCTCGCGCACCGCGGCACCCCCACCCACGCCGGCCGGACACTGCGCCACATCATCGGCAACGACACCCCCGCCCAAACGGCCCACCACACCGCCGCCCAGACACCGGCCCACGAGCTGCCCGAGCGGGTCGCCGCACTGGTCGCCGGCCACCAGCGAGCCGTCACCGCCAGACTGGCTACTCATCGGAGATCGCAACGTAGACAACAGGATCGAGCCCTCGACCGCGCTCTGGGGCTCGACCGCAGTCAAACCCGAAGCCAGGAAAGGGACCAAGGCTATGACCTCAGCCTCTAACCCGCCGGCCGTGCTCGACACTGACCGTATCGACGCGACCGCTGAACGTATCGCCATCGACTGGGCACACCGCGGCCACAGCGTCCTCACCGCAATGATCGCCGAGCTCGACGGCATGCCACCGCGCGCCGGATAGGAGACCGGAACCCATGCCACAGCCAACGGGCCCAGACCGCCTGCTGTTCGACCAGGTAACCGCCGCCCTGCGAGAGGCCGATCATTTCGAGCAGATCTTTGAACCAGACGACCTCAGCGGGGTCGACAAGCTGCGCTCCATCGGCCGGCGCGTGGGACGTGAACTCGGCTGGAAAATCCGTACGTTCGCCACAACCCTCGACAGCGGCCGGGTGCGCGTACTCATCGTGGTCGAGCGCTCCACACCGCTGCGGGATCAGCTCATGGACACCCGACGCCGCAAGTTAATGAGGGATGCGATTGCTGAGGTCTGGTCTGACATTAATCCGCGACCTGCGGATTAAAAGTCCGCAGCTCCATACCTCCGGGCACGAAATGTCTGAGCATGCCCTGGTTAGGGGCGCAGCATGCGACCTGCGGGCATTTCACCTGAACCCGGCCCCGATATATAGGAGTCTCTCGGGGGATCTCCCGATGTCCCAGATCTGATCCATCGCATGCGTGATGACGCGATCAGCAATACCGACCGTTATGAGACACTCCGCGAGCTTGCGGCGGCGGCGCGGGAAGTGTTCAGCGAAGAACGTTGAGTGGTTCCACGAAGATGACGAAGGGGAGCATCCGGACACCTAACAGAAGATTCGTATTCTATTGTGCTGGAGGCAATTTCATGTAATGCGCGATTGGCTGGCGGATGGATGCGTCACAGAGGCGACATCTAGCCGCCGGTGCACTAGCGACAGCGTCGTCGCCAGTTCAAGCAGCTGGGTGTCGGTTACCGCGCGTAGCGCACGCGGATCGTGAGCCACCGGGTTCCGGAACATGCCGAAAAGCCCTCTGATGAGATTGGCAAAGCCCGTTTGTTCATCGCGATCGGTCTGGGAGGCCAGGGCGTTGATCGCAATGACCGGAACTCCTGATTTTCCGAGGGACAGGGCCGCATTGATCAGTGCGGCACCGTCGCCGCTGAGACCCGACATCTGCCGAATCCGTTCGAACACACTTTTCGTCGCCTCCAGTGAGGCGTGGAAGTTGTTCTTCTTGAGCAGCTCCACGGTGCAGTAGCGCAGCACCTCGCCGTGGGTGTCTCGCCGTCGTATCTCTGCCCGCAGTGAGGTGGCGTTGCGGGATGCCTCGTCAAGAGTGGAGGACCTGGGGCCACGGTGCACCTTGCCGGTGTCTCCGACACGGAGGCCGACGAAGGTCAGGACCTCATCGAGCTGATCTTGGCGTAGCGTGAACAGTTCGGGTCTGCCGACGTAGTTGGTGGGGTCCATGACGTGCTGGATGAACGTGATGATCCGCTGCGGATGACCGTCGGTGTTCTGTCGGCGGACGAACGCCTCCTCCAGCCGCTTCCACTTCGTCAGACCGGTGCCGGGATCTTCCATGTTCAGACGGCCTAGCAGCTGGCCAATCTGGTATCCGTTGAGGCCTTCTTGGGTGTCGCCAAGCACTTGCGCCACCGCAGTCAAGGTGGCGAGCTGCCATGCTGGTTCAGGCATTAAGTTGTTGCCTTGCTTGATTATTGGCGAGGTACCGGTAGGCAGTGGCCCGACCGATCCCAAACGCGGCAGCGAGCTCCGTAACGGGTTCTCCGGTAGCTGCTAGGCGCCGCAGCTGCTCCTGCCGATCGGGGCTGAGCTTTGTCGGCTTAGTCGCCGGTAGCTGCCGGGAACGGCGTGAATGGCGGGACGCGGCTCGGCGCTCCCGGCCCAGTTCGAGTTCGAGTTCGGCGAGGGTCGCCATGATGGCTGCTACGGCGCGGCCAGCTGGAGTAGCGGTATCGACGCCTTCCCTCAGCGTGCGCAACATGATCTGGCGTTCACCGAGGTCGGCGATGGTGCGAGTGACTTCGGCAACGGAACGGCCAAGCCGATCAACGGCCGCCACGACGACCGTGTCCCCGGCTCGCGCGTAGTCGAGCATCGCAGCGAGTCCAGGGCGCTCTGTTGTGGCTGACCCTGAGAGCTTGTCGGTGAAAATTCGGCCTGCGGCGACGCCCGCGGCCGCGAGTACGGCCAGTTGCGCATCGAGGTCTTGGCCGGTGGTGCTAACTCGGGCGTAGCCGAGGATCGCCGTCATGCGATGACTGTCTCATTTGCCACCGACAGCCCAGATCTGAGACACGCCGGAATGAGACAAGAAATGAGACACCTCCACCTCGGGCTATGGGGCGGACGGGGGATGCGCTCAGGCCCGTCTCGGTTCTCTAGAAACGAGACAGGGCTGTCGCTTCCGTCCGTATCTGTGAGCTGCGGCACGATATTCCTACTCTCATCTAAGGTGAGAGTAGGGTCATACGCGGCATGAGTCAGCGCGACTCGCACTGTATCGGTTGCAGAGTGCGCGGCGCTCGCATCGACGCGACAGCCTCCCTATTGATCGATGGCACTGAGGTGCCTGCACTTGGAATGGAAACCTGTGGTCTCTCAACCGATTTCGTCGTCACCGTCAGTGCGGGAGGCGGGTGACCCCAGCACGTCAGTGCTGGCGGCGCTGCGGTCGCCCAAACGCCTCAAGACCGAAGTTCTGGCCGGCTTGGTGGTGGCGTTGGCGTTGATCCCGGAAGCCATTTCGTTCTCCATCATCGCCGGGGTCGATCCCCGAGTGGGGTTGTTCGCCTCCTTCACGATGGCGGTGACCATCGCGATCGTCGGCGGTCGTCCGGCGATGATTTCCGCGGCGACCGGTGCCATCGCCCTGGTCATCGCACCGCTGGCCCGCCAGTACGGGCTCGACTACTTCGTGGCGGCGGTCCTGTTGGCCGGTGTCTTGCAGATCCTGCTCAGCGTGCTCGGTGTCGCCCGCCTCATGCGGTTCATCCCGCGCAGCGTCATGGTCGGCTTCGTCAACGCCTTGGCGATCCTGATCTTCACCTCGCAGCTGCCGCACTTGCTCGGGGTGCCGGCCCTGGTCTACCCGTTTGTGGCCGTCGGCCTGATCATCATGGTGTTTCTGCCGAAGGTGACGACGATCGTTCCCGCGCCGCTGGTGGCCATCGTGGTCCTCACCGCAGCGGCGATCGTGTTCTCCGTGCAGATTCCCAACGTCGGCGACGAGGGGGAGCTTCCCTCGAGTCTGCCGTCCCTGTTCTTCCCGCACGTGCCGTTGACCTGGGAAACGTTGACGATCATCGGGCCCTACGCGTTGGCGATGGCGCTGGTCGGCCTGCTCGAATCGTTGATGACGGCCAAGCTGGTCGACGACATCACCGACACGCACAGCAACAAGACCCGCGAAGGCTGGGGTCAAGGCGTGGCCAACGTGGTCACCGGTTTCTTCGGCGGTATGGGTGGCTGCGCGATGATCGGCCAGACCATGATCAACGTCAAGGTTTCTGGTGCCCGGACCCGGATCTCGACGTTCCTGGCGGGAGTGTTCCTGCTGGGCTTGGTGGTCGGGTTGGGTGACATCGTGGCCCTGATTCCGATGGCCGCACTGGTGGCGGTGATGATCATGGTGTCGGTCGGCACCATGGACTGGCACAGCATCACCCCAAAAACTCTGCGCCGCATGCCCCGCAGCGAAACACTGGTCATGCTGGCCACCGTCGTGGTGACCGTGGCCACCCACAACCTCGCCTACGGCGTCATCGTCGGAGCCCTGACCGCCATGGTGCTCTTCGCTCGTCGCGTGGCACACCTGGTCACCGTCGAAAAGGTCAGCGAATCCGACGGCAACCACGACGGCACCCCCGAGACCGTCGTTTACCGTGTGACCGGTGAACTGTTCTTCGCCTCCAGCAACGACCTGGTGTACCAGTTCAACTACACCGACGACCCCACCAACATCGTGATCGACATGTCCGCCTCCCACATCTGGGATGCCTCCACCGTCGCCGCGCTCGACGCCGTGACCACGAAATACCGCGCCAAAGGCAAACACGTCGACATCATCGGTCTCAACACCGATTCCGCCGACCGCCACGACCGGCTCTCCGGAACCCTGGGAGCAGGGCATTGACCGAGACGCATATGCAGATCGGGCAGGTGGCTGCCCGCACCGAGTTGTCCGTCGCCACCGTGCGCCACTACGACGAGGTGGGTCTGGTCACCCCGTCCGCGCGCTCGGCCGGCGGTTTCCGTCTCTACACCGAATCCGACGTCGACCGACTGTTGGTGATCCGGCGGATGAAGCCCCTGGGCTTCACTCTCACCGAGATGAAAGGCCTACTCGACTCACTCGCCCTCCTCGACAGCGATAACGCATCCCACGATCAGCGCACCACCGCAACAAGCTACCTGCAGGAATGCCGTTCGAAGGCTCAAGAAAGCGCCGGCAAGCTCCGCACGCATCTCGCCTACGCAGAGGAACTGACCGGGCTACTCACCACCCGAGCACTGGCACACGACTCGTCGGCAGATCGTGGTGGCCGCCCGTCTGAGACGACAACTGACTGATCTCGAATCTCGATACAGGCGGCCATCGTGATTGGTTGATTCGGCAGATGTGCGCGTGTGTCGGAGATGTGGTGGTCAACCGGTGGCGGTTGAGTGGTCAAGGCGGGGTGGGGCGCACTCGGTGATGAGGGTGTCGAGGTTTTCCTGTAGTCGTGCTGGGTCGACGCCGATTGAGGGGGGGTAGAGCATGATGTGGTCGAGGACGCCGTGGTAGCGGCGTAGTCCTTCGCGGACTTGGGTGGCGGTGCCGGCGACGCCCATGGTGTCGATCATGTCGTCGGTGACGGCGTTGTACATTGCGCCGAAGTCGCGGCGGGCGAAGGCTTCTCGGATCGTGCGGCCTTCGGCGGCGAAGCCGTTGACGTCGAGTACGGATTCGTAGGATTTGACCGAGCTGTAGAAGGCGATCTGTTGTGCGAGTTCTTGTCTGGCGATGTCGGGGTTGTCGTGGATGGAGCACATCACCATGGAGATGATTTCGACGTCGCGAGGGTCGCGGCCGGTGTGTGCGGCGCCTTTGGCGATAGCGGGGCGGACGATTTCTTCGATGTAGGTGGTGGTGAACAGGGGGTGTCCGGCGAGGCCGTCGGCGACGCGCCCGGCGACTTCACACATGCGGGGCCGCACGCCGGCGGTGATGATGGGGATGGTTCGCTGGGGTGGCTCGATGTCCCCGGTGGGTGTCAGGTCGAGCGTGTAGAACCGTCCGGCGTGGTGGATCGGTCCTTCGTGGAGGTTCCAGATGCGTCGCAGCAGGCCGACGAGTTCTTCCATTCGCAGCGCAGGGGCTGAGGTGTCGGTGACACCGTGCCAGCCACTCATCATCCGTTTGGTGCCGTTTCCGAGGCCCAGGATGACGCGCCCGCCGCAGAGTTCGTCGAGGTCGCGGGCTTCGGTGGCCAGGACCAGGGGGCTGCGTCCGACGCCGTAGAGGATCGAGGATCCGATTCGGCAGGTGGTTGTGGTGGCGGCTATCGCTGCCATCGAGATGGAGCCAGATCTGGTGTAGAACTCTGATGCCCACACGGCGTCGAACCCGGCTCGGTCCGCGGCTGCGGCGGTCCTGGACAGGGATTTGAGGTCGGCGCCTTGTACAGATAGGCCGTAGGTGGTCACGAGCGGTCCTGGTGGCGTGGTCGCAGTCCGTCGATGACGAGGCGGTTGAGTGTGTCACCGACGGTCGTCTCATCGAGGTCGACGCCGGCGACCAAATACATCAAGGCGCTGACGGTGACCGCGCCGAACAACGCGATCGAGGTGGCCTGCACGTCGGGCTGGGGTTGCAGGGAGCCGTCGTGTTCGCCGGCCACGAGGAGGTCTTCGACGGGCTTCTGGTAGGCGGTGTTGATCATCTCGGCGATCGCGGGCATTCGGCCGGCGCGGCCGAGTTCTCCGATCAGCGCGCGGCAGACCGCGGGGCGTTGGCCCATCACGCGCAGTTGCGCGCCGATGACGCCGACGAGCCGCTCGGCGGCGGTGCCGTCACCGGCCACGACTGTTTTCACCGCGGCGGAGATGTCGCGCAGCAGCTCTTGGAGCAGGAACGCCAGGATGTCTTCTTTGCCCGGAAAGTAGTAGTACAGCGTTGCTTTCGGCACGCCGGTCACCGCGGCGACGTCTTCGATCTTGCTGTCGTTGAGCCCGTTCTCGGCGAAGAGGTCCGCGGCGGCTGGCAGCTTGTCGGTGATGTGGTGAGGGACTTTGCGCATGACCTCTTCCGTTTCCGGGTTTGGACTCCTAGTCTAAACCCGGAAACTGGCCTTGGTGGGAGGTTGTCGTGGTCGCTGTGCAGGCTGGGTATGACCCGGTGCGGTATGACCCGTTTGACCCCGCCGTGCTTGATGACCCCTATCCGACGTATCGGTGGCTGCGGGACTCGGCGCCGGTGTATCGCGCTGAGGAGTCGCACACGTGGGTGTTGAGTCGGCATGCCGATGTGCAGGCCGCAGCGCTGGATTACGGCACGTATTCCTCGGTGGACGGGATTTTTCCCACGCCGCCAGGGTCGGACTTCGTGCAGTCGTTCCTTCCGATGATGATCGTGATGGACCCGCCGCGCCATGATCAGCTGCGTGCGTTGGTCAGCCGCGCCTTCACTCCTCGCCGGATCAATGGGTTGCAGCCGGCGATCACGCGGTTGGCCGGTGACCTGTTGGCCGCGGCGGCTGGTGGGTCGGGGTCGGCGGATTTCGTCACTGATTTCGCCGCTGTGCTGCCCGCGGCGGTCATTGCCGATCTGCTGGGTGTTCCGGCTGAGGATCGAGATCAGTTCCGTCGGTGGTCGGCTCAGGTGGTCCAGGTGGACGTGACGCACGGCCAGACCGCGGACGCTTTGAACGCTGCCGCGGCGATCTACGCTTATTTCGCCGACTTTCTGGCCGATCGCCGCGAGCGCCCGCGCGAGGATCTGATGTCTGCGTTGGTGTCCGCGACGGTCGACGGGGTGGGCCTGACCGATGAGGAAGTGCTCGGCTTCTGCGCTTTGCTGCTGATCGCCGGCTATGAGACCACGACCAATCTGTTGGGCAATGCTGCGGTGGTGCTCGCCCAGCACCCGAAGATACGGCGGCGGCTGGCCGACGATCGCGGCCTGCTGGGGCCCGCGGTGGAGGAGCTACTGCGGTATGACTCACCGGCACAGGGACTTTCGCGGACTCTGACCCGAGACGTGGAACTGCACGGCACCCGGATGCAGGCCGGTGATCGGGTGCTGTTGCTGTTCGGCTCGGCCAACCGTGACGAACGTGTGTTCGCCGATCCGGACGTGTTCGACATCGATCGCCCATGCGCGCATCAGGTGGCGTTCGGCCGCGGGGTTCACTTCTGCCTGGGGGCGGCGCTGGCGCGGATGGAAACGCGCATCGCCCTGGGCGCCCTACTCGACATCACCTCCAATTGGGACGTCGACCTCGACTCGGCACGCCGGCTGCGGTCCGGGCCCATCCGCGGATACACCTCGCTGCCGATCACGTGGGCTGCGGCCTAGGGCATGGCCGACCCCTCGACGAGTGGCCGCCGCGGTGCCGCGCTGGTTGGCGCGTCGTCGGAGAAGTGGACGCTGGTGGTGTCGTGTCTGTCGGTGGCGCTGGTCATCGGGTCGATGGCCGCGCTGTACACCTCGCTACCGGACATCGCGGCCACGACCGGAGCGACGCAAAGCGAACTGACCTGGGTGGTCGACTGGTACACCCTGGCTCTGGCGTGTCTCGTGCTGCCTGCCGGCGCCCTCGGGGACCGTTACGGTCGTCGGGCCGCGCTGATCGTCGGGTTGATCGTGTTCTCGGCGGCGTCGCTAATTCCGCTGGCGGTGCAGGAGCCGATGTGGCTGATCGCGGCACGGGCGGTCGCCGGGGTGGGGGCGGCGTTCGTCATGCCTTCCACCCTGTCGCTGCTCACCGCGGGTGTTCCCAAGCATCACCGCGGCCGTGCGGTGGGGATCTGGGCGGGTGTGGCGGGATCGGGTGCGGTGCTGGGCATCCTGGCGTCGGGTCTGCTGCTCGAAGTGTGGTCGTGGCAATCGATTTTCATCGGACTCGCCGGCGCCGGGGTGGTGCTGCTGGTGGCGGCATCCACGTTATCGGAGTCGCGCGACGAGGCGCCGCCGCCGATGGACTACGTGGGTTCGGTGCTCGTCGCGGTCGCTATCGGGTTGGTCGTGGTTGCGGTCACCGAGGCGCGCCGGTCCGCGGCTGGACCGACCTGCTGGTGCTCGGATTGGCCGGCGGCGGGCTAGTGGCGCTGACCGGTTTTGTGGTCGTGGAACTGCGGCGGCGGAATCCGTTGCTGGATCTGCGGTTGTTCGCCCATCGCGGATTCGGCAGTGGCACCTTGTCGATCACGTTGCACTTCCTGGTCATGTTCGGCGTGTTCCTTCTGCTGGTGCAGTACCTGCAGTTGGTGATGGGGTATCGGCCGCTGCAGTCCGCTGTCGCGCTGGCGCCGATCGTGGTTCCGCTGGTGCTGATCTCGCTGTTCGCGACGCGGCTGTCTGACCGGTTTGGGTTGCGCTCGATCACGGTGACCGGGCTGGTCGTCATGGCCGCCGGCCTGTACCTGACCAGCCGACTGGGTGTGGACGCGGCGTATCTGGAGCTGTTCTGGCCGTTGACGGTCATGGGCACCGGTTTGGGACTGTGCACCGCACCGGCGACCGCCGCGATTGTCGGTGCTGTCCCCGACGAGAGCCAGGGGGTGGCCGCCGCGGTGAACGACGCGGCCCGCGAGCTCGGCGCCGCGGTAGGGATCGCCATCGCGGGTAGCGTGCTGGCCGCCCGCTACACCGACGGCATCGCATCCACGCTGCCCGCCGTTCCCGCAGCGGCCCGCGAACCGTTCACCGAGTCCCTCGCCGCTGCCTTGCAGGTCGTCGACCGCGGCGGGCCATCTGCGCAGCACCTCGCCGATGTAGCCAAAGCCGCCTTCGTGGACGGAATCGCCCAGGCCTCAACGGTGCTCGCCGTGATCAGTGCCGCCAGCGCGATGATCCTCGCAGCCTGGGCGCCGGGCCGCCAACGCCGGCAGCCGCTGCCGGCACCCGAGCAGGACGCCCCAGCAGGCCATGCTGCGCGCAGACCGCCCGAGTCGTCGAACGCCGCGGGCGCAGCCCACCAGCACCGCACTACGCTCGGTGCCGGCCACGTCGAGAAGGAAAGGGACCTTCGGTGACGACGCCGCACCCCGATGCAGTGCCTCTGCCGGCGCACAGTCCCACCTGCATGGGGTGCGGACCGGACAACCCGAACGGGCTGCGCATGACCGTTTTCCGGTCGGGGCAGCAGGTGTACACCGACGTCGTGTTCGACGAGCGGCACATCGGCGCACCGGGGTTGGCCCACGGCGGCGCGATCGCCGCGGCGTGCGATGACCTGTTGGGTTTCACCTTGTGGGTCGCCGGGGCGCCCGCGGTCACCGGCAACCTGGCGGTCGGCTACCGCGCACCAGTGCCGCTACATCAGCCCCACCGCATCGTCGCGCAGATCGACGCGCGTGACGGTCGCGCCCTGCACGTCAGCGCGACGGGAACCGGCCAGGGCGGTGTCGTGCGGTTCACCGCCACCGCAACATTCATCGTCGTGGGGGTCGAACACTTCGCCGCCTACGGTGACCTGGGCGACTTCGGGGAGATGCTCGAACGGTTCAGCGGCGATCACGGTCAGTGAGCAGCTCAGCCAGCCCACGCGGCCACAGCAAGGAGAGGCAATGCGAGGCAGTGACTTCACCCATTTCGATGCCGCTGTCGCTGATGAGCTGCTCGGTTCGGCCACTGCCGCCGGCGGGTTGTCGGGGTTCCTGGACTTCCGCCACACCGAGTGTGTCGCCGGTCGGCTCGTCGCGCAGATGCAGGTACGCCCGGATCTGCTGACACCGTTTGGCACCCTGCACGGCGGGTGTCTGTCAGCGATGGTCGATCACTGCCTGGGCGTGGTGTTCTACCCCGTCATCGCCCCCGGATCATGGGTCGCAACCACCGAATTCAAGCTCAATCTGCTGCGACCGGTATCCGATGGGGAGTGCATCGCGGTCACCGACATCGTGTCGCTGGCCAAGCGCAGCGGCGTGGCACGGATCGACATCACCAACGACGGCGCGTTGGTGTGCGCGGCCCAGGGCACCGTCACCGTCGTCGCACCAACGGCCCTGAAAGCCACCCGCCGCATCCCGCACGGCGACCTTTAGGTGCTGGCGGGGGCGGGCCGTGGGGTGGATGCGGCGTCCTGGGTGGTCGCGGCCGGTCGGCGGGTGGGGCCACGGTGAGGCCACCAGCTGGCCTCCCGCAGCAGTGTGGCGATGGCGGGCACGGTGAGGGTGCGGACAAGGAAGGTGTCCAGCAGCAGTCCGCACCCGATGATCAGACCGGTTTGGATCATGATGGCGACCGAGCCGACCATGAGGCCGAACATGCTGGCGGCGAAGATGAGTCCGGCGGAGGTGATGACCGAGCCGGTGTTGGCGACGGTGCGCAGAACCCCGACGCGGATGTTGTGGGTCGACTCTTCGCGCAGCCGCGATACCAGCAGCATGTTGTAGTCGGCGCCGACGGCGACCAGGATGATGAAGGCCAGCAGCGGTACCGGCCAGGCGATGTCGTGGCCGAGCCACCATTGGAACACCATCACACCGATCCCCATGGACGCCAGGTAGTTGAGGATGACGGTGCCCAGCAGGTAGAGCGGGGCGATGATGGCGCGTAGCAGCAGGACCAGGATCAGGCCCACGATGATCAGTGTGGCGATCGCCAGTTGAGTGAAATCGCTCCAGAGCAGTCGTTGAATGTCGGAGTTCACCGCCGGGAAACCCGCGACCGACACGGTGGCCTCTGCCAGTGAGGTGTTGGGGCGCGCAGTGTTGGCGGTGTCGACCATGTCGTGAGCGAGGTTCATCGCCTCCCCGCTGTAGGGGTCGACGGCCGACTTGATGACAAAGCGCGCGGTCTTGCCGTCGGGGGACAGGAATTGCGCCGCGACGTCGGCGAATTGACGGTTCTGGAAGGCACTGGCCGGAAGGTAGAAGCCACTGGAGGTGTCGGAGCCGGCGCTGGCTCGGGCGGAGTTCTGCAGTTGGGCGGCGATCTGACTCATCCCGGAGAGCATTTCGATGTTGCTGTCGGCGAGGGTGTGGACACCGGCGGCCAGCGCCTGCGCGCCGGAGGCGAGCTGGCTGATGCCGTCGCGAAGGCGGTTGACGTTGGCGGTGAAATCGCCCTGGCCGGCGATGCTGCCGAAGGCCTTGTCCAGGGAGGTGACCGCTGTCTGCACCTGGGCCAGGGTGCCAGTGACGGTGGCGTCGGTGTCGGGGTTGTAGCGGTCGCCGAGGCTGGCGATGTCGTCGAAGAACCCGGTGTCGCGCAGCGTGATCAGGACGCGGATCTGGTCACGGATCTGCGCGCACTGTGGGGTGGTGGTGCACCACGGCGAGGTGTCGAGGGTCCCCAGGAGGGGGTCGATGGCGGTGATCGCGGTGCGTGCTTGTTCGGCGAGGGGACGCAGACCGGGCCCGGACTGGATGGCTTGATCCACGCTGGGCGCGGTCGCCGACAGCTGGTGCAGCAGCGGGGTGAGCCGGTCGACGCGGGTTGCGGTGTCCTGGGCCTGGGTGAGCAGACCGGTCAGCGGCCCCAGCGCGGCTGCCACCGCACGATCCAGTTGTCCGAGACCGGCGGCGAGCTGGTCGGCGCCGCTGGTGAGTTTGGCCAAGTCGTCTTTCCGGGCGTTGCCCTGCGCGGCTGCGTCGGCCATCTTGTTGCCGATCTGACCGTTCTGCCACGACAGTTGCGCTTGTTCGAGACGTTGACCGGTCGGGCGGGTGACACCGGAGATCTGGGCGACCCCGGGGAGCTGGGAAACCCGGGAGGCCATCTCGTCGAGGTCGGCCAAACCTCTCCCCGTGCGCATATCGGTGGGATTCTCGACGACGAGGAACTGGGTGATCACGACGTCCTTGTCGAAATGCCGATCGAGTAACTGGTAGCCCTGGTTGCTCTGCGTGGACGTGGGCTGGCCTTTGCGGTCGTCGTAGCTGATGGTGATGGTGACCGCGGCCGCCGACAGCGCGAGCAAGATGACCAGGCTGACCGTGAGCAGCGGCAGCGGTCGCCGCACCACCGCCACGGCGATACTGTTCCAATACCTCTGCGTGCGATCGGGTTTCGGATCACCGATACCGCGGCGGGCGGCCACGGATAGAACCGGTGGCAGCAGGGTGACCGTGGCCAGGAATCCGACCATCACCGCGACCGCGCACGCTGGTCCCAGGGCGGCGAACACGCTGAGCTTGGCGAAGATCATCGCCAGAAACGCGAAGGCGACAGTGCCCGCCGACGCGAGGATGACCCGCCCGATGCTGGCGGTCGCGTCGATGGCCGCCTGGTCGGCCGGCACGGCGGCGCGGCGTTGTTCGTGGTAGCGGCTGATCAAGAACACGCTGTAATCGGTGCCCGCCCCCAGCAGGATCGCCGTCATGAACGCCACGGTGAATTGTGAGACGGGCATACCCATCTCCCCCAACACCGAGAGCACCCCGCGTCCGACCGCCAAACTCAACCCGATCACCAGCAGCGGCAGCAGCGCGGTGAACACCGACCGGTAGACGATGAGCAGGATCAGCGCGATCAGCGCGGCGGTCGCAAGGGAGATGAACAGCAGATCATGCTCAGCGCTGGCGATCTGGTCGCTGAACGTCGACGGCGGACCGGTCACGTGCACCGTGGTCGACGTGCCGGTAAAGACGTCGGCGGCGATCGCGCGGACCGCGGTCACCGATTCCGCGGCTGTCGGATCGCCCAAGGTGCCGGCGATCCCCACCGGGAGGAACCAGGCCTTGCGGTCCTGGCTGACAGCCTGCGCCTCGGTGAGGGGGTCAGCGATCAGATCCTGGACCCGCAAAACGTGCTCGGGGTCTGCGCGCAGGCGGTCGACGAGTTCGCCATAACGTTGCCGCGCCTGCGGTGTGAACCCTGCCTGGTCTTCCATCGCGACGAACAGCATCGTCTTGGAGCCCTGTTCACCGAAGGCTTCACTCATGCGGTCCACGGTCTGAAACGACGGCGCGTCACGGGGCACCAAATCCACCGACTGCTGCCGCACCACGGTCTCCAACTGCGGGAACAACACGGCCAGCACCACCGCCGTGCCGATCCACACACCGATCACCAACGCCTTGTGACGCAGCGTGAAGGCACCGACGGCGGCGAGCCGGCGACTGTACTCGGCGGAATGTGCCAACTCAGAAACTGTGCCCCGGCGGCGGCCGTCCTCGGCCACATCCGCTGCTGAACCGCTCTCGCCGTCGCTCATACCGACGGGGCGGACACATCGCCGGCCGCGGCGGGATCAGCGCCGTCGGGCAGATCGTGACGCACAACCCGCACGCGACCGCCCTGCAAGCAGGCCATGTAGCCGTGATGCTTTCCATAGAGTTCCCAGGCGGCGGCGTGCTCGTCGGAGTGCACATCGATACCGTGCCCGCGCGAGAACTGCAGGTGCAGAGCACCGTCGTCGCCGCACCACGCGCGGGTGCACGTCGAGCCGGCCAAATCCAGCAGCGCCCGCTGCTCGGGTGCGATGCAACAGGGGTCGATCATCACCACTTCGGCGGGGTACGCGCCGGCCGGCGGCAGCGTCAACCGAAACGGCCGCGCGATGACGACCTCGTTGTAGTCATCGAGGTTCAGTACCAGCCCGTCGCGCAGGCAGACACGCTGAACGACGCACTCTTCGATCCACTGCTTGAGCACGACCCTGCCTCCATCCCTGCACCGACCAGGCAAGTGGAACTGTCGGTATCGCTACGCTATCGTTGGTAGCGTTACTGTGCAAGGGGGCGGATGGTTGCACCGAGCAGCAGAGACGTGGCGCGGTCGATGTTGTGTTGTGCCGCAGGCGCTGAGACTCGCCCGCCGATGTAGGCGGTGAGATTGGCCAACCACACGTCCGTGATCAGACCGGCGATCTGTCGATCCCGAGTCGTCGCTCGCGCACCGCCCACCGCGCGTGCCATCAACCCCTCGATGACCTGCGCGGCCTCGTTGACCTCCGCGGCGGCCGACGCGTCAGCCGCGACAAACGCGCGCACCATGGCCTCGGTGAGGAGGGGTTCACGCTGCCATTCCGCATGCAGGCGGGCGGTCAAACCGGCCACAGGCCCCTCCGTGTCGGCATTGTCGGCCGACCAATCCCACCTCTGGTCGAGGCGTCGAAATTCCCGAGTCAACGCGTTGACCAGGAGGTGTGTCTTCGACGGGAAGTGCCGATACAGACTCCCGACCGCTACGCCGGCGTGTTCGGCCACCACCCGCATCCGCACAGCCTCGTAGCCCCCGGCGCGTGCGATCGCCAGCACCGCATCCAAGATGATCGCATTTCGGCGCAGCGGCGCGCCGGCGGTGGTCGCTAGAGCCGCCCCGGCGAGACCGGCGGTCACGGTCGCCGGAGTCGTCAACGCGCCACCTCCAATACCATCGGTGTCGGTGCGCTACCGGTAGTACCCTAACGGGGGTTGTCGGACCAGCGCTAGCCTCAACCGCCACCGGGGAAACGAGTCACCATGGTCGAAAACCGCGAATTCAACGCCAACGCCGCCGACGACGACGTCGACCCGCGCCGCACACGCTCACGCAACCGTCTTCTCGACGCTGCGGCAACGCTTCTCAGCACCGGTGGCGTCGAAGCAGTCACGATCGAGGCTGTCACCAAGGCGTCGAAAGTGGCCCGCACGACGCTCTACCGGCACTTCAGCAGTTCCTCGCAGCTGTTAGCGGCGACGTTCGAGCGTCTCTTGCCCCAGGTGAGCACTCCCGCGCCCACCGACGGTGACCTTCGAGAGCAACTCGTCGAACTCCTCACCCGGCAAGCCCGCCTCTTCAACGAAGCTCCCCTCCACGTCACCATGCTGGCATGGCTGGCCATGGGGCCGACCAACACTGAGGGCGACGACGACAATCACCACGCCACCGGCGCACTGCGTGCACGCCTCATCGACCACTACCGCCAACCCTTCGACACGCTCCTGCAAAGCCCCGCAGCGCAAAGCCAACTCCGCGAATTCGACCCCGACCTCGCACTCTGCCAACTCATCGGCCCGCTCGCTTTCGCGAAAATAACCGGACTCCGAGTCATCAACGCCGACGACTGCACGCACATCGCCGACGACTTCCTTGCCATTCACCACGCGAACACCACACCACCAGCCACGGCAGGCACCCCGCCGGGAAATGCCGAGCCGAGACGTCGAGCTCAGTGAAATGCGCTGCTGCTCGTGCAGATCCCCGAAGAATGAATGCCGACTAAAACGTCGAAGACCCCAGGCCGCTGGATGCCAAGTCCCACAACGACTTATCGGCCTACAACCCACACGGCGGCGCTCTCCGAGCCCCACTACCGCGGGCGAACTCGGACCTCGGACTGGTGATCCGCACCCGCTACGGCCTTCCCCGAAAATGAGGTCGAAGTGATTCCTACGGAAGCCGCGCCCGACCCGGATGACCTCAATGTCGGCTACGCCCAGCTGGCGTCGGAGTTCAACAGCGAGACCGCCAATGTTGAACGTCAGGCTGCGCGGGACCGCTATGCGGGCCGGACTGGAGAGCCGTAGGCGGGAATGCCCCCCGGCCGCCTGTTTCAGATCAGCCGAGGGTCGCCGTCTTCGTCGAGGATGATGTGCCGTTCGCCGTGCTGGAGTGCGTCGAGTGCGAGGTCGATCTCGTGGACGGCAAGATCGGTGATGCGGCTGGGGCCGAGGACGATGATCTGGTCAGCGTGTTCAGCGCCGCCGCCGGCCGCCAGACCGATGTATTCCGCGTTGGGGGCGACGACGAACTCCAGATCCCAGCCGATGACGCCTCCCATCTCGCGCGCGCGTCGGTCGAGCGCCTGCACGTCGTCATCGGTCAGCCCGTGATGCCCCTCCCCCGGCATTAGGCGTTCTAAGTGACGTAATGACGTATAGGTGCAAATACGCTATTACGTCTATGCGTCATTACGTCGTAGTTCCCGGCCTTTGAGCTAGCACCGTGCGGACCTG
Source organism: Mycobacterium sp. IDUB_28 (assembly GCF_055419285.1). NCBI lineage: Bacteria > Bacillati > Actinomycetota > Actinomycetes > Mycobacteriales > Mycobacteriaceae > Mycobacterium > Mycobacterium sp. IDUB_28. The sequence continues at coordinate 5,125 of NZ_JBVAXK010000024.1, read as the reverse complement.
ACTCCGACCATCCACCCAATCGTGTAGGTCGTAGCTGATCGAGTTCAGCAGCGGCAGCAGAACACGGTCGTGTAGGTGTTTCACGTCCACATAGAGCAGCGAGTCCATGTGTGAAACGCGGTTACGGAGCTTGCGGAGGTCGCGCACCTTGTTACCCGTGCCGTAACCCCGTGGGTCCTGTCTGACATTCGGGAATCCCCCGTGCAGGCAGTTGCGCCACAAGTCGCGTCGAGCTTGCAGGTTCACCTGGTTTTGAACCGGATTTCCGTTCGGGTCCACCCAGCTCGCGTCGAACTTCTCCGGTAGAAGGCTGGCCCAGGTTCCGAACATCACGTGAGCCACCAGGTCGTCATGGGTGATCGCGTCCCCGTGCCGGGGATGGCTCGCCGGTCTAGATCGGCGTGATTGGTCTGCTGCCTTATACAACTTGTGACGCGTCGTGGTGAACACCGCCGGCCCAGACAGGTACGGAATGTGGGCGATGTAGTTGATCCAGTCAGCGCCATGTCCATGTTGTTGCGACCAGTTGCTTAGCTGCGTGTCGATCGCGTGACGCACTGCGACTTCGGCAATACCCAGCGGATCTTGCAAGGCCGAGGCGAGCTCGATATTCCACTCGTACAACGCCAGAGCGTCGGCATCCTGACCGCCCGCAACCGCCCGATAGTGCGCCAATCGCGAAGCGTGTAGGCACTTGAAGACCTCAGCCGGGACTACGGGCATAACCGGTCACTGTGCCAGAAACAAGGAAGCCCCCCTCACAAGGAGGGAGGCTTCTTCACGAACAGCTCGGAGACCGGCTGCATCTGCAAATGAGCATACACCGGACCCGTCACAGCATCAACGACTTGTGAAGGAGCGGCCCACCTGCCTGCACCAAGCCCACGAGCTATGACGTAAGAACGTAATTACGTCTATACGTCATTGCGTCTTTACGTTCTGAGCCAGCCACTGTTCGGCCAGGTCGGTGAGAATTTTGCTCATGCTCGTGTCCTGATCCAGGGCGGCCTGCTTCAACCCACGCACCGTGGCACGAGGCAGATAGACGGTGGCACGCTGCATGTCGTCAGTGGGGGAGCGGAACGCTTCGGCCGCCCGTTTTGCCGGTTCCGTCTTCACCCGCGCGGCCATCTTTGAGGACAGATCAGACATGGACTAGCGCCTCCATTAATTCGTTCAACACGTCGTCATAGCCGTGCAGCTGGCTCGGAGCCGAACCGAACGCCCGCCGAATCCCCTCACGCCGCACGATCCGCGTCCCGATCACCGGCACCCCCTCGTTCTCAAGCAGGGTTTTCACCTCATCGGCTAAACGGGTGCGCAGGTCGACACCGGTCAAAAGGACAGCAGTCGGTCTGTGTGCGGTGATCTCCAGGGTTGGCCATACGCGGCGCACGTCCAGCGGTGAGGCCCCGGTGGGCACTACGACCAGATCGGCGAGTTCGATCGCTTCCTGAATCACCTGTGCCGTACCAGGAGGAGTGTCGACGATCGTCAGATCCTGACGGCCTTTGACGTCGAGTGGCCGCCGGGCCGGCACCACGGGAAAAGGAAACGGGTCGTCGGCCGCGGCCGACGCCCACTCCAGCGCTGACCCCTGAGGGTCGGCATCGATAAGCACGACATCAAGGCCACGGCGATGCGCGGCCACTGCGAGATACACCGCCGACGTTGTCTTCGCAACGCCGCCCTTGGTGTGCACCAAAGAGACTGTAGGCATGCCGCGAGTATACGTCATAACGCAATGACGTATACACGTCGTTACGTTATGACGTTATTACGTCTCAGCAGCTCAGAGCGCACTTTCCGCATTGTGATTTGACGTAACAACATGATGTTTCGGGATTCTGCCGGGCGAAGGGGCATTAGAAGCCGTGACACCACCACCCCTGACAACCCGCTTCTCTCGCGGTGCCGTGCATTCGGCGATCGGCCGCTGCACCCCGCAGGTCTATACCTGCTCAGGCGAGACTTGGAACTGCCGCCGCACCACGCGACGGAAACCAGGTCTAGGGCCGGTACTTCCCCCGTGTACCGGAACCACGACGAGAAAGGTGCGGCCAGTGCCCTGTCAAGCACGCTGTGCCAGCGCACAAGAAGAGAGCGGGACGACTGCCAGCTCCAGGAGCCATCTCCTGACCACCAAACAAGGAGACGCCCCATGAGCGAATCCGTCCTGATCGTCGTAGCCGTCATCGTGGTGGCGATCACGGTCCTGGGCCTGCCGATCTGCGTGCTCGCGGGCTACCTGGCCCGCATTCCCGACTGCAAGGTCACCATCGGCGAAGTCGGGCCGAGCGATCGGCGCCATCGTCGGAGTCGGCCTCGAAGCGGTGGTGGCGATCATCACGTCCGTGCGACGACCGTGAGCGCCCACCGCCGCATAGGGGAGGAGAGCGGACTTCCTCGGCCTCGATTGTGGCGAAACGGTGGGTGGTGGCCGTCAAGGCCTGTAACCGCCGCTGCGCGGTCGACCTACGGTCGAGCCTGGACAGCCGCCACCCACCACGCAAACGGGCCAGTACGAGGAAGCTGGGCGGGAAACGCTGGCCAGACTCCGGGGGCGAGCTACTCGGACGGGGGCACCCCCGGCATGGTCCAAGAACTCGTTGAGCGCCCTATCCACCGGCCACCACGTCGGGATCGGGAGCCGGGCCGCGTACACCGCCGCGATGGCCGCCTCCAGCTCGGCTGCATCGATCACAACCCGAACGGTAGCCGTGTGAAAGGAGAGACGGGATGTGCGCGTGTCGTTATCAGGTAACGCGCTGTTCCGCTGGCAGAGTCTCCACCATGGCCCAAAGGCGCAGCACACATAAGGGCGATCGCGCGCAGATCATGTCGCGGCCTGATCGCGTCGTCTACGACATCGTCAAACGCGAAGCCGCGCAACGCGGCATCCCAATGGGCCAGTACGTGGCCGACGTCCTCGCCGCCCACGTAGGCCACCCCGAGCTGGTTCGCGAACTCGACAAGGAGGTCCTGCCGCTGGCGATGTGATCACCTCGCCAGGCCTCAAGACGTTTGCTGGGCAGGGGGTCTTGGCATATGTGACATCTGAATAGCCGGTGTGCGGATTACCCGCTGACATGACGAAGGCCCCGCGTTAGCGAGGCCCTTGTCTGAGGTTTCGAACTGAGTTGGCGCTCGGTTCTGGGTCCGCACCCATTCCCCGAAGGGATCTGTCTTGGCCGACAGTTCTCACGGTAGCGCACGCTTCGAAGCTGCACCAGATTCGCCGCGCGATCGGTGCGCAAACCGTGACCTCATCAGTACCCGCGCATGTCGGGCGAGCAGTGCGCGGCCGACGCCGCTCGGCGCGGCTGTAGCTCCTGCTGCTCCCAGCCCACATGTGGTGCGTGCGCTGGCGCACGAGCGCCGCCGTGACTGGGTGACGCGCGCCGGCTCCTGCGCACCGTCTGCGCCGATGTGGACCAGTCGCTCCGGCTGGCTCGACGGGCTGTCGCGGTGGGTGCACTCCCCGGCGTTCGGACAGCTGTGCGCTGAGGCGCGGGTGTCGATCACCACGGCCACGCTGTTGTCGATCGCCGCGGTGATGGCCGAGCACGCCGATCACGGCACCGGCCGTCACGTCGCCGTCACCCGCGCGACAATCGCCGACAAGGTGGGCTGCGACGTGCGCACCGTGACCGCCGCCTGGCGCGTGCTGCGGGTCTCCAGATGGGCCGTGGAAGCGCAGCGGGGCCACGGTTCGACAAACACCCCCAGCGTCGGCCGCCGACCCTCGGTGTACCACTTGGTGCCGCGTCGCGAAGCCCGTCCCGCGACCCCACCACTCGTGCATGATTTCCACCTACCGCCGTCAGGCGGTGTTGGTTGTTCTTCTCCCGTAGGGAATTACTCACCAAGCGGGCGCGCGAGCGCGCCCGCCAACCGATGCTGCGACAAGACGCGACAAGCACGGCCGCGGCGCGCTACCGCGCGACCGCTGGCCACCCAGAAACTGGCCGCTGGACTAGTGGCGATCACTCACGGTCTCGATCGCGCCCATATCGGTGCCATCTGCGATGCACTCAGCGGCGCCGGTATCGACCCCGCGGTGTGGTCCGCGCGGGCGGTCAACGACGCCCTCAACGCTGACATGCGTGCCCGAGGAACGACCTGGCCCAACCAGATCGCCAACCCCGGTGCGTTCCTGGCCAGCCGGTTGCGACGGCTGTCCTGGACACCCCCCGAGACGACCCCGACAAAGGCCGGCGGCTGCGCCGCCGCCAGCATCGACCAGACGCCACGGCCCGTGGTGCTCACCGACGCGTCGCGGGCTCGGATCGCGGCCGCCCGAGAAGAGATCCGCCGAGTGCTCACCGAGCGCGCCCAACGCCCCCGTGAGGGCCACACCAGCAGCACGCCCATCGCGTCGTTGCGACGCGACATCGGGCTGTCGGTCCAGACACGGCACGGCGGCGCGATGAACCGACTCTCCGCAGACCACCGCGCGGTCCGCGGAGACGCGATGGAGCGCGCACCGTTGAACGTTCCGGTCGACGACGCACCTAGTGGTTGCGAACCGCCGCGCTGACGTTGCGGCCAGACGCGACTCTCAGCACCCCCTACCAGCGCCCTGTTCGTCGCTTCTCACTTACGTCTTCCGCACTGCCTCCCGCTTCTCTCCCCACCCTCTCGCTGTTCCATCTTCGCCCGCTCACCGTATCCCCGCTGCCCTCTCACAACCCACCCCTGACCCTCAGTACTGCTTTACCATCTAAGGGTATGGCACATTTGCACAATTTTGTGCGATGCTGGTGGTGCCGGTCCCGTTCGGGGTTTCCTCTTGTGATCCTGGGCGGGATCGGTCGGGGAGGAGGTGGGTCAGGGTGTTGACGGTGGCGAAGTTGTCGTTGTGGTCGGTGAACTATTACAACGACACTGCGCGGGCGGTCGGTGATGCTGTGGCGGATCGGCAGAAAGCCAACGGGGGATTGGCGGAGTACTACGCCGAACGCGACACCCGCACCCCGGTCTGGGTGTGCGCGGGGGACGTGAAGACGGTCGCTGAAGCGGTGGGGTTGGGGGCTTCTGAGCGGGTCGGTGGGGATGCGGATCCGGATGTGGTGGCGCGCTGGTTGGACAGTGGCGTAGCACCTAACGGGGAGTGCGGCCGGGC
>NZ_JBVAXK010000023.1:0-29317 GCF_055419285.1 Mycobacterium sp. IDUB_28 | reverse complement strand
CCGTGCGGAATGTAACCAAATCCTTCGTTGGACATGAACACGGTCTCGGTCGCTGAGCCGGACTCAGAGCGAAACACTCCTACCGCCCAATCGATCACCGGGTACAGCGCCGCATCGCCATCGCGGCGAAGTTGGATCGCTAAAGCCTTCGCAGCCAACAACTCTGGGGATTCGGTGGGGGCTCGTGTAGGGCGTGCGCTTCCAGCGCTCACGACCGGTGCCGGAACCAGCGCCGCCCCAGCGCCACCCACTCCGCCAGAAGCGACCGTGGGCACCCCCCCGCCAGACCCGCTGACCGGACCCGCAGGAGCTGTCACCGACGCTGAGCCTGCCGGCAGCCCAGGCGGCGCTGGCGGGGCACCCATACCCGGCGACGGCAACATCATCGGTGGAGCAGCACCCACCCCGCCGCCTGATCCGCCTGCGGCCGATATCGGCACGTGAGCACCCGGCATCCCGATACCACTCGCCGAGGCCGGTGCGGCCTGCCCTTCCGACAGGCCCGCAGCGGGCACACCACTCGCCGAACTCGCCCCCGGTCCCCCACCCGCCGACGTGGCCGCCGGCGGCGGCACAAAACTCCCACCGCCCGCCGAGGCCGCGGCCAACCCCTGTGTGAATGCCGTTGAAGGCTGGCCAACTCCGGGCGGCGCCGAAAGCCCAGCCGCAGTCGGCAATCCCGACGACAGCCCCCCACCTGCCGCGCCACCAGGCGCCTGCCCAAAACCTGATGTCAACGAAGACAGCGGATTCCCCGACCCAAGACCCCCCAATCCTCCCGAAGAGGGCATGCCCCCCAAACCCCCCGTCGGCATTCCACCGCCGCCGAGCCCGCCTCCCCCAACCGAAGGAGCTCTCCCGGAGCCGATCGGCACAGGAGGCGGCAGTGCAGGGCTCGACGACTCAATCGGGCCGCGCTGCTCTAATCCGTCAGGTAACGGTGATCTGCCAGGATCAGATGATGTGCCCTGCTGCTGTGGACCCTTTGCGCGGCGCTCAAGGCCACCTCGACCGCGCGGCTCTAGACCGTCTGGATCGGTTGCTGTATCTAGTGGTTGAGTCGGTGAGCGCGGCGCGGATGGTGATGGAGAGAGTGGCACCGGGGTTTGCCCAGCTACCGCGGTTAAGTACGGTGTCACCCCCTCCACAACTTGGGCGTGATGGCGACTCACCGCGGCCGTAAATTCAGCATGCGCTGCTGCCGCCCTAGCGCGCGCCGCATTGGTGATCGCTTGACGCGCCGCCGGCAGAAACGTTGCTGCTGCCAACTCTTCGCGTGCCTCGTGTTCGATCCTGTTTAAGCAGGTCGCCAAATCATGACCCAGCGTTGCTACCCGTGAAGCCGCCGTGGCGATGTCCCGGCGGATATCCGCGTGCTTGTCGTGGTCAGCCGCGTGCTGGCGATGGGCTGCAATGACGGCTTCTGCTGTAGCACCCTCGGTTGTCGCGGAAAGATGTTCGGCTGCAACACGGTAGGCCGCTGCTCGGGAAGCAGCGGCAGATATTCCATCGCTAAAGGCTGACGAAGCCCTAGATGCGTCCTCATGCGCGCTTGGCCAAAGCTCCGCCGGAATAATTTCATCCGTATGGTGTGGTTCGGTTGCTGCCATGGTTGTTATCCGCAGGCGGCCCTAATCTTCTTTGCTGCGACAGTTGAACGCTCTGCCGCTGCGTTAGCCACGGCATCGTCCTGGTGTTGTCCGTCCGCCGCCGCGGTATCGATTGCGGCCGTTAGGTATTCGCTGATCGGTGTCGCCACTTCAGGGGGCGTGGCGTTAGGTACGTGTTGCCTCACATAAGCAACTTGGATCGCAATGGCTGCTTCAGCCTGCGCCAATGCGTTCGCGGTGATCGGATCATCCCAGTTCGGTGGTGCAATGACGAAAGCATGTCGAGCTGCGTTAATGGCGCTCGCCGCCGCCGCCCAAGCGTCACACGCCTCTTTTTTCGCGGCGGCCGCCTGATCTCTACTCCCGGGGGGTGCATGTGTCGGCGTTTCCGACTGGCTAAGCGGAGTCGCTCTTGGCGGATAAGCCGACCGCACTAACGCCACCCCACCCATTACAGCTGCTACAACTGCCGTACCCAGGGCGGCAACCGCGAGCACAGAGCGCTGACGGCTGTATCTTCTTTGGGGTGAAAACGCCTCTCCGTAAGGTGGCGGCGGCACCGCCGTCGCTGACTGTGGCGGAGTCACACAATCTCCCCAAGATGGCAAGCATTTTCCGTATTCATCGCGGCTAGCTTGGCAAAACCCATCGCGGAATGATTCGAAAGTTCCGTCCCCCGCGTGTGTAATGAACTCGCGGCTCCAGCATCCGCCGCCGCCGCCCAGGCCAAGAGAGCCGCGACCGCGGAGTCGAAGGCATTCCCTGGCGTAGCGATTGCCATTGGCGTGGCTGACACAGGGTTTGCCGCCGCACGTTTCGTTATAGCCGTGGCTTCGACCGGATCGACGTGAAGCGGCGTGCCGTACTCCATGCGGCTCAGGGTAGAAGGAAGCAGTGACATTGCGCCACCACAGATCTTGCGATTCGGACGTACACCGCTCAGATAGTTGCCATCGTTCGCGGTTGAAGCGTCTTTGCGTCTCCAAAATGACCTATTGAGCGACAGGGTGAATACAGGATCTGCGACCTGGGAAAAAATGTCAGCCGGGTGTCCCAAAATCATGTCCCAGACCGCGAGGAACGGGGACACCCTTAAAGACACAGATGGCTCCCGCCCGGGCCGCAAGCGTCCCGGGCGGGCCTGAATGATCGTGCCCCGTCGATGAGGAAGGACTTGCCGGTGACGCTGCTGGGATACGCGCGAGTCTCGACGCTGCACCAGTCCCCCGACATGCAGGTGCAGGCGCTCACGGACGCTGGGGCCGAACGGATTTGGGCCGACCGCATGTCCGGTGTCCGCGACGACCGCCCCGAGTTGGCCGCGCTGCTCAGATACGCCCGCCGCGGTGACGTACTCATGGTGTGGAGACTCGACCGCCTCGGCCGCTCACTCCCCCACCTGCTCACCATCGCCAACGACTTGCAGGACCGCGGCGTCGAGCTCCGCTCACTCACCGAAGTCATCGACACCACCACTCCAGGTGGGCGGCTGATCTTCCACGTCTTCGGTGCCGTCGCCGAATTCGAGCGAGCCATCGCCGCCGAACGCACCGCCGCCGGAGTGGCAGCAGCCCGCGCCGCGGGCCGCCATCCTGGGCGGCCGGGACTCACGGCCGACATCATCACCGCCGTCCAGGCCCTAGACCAGGCTGGTACTCCTCGCGCTCAGATCGCGCGCACCCTCGACATATCCCGATCCAGCGTCTACCGCTGCCTCGACCAACCCACCAGATACGGTCCAGGTCATGGCTGAGAATCAGACTTTTATCCCCGCTCCTCCTGGATTGACCACCACCATGAAGGACGGCACGCAGTTGCCGATTGTGGCCTTCCGCGTCGAGGGATACGAACTCTTTCCGTACTACGTCGAAAGCGACGGAAGTAGCGGCCAGGTCGTTCCCGGCGCGACGGTGACCGCCGCATGGAATCCATAACCATCAGTCACCAGAGCTGCAACTTGCAGCATTGAAGAGGCTGGTGCAGAACGGATTTGGACGGATCAAATGTCGGGGCTGCGTGACGATCGCCCCGAGCTGGCCAGCCTCCTGGACTACGCCCGCCGCGGCGACGTTCTCACATGGTGTGCAGGCTGGACCGCCTCGGCCGCCCCCTGGCCCACCTGCTCACCATCGCCCAAGACCTGCAACGCAGCCGCGGCTTCGAGCTGCGTTCGCTCACCGAACCAGTGGACACCACCACCCCAGGCGGCCGACTTATCTTCCACGTCTTCGGCGCCGTCGCAGAGTTCGAACGCGCCATCGCTGCCGAACGCACCGCCGCCGGGGTAGCCATCGCCCGCGCCGCCGGCCGCCCCGGCCTCAGCAGTGACACCATCGCCGCTGCTGCTGCCCAACGAAGCAGGCACTCCCCGCGCCCAGATCGCCCGCACCCTGGGCATTTCCCGATCCAGCGGGTACCGGTCCCTAGGGTTGAACAATGCTTGCACTTTGCCTATAGTTGCTGGTGAAGCTGATGCATTGCGGTGTCATCAGAAGTGGACCCCAGGAGATCCTGCCGGAAGACAGGGCCTGGGGTTCTGCGTATTCAGGACTCGACTTCAAGCAGGGTCACCTTTGTTTCAATCAGGGCGTAATGCTCGGGGTCGCCGCTCCGCAGCTGCGTGACGGCCCCGCAGCACGCGTCGGGTATCCACAGCATTGGCTCAATGGGACCTCCGATGTGATCAAGATGCAGCTGCCCGCCAAGCACCCGCTTTCGACGCAGATAGTCCAGTGTCCGGTGATCCTGCTGGTCATCCTTGAGGCCGCGTGATTCCACGACGGCCCGGCCGACACCCAATGCCACCAACTCCGGCAGCAGCCGCTCCATGCAGAGCCGGCGCTGACGTTCGGGATGATCACCGCTATCGGGTCGTGACCGCACGACCACCAGATGCTCCACGTCCAGGCGGGCCACTGTCATCGCGATGGTGTGCTGGCGGCTGCGGTCCTCATCCCGCCAATGCAGCTTGCGATGCCTCTTGCCTACGAGCAGCGACCGCATCGCCTCACGCGCGGCCGCAGCTTTAGCGGCTTCGCTGATAACAGCACTAAGGATGTATGTACCGGGGTCAACGCGCTGATTGGACCCCGATTCATCAATCCAGGCATCAAACACACTCATGGGCGCAGACGGTAGCGGGCGGGGGTGCAAGCAAACCGTAGACACCTAGATATCCAGCAATCCATATTCCTGTATGTATGTATGGATGGCTGGGTGTATGGTTACTGCATGATTTGGTCACTCGTGCACACCAAGGGTGGGGTCGCCAAGACCACGACCGCGATGTTTTTGGCCGCCGCAGCGACCAGGCGCGGTACCCCCACGCGCGTTCTCGACGCCGACCCGCAGGGTTCGGCGACCTCCTGGGCGGAACGAGCGGCATCAGTGGATATGCCGCTTCCTTTCACGGTCACACCTGTGACAGCTGATGACCTCAGAGGACTAACTAGTACGCCCGATGAGCTCATCATGATCGACACCCCGCCGGGCACTGCGGCGGCGATCGACGCCGCGATCGACGCGGCTGACTTGGTGATCATTCCGTCCGGGCCGCGCGCGGCCGACATTGACCGCGTATGGCCCACGCTGGACATCACCGCGCACCGTCCCACCACCATCCTGTTGACGCTGGTCGATCTACGGAAAGTCGAGGCCACCGAGATACCGCTGGCACTGGCTGACGCAGGGGCACCCACTCTGCGCACCGTCGTGCGAGCGCGTACCGCCGTTGAGCGGTCATTCGGCCGGTGCATTCCACGCTATCTGGGTGATTACGCCGACGTATTCCAGGAGCTGACCACCGCGATGGCACCAGCACTCCAGGAGGTGGTGCAGTGAGCACCAAGCCGACCACAGCCGATCAAGTCCGGTCCTCGATCATCCGCCGGCCGGTATCTGCGGCTCCCAGTGCACGCGCGGCAGAAACCTTCCATCCCGTCTTGCCGGCGGCCGCGCCGGCAGATAAAACGCCACCGCAACGGACCACTGTCGTATACCCCCCCCAAGTGCGGCTCGGCCTCAAGTCGCACGCTGCAACTCGCGACACCACAGTGACCGAACTGGTGCGCGTCGCAATCACCGAAGGACTCACCGATGTGCCAGCGTTGGCGAAGTCGGCTGAACAATTTCACGGGGTCAGCGGCCGGCGGAGCACAGTGGACCTACCCGCTGACCTGCACAGAGCACTAAAAATAACTGCCGCTCAGCATGACACTAGCGTTCAGGCGCTGCTTCTTGCAGCCATCCACCGGACATACCCCGCCCTCACCGCTTGATATAGATAGACACACATCCAGCTATCAATCCATATACCTGTATGTATGGATTGATGGTTACGGTTGTCTCTGGCTATTGAGGAGGTCGGGCTCCCTTCCTCGCCGCAATTGTGGTGAACGTGGTGGTGCGAGCTGTCAAGGCCAGATGCCGCTGGCGCGGTCGACCCTAGGTCGAGCCTTGACAGCCCGCGCCACCACGCACAAGCGCGGCCATTACGAAGGAAGCCATCACTTGCCCGCGCAAGACTATCCTTGGTCCACCCCAACACGCCGACGCTGACGAGCCGCGCGGCCTACTCAAGACTTACCCGCCACTGCGAAATCGCCAACCTGCGCACGGTGATCTGTGCCGCTGCGCTCCGCTGCCAGGGCCACATTGATCGTCGCGCACAGCCCCGCTCCAACCCCCACCCCCACCGCGGTCAAAGGCCCCGTGCTGGGGCTCAGCTTCCCCGGCCGCCAGGTGATACAACGCGGGCAAAAAGTCGGGGCAAATCTGCTGGCTGCTTGTGTCACAAAAGCATCACAGGACACTCGGCGTGTCGGGGGTCCGCTATCAGATAGCCATGTAAGGATCGCGCCATGGCTCAACCGCATAAAGGTCAGCGCAAACTCATCATGTGCCGCCCCGTTGAACAGGTATACGAGGAAGTCAAAGCCGAAGCCGCTGCGCGAGGCATCAGCATGTCCCAGCTCGTCGCCGACGTTCTGGCCTATCGCTATGACCTCAAGGATCTAGTGCGTGAGCTCAACAAGAAGCCGGAGGTTTTGCCCTTGGCGATGTGAATCCCGCCGCGCCCGGCAGCCCCTTCTTTCTTCATACCTTGCGCCCCGGCCGGGCAGATGCTGACAGCTGAATAGCGGTGTGGACGACTCGCTGAGATGACGAAGGCCCCGCGTGAGCGGGGCCCCCTGTCGGAAGGGTTTGAACCGAGTTGGCGCTCGGTTCCGGGTCCGCACCCGTTGCCCCTTGAAAGGGACGTGTCTTGCATGACTCGTCTCACGGTAGCGCATATCTGGGCGTGGTTCCAGATTTCGTTGCGTGCCGTGATCCACTTTCGTCCACACCGCGTGTGGACAGCTCGGCCGGTGCGTATCGCGGCTGTACCGCGGCGTGGCCGCGTCGCGGTGTCATCCGCACTACCGGGGTTGCCGAGGTGTTGGCGATCCGGCGCGGCCGGCGTCTGGCTGGCCGGAATATGCCGTGCCCGAGCGCGTTCGTCGCCCTCAATCTCGACGATCAGGCCTACGCCGGGGTGCCGTGTTGGAGCGCCGGCCCCACCGGCTGGGCGCACCTCACGGTGGCGGTGGCCTACGACCTGCGCTACCAGAACGTGCGGCCGCTGATGTGCAACGGGGGCATCGCCAAACCCACCCTGATCGTGATCGCCGCGGCCATGGCCCGCTACGCCGACTGGCGCACCGGGCGGGGCTGTCGGCCCACCAACGCCCAACTCGAACACGACACCGGCTATGACCAACGCACCATCCAACGCGCCCACGAATGCCTACGCCTGCTTGGGGTGGCCACAGAGATCCTGCGCGGCCGCCAACGCACCTACACCGAACGCATGGCGTCCTGGCGCATGGGCGATCGCCACCGCGGCTGGGCCTCGGTGTGGGCACTGCACGACAACGCCCACACCACCCGACTTGTGCACAGCTTGTCACCCCACCTGGAACGGTCCCCAGTAACCTCTCACCCCCCCAGTTTGGTCAAGCTGGTTACTACCCGCGCGGGCGCACAGGGCGCCCGGCAAAGCGGCGCTACGCGCCGCCGAGCACCCGACGAGGCAGGGCGGCGCCTCGCCGTGCGGTGGCGCGCTGATCCGCACGCCCCACCGTGGGCCCGCGCGTTCAGCGCCGGCAGTTGGGCCGCGATGCTGGCCGCGCCGGCGGCCGCTGGCTGGACACCGCGCGATCTGACCGCGCTGGTGAGTGAATGGCTAGGCATCGGGCGCTGCATCCCAGACAATCCGCCACGCCCGATCGCGCTACTGGGGTCGTTGCTGGCCTGGCACACCGCCCACAACACCCTGACTGCACGACCCACCGCGCTCGATGAAGCGCGCGAAGCCCACGAACGCGCCGCCGCGCAAGCGCGGGCGCGTACCGCGGCGCGCGAGCGCGCCGAACACGCCGCTGGCCGCGCCCGCGGCCAGGCCGCCGCCACCGGACCCGGACGTGCCGCGGCGTTCGCCGCGCTCGCGCTCGCCCAACGCGCGACCGCAGCGCGCCGAGCCGCAAGTACCGCAAGTACCGCGCATTCCGCCGCGTCTTGGCCAACATCGCCCTCCCGGGGCCGCCCCGGCGACACCTCCGTCAATATCCCGCTGATAGACCCGCCCGCGTTCGAATCTTTTGTGCTGAGCAAATATCGCTGTCACTTACCTCTGGCCCCTGTTCACGAGCAAAACCGTCCAATCAGCGCGTAACCCCTTTGCCTTCCCTGAGCCCGATTCCTAGTTCGTCTCCTGAAAAAGAATCATGTCAACTAAGAACAAGCCGCCAAAGAGATCAAGCAATTGGCACATTTGCACAATATTGTGCAAGACTAATGGTGGCGCGCCGGCGCGCCACAAGTGCGGTGGTCGAGGGGTGGGTTGAGTGCTGACGCTTTCGCGGATGAAGCAGTGGTCGATCGCCTATTACATCGAGACTGCGACAGCGGCTGAGGCGGCTACGGATGCGGCGCGGGCAAACGGTGGGTTGGGCGAGTACTACTCCGAGCACAACACACGGGCGCCGGTATGGGTGGTAGCAGGGGATGCCCGCGTCGCGGCCGATTTGGTGGGATTAACCGAGGCCGATCGGGTGGGTGGTCCGGCGGACTCGGCGGTGGTGGCGCGCTGGTTCGATGCGGGGGTCGCGCCCAACGGGGCGCGGGGGCGCAAGTTTTCCGCGTCGGACAATCATGGGTTTGATTTGACGTTTTGCGCGCCGAAGTCGGTGTCGTTGCTGCGCGCGTTCGGCACCGATGTGACACGCAAGGCAGTGGTCGATGCGCACGCGGCCGCAGTCAGTGAAGCGCTGGAGTATCTGCATGCGCACGCGGGATACACGCGGGTGCATAACAAAGTGACCGGCAAGAAGGACCTGGTGCGGTTGCCGGGGCTGGTGGCGGTGGCCTACCAGCATGAGACGAGCCGGGCCGGGGATCCGCATCTGCACACCCATGTGACGATGCCGAACAAACAGGCACGCGGTGACGGCAAGCTGGTGTCGATCGATTCCGATTCGTTGTTTCATGAAGCGCGGGCGGCCGGGATCATCTATCAGGCGACGTTGCGCCGTCAGCTGCATCACGCGCTCGGCATTGAGTGGGGGCCGGTGGATGTGGTCAGCGGGATGGCGGAGCTTGCCGGGGCCTCAGCGGCCACGATCGCGGCGTGGTCCCAGCGGGCCACCCAGTTGCGGGACTGGGCCGCCAACAATTTGGTGATCGTGGACGGGGCACCGACGCAGGGGCAGTTGGCGACGGCACAGAAATCCACCCGCCCGAAAAAACCCGAACACCTGTCGTGGGCTGAGCTGCGCGAGCAGTGGGCCGCCGATCCGCGTGATTTCACAATCAATATGGATGAGCAACGCGCGGCCGCGGCCGCCCGCCGCGAGACCGCCGCGGAGGATGCGGCGGTGTTTGATCGGCGCCGTCTGGCCGCGATCGCCGCAGACATCGACAAGGCGGCGTTCACGCGCGCGGACTTGATCGAGATCATCGGTGCGCAGCTGCCGATCGAGGTGGACGGTGATGGGCGTTCGGTGCGTGAGCAGCTTGAGGACGCCGCCGATTCGGTCGGGATGCGGATCAGCGCGCCACGGCAGGCCCATCACCGCGAAGGACACGAGCGCTACACGATCGACCAGGTGCTGGCCGAGGAACTGCTGCTGTTGCGCACCGTGGATGCCCACGATCAGCGTGCGGTGATCCCTATGGGAATGGGTGATGTCGCGGGGTTGTCGGCCGATCAGGGCCAGGCGGTGCGCAGTATCGCTGCGGCGCCGTGGCTGGTGTGCCCGTTGCTGGCGCCCGCCGGGGCCGGCAAAACCCATTCGCTGCACGCGTTGCACCGCGCCGCTCGCCGTGATCGACGGCAGGTGATGGTCCTGGCACCGACCGGGCGGGCGGTCGATGGGGCCTTGCAGCAGGGCGCCGGAGATGTCGGCTACACCGTTGATAAGGCACTGCTCGAACTGCGCGCGGGCCGCCTGCACTGGGATGCACGCACAGTGGTGGTCATCGATGAAGCCGCGATGGTCGGTAACGGTCAATTGCGCGAGGTGTTAGCAGCCACCACCGCGGCGGGGGCCAAAACCCTGCTGGTGGGAGATCCCTTCCAACTCGGTCCGGTCCGCAAACGCGGCGGCATGTTCGAACAACTCTGCACCGACCTGCCCTGGGCACAGCGGCTTTCCGAAGTGTGGCGGATGCATGACCCCCAGGAGCGCGAAGCCTCGCTGGCGTTACGCAACGGTGGACCAGCGCCGCTGCGCCGGGCCGTGGAGTGGTATCGCCGCCACGATCGGCTGCACTGCGGTGATGAAGTCACCATGGCCCAGGACGCCTATCGCGCCTACCTGACCGATCGCGACGCCGGTAACGACGCGTTACTCATCGCTGATACCTGGGAGCTGTGCGATCAACTGAACACCCGTATCCACGCGGTCACCGTGGATGCGCAGACACCGACCGTGACCGGCGCGCGCGGTCATCTGCTGGCTGAAGGTGACCTCATTGTCAGCCGGCGCAACGACACCACCAACGACATCAAGGTCTTTGACTACCGCGCCGGAGCCACCACACCCTCAAAGACCGCCGGGCCGGTGCGCAACGGGCAACGCTGGGAAGTGCTGGCCGTCGATCCCGACAATGTCCGGATCGCGGCGCGGCGCCTCGAGGACAACGCCCGCGTCGTCTTCCACGGCGACTACCTACGCCAGCACGTCCATCACGGCTACGCGCTGACCCTGCAAGCCTGCCAAGGGCAGACCGCGGACACTTGCACCCAACTGATCAAGACCACCGCTGATCGCGGCACCCTCTACATGGGCGCCACCCGCGGCCGCGACACCAACCGCATCATGATCTACGACAAAATCGGCGCCGAAGCCGACCACGAACACGGCGAACCCACCCCCGGTGTGCACGTGGCACGCCGCGGCACGAGCGCTGACGCTGCGCGCCTGATGCGCACCATCACCAGCCGCAACGACCGCGCCCGCACCGCCCATGACGTCGCCGCCGAGGTCGACACCCACCACCTACCCGAGCGGGTCGCCTCCCTGATCGCCGAACGCGCCCAGGCCGTGCCTCGCCGCCGCGCCGCCTACCAGCAGTGGACCAACACCGCACTGGACCGCGACCTCGAACGCCAGCAACGCATCCAACGCGTCTGGGACCTCCACCGGCGACGCAGCCAATCCCGCAGCATCAACGAGGGCCACGGCCTCGACCTATAACTTAGTCCGAACCCGCTGGGCCAGAAGGGTTTCGACGGTCCTTGTACTTCAAGAAGCTATCGACGGCTTGCGGCGATACACCCAGCTGCGCAGCAATCCAGGTCTGGCCGCGCCCCAGCGCAATCAACGCTGCGGCGGCATCGCGGCGCCGCTGGCGCGCTGCGATGATTTCCGCGGTCAACCGCTGCAGATCGGCGTGGGCGGCCAGCAGCTGCTTGAGCGCGCGACTTTCCTGCACGCCGCAGATTCTTGCAGACCGTCTTGAAATTCCTCAACCAACCCAGCCGCCGCAGCTAGTCAATGGATTGCGGCACCCATCGCCGCGACGACTGCGGCGTTGATCACGTCCTCCAATTGCCCAGCAGTGCAACCGGTCATGCACAGCGGCGATAACCACAACCGCACCAACCGCCCATCGTCTGCGACCTCGACAGCGATGCTGGCATTTACGCTCTCATGTCCATGGCCACCCGGGTCATCACAGACCGCCGCCAGCAGATCCTGCACGCGATGCAGCCGTTCCACGACGCGACCCGCCAAGTCCGCCTCCGACGGCGTCATGTTGACCTGGCGTCGAGCAGCGCGGCGAACCTATCGACCTGCGCCGGCGACACCACCCGCTGGCCCGCCGCCGACACGTCCCCCGCGGCTTGCTGCCTCAGCTGAAATCTCATGTACGCCAACGTATTCAACTGAACAATCTGCCCCGCCAACTCCGCGGCCGACAGCGCCATCACCGCCGGGGTCAACCGCACCCCCGCCCACGCACCCTGCCTCGTCAACGCGACACGGATAGCTCCGCTCCGCGAGACTGCCTCGAAGCCGTCTCCTGTCGCGCAGTCGGCACCAAACACGATCATCAGCGCCCCGTCCCGTAGAGCAACCCAGCTCATCAAGATGAACTTGATAGTAAGGGAATGCAGATGCTCTCGTCAAGATACACTTGACGCGAGATTCGGCCGCTCAGTGACGAATTCGCCGCTTTATGGCTGAATTTAGGTCGCTTCCCCCGTTTGATTCAAACGTTCCACAATTTCCGCGACATCGGCAGGCACCGGAACTCCGAACTCCTCCGCGTTGGCGACCACCCTGGCCGCCAACGCTCTGTTCATCGCACTCGCCTGCGCGTCGACAGCCTCTACCAGGCCACTCAACGCACCCCACATCGAGCCGCCGCCCAACTCCGGCGCGGCGGGTATCGGCGAATGTGTGGACAGCTCGCGTACACAGTCGAACTGCATGGCCATCGAATCCGCAGCAAATGCCGGCCACGCAATAGCCGCCTGTACCCCGGCGTCGATATTGCTCTGATTCTCATCCATAGCGAGCACGGTACGGCGCAACCCCAACTTCACGCCACCAGTAGCGCACGAAACCGAGTTGCTGCCCTCAGCGGTTGGCTCTGGCTTCTCCAGCCGCCTCGTCCTCAAGCGGCCGCAGCATTGGCTCCAGCATGGCCGCGAAATCACCGACGCAGGCCGCCGCCGCAGCGTAAGCCATGTCGGTCAGCGAAGGTGGCTGGTGAGCCCAGCCTCCCACTACCTCCATGGTGCGAGCGACCAGCCACTCAGCTTGATAGACGACGCGCCCGCCGGTGTCGGCTTCGACGTCGCGCCCTGGATTCGAGCTCGTTGACGTGTAATAAAGACGGGCTTCCAAGGCGAAATCCTCCCACGCCTTTTGCGGGATTACATCGCCAGAGCCGAGCACATCCCACATCTGCCGCAATGGTGGTGGACAGTCCACACCGCCACCCCCGTGCCGCACACCGTCCATCATCTCCATCGCCAACGGGACCATCACCCGGTTCAGCACAGCACCGCCGTTCCAGTCGGCAAGGCGGGTGATGCGCGGAAAGAGCTCAGGCCACTGGACCGCCAGTCGGTGTGCGTGCATGTCGTCGAGCACCGGCGGTGCGGGAAGCAGCTCGTTATAGTCCCGCGGGCACGACGCATGCTCGACACCGAATTCGCGCAAGGCGTCAACAACTTTGCTGGTAGTGGCCGCCGCGATCAAACGCGCGCCCCCGCGACTGCGGAGCCGCGCGTACTCTACCAGCACGCGAGCCGGGTCCAGCCAACCGAACCATCGCTCGCGAAAAGCGTTATCCACCAACGGGTCCACCGTCAACAGCCGTGCCGACCGTGGAACGAACACCCGTGCGGAATGTAACCAAATCCTTCGTTGGACATGAACACGGTCTCGGTCGCTGAGCCGGACTCAGAGCGAAACACTCCTACCGCCCAATCGATCACCGGGTACAGCGCCGCATCGCCATCGCGGCGAAGTTGGATCGCTAAAGCCTTCGCAGCCAACAACTCTGGGGATTCACTGGGCACTCGCGCAGGCCGTGCGCTTCCAGCGCTCACGACCGGTGCCGGAACCAGCGCCGCCCCAGCGCCACCCACTCCGCCAGAAGCGACCGTGGGCACCCCCCCGCCAGACCCGCTGACCGGACCCGCAGGAGCTGTCACCGACGCTGAGCCTGCCGGCAGCCCAGGCGGCGCTGGCGGGGCACCCATACCCGGCGACGGCAACATCATCGGCGGAGCAGCAGCACCCGCACCGCCGGATGCGCCCGCAGCCGGTACCGGCGCGTGAGCACCCGGCATCCCGATACCACTCGCCGAGGCCGGTGTGGCCTGCCCCGCGGACAGGCCCGCAGCGGGCACACCACCCGCCGAACTCGCGGCCGGTCCCCCACCCGCTGCCGTGGCCGCCGGCGGCACCCCGCCGAAACTCGCACCACCCGCCGAGCCCGCGGCCAAACCTTGACTGAACGCGGCCGAGGGCTGGCTGAGCCCCGGGACTGCCGACGATGGCGCGCCGCCACCTGTGGACAGACTCGACGGAAGGCCTCCGGCTGCCGAGCTTGAAGCTCGGCCAAGTCCCGAGGACAACCCCGACATCGGAGTTCCAGCCCCCACACCACCACCCCCGAGTCCGCCGCCAAGCCCACCGGATGACATTCCGCCTATACCCCCAGCGCCGGAAATTCCGCCGTCCGTTAACGGCGAGGGTGGCATCACACGGGGTGGCTGAGGGGGTGATGTTATTCCGCCGCCGGACAAATTTCCGCGCAACTGAGGATTGGACGCAAAAGGATCGTCCGTAGCGCCGCTGCCACCGCTACCAGACTCGCCGTGCTGTTCGCCCTTCTTTTTCGGCCCGCGCATTTGCGGGTCGCCATCAAGCGCCTGAGTAGGGTCCGGAGGCGTGTCGAGAGGCGCGCCGCCACGACCCAGAATTCCCGTGGCAATCGGTTCAACGCGACCTTGCATACGCGCATGGAGACTCGTTATGCCACCTACGAATTCGGAGTGGACCGCCAGCGCTTGGGCATGTCGGGCGGCGATGATCGACGCCCGCTGGGTGGGTGGTGCCGCGGCAAGCTCATCGTGCGCGTCGGCATCGATCCGGTCAAGCGCCCGGTTCAAGGCATATTGAAGTTCGGTAGCTTCGCGTAAGCCTGAGTCCAGGTGTTGCAGAATCGACGCGATTTGGCCGTGGTCGACGCCCATCCGCTGGTGGGCGGTGATCATAGCTTCGCTTGCGGAACCTTCTGTTGCCGATGAAAGCTTCACTGCTGCAACACGATACGAATTTCCTACGTCTTCGTGAACACCTCGTGCCGTTCGGAATTCGGCGCGTGCAGGTTCTAAACCGCTGTACCGCGACCACATCCACGGCGGCACAATCGAATCTGAATACGGACGACCCTCTGTGCGTGGGAGCATTTAGTTACCCACAAACCGAGCGGACTTTTGCAGCCGCATCAATTCCTCGTTGCGCTGCAGCGTTCGCGACGTCGGCGGCGGCATGTTGACCGTCTGCGGCGACCATATCGATGGTCGCAGAGATGTATTCGGCTATGGCGCCGGCGACACTTGGGGGCGCCGCTGGGGCAATGTGTTGTCGTAAGTATTCGACCTGGATCAAGATGCCGGACTCGGCTTCGGAGAGACTCCGTACCGTCACTGGGTCATCCCAAGCTGGCGGCGAGTTTACGAATGCGCTGCGGGCGGCGACCATTGCTTTGGACGCCGCCCGCCATGCGTCGCACGCTTCGCGTTTTGCGGCGGTGACTTCATTAGGTGCGGCAGTTCTTGGTGGCGTCGGTTCGATGGGTGCCGAAGGTGATTGCGATGCAGAACGGTGTGTCAACGCCGCGGCGCTCACCCCCGCGGCTGCAATGGCTACGACGAGTGCCGTGATTGTCAGGAGTCGCCCACTACGGCCCGCGGTTGGCGGCTGGTATCCCGTTTCCGCCATGCCTGATGGACCGTGCTGCTGCGCCGCTGGCGGCGCGAATGGTTCCGGAAGCGTCATGCTGTCTCGCCGACTTGCCCTAGTTCACCGGCATTAGCGGTGTCCATTTCTGACAGGGTGGCGAACCCCGCGGCGCTTGCGGTGCCGAGCCTTTCACCACGTGAACTGACCGTTTGTGTAACTGCCTGATGGACACCATATCCCCAGGTATGAAGCGCAGCTAATGCTGCATCGAAAGCACTAACGCCGCCGCCGCTCAGTGGGAGGGCAGGGGCGTCGTCAACATTCGTCCTCAACCCCTCCGCGGCCGCTCGGGCGGCAATAGCCGGTGCTTCCGAATCAACAACCACACGTTCAGCCATAGCGCACAGCGTAGAAGCGGGGGCTGACATCGCGCCACCATCGACAAAGAGCGCGCGGATGACCATGCGGCTCAGGGTAAGCGGGGCGGGCGGCGGCGTAGTGACATTGCGCCAACCGTTCGCATCAAGAACGTAACTTCAACCGAGCGCGTCGGTTCCGCACGAGTGGTCTCGTTGTCTTCGATGCTCGACACATTCGACGCCTCAGTCTTGGTCGCTGGTGTCGTCCTCAAGGCCCAGGTCGAGCTGCCGAAGCCGTTCATCTTCTCGGGCGATCTTCGCCGGCCGGAGCCCCACGTGAATACAGCCAGCTATGCCGACGATCACTATGAATGCTATGCCCAGGGCGCCACCAATTTGGACGTTCTCCGTCGTAAGGGCACTATCGCCACTTTCCGCCACGAGTACTACTGACGCCACTATCAGGAATCCGAACAGCGCCGCACACGCGCCGACGACCCATACCACTGTCAACTGCGCCTGCGTCAACATGCGCCGCCGCCGCGCCAGATTCATCGCCGCCCGCCGCCGCTCATCAGCCTTGCGGTCACGGCGGGCCTGAACTGCGCCCGCGCACAGCAGCACACCGATGATCAGGATCGGGGACCACCCGACAATGAATCCCAACCACTTCGGGCCCGGCGGCGGCAACAGGATGACCGCAATCAAGATCAGGCCGACCGGAAGAGTGGACTCGTAGAAGGTCTTTGACAGGTTGCGGTCGCGTGAAGGGCGCCACAAGCGGTACAGCCAGATTGGACCACCGATTGCCAGCAGCACCGCCAACGGCGATATCCCGGTGTGCAGTGTCGCTTCCTCCGCCATGTTCCTCACGTTAAGGGCAAACTGTGACACGACGTGTTCAACTGCGCACGAGCCCGCGTCGCTCGGCAGTTTGACCAAGACGCCCGGATGGACGCCGGTGGGTGTTCAAACCAAACCGTCTCATTTCTAGGGAAATGAGACACCCAATAGGAAGCCCCTCTGTCCACTATCGGCCCAGGTCGCGGCGTCTCATTTCTTGTCTCACATCGCGTGTCTCAGATTCTCGATGTCGGAGGGCAATGAGACGGTAGCGGTGTGACAACGATTCTCGGATACGCCCGTGTGAGTACCGCGGGCCAGGACCTCGATGCGCAGCTAGCCGCGCTTGCTGCCCAGCGCGTCGAATCCAGCCATATTTTCACCGACAAGCTCTCAGGTGCGGTGAACACCGACCGGCCAGGCCTGGCAGCCCTGCTGCACTATGCGCGCGAAGGTGACACCGTGATCGTTACCGCCATCGATCGTCTCGGGCGATCCGTAACAGAAATAACACGTACCATCGCCGAACTAGGTGAACGCCGAATCCTGTTGCGCGCCATACGTGAAGGGGTAGATACGGGCACCCCGACAGGTCGTGCCGTCGCCACCATCATGGCCACCCTGGCCGAGCTTGAACTTGAACTCGGCCGAGAGCGCCGCGCTGTTTCTCGGGCCTCCCGGCGAGCACGCTCTCTACCGGCCACCAAGCCCGCCAAACTCACCCTTGAGCGACAGCAGCAGCTCCGTCGTCTCGCCGAGACGGGAGAGCCTGTCCACGAACTTGCCAAAGCGTTCGGCATCAGCCGAGCAACGGCATACCGCTACGTTTCTGCGCCCGCAGCCAATCCAGCACCGGAGTCGATTCAACCGTGAATCTGACCGAACTGGGCGCAGCCCTAGGCCCCTTCTTCGATATCCCAGGGAGCCCCTCACACAAGCAGCTCCGCGACGCATTCACCCGCCACGGGCTCAGCAATCTCGACCCGGCGCCAGAAGGAAAAACACCGAACGGGACCCCCCTGGGCAAGATGAACCGAATACGACATGTCTTCACCGCACCGGCAGCACACACCATGACCGCGGGATTGCCGTTGGCCCGAGAACTTGTGGCGCTTTGTCGTGCTCACGGGGGCTTTAACCCCAGCAGCGAAAGCTATGCCGGCAGCGGGAAAGTGACCCAGCTCGTCCAGGCCTTCGCCACTCTCGGGTTCACTCTCGACCCTGACGGATCGTTACGACCGACCGTGATCGACAACCTCAGCGGCACGGAACTCACCGCGGCGCTGCGCACCTATGTTGACAGGATCAACCTCAACCCCGACGACGCCCCGCTACAGCTAGGCACGGGAAAAGAACTCGATGAAGCCGCGGCCCGACACGTTCTGAAAGAGCTTGTGGGCGACTACTCGGTGTCGGACAACTTCCCAGTCACGTTGACCGGCGCTTTCACCGCGATCGGCATGGCCACCCCCACGGAGCTGCCAAAGCTCGATACCGACCCGCACCGTGCAGTGCATCAATGCCTGTTCCTGCTGGCCATCGCAGTCAATCGACTCCGAAACGACGCCGGCACCGGCCACGGACGACCTGGACAACCACGCAAGACCACCGCGTTGAACCCAGCGGAAGCCCGCCTCGTCGCACGCGCAACCGCACTAGTCGCAGGAGCGCTGCTCGACAAACTCGACGGCGACTGAGGGTTCTTTGCGGCTGTGTCTAAGACCGTCGATTGGTAGGACAGCGCCGTGAAAGACTGGCGGCTATGGATGATCGAGCAGCGGAGATGGCACGCCACTCGAAGAACGTCACGGCCGCCGTCGAAGCCATGAGCGGGCTTTTGGAGGGGTATGACCATGCCGCGGCGACCGGCGGCGCCCCCGACCCCGGTCTGATCGACTACATCACTAGGCAAATGGTCCGCGATGGCGAATCGATTCCCGCCGGCATCTGGGATCTGCTGAGCGGACTGACCGCGTTGAACTACTTGCTGCTGGCGCGCGTCGAGGAACTCAGCGGCGTCCCGAAGCAGGTGTCTCTCGACCTATACGCCGACGCGGCCAAAAAGCTCAACGGCGACGCCAAGCCAAGCGAGTGATCTCACGACCATCCCCGACGTCTAGTTGACGACGTCAACCGCGAACACCGTATCGCCCGGAAACGCCTACGCCCTGCTCATCACCTTGAGCCTCGCCCAGCTAGTGTGTTAGGCAATTACAGCGCTCTAACGCTTTAACGCCTTATCGTTTGGAGCTACCGAAAAGTCGAGCGCTGAAGTGAGTAAACCTATACAGCGTTGTAACGCTCTAACGATTTAACGCTCTAGCATTAGGGCGCTATAACGTTATGATGCTCGGGTGACTGCAATTGTCGTATGCCACTCCCGAAAAGGGGGGGTTGGCAAGTCCTTCATCGCTTACGAGCTGGCGTCCCTGCTTGGCGCCGTCCTTGTCGACCTCGAACACGACGGCGGGGGAGTCACCACCAAATGGGGATATCGCCCCCAAGACCACCCCCGTGCTCGACTGCTTGATGCGCTCGAGCCAGGCGTAGCCGCGCCTCGGCCCTTGCGTGGCTTCAAGAAGCCCACTCTGGTCCCCGGACATCCCGACCTCTACGACCATCAACCCGACGCCACCACCATGGCCGACGCCCTCACCAAGTGGGCTCAAGAATGGGACACGGACTGGATCGTCGTTGACACCCACCCAGGCGCCAGTCCCGCCGCCCACGGCGCCCTCGCCGTCGCCAACATCGTGCTGGCGCCGACTGCTCTGCGAACCGCGGAACTCGACGCCACCGCCGAGCTGGTCAACGAAATCGCGGATTATCCGCTGGTCATTGTCCCGAACTTTGTCCCCACCACGCCGCCGGCCGCAGAAATACAGCGCCTCCGCCAGATCATCGAGAACACTCCCGTGCAGGTCGCTCCCCCGATCCCCACCGCCCTGCACGTCGGCACCCGCAAGAAGCGCATCGCGATCACCGCCGAAAACCCACCGGCTAAATCCTTGCAACGTGTCGCCGACGCCCTCGGCAACCTGGCCACTTTCGTGAAGGGATACGTTGATGGCTGACGGACTGGACTCACTCACCGCGATGCGCAACAAGACAACCTCGCGGCGGGCCGTGCCGCCACCGCGCCACCCACCTCGTCAAACACCCGTTTCGATGCCCGAGACGACACCACCGCCGATCCCACCGGTCGCCCCTTCGCCAGAGGCCATGGCTATCAGCCCAGTGCCGGTGTCTCAGCTCAGTACCGATGCCGGTGGCTCCAAGTTGGCCAAGGTCTCGATCTACCTCGACGAGCGCACCGACGTCTACCTTGAAACGGTCCGCGGCGCGGCGCGGGCCACTAAGCCCCGTGTGGACGCCACCCGCAGTGCTGTTGTGCGTCTGGCTCTCAACCGTCTGGCCGACCAACTCAGCCCGGGCGAGGTCGTCGCCGAACTCCAACGGAACGCCGCAGGTCACACCGGACCCGGACGCAAACGCGCCTAACCTTATAGCGCTATAACGCTGTAAGCGTAGCGTGGCAACGACCCTTCACCGGGATGATGAATCGTTGCGGGGGAGTACCCTTCCTCGCCGCCAATTGTGGTGAACGTGGCGGTGCTGGCTGTCAAGGCCACGCCGCTTACGCGGTCGACCACGGTCGAGCCTTGACAGCCAGCACCACCACGCACAACAGCGGCCAGTACGAGGAAGGGCATGCCATGGAACCGTACGTAACAACGCCTCCGCAGCCGGATTCCCCCGCCTTACCAAGACTTCACAACCAAGCGCTCAAAGGCTATTTGAGCAGCCCAGACCCATAACTAGCCACTCTGAGTCAGGCTCGCCACGTAGTCCTCGACGGAGGTATGACCCGTTGCCGTATCGATGATGGCCGCGACATCGCCGCGACTTGGCTTCCAACCTTCCAGCACATTACTGGCGATCGCGTTATTCACGATCCGGCGGGTTTCAGCGCTTAAACCTACGAACAAATCAGGCCAGCGATCTATCGCTCCGCAGCCTTTGCGCATGAGCGAATTCTAGCCTGGCTAACCGCAAAGCTAGCGTTCAATTCGGTGTCGCGGGCGGCCGTTGCACCCCGTATCGCTAGCGTCGCTGGCCATGAGGGTAGGTGTGTACATCGACGGGTTCAACCTCTACTACGGCGGCCGCGGGCTATGCGGAAAAGGTGCACCGGGCTGGCGATGGCTCGACGTGCGCGCACTGGCTGCTCGCCTGGTCACCAATCACTCAGCCTGGACCAACACCGCGATTGAGCGGGTGATCTATTGCACCGCCGTCATCTCTGGTGCCGACAACCCGGTAGGTAACCGCGAACAAGACGTGTACCTGCGTGCCCTACAGCGCTCTCAGACAACCAGCCACATCGAACTGGGCAACTACGTACACCGGGTAGCGCGCGCGCCGCTGGCCACCCCTGACCGCAAGGGGCGACCCGTTCTAGCGCGCCCCGGCGGCCTGCTCATGGTCAAAGACGCAACCGGCCAAGACGACCCTGCCGCGGTGTTCGTGGTCTCCACAGCCCGACGTGAAGAAAAAGGCTCCGACGTCAACGTGGCCTCCCACCTCCTGCTCGACATCCTTGAACAGCGCATCGATGCCGCCGTGATCATCAGCAATGACAGCGACCTCAAATTTCCGGTGCAGACCGCGCGCGATCGCGTCCCGGTAGGCACCGTGAATCCTTCCCGCAGCCCACTCGCGGGAAAACTCCGCGGTCAACCGGGCGACGGCGTCGGCAATCACTGGTGGTACCAACTCACACCCGCGGACTTCCAGGCCTGCCAGCTCGCCGATCCCACCAACGGTGTACCCAAGCCCCCGCCGTGGTGACATGCCCGACAAAGGAGGGGAATTGCGTGCATGCAATGCACGTTGCATAATTACGCCATACCACCCGTCCCTGCTGGGGGCGGGTTTTTTCATTGCCGTTTTGTGTTCGCGAGGTCTATGGCCGCTCTTAGCGGCTATTGCCACACCGAACGTGTCGCGGCAGTCCATAACAAAAACATCACGGAGCTGGCGGCGTGTCGGTACCCGGTACCGCGCCTTGCCCGCAAAGATCAGGTACATGGCACAGCCGCATAAAGGTGATCGCGAACAGATCAAAGTACGCGCCGCGGCGGTCGTCTACGGCCGCCTACGCGAAATGGCCGCCGAGCGCGGCACCAGTGTTAGTCAACTCTCCGCGGATCTGCTTGCGATCGCTGTCGGGCACCCCGAAGCCGTTCGCGAGTTGGACAGGGAGGTTTTGCCCTTGGCGATGTAAGCCACCGCGGCCCGGGCACACAGGTCCGGGCAGATGGGAAAAATTCCATAGCGGTGTGGACGACTCACTGATATGACAAAGGCCCCGCATTGCGGGGCCCTGTCGAAAGGGTTTGAACCGAGTTACCAGCTCGGTTCCGGGTCCGCACCCGTTGCCCCCTGAAAGGGACGTGACTTGGGAGTCTCGTCTCACGGTAGCGCATATCTGGGCGGGGTTCCAGATTTTGCTGCGTGCCGTGATCCACTTTTTTCCACACCACGTGTGGACAGCTCGGTGCGTGTGTATCGCGGCTGTACCGCGGCGCGCCCGCGCCGCGGTGTCATCCGCACCGCTGGTGTTACCGAGGTGTTGGCGATGCGGCGCGGCCGGCGCCTGGCCGGCCGGGACCTGCCGCCCCCGAGCGCGTTCGTCGCCCTCAACCTCGACGCCCGCGCCTATGCCGGGGTGCCGTGCTGGAGCGCCGGCCCCACCGATTGGGCGCACCTCACCGTGGCGGTCGCCTACGACCTGCACTACCAGCACGTGCGGTCGTCGATGTGCAACGGGGGCATCGCCAAACCCACCCTGATCGTGATCGCCGCTGCCATGGCCCGCTACGCCGACCGCAGCACCGGACGGGGCTGCCGACCCACCAACGCCCAACTCGAACGCGACACCGGCTATGACGAACGCACCATCCAACGCGCCCACGAATGCCTGCGCCTGCTCGGAGTAGCCACTGAGGTCCTGCGCGGCCGCCAACGCACCTACACCGAACGGATGGCCTCCTGGCGCATGGGCGATCGCCACCGCGGCTGGGCCTCGGTCTGGGCACTGCACGACAACGCCCACACCACCCGGACGGTGACCAGGCTTGTGCACAGCTTGTCACCCCACCTGGAACGGTCCCCACTAACCACTGAACCCTCCTGTTTGAGAAAGCTGGTTACTACCCACGCGGGCGCGCACCGCGCCCGGCACCGCGGCGCTACGCGCCGCCGAGCACCCGACGAGGCGGGCCGGCGCTTGGCGGGGCGGTGGCGCGCTGATCCGCATGCCCCACCGTGGGCCCGCAGGTTCAGCGCCGGCAGTTGGTCGGCGATGCTGGCCGCACCGGCCGCCGCTGGCTGGACACCGGCCGATCTGACCACGCTCGTCAACGAATGGTTGGGCACCGGGCACCGTATCCCGGACAATCCGGCGCGTCCGATCGCCCTGTTGGGGTCGTTGCTGGCGTGGTACACCGCCCACAACACCCTGAACGCTCGGCCGGCCGCCCTCGACGAGGCGCGCGAAGCCCAACAACGCGCCGCCGCGCTAGCGCGGGCGCGCACGTCGGCGCGTGAACGCGCCGACTACGCCGCAGCCCGCGCCCGCGGAAAAGCCGCCGCCACCGGACCCGGGCGCGCCGCGGCGTTCGCCGCGCTCGCAGTCGCCCAACGCGCAGCCGCGGCGCGACGCACTGCAACTGTCGCATCGTCCGCCGCCGCGCCGTGGCCACCGCTGCCCCAGCACCGATAGCTGCCCCGGCCACTCTGTCGCGTCGATGGTCAGTCGTCGCGACAGGTCAGGCGGCAACGGCCACGTCGCGTTTGGATCTGTTTGCAAGCCCTTCAGCAAAACTTTGACGCTTCCCTGCATTTCCGTTGCTTGCCTTCTCCCAAAGACTTTCTCCGCCACTACCGACGTGCCCCCCGCATCCTTCTAACGGTTCGCCGTTTGCCCCTTCCCGAACCCCGCGTCTGCAGCCCCCTTTGCAACCCAGTTAAAGCAATTGGCACACTTGCACAATTTTGTGCAAGACTGGTTGGTGGCGCGCTCAGCGCGCCACCAGTGCGGTGGTCGAGGGGGTGGGTGGGTGTTGACGCTTTCGCGGATGAAGCAGTGGTCGATCGCCTATTACATCGAGACTGCGGCGGCGGCTGAGGTGGCTACGGATGCGGTGCGGGCAAATGGTGGGTTGGGGGAGTATTACTCCGAGCACAACACGCGGGCGCCGGTGTGGGTGGTGGCTGGGGATGTCCGGGCCGCGGCGGATTTGGTGGGGTTGAGCAAGGCGGATCGGGTGGGTGGTCCGGCGGACTCGGCGGTGGTGGCGCGCTGGTTCGATGACGGGGTCGCGCCCAACGGGGCGCGGGGGCGCAAGTTTTCCGCGTCGGATAACCATGGGTTTGATTTGACGTTTTGCGCGCCGAAGTCGGTGTCGTTGCTGCGCGCGTTCGGCACCGATGTGACACGCAAGGCGGTGGTGGATGCGCATGCGGCGGCGGTCAGTGAAGCGCTGGAGTATCTGCATGCGCACGCGGGATACACGCGGGTGCATAACAAGGTGACCGGCAAGAAGGATTTGCTGCGGTTGCCGGGGCTGGTGGCGGTGGCCTATCAGCATGAGACGTCGCGGGCGGGGGATCCGCATCTGCACACCCATGTGACGCTGCCGAACAAGCAGGCGCGCGGTGACGGCAAGCTGGTGTCGATCGATTCCGATTCGTTGTTTCATGAAGCGCGGGCGGCCGGGATCATCTATCAGGCGACGTTGCGCCGTCAGCTGCATCACGCGCTCGGCATTGAGTGGGGGCCGGTGGATGTGGTCAGCGGGATGGCGGAGCTGGCCGGGGCGTCGGCGGCCACGATCGCGGCGTGGTCGCAGCGGGCCACTCAGTTGCGGGAATGGGCCGCCAACAAGTTGGTGATCGTGGACGGGGCACCGACGCAGGGGCAGTTGGCGACGGCACAAAAGGCCACCCGCCCGAAGAAGCCCGAACATTTGTCGTGGGCTGAGCTGCGCGAGCAGTGGGCCGCCGATCCGCGTGATTTCACGATCAATATGGAGGAGCAACGCGCGGCCGCGGCCGCCCGCCGCGAGACCGCCGCGCAAGATGCGGCGGTGTTTGATCGGCGCCGTCTGGCCGCGATCGCCGCGGATATCGATAAGGCGGCGTTCACGCGCGCGGACTTGATCGAGATCATCGGTGCGCAGCTGCCGATCGAGGTGGACGGCGATGGGCGTTCGGTGCGCGAGCAGCTTGAGGACGCCGCCGATTCGGTCGGGATGCGGATCAGCGCGCCACGGCAGGCCCATCACCGCGAAGGACACGAGCGCTACACGATCGACTGGGTGCTGGGTGAGGAACTGCTGCTGTTGCGCACCGTGGATGCGCGTGATCAGCGTGCGGTGATTCCTATGGGCGTGGGTGATGTCGGGGGATTATCGCCGGATCAGAGCCAGGCGGTGCGCAGTATCGCCGCGGCGCCGTGGCTGGTCGCTCCGCTGCTGGCCCCCGCCGGGGCCGGCAAAACCCATTCGCTGCACGCATTGCGCCGCGCGGCTCGGCGCGATCGGCGGCAGGTGGTGGTCCTGGCGCCGAACGGCCGTGCGGTCGACGGGGCGTTGCAGCAGGGCGCCGGCGATGTCGGCTACACCGTCGACAAAGCGCTGCTGGAACTGCGCGCGGGCCGCCTGCACTGGGATGGGCGCACCACTGTGGTGGTCATCGATGAAGCCGCGATGGTCGGCAACGGCCAACTGCGCGAGGTGCTGGCGGCCACCACCGCGGCGGGGATCAAAACCGTGCTGGTGGGCGATCCCTTCCAACTCGGTCCGGTCCGCAAACGCGGCGGCATGTTCGAACAACTCTGCACCGACCTGCCCTGGACGCAACGGCTTTCCGAAGTCTGGCGGATGCACGACCCGCAAGAGCGCGAAGCCTCGCTGGCGTTGCGCAACGGTGGGCCAGCTCCGCTGCGCCGGGCCGTGGAATGGTATCGCCGCCACGATCGGCTGCACTGCGGCGATGAAGTCACCATGGCCCAAGACGCCTATCGCGCCTACCTGGCCGATCGCGACGCCGGTAACGACGCGTTGCTCATCGCTGATACCTGGGAGCTGTGCGATCAACTGAACACCCGTATCCACGCGGTCACCGTGAATGGGCAGGCACCGACCGTGACCGGAGCGCGCGGTCATCGGCTGGCCGAAGGCGACCTCATTGTCAGCCGACGAAACGACACCACCAACGACATCAAGGTCTTTGACTACCGCGCCGGGGCCACCACACCCTCAAAGACCGCCGGGCCGGTGCGCAACGGGCAACGCTGGGAAGTGCTGGCCGTCGATCCCGACAATGCCCGCATCGCGGCGCGGCGCCTCGAGGACAACGCCCGCGTCGTCTTCCACGGCGACTACCTACGCCAGCACGTCCATCACGGCTACGCGCTGACCCTGCAAGCCTGCCAAGGGCAGACCGCGGACACCTGCACCCAACTGATCAAGACCACCGCTGATCGCGGCACCCTCTACATGGGCGCCACCCGCGGCCGCGACACCAACCGCATCATGATCTACGACAAAATCGGCGCCGAAGGCGACCACGAACACGGCGAACCCACCCCCGGTGTGCACGTCGCACGACGCGGCACCAGCGCCGAGGCCGCACGTCTGATGCGCACCATCACCAGCCGCAACGACCGCGCCCGCACCGCCCATGACGTCGCCGCCGAGGTCGACACCCACCACCTGCCCGAGCGGGTCGTCTCCCTGATCGCCGAACGCGCCCAGGCCGTGCCTCGCCGCCGCGCCGCCTACCAACGGTGGACCAACACCGCCCTGGACCGCGACCTGCAACGCCAGCAGCGCATCCAACGCGTCTGGGACCTCCACCGGCGACGCAGCCAATCCCGCAGCATCGACGAGGGCCACGGCCTCGACCTGTGAGTTAGCCCGAACCTGCTGGGCTAGTAGGGTTTCGACGGTCCTTGTACTTCAGGAAGCTATCGACGGCTTGCGGCGATACACCCAG
The DNA here is from genome assembly GCF_055419285.1 of Mycobacterium sp. IDUB_28. Lineage (NCBI taxonomy): Bacteria > Bacillati > Actinomycetota > Actinomycetes > Mycobacteriales > Mycobacteriaceae > Mycobacterium > Mycobacterium sp. IDUB_28. Next base: position 2,470 of record NZ_JBVAXK010000023.1, on the reverse strand, counting down.
CTGCGCAGCAATCCAGGTCTGGCCGCGGCCCAGCGCAATCAACGCTGCGGCGGCATCGCGGCGCCGCTGGCGCGCTGCGATGATTTCCGCGGTCAACCGCTGCAGATCGGCGTGGGCGGCCAGCAGCTGTTTGAGCGCGCGACTTTCCTGCACGCCGCAGATTCTTGCAGACCGTCTTGAAATTCCTCAACCAACCCAGCCGCCGCAGCTAGTCAATGGATTGCGGCACCCATTGCCGCGACGACTGCGGCGTTGATCACGTCCTCCAATTGCCCAGCAGTGCAACCGGTCATGCACAGCGGCGATAACGACAACCGCACCAACCGCACCAACCGCCCATCGTCTGCGACCTCGACAGCGATGCTGGCATTTACGCTCTCATGTCCATGGCCACCCGGGTCATCACAGACCGACGCCAGCAGATCCTGCACGCGATGCAGCCGTTCCACGACGCGACCCGCCAAGTCCGCCTCCGACGGCGTCATGTTGACCTGGCGTCGAGCAGCGCGGCGAACCTATCGACCTGCGCCGGCGACACCACCCGCTGGCCCGCCGCCGACACGTCCCCCGCGGCTTGCTGCCTCAGCTGAAATCTCATGTACGCCAACGTGTTCAACTGAACAATCTGCCCCGCCAACTCTGCGGCCGACAGCGCCATCGCCGCCGGGGTCAACCGCACCCCCGCCCACGCACCCTGCCTCGTCAACGAGACACGGATAGCTCCGCTCCGCGAGACTGCCTCGAAGCCGTCTCCTGTCGCGCAGTCGGCACCAAACACGATCATTAGCGCCCCGTCCCGTAGAGCAACCCAGCTCATCAAGATGAGCTTGATATTAAGGGAATGCAGATGCGCTCGTCAAGATACACTTGACGCGAGATTCGGCCGCTCAGTGACGAATTCGCCGCTTTATGGCTGAATTTAGGTCACTTCTCCCGTTTGATTCAAACGTTCCACAATTTCCGCGACATCGGCAGGCACCGGAACTCCGAACTCCTCCGCGTTGGCGACCACCCTGGCCGCCAACGCTCTGTTCATCGCACTCGCCTGCGCGTCGACAGCCTCTACCAGGCCACTCAACGCACCCCACATCGAGCCGCCTTCCTGCCCCGGCGCGGTGGGCATCGGCGAATGTGTGGGCAGCTGGCGTACACAGTCGAATTGCACGGCCATCGAATCGGCAGCAAATGCCGGCCACGCAATAGCCGCCTCCACCCCGGCGTCGATGTCACTCTGGTTCTCATCCATAGCGAGCACGGTACGGCGCAACCCCAACTTCACGCCACCAGAAACGACGAAAATGAATTGCTGCCCTCAGCGGTTGGCTCTGGCTTCTCCGGCCGCCTCGTCCTCAAGCGGCCGCAGCATTGGCTCCAGCGTGGCCGCGAAATCACCGACGCAGGCCGCGGCGGCCGCGTAAGCCATGTCGGCTAGCGAAGGTGGCTGGTGAGCCCAGCCTCCCACTACCTCCATGGTGCGAGCGACCAGCCACTCAGCTTGATAGACGACGCGCCCGCTCGTGTCGGCTTCGACGTCGCGCCCTGGATTCGAGCTCGTCGTCGTGTAATAAAGACGGGCTTCTAAATGGAAATCATCCCACGCCTTTTGCGGGATTACATCGCCAGAGCCGAGCACATCCCACATCTGCCGCAGTGGGGGTGGACAGTCCACACCGCCACCCCCGTGCTGCACCCCGTCCATCATCTCCATCACTAGCGGGACCATCACCCGGTTCAGCACAGCACCGCCGTTCCAGTCGGCAAGGCGGGTGATGCGCGGAAAGAGATCGGGCCACTGGACCGCCAGTCGGTGTGCGTGCATGTCGTCAAGCACCGGCGGTGCGGGAAGCAGCTCGTTATAGTCCCGCGGGCACGACGCATGCTCGACACCGAATTCGCGCAAGGCGTCAACAACTTTGCTGGTAGTTGCCGCCGCGACTAAACGCGCACCTCCGCGACTGCGGAGCCGCGCGTACTCCACCAGCACGCGAGCCGGGTCCAGCCAACCGAACCATCGCTCGCGAAAAGCGTTATCCACCAACGGGTCCACCGTCAACAGCCGTGCCGACCGTGGAACGAACACGCCGTGCGGAATGTAACCAAATCCTTCGTTGGACATGAACACGGTCTCGGTCGCTGAGCCGGACTCAGAGCGAAACACTCCTACCGCCCAATCGATCACCGGGTACAGCGCCGCATCGCCATCGCGGCGAAGTTGGATCGCTAAAGCCTTCGCAGCCAACAACTCTGGGGATTCGGTGGGGGCTCGTGTAGGGCGTGCGCTTCCAGCGCTCACGACCGGTGCCGGAACCAGCGCCGCCCCAGCGCCACCCACTCCGCCAGAAGCGACCGTGGGCACCCCCCCGCCAGACCCGCTGACCGGACCCGCAGGAGCTGTCACCGACGCTGAGCCTGCCGGCAGCCCAGGCGGCGCTGGCGGGGCACCCATACCCGGCGACGGCAACATCATCGG
>NZ_JBVAXK010000022.1:0-33536 GCF_055419285.1 Mycobacterium sp. IDUB_28 | reverse complement strand
GCGGACGGCATCGTCGGCGGGCCCGGCTGCATCGCCCACCTCCTCAACCCTCCGCGTGCGGACGGCATCGTCGGCGGACCCAGCTGCATCGCCCACCTCCTCAACCCTCCGCGTGCGGACGGCATCGTCGGCGGACCCAGCTGCATCGCCCACCTCCTCAACCCTCCGCGTGCGGACGGCATCGTCGGCGGGCCCGGCTGCATCGCCCACCTCCTCAACCCTCCGCGTGCGGACGGCATCGTCGGCGGGCTAAGGTCACGGCTCATGGAGCCTGGGTTGGCACAGGATCGGGTGCTGACGGTGCCCAATGTGCTGAGCATCGTGCGGCTGGCCCTCATTCCGGTCTTCATCTACCTGATGCTGGTCGCCCATATCCACAGCTGGGCGGTGGCGATCCTGATGTTCAGCGGGTTCTCCGACTGGGCGGACGGCAAGATCGCCCGGCTGCTGGACCAGTCGTCGCGGCTGGGGGCGCTGCTGGACCCGGCCGTCGATCGGCTCTACATGGTCACCGTCCCGATCGTGTTCGCCCTGAGCGGGATAGCGCCCTGGTGGTTCGTGCTGACGCTGGTGGGCCGCGACGCGCTGCTGGCCGCCACCCTGCCACTGCTGCGCAGCCGCGGCCTGTCGGCGCTGCCGGTCTCCTATGTGGGTAAGGCCGCGACCTTTGCCCTGATGTGCGGTTTCCCGCTGGTCCTGCTGGGTCAGTGGGACGCGCTGTGGAGCCGGGTCGTGGGGTACTGCGGGTGGGCGTTTCTGATCTGGGGCATGTACATGTACCTGTGGGCGTTCGTGCTGTACCTGGTGCAGGTGGTGCTGGTCCTGCGCACCATGCCGAAGGTCAGCCGCGCTGCAGCCGACCCGAAGGCAGGAGCATGACTGAGCCTGATCGGCTGCTCGGGGGCTACGACCCCAACGCCGGCCTGAGCGCGCACACATCCCGCCCGAAACGTATCCCGGTGCCCTCGCTGCTCCGCGCCCTGTTGTCGGAGCATCTGGACCCCGGCTACGCGGCTGCGGCCGCCGCACGCGAGCGCAGCGGCGCGCCGGAAACCCACCGCGCCCGAGCTTTCGGCTGGATGTGGCAGGCGTTGGCAGCGACCCTGGTCGCCGCGGTGTTCGCCGCCGCCGTGGCCCAGGCCCGTTCGGTTGCGCCCGGGGTGCGGACGGCTCAGCAGTTGCTGACCGCGAATGTCCGGTCCACGCAGTCCGCCGCGACCCGGCTGTTCCGGCAGCGCAGCGCGCTGGCCGCGAAGGTCGACGAGGTGCAGCGGCTCGCATTGACCGACGACGCCGAGGGGCAACGTCTGCTGACCCGCCTCGACGCGCTGAGCCTGGCCGCCGCCAGCACCGCGGTGATCGGCCCGGGTGTGACCGTCACCGTCACCGACCCCGGCGCCGGACCGAACCTGTCCGACGCCTCCAAGCAGCGGGTGAGCGGCAGGCAACAGATCATCCTGGACCGCGACCTGCAACTCGTCGTCAACTCGTTGTGGGCCAGTGGCGCCGAAGCGATTTCGATCGACGGCGCCCGGATCGGCCCCAATGTGACCATCCGGCAAGCCGGCGGCGCGATCCTGGTCGACAACAACCCGACCACCAGCCCGTACACCATCGTGGCGATCGGGCCCCCGAAGGCGATGCGGGACGCCTTCGATCGCAGTCCCGGACTGCGTCGGCTTAGGCTGCTGGAGGTCTCCTATGGTGTGGGCGTCAACGTCAACGTGGGGGACGGTCTAGCGCTGCCGGCCGGAGCTGTCCGGGAGGTCACATTCGCCAACCAGATTGGGCCGTAAGGAAAGTCAAGTGAGAAGTCATCTGCCGGCATGATCGGAATCGCCGCCCTCGCCATCGGCATCGTGCTGGGCCTGGTGTTTCACCCCAGTGTTCCCGAGGTGATCCAGCCGTACCTGCCGATCGCCGTCGTCGCCGCGCTGGACGCGGTCTTCGGCGGGTTGCGTGCCTACCTGGAACGCATCTTCGACCCCAAGGTCTTTGTCGTCTCGTTCGTATTCAACGTGCTGGTGGCGGCGCTGATCGTCTACGTCGGCGACCAACTGGGCGTCGGCACTCAGCTGTCCACCGCCATCATCGTCGTACTGGGCATCCGGATCTTCGGCAACGCAGCCGCGCTGCGCCGCCGACTGTTCGGGGCGTGACTTGAGCTCTGAGATGAGGTGTGGGTGAGCCAGGACGAGGCGAAGTCGCCCGAGGCTGCGCACCGCGGGCGGCACGAGCTGCCCCCGGACGGCCGGCGGCGCCCGAAGGCCGGCCGGTCCCGCCTGGCGTTCGGCACGCTGGCCGTGCTGCTGTGCCTGGTGCTGGGTGTCGCGATCGTCACCCAGGTCCGGCAGAACGAGTCCGGCGACTCCCTGGAAACCGCCCGACCCGCCGACCTGCTGGTGCTGCTGGATTCGCTGCGGCAGCGGGAGGCGACGCTGAGCACCGAAGTCGCCGACCTGCAGAACACGCTGAACAGGTTGCAGGCGTCGGGCAACACCGATCAGGCCGCCATCGAGAACGCCCAGGCACGCCTGGCCGCGCTGTCCATCCTGGTCGGCGCGGTGGGTGCGACCGGACCGGGCGTCACCATCAGGATCGACGACCCCGGCCCCGGGGTGGCGCCGGAGGTGATGCTGGACGTGATCAACGAGTTGCGCGCCGCGGGCGCCGAGGCCATCCAGATCAACGACGCGCAGCAGTCGGTGCGAGTCGGCGTCGACACCTGGGTGGTCGGCTCGGCGGGCTCGTTGACCATCGACAACAAAGCTTTCGCCCCGCCGTATTCGCTTCTGGCCATTGGTGATCCGCCGACACTGGCGGCGGCGATGAACATTCCTGGCGGTGCGGAGGACAGCGTCAAACGCGTCGGCGGACGGATGTCGGTGCAGCAGTCCGACCACGTCGAGGTGACCACCTTGCGGCCACCGAAAACGCGCCAATACGCTCAGCCCGTCAAGTGAAGCAGCCCCGGCCATCGACCAGAACAGGATCACCGTGACCGATATCCCCTCCGATCTGCACTACACCGCCGAACACGAATGGGTGCGCCGCAGCGGGGAAGACACCGTGCGGGTCGGGATCACCGATTTCGCGCAGTCGGCACTGGGTGACGTGGTTTTCGTCCAGCTGCCGGACGTGGGCACCGAACTGCGCGCCGGAGATTCGTTCGGTGAGGTGGAATCCACCAAATCCGTGTCCGATCTGTATGCGCCGGTGTCGGGCACCGTGTCTGCGGTCAACGGCGATGTGGACGGCACGCCGCAGCTGCTGAATTCCGACCCGTACGGCGCCGGCTGGCTGCTGGAACTCCAGGTGGGCAGCGCCGACGTCGCCGCCCTGGACTCGGCTATCGCCGGTCTGCTCGACGCTGAGGCCTACCGCGGCACGCTGGCCGAATGACGGTTGCTAACCTCCCAGTTTCGGGGCGGATCGCGGGTCGCGCGCCGGATGTAGAACAAGCCGGGGTGCGGGGCTTACGATCCTGCAGGTGGTTGCCACATCGACAACCTGTGCGCGGTACGGTCAAGGCAGCACGGACGTGAAGCGGTAGACAGCAGTACAAGCGGTAAATGCGAGTGGGAAGCGGGCCGAGCTACGGCCCGTACTACGCCGGCATATGGACGCCACAGCGGCCAGTGAGGAGCAGCGGGTGACGGATAACGAGCAGAGTGACGAAGTCACGGTGGAGACCACCTCGGTCTTCCGCGCCGACTTCCTCAACGAACTGGACGCACCCGCGCAGGCGGGTACCGAGAGTTCGGTGTCGGGCGTGGAGGGGCTCCCGGCCGGGTCGGCGTTGCTGGTCGTCAAACGCGGGCCCAACGCCGGGTCCCGGTTCCTGCTGGACCAGGCCATCACGTCCGCCGGCCGGCATCCCGACAGCGACATCTTTCTCGATGACGTCACGGTGAGCCGTCGCCATGCCGAATTCCGCTTGGAAAGCTCGGAATTCAACGTCGTCGACGTCGGCAGCCTCAACGGCACCTACGTGAATCGTGAACCGGTGGATTCCGCGGTGCTGGCCAACGGTGACGAAGTTCAGATCGGCAAGTTCCGGCTGGTCTTCTTGACCGGACCCAAGGGTGACGACGACGGGGGATCCGGCGGCTAGTGAGCGCACCCGATAGCCCGGCACTTTCCGGGATGTCGATCGGGGCGGTCCTGGACCTGCTGCGACCGGACTTCCCCGATGTCACCATCTCCAAGATTCGTTTCCTGGAGGCCGAGGGGCTGGTGACGCCGCAACGCGCGGCGTCGGGTTATCGGAGATTCACCGCCTACGACTGCGCGCGGCTGCGCTTCATCCTGACCGCCCAGCGCGACCATTACCTGCCGCTGAAGGTGATCCGGGCACAGCTCGACGCCCAGCCCGACGGGGAGCTGCCGGCGGTCGGATCTCCTTACGCGGTACCGCGATTGGTGTCGGTGGCGGGCGATGGCACCGACTCGGGCCCGGAGCCGGCCGCGGTCTCACCCACCGCCGTCCGGCTCAGTCGCGACGATCTGCTGGACCGTTCGGGCGTCGACGAGGGCACCCTGACCGCCCTGCTGAAGGCGGGGGTCATCACCACCGGCCCAGGCGGATTCTTCGACGAGCACGCGGTGGTGATTCTGCAGTGTGCGCGTGCGCTCGCCGATTACGGCGTGGAGCCAAGGCATCTGCGTGCGTTCCGCTCCGCGGCGGACCGGCAGTCGGACCTGATCGCCCAGATCGCCGGGCCGCTGGTCAAGGCGGGCAAAGCCGGCGCGCGGGACCGGGCCGACGAGCTGGCGCGCGAAGTCGCCGCACTGGCGATCACGCTGCACACCTCGCTGATCAAGTCGGCCGTTCGCGACGTACTGCATCGCTGAGGACTAGACTTCACCTTCGACGGCAGCGGCGTGCGGAGGGCAGACACAGATGGGTGAAGTTCGTGTTGTCGGCATTCGTGTCGAGCAGCCGCAGAATCAGCCGGTGCTGCTGCTGCGCGAGACGAACGGTGACCGGTACCTGCCGATCTGGATCGGTCAGTCGGAGGCCGCCGCGATCGCCCTGGAGCAACAGGGTGTCGAACCCCCGCGCCCGCTCACCCATGACCTGATCAGGGATTTGATTGCCGCGCTTGGGCATTCGCTCAAAGAGGTACGCATCGTCGATCTGCAGGAAGGCACCTTCTACGCGGACTTGATCTTCGACGGGGACATCAAGGTGTCGGCCCGGCCGTCGGACTCGGTGGCGATCGCCCTGCGCGTCAACGTGCCGATCTATGTCGAGGAGTCGGTGCTCGCCCAAGCCGGTCTGCTGATTCCGGATGAAAGCGACGAAGAGGGCGGCAGCCCCGTCCGCGAGGACGAGGTGGAGAAATTCAAAGAGTTTCTCGACAGCGTGTCGCCCGACGATTTCAAGGCGACGTGATCGGGTACCCGCCCGAGATCACGGATGCGTCTCATATCACACAACGGATTGTCGACACGCCTGCCGGATATCACTCAGTCCTTCGGGCGGCCGCCATACTTTGATGACGAGTTGATGATGGACCCACAGCACGGCAGCCACCGAACGGCGTATGCTCTAGCACACTCGGGCCTGAGAATAACGTGGCTGTTGGGGCAGTCAGTGACGCAGCTTTGAACCACCAGCGCGATCGGCGAGAGGATGCACCGTGAGCGAGCAGCCACGTCAAGGACAGCTTGACCTTGCCGATCACCCGGCTACCGGATCCAAGCCGGTGGTGGCCGGCGAACCGGTGCAGCCCGGACTGTTCCCCGACGACTCCGTGCCGGACGAGTTGGTGGGCTACCGTGGGCCGAGTGCCTGCCAGATCGCCGGCATCACCTACCGCCAGCTGGACTACTGGGCACGTACCTCGCTGGTGGTGCCCTCGATCCGCAGCGCGGCCGGATCCGGCAGCCAGCGGCTCTATTCGTTCAAGGACATCCTGGTCCTCAAGATCGTCAAGCGTCTGCTGGACACCGGGATCTCGCTGCACAACATCCGCGTCGCGGTCGACCATCTGCGGCAGCGCGGCGTGCAGGATCTGGCCAACATCACCTTGTTCTCCGACGGCACCAGCGTCTACGAATGCACCTCGGCCGAAGAGGTCGTCGACCTGCTGCAGGGCGGCCAGGGCGTGTTCGGGATCGCCGTCTCGGGTGCGATGCGCGAGTTGACCGGCGTGATCGCCGACTTCCCCGGCGAGCGCGCCGACGGCGGCGAGTCGATCGCCGCCCCCGAGGACGAGCTGGCTTCGCGGCGCAAACACCGCGACCGCAAGATCGGCTGACGCGCTCAAACCGCGCGCAGTAAACTGGTACCCGCATCGCTCTCGCGCGGGAGAGCTCTGTGGCCGCCAGCTACAGACGCCGAAGGAGCAACACCTCTCCGTCAACCTCTCAGGCACCCGGACCGCGCCAGACAACGATGCCTCTGGAAAGCGGTGCGGGATCCACCCCCACACCCGCCGATGGGGAAAGGCGTAGCCGCCGAATCTCTCAGGCGCCCGGCACTCGGGTGAGGACAGAGGGGGAGGACCTTGGTCGCGTCCCCCATGTCAGGAGATTCCCGCTGTGCTCCACCAAACCTTCGCAGACCGGCACATCGGCCCGGACGGCGACGCCGTCGCCACCATGCTCGCCGTCATCGGTGTCGACTCGCTCGACGAGCTGGCCGCCAAGGCGGTCCCGTCCGGCATCCTGGACAAGCTGAGCGAATCGGGCGCTGCCCCGGGACTGGATCGGCTGCCGGCCGCGGCCACCGAGTCGGAGGCGCTCGCTGAGTTGCGAGCGCTGGCAGACAGCAACACCGTCGCGGTGTCGATGATCGGGCAGGGCTATTACGACACGTTCACCCCGCCGGTGCTGCTGCGCAACATCTTGGAGAATCCGGCCTGGTACACGGCCTATACGCCGTACCAGCCGGAGATCAGCCAGGGCCGGCTGGAAGCGCTGCTGAACTTTCAGACCATGGTCACCGACCTCACCGGGCTCGAGATCGCCAACGCGTCGATGCTCGACGAGGGCACCGCGGCGGCCGAGGCGATGACGTTGATGCACCGGGCCTTCCGGGGTCAGTCCAACCGCCTGGCCGTGGACACCGACGTGTTCGACCAGACCGCGGCGATACTGGCCACCCGGGCCAAGCCGTTGGGCATCGAGATCGTGACGGCGGACCTGCGCGACGGCCTGCCCGACGGGGAGTTCTTCGGCGTCATCGCGCAACTGCCGGGAGCCAGCGGCCGGGTCACCGATTGGAGCGCCCTGGTCACGCAGGCCCATGACCGCGGAGCGCTGGTGGCCGTCGGCGCTGACCTGCTGGCGCTGACTTTATTGACGCCGCCCGGCGAGATCGGCGCCGACGTCGCGTTCGGCACCACCCAACGGTTCGGCGTGCCAATGGGATTCGGCGGCCCACACGCCGGATACCTGACGGTGCACACCAAGCACGCCCGGCAGCTGCCCGGACGGCTGGTCGGGGTGTCGGTGGACGCCGACGGCGACGTCGCGTACCGCCTGGCGCTGCAGACCCGCGAACAGCACATCCGCCGCGATAAGGCGACCAGCAACATCTGTACCGCACAGGTGCTGCTGGCGGTGATGGCCGCCATGTACGCCAGCTACCACGGCGCCGAGGGCCTGACCGCAATCGCGCGGCGGGTGCACGCCCACGCCGACACCATCGCCGCGGCCCTGGGTGCCGCGCTGGTGCACGACACCTACTTCGACACGGTGCTGGCCCGGGTACCCGGCCGTGCCGAGCAGGTGGTGGCCGCGGCTAAAGCCGACGGCATCAACCTGTGGCGGGTGGACGCCGACCACGTGTCGATAGCGTGCGACGAAGCCACCACCGACACGCAGGTGGCCGTGGTGCTGGCGGCGCTCGGCGTGTCGGCCCGGCCATCAGCCGGGACCGACATCGGCACGCGCACCTCGGATTTCCTGACCCACCCCGCATTCAGCGAATACCGCACCGAGACGTCGATGATGCGCTACCTGCGCACCCTGGCGGACAAGGACATCGCCCTGGACCGCAGCATGATCCCGCTCGGCTCATGCACCATGAAACTGAACGCCGCCGCCGAGATGGAGCCGATCACCTGGCCGGAATTCGGGCGTCAGCATCCCTTCGCCCCGGCCTCCGACACCCCAGGGTTGCGCCGGCTGATCGCCGACCTGGAGAGCTGGCTGGTGGACATCACCGGCTACGACGCCGTGTCGCTGCAGCCCAACGCGGGTTCGCAGGGCGAGTACGCCGGCCTGCTGGCCATTCACGACTACCACGCCAGCCGCGGCGAGCCGCACCGCGACATCTGTCTGATTCCGTCCAGCGCGCACGGCACCAACGCCGCCTCGGCCGCGCTGGCCGGGATGCGGGTGGTCGTGGTGGGCTGCCACGAGAACGGCGACGTCGACCTCGACGATCTGCGCGCCAAGGTGAGCGAACACGCCGAGCGGTTGTCGGCGTTGATGATCACCTACCCGTCCACGCACGGCGTCTACGAGCACGACATCGCCGAGATCTGCGCGGCCGTGCACGACGCCGGCGGCCAGGTCTACGTCGACGGCGCCAACCTCAACGCGCTGGTCGGCCTGGCCCGGCCGGGCAGGTTCGGCGGTGATGTCAGCCATCTGAACCTGCACAAGACGTTCTGCATTCCGCACGGCGGGGGCGGTCCCGGCGTGGGTCCGGTCGCGGTCCGCGCACACCTGGCGGACTTCCTGCCGGGTCACCCGTACGCTCCGGAACTTCCCCAGGGGCATCCGGTGTCGTCGGCGCCGTACGGGTCGGCCTCGATTCTGCCGATCAGCTGGGCCTACATCCGGATGATGGGCGGCGACGGGCTGCGGGCAGCGTCATTGACCGCGATCGCGTCGGCGAACTACATCGCCCGCCGGCTCGACGAGTACTTCCCGGTGCTCTACACCGGGGAGAACGGCATGGTCGCCCACGAATGCATCCTGGACCTGCGCGGCATCACCAAGGCCACCGGCGTGACCGTCGACGACGTCGCCAAACGGTTGGCGGACTACGGTTTTCACGCACCGACCATGAGTTTCCCGGTGGCCGGCACCCTGATGGTGGAGCCGACCGAAAGCGAGAACCTGGCCGAGGTCGACGCGTTCTGTGAGGCGATGATCGGTATCCGCGGGGAGATCGACCGGGTCGGCAGAGGGGAGTGGCCGGTGGACGACAATCCGCTGCGCGGCGCCCCGCACACCGCCGAATGCCTGGTGGCCTCCGACTGGGACCACCCCTACACCCGCGAAGAGGCGGCGTACCCGCTGGGCAAGGCGTTCCGGCCCAAGGTGTGGCCGCCGGTGCGGCGCATCGACGGCGCCTACGGCGACCGCAACCTGGTCTGCTCCTGCCCGCCGATCGAGGCGTTCGCCTAACCGAAGCGTTCCACGATGGCCGCCGCGATCCGCTGCGGCGCATCTTCCTGGATGTAGTGCTTGGCCGCCGGCAGCTCGACCAGCACGTGATCGGGGAACGCCGCCGTCATCCGGGGCAGCGACGGCCCCGGCCGGAAGGCGAAGTCCTTCATGCCCCAGATCAGCAGTGCGGGTTTGCCGCCCAGCCGGGCCGGCACCTCGCGCGCCAGCCGCTGCAGCAGCGGTTCGGCGGCCAGGATCTCCTTGGGCATGCGGGCGACGCCCACCCGCGCGGCGGCGTCGGGCTGCACGGCGCGATAGTGCTGCATCACCGCGGCGTCGGGCCGGCGCTGGGTGCCCGCCGGGATGAGCCGCTCGACGAAGAAGTTGCGCTGCAGGATCGCATACTGCAGCGGCGGACTCGACATCACCCGGGAGAAGATCTTGGTGCTGAGCACGTCGGTGGGCCAGAACCAGGTGTTGCCCAGCACCACGCCGCGCACCCGGTCGGCCCGGTCGACCGCGGCCGCCATGCCGATCGGGCCGCCCCAGTCCTGACCCATGGTCACAAAGCCGTCCAGGCCGAGATGGTCGACGAGTTCGCCGACCACCCCGGCATGCTCCTCGATCCGGTAGCCGAATCCGGGCGGGCGCTCGGACAGCCCGAAACCGAGGTAGTCCGGTGCGATGCAGCGGAACCGGTCCCGCAGCGCCACCACGATGTCCCGGTAGAGAAAGCTCCAGGTCGGGTTGCCGTGGCAGAACAGGATCGGTGGGCCGTCCCCTTCGTCGAGGTAGTGGATCCGACCCCGGGAGCTGTCGAACCAGCGCGACTCGAACGGGTACAGCGCTGGATCCGGCGTGAAGTTGATCGTCATCACCCTCCTTGCGTCAGCAACCGATGGTATGTCCTCGTAGTGTCGAGGGGTGCTGATCGGTTTCCTGCTCGCGCTCGGTTGTTCGGTGTGTTACGGCTCGGCGACGGTGCTGCAGGCCGCAGCGACCCGGGCCGTCGAACCCGGCGGCAACTCCGGGGTGGACGCGATGCTGGTGCTTCGCGCCCTGCGGCAGTGGCGCTATCTCGCCGGTATCGGGTTGGACGGTCTGGGCTTTCTGCTGCAGGTGGCGGCACTGCGGCTGGTGCCGATCTATGTGGTGGCCGCGGCACTGGCCGCCTCGATCGCAGTGACCGGCATCGTCGCGGCGTGGATGCTGTCCGCGCGGCTGTCGCCGGTCGAGTGGACAGCCGTCGGCGTGGTCTGCGTCAGCCTCGCGATGCTGGCGCTCGCGGCCGGGCCGGGGCACTATCGGCGCGCCCCCGCCGGGCTCGGCTGGGCGCTGCTGGTGGTGGTCGCGGTGGTGCTGCTCGGGGGCGCGCTGACCAGCCGGTTGGGCGACCGGGCACGGTCGCTGGTGCTCGGCTTCGGCGCCGGCACCGGGTTCGGCGTCGTCGAGGTCGGGGTGCGGCTGATCGAGGTGACCAACCCGACCAAGCTCGCGTTCTACGCGAACCCGGCGCTGTACGCGGCGGGTGCCGGTGGCCTGGTCGCGTTCCTGTTGCTCACCTCCGCGCTGCAACGCGGGTCCGTGACCACGACGGTGGCGGCGATGGTCGTCGGCGAGACGATCGCGCCCGCGCTCGTCGGGGTGGTATGGCTGGGCGACAGCGCCCGCCCCGGCCTGGGCTGGGTGGTCATCCTGGGCTTCGCCGTCGCGGTCTCCGCGACGATGGTGTTGGCCCGGTTCGGCGAGGCACCGGAGCCGGTCACCCGGTGAGAAGCGTTCAGCTCAGGAAGTCGTTGACCGCGGTGGCCAGTTCCGGGCCGGCCGAGGTGGCCAAATTCTGGTAATTGCCGCCGCTGAGTTTGGCGACGGCTTCCCAGGTGGCGCGATCCGGGTCGCCACCGAAGTCGATGACGTTGACTGCGATAGGCCGGGCCGGGTCCGCGCTGGACCGGATGAACTCCTGCAAGCCAGGTCCATCCAGGGACTGGTCGGTGTGCGGTCCCGCGGTGATTACCAGGATCGAATTCTGTTGCCCGGCGCGGTAATTGGCTTGCATTTCCTGATAGATCATGCGCAGCGTGGTGAACGACACCGCGCCACCGCCGGAGGAGAATTGCTTGTCCAGCGCCGCCTGCAGCGCCGCCGACCGGGGCTGGCCGTTCACCGGGTCGGTCAGCGGTCCCGCCGCCACCTCCGAGCGCCCCTCGTGACCGTCGAACGTCCACAGTCCCACCACCGCGGTGGGCGGCAGCGCCTTGATCCTGGTGTTCAGGGCCGCCACGACATTGGCCAGCCGCGTCTTGCCGCCGCCGTCGTCGACCGGCAGTGACTGGTCGAGCATGATCGTCGCGGCCAGTCCGGCCGACGGTGTGGCCATGGTGTCGGCCAGCGTGGCGCGTGTCGCCTCGTCGCCGACCGACAGGGTGCCGGGCAGTGCCGCGAAGCTGGTGACGGGGCTGCTGGGCGGTTTGACGTCGTTCGCGCGGAAACCGGCCTTACCCAGCTTGGCCAGCTGCTCGGGCTTGTGCAGGAATCGGGCGAAGGCGCTGGCCGCTGTCGTCTGGACCTGCGACAACCACGTGCCGTTGAGCAGCACCGTCGGGTAATCGGCCACCGGGACCGGTCCGGGCGGGGTCCAGGAGGCCAGCTTGCTCTTGGCATCCTGGGTCGACTGACCGCGCTGGAACAACTGCTGCTCGGTGGTGACCACTGCGTGCACCGGCGCGGACGCCGGATCCCCGGACTTGAGCAGCGCAGTGAACGCCTCGTTCAGCGAGTCGTCGGCCAGTTTGGGTTGACCGGCCATCAGAGTGCGCACCGCGGCGGTCCCGGCGGTCGGGGGCGCACCCGCGGGGGCCGACGCAGCGGCTATCGCCTCACCGGCCAGGAACGACGCGTCGCCGTTGCCGCCGATCGGCATCGCCAGCCGCAGGGAGCCCCACGGCGCCTGGTTGAGGGCGGCCATCGAGTTGGGGTTGGACTGCAGGCCGGGCAGGGCCGCCCAGTCCTGTTTAGCCAGCACCGGCTGAAATTCGGGACGGACGGCCAGCACGACCGGAGAGGTCACCAGCGACCGGCTGTCGCTGATCGTCTTCTGGCCCGCGGCCCCGGCCAGTCGCGCTGCCGAGACCGAGCTGCCCGGGATCCACAGGCCCGGCTGGTTGCCGAGCTCGCTCGGCCATTTGCCGATGAACCCGCTGATGACGGCGTCGGAACCGGCCGGTTTCACCGTCACCGTGACGCAGCGGTCCCCGATCGGGCCCGCCTGCGCGTTGAACCTGTCGGCCAACTCCTTCACCGGGTCGGCGATCGTCGGGTCGGCGAGCACGGCGACCGAGTCCTTACCGCCTACACACCCGGCGGCGGCCGTGTGGGACCGGTGTGACAGCGCGTCGCCGAAAAAGCGCCACAAGATCACGCCGGCGACCAGTACGACGACGCTGACCAGCGCCACGATCACGCCGACGCTCACCCCGCGCCGCCCGCCGCTGCTGCGGTGTCCGCCCTGCCAGTCGTTGACGCCCCGCTGGCCGGCGCTGAACAGCGGCGGCGGGGGCGTCGCCGGCAGTTCCGACGGCGGCTCCGAGCCCGACGACTGCGCATCGGTCGGGCGGGTGCCGAAGTCGGGGTAGTCGTCCGCGGGGGTCTCCGGCGGAAACGGCGGATCTGGACGATCTTCGGGACGCAACTCCGGCTGGGATTGCACCGAGAACGGCGCGTAGTAGTCGTCCTCCGGGTAGCCGCGGTCGTCCGGGTCGTCGACGAATCCCGGGGGCTGTGGCGTCTCCTCAGCCACCTCCGCGGTGGCCTCGTCGAAGGGCGCCAGATCCTCGTCGAGCGGCGAATCCTCGGGGTCGGGTCTGCTGTGCCTACCCACCCGCGCGGGCCTTAAATTCCCGCCGGCGGCGGTGCAGGATCGGCTCGGTGTAACCGCTGGGCTGCTGACCGCCGGACAAGATCAGCTCCTGGGCGGCCAGGAAGGCGATGCTGTCGTCGAAGTCGGGTGCCATCGGCCGGTAGGACCGGTCGCCCTCGTTCTGCTTGTCCACCAGCGGCGCCATCCGCTCCAGGCTGGCGCGGACGTCCTCGCGGGTGATCACGCCGTGGCGCAGCCAATTGGCCAGTAACTGGCTCGAGATGCGCAGGGTGGCGCGGTCCTCCATCAGGGCCACGTTGTGGATGTCGGGAACTTTGGAGCATCCCACGCCCTGTTCGACCCAGCGCACCACGTACCCGAGGATCGACTGGCAGTTGTTGTCGACCTCCTCGCGGATCTCCTCGGATGCCCAGGCCAGCTCTTTGGCCAGCGGGATGGTCAGCAGCTCGTCGATGGTGGTGCGCTTCTTGCCTTCGAGCTCGTTCTGCACTTCGAACACATCCACCGCGTGGTAGTGCATGGCGTGCAGGGTGGCGGCCGTGGGGGAGGGCACCCACGCGGTGGTGGCGCCGGCCTTGGGCTGGCCGATCTTCTGCTCGACCATGTCGGCCATCAGTTCGGTCATCGCCCACATGCCCTTGCCGATCTGGGCCTTGCCCTTGAAGCCCGCGGCCAGGCCGGTGTCGACATTGGCGTCCTCGTAGGCCTTGATCCACACGCTGTTCTTCATGGCGCCCTTACGGATCATCGGACCCGCCTCCATGGACGTGTGGATCTCATCGCCGGTGCGGTCCAGGAAGCCGGTGTTGATGAACACCACCCGATCGGCGGCCGCTTTGATGCACGCCTTGAGGTTGACCGTGGTGCGGCGCTCCTCGTCCATGATGCCGACCTTGAGCGTGCCCTGCGGCAGTCCGAGGACGTCCTCGACGCGACTGAACAGTTCACAGGTGAACGCGACCTCGTCGGGCCCGTGCATCTTGGGCTTGACGATGTACACCGAGCCGGTCCGGCTGTTCTGCAGCGGCCCGTTGTCGTCCCCGGTGCGCAGCCCGTGGATCGCGGCCAGACCGGTGAACAACGCGTCCTGGATACCCTCGGGGATCTCGTTGCCGTCGGCGTCGACGATAGCGTCGTTGGTCATCAGGTGCCCGACATTGCGGACGAACAGCAGGCTGCGGCCGGGCAGGGTGAGCTCACCGGAGCCGTCCGGGGTGCTGTAGGTGCGGTCGGCGTTCAGGGTCCGGGTGAACGTCTCGCCGCCCTTGCTGACCTTCTCCGACAGGTCACCCTTGTTCAGGCCGAGCCAGTTGCGGTAGCCGAGCACCTTGTCGTCGGCGTCGACTGCGGTCACCGAGTCCTCGAAGTCCATGATGGTGGTGATCGCCGACTCCAGCACCACGTCCTTGATGCCGGCGGCATCGGTCTGGCCGACCGGCGACTCGGGGTCGATCAGGATCTCGACGTGCAGGCCGTTGTTCACCAGCAGCACCGACCAGCTGGGGGAGCCGAGTTCGCCGGAATATCCGACGAACTTCTCCGGACTGACCAGTGCGGTGGATTCCGAACCGGTGGCGAGCTGCAACCGGCCGTCCTCGATGCTCAGGCCCGTCACCTCCGACCAGGAGCCCGACGCCAGCGGCGCGGCGACGTCGAGGAACTGGCGGGCGTAGGCGATGACCTTGTCGCCGCGCACCTTGTTGTAGCTCGTCCCCTTCTCGGCGCCGTCCGCTTCGGAGATGACGTCGGTGCCGTACAGCGCGTCGTACAGCGAGCCCCAGCGCGCGTTGGAGGCGTTCAGTGCGAAGCGCGCGTTGAGCACCGGGACCACCAGCTGCGGGCCCGCGGTACTGGTGATCTCGTCGTCGACACCGGAGGTGGTGATGGTGAAGTCGTCCGGTTCGGGCTGCAGGTAGCCGATCTCGGTGAGGAACTGGCGGTAGGCCTCGCCGTCGAGCGGCGCGATCACCCGCTGCTTGTGCCACCGGTCGATCTGGGCCTGCAACTCGTCGCGAATGGCCAGCAGTTCCTGGTTGCGCGGGGTGAGGTCGGTGACCACCTTGTCGACGCCGGCCCAAAAGCTGTCCGGGTCGATGCCGGTGCCGGGCAGCGCCTCGTTATTGACGAAGTCGTAGAGCACCCGGGCGACACGCAGGTTGCCTTCGGTAACCCGATCAGTCATCGTTCTCCTCCGTACTGGCCACTGCCGGCCCCTCGACACCCTCGCGCAGCCTTGTTCTGGACCCAATTCACTGGTGTCAGACTACCGAGCGGTAACTCGACGAGCGTAGCCTGGGCGACCTGCGCGACCAGGTGATGGCGCGCTGAGCGAGCGATCCGCGGCCGCTCAGTCGCGGGGCGCGTCGTCGCGCATGTTGCCGACCAGGTCCTCCACCAGATCCTCCAGCGCGACCATGGCCACCACCGCTCCGTCGCCGGCGGTCACCAGCGCCAGGTGGCTGTTGCTGCGCCGCATCCGGGACAGCGCATCGGGCACGTTCAACGATCCGGGTAGCCGCGGCAGGGCGCGGACCAGCGCCAGATCGATCACGGTGTCCGGATGATCGCTGCCGAGTGCCAACACGTCCTTGATGTGCAGGTAACCGAGGTAGTTGCCGTCGCCGTCCACCACCGGGAACCGGGAGTAACCGGTCTGGCCCAACGCCCGTTCGATCGCGCCGATGGTGGGTCCGGATCCGGGCGCGCTGACCGGCACCGCGTGCACCCTGGCCAGCGGCACCGCCACGTCCCCGACCACCCGGGTGCGGACCCGCAGTGCCCGGGTCAGCCGGACGTGTTCCTCCTGGTCGAGCAGACCCTCGGACAGCGACTCGGCGATCATCTCTGAAAGCTCCACGGTGGACACCGTGCTGTCGAGCTCATCCCTGGGCTCCACGCCGAACAACCGCAGGATCGCGTTGGCGCACTTGTTGTAGAGCACGATGACGGGCCGTGCCAGCCGCACGTAAGGCAGATACGCCGGCACCAGCAACATTGCGGTGCGTTCCGGGCCGGCCAGTGCGATGTTCTTGGGCACCATCTCACCCAGCAACACGTGCAGGGTCACCACCAGGGCGAGCGCGATGACGAAGGCCAGGGTGTGCAGCAGCGCCGGGGGGATGCCGGTCAGCCCCAGCCAGCTGCGCAGCAGCGAAGCGACCGCCGGTTCGGCGATCCGGCCGAGCAGCAGTGAGGACACTGTGACGCCCAGCTGGGCTCCGGCCAGCATGGCCGGCAACTGTTCACCGGCCCGGATCACGGTCACCGCGCTGGCCCGGCCCTGCTCGGCCAGCGCCTCGAGGCGGTCGCGGCGGGCCGAGATCAACGCGAATTCGGCGCCCACGAAGAACCCGTTGAGGGCGATCAGCAGGATCGCCAGCAGCACCGCCAGCAGGGAGCTCATAGGGTGCCCCGCTGCGAGCCGGCTTCCTGCCGGTCATCCGGCACCTGGCCCACCTCCCACAGTTTGACCTGGTCGATGCGGCGGCCGTCCAGTTGGACCACCTTGGCCTGCCAGCGCACCGAGGCATCGGGCAGGCCGTCGCGGTCCAACGCGGGCAGTTCGACCGACTCGCCGGCCTCCGGGATGTGTCCGAGCTCGCGCAGCACCAGCCCACCGATCGTCTCGTACGGCCCCTCCGGGGCCCGGTACCCGGTGGCCGTCTCCACTTCATCAATGCGCAGCAGGCCGGAGACCTGCCAGCCGTCGCCGGAGGCGACCACGTCCGGGGTGGCGTCGTCGTGTTCGTCGCGGACGTCGCCGACGATCTCTTCGATCAGGTCCTCCACGGTCACCATCCCCGCGGTGCCGCCGTACTCGTCGACGACCATCGCAGTCTGCAACGAGTTCGCGCGTATCTCGGCCATCACCGCGTCGCCGTCCAGCGTCGACGGCACCACCGGGACCGGCTTGGCGACCGTGGTCAGCAGAGTTTGGGCGCGCTTGCCGGCCGGCACCGCGAACGCCTGTTTGACGTGCACGATGCCGACCGTCTCGTCGAGGTCGCCGCGCACCACCGGAAATCGGGAGAAGCCGGTGTCCGCGACGGCGGCAACCAGGTCGGCAACGGTGTCGTCGGTCTGCAGGGCCACGATCTTGGACCGGGGTGTCATCAGCTCCTCCGCGGTCAGGGCACCGAACTGCAGCGAGCGGTGCATCAACGCCGCGGTGACGTCGTCCAGGGAGCCGCTGCGCGCCGAGGTGCGCACCAGCGAGACCAGTTCCTGCGGAGTGCGGGCCGAGCGTAGTTCCTCGGCGGGCTCGATGCCGAGTCGACGCACGATCCAGTTCGCCGCACCGTTGGTCAGCCGGATCGCCGGGGTGAACAGGAATGAGAACAACCACTGCGGCAGCACCACCGCCCGCGCGGTGGGCAGCGGCCGGGCCACCCCCAGGTATTTGGGCACCAGCTCGCCGAAGACCATCGACACCGAGGTGACCACCAGCAGCGCCAGGATCACCGTGACCGTGTTGGCCACCTCGTCCGGCATTCCCACCGCGTCGAACCACGGGTGCGGCAGGTCGGCCACCAACGGCTCGATCAGGTAACCGGTGGCCAGCGTGGTGACCGAGATGCCCAGTTGCGCGCCCGACAGCTGGAACGACAGCCGGCGGTGCGCCCGCCGGATGAAGCGGTCCCGGGTGGCGCCGCTGCGGGCGTTGGCCTCGACGACGCTGCGGTCCAGGGCGGTCAACGAGAATTCCGCCGCGACGAATATCGCCGTCCCCAGGGTCAGCCCCAGGATGGCCAGCACGCTGATCAGAGTGCCGGGATTTGTCACAGGCCGATCACCAGCCGGTGGGCAAGGGATGCCCCTCGGCGAACCCGGCGGCCGATTGCACGCCGACCACGGCTCGCTCGTGCAACTCCTCCAAGTTCGCCGCGCCCACATAGGTGCAGGTGCTGCGTACGCCGGAGGTGATGTGGTCGATCAGATCCTCGACCCCGCCGCGCTGCGGGTCCAGCCCCATCCGCGACGTCGAGATCCCTTCCTCGAACAGTGCCTTGCGGGCCCGGTCGAACGGGCTGTCCGCGCCGGTCCGGGCCACCACCGCCCGCTTGGAGGCCATGCCGTAACTCTCTTTGTACGGCTGGTTGTCGCGGTCGCGCATCAGGTCGCCGGGGGATTCGTACGTGCCGGCGAACCACGACCCGATCATCACGTTGGCCGCACCGGCGGCCAACGCCAGCGCCACGTCACGCGGATGCCGGATGCCGCCGTCCGCCCACACATGTCCGCCCAATTGTCTTGCCGCAGCGGCACATTCGACCACCGCGGAGAACTGCGGGCGGCCCACGCCGGTCATCATCCGGGTGGTGCACATCGCTCCGGGCCCCACCCCGACCTTGACGATGCCGGCACCGGCCTCGATCAGGTCGCGGGTGCCCTGTGCGGACACCACATTGCCCGCCGCCAACGGGACCCCCAGGTCCAGCGCGGCGATCGCCTTGATCGCTTCGATGGTCTTGGCCTGATGTCCATGCGCGGTGTCGATGACCAGCACGTCCACTCCGGCCTCGGCCAGGGCCCGGGCTTTGGTGGCCGCGTCGCCGTTGATGCCCACCGCCGCGCCGATCCGCAGCCGGCCCGCACTGTCCAGGGCCGGGCTGTAGATGCCGGTGCGGATCGCCCCGGTGCGGGTCAGCACGCCGGCCAGCGCGCCGTCGGCGGCGGTCACCACCGCGACGTCGAGGGGGGCGTGTTCGAGCAGGTCGAAGATCTTGCGCGGTTCGGTGCCCTCCGGTGCGGTGACGAAGTCGGTGACGGCGACGTCGCGCACCCGGGTGAACCGGTCCACACCTGCGCACGACGCTTCGCGCACCACGCCGATCGGGCGACCCTCGAAGACCACCACCGCGACACCGTGGGCACGTTTGTGGATCAACGCCAGCGCGTCGGACACCGAGTCGTCGGGCGCCAGTGTCACCGGGGTGTCGAGCACCAGGTCACGGCCCTTGACGAACTGCACCATCTGCTGAACGGCGGGGATGGGCAGGTCCTGCGGCAGAATCACGATGCCGCCGCGGCGCGCGACCGTCTCGGCCATCCGCCGACCGGCGACCGCGGTCATGTTGGCGACCACCACCGGGATGGTGGTTCCGGAGCCGTCCACCGTGGACAGGTCGACGTCGAACCGCGAGGCGACGTCGGACCGATTGGGCACGATGAACACGTCGTTGTAGGTCAGGTCGAACGCCGGACGGTGCCCGTCGAGAAATCTCATCGTTTAGTTACTCGCTAAGCAGGTACTTCGCTTCGGTCTCCACTCCAGAGGGTGTGGAACTTCTTGCCGGGCTCCTCGTCGGTCCGTCCGTAGGTGTGCGCCCCGAAGAAGTCGCGCAGACCCTGGGTGAGCGCGGCCGGCAGCCGTTCGGTGCGCAGACCGTCGTAATAGGACAGTGCCGAAGAGAACCCCGGAATCGGGATACCCAGTTGCGTGGCAGCCACCACCACGCGCCGCCAACTGTCGATGGCGGCCTCGATCGCGTCCCGGAAATACGGCGCCACGATCAACGTGGGCAGGTCGGGGTCGTCGTCGAAGGCGTCTTTGATCCGGTTGAGAAACTTGGCCCGGATGATGCAGCCGCCGCGCCAGATGGTGGCCAGGTCACCGGGGGTGAGGTCCCAGTCGTATTCGGCGCTGCCGGCCTGGATCTGATTGAAGCCCTGCGCGTAGGCGATGATCTTCGACGCGTACAGGGCCCGCTTGACGTCCTCGATGAATTGCGCTGCGTCGCCGGGCTTGTCGCCCAGGTCCCCCGAAGCCAGTCCGGTGGTCGCCTTGCGCTGGGCCACCGACCCGGACAGCGCCCGGGCGAACACCGCCTCAGCGATGCCGGTGACCGGTACCCCGAGGTCCAAAGCTGACTTGACGGTCCAGCGACCGGTACCTTTCTGCTCGGCCTCGTCGACGATCACGTCGACCAGCGGCTTGCCGGTCTTCGCGTCGGTCTGGCGCAACACCTTGGCGGTGATCTCCACCAGGAAGCTGTCCAGATCGCCCTTGTTCCACTCGTCGAAGACGTCGGCGATCTCCGCGGCGGACTTGCCCAGCGCGTCGCGCAGCAGTTGGTAGGCCTCGCCGATCAGCTGCATGTCGGAGTATTCGATGCCGTTGTGCACCATCTTGACGAAATGACCGGCGCCGTCGGGGCCGATGTGCGTGCAGCACGGCACGCCGTCGACGTGGGCGGAAATCTCCTCGAGCAGCGGGCCCAGCGACTCATACGACTCGGCGGGCCCGCCCGGCATGATCGACGGGCCGTTGAGGGCGCCCTCTTCGCCGCCGGAGATGCCGGCGCCGACGAAGTGCAGTCCGCGTTCGCGAATCGCCTTCTCCCGACGGATGGTGTCGGTGTAGAGGGCGTTGCCGCCATCGATGATGATGTCGCCTTCTTCCATGGCGTCGGCGAGTTCGTTGATGACGGCGTCGGTCGGCTCTCCGGCTTTGACCATGATGATGACCCGGCGCGGCTTCTCCAGTGCGTCAAGGAATTCCGCGATGGTCTCGGTGCGCACGAACTCGCCGTCGGAGCCGTGTTCGTTGAGCAGCGCATCGGTTTTCGCGACCGACCGGTTGTGCAGCGCCACGGTGTAACCGTGCCGGGCGAAGTTGCGGGCCAGGTTCGAACCCATCACCGCCAGGCCGGTCACTCCGATCTGGGCGGTCGCGGTCGGCGAATCCGATGAACTCATGTCCTGCCTCTCCAGGTTGGCGAACTAGGGCGCCCGCAAGCCATTCGGATCACACTGTGACACAGCGGACCTGCGGCACTCCCGGGGTGGGTTCGGCTCAGAAGCTGACCAGCCGGTGTAGCTCTGTCAGCCACGGTACGGCCAGCGCGATGGTCGGTACCACCAGCACCGCCGCGGCGGCCAGGTAGGCCGTCACCGACAACAGCAGGCTGTTCGGCCGGCCGGAGAGCCGCCGCACACGGACCACGGTGCTCGGGCCGCCGGCAGCCAGCGCACCCGACGGTGCGCGCCCCGATGCGCAGGCGACCAGCGCCCGCGCCAGGGGAGTGCGTCCGGTGGCGCGTACCGCGCTGTCATCGGCCAGCAGTTCGACGAGCAGCTGCACTGCGCCCAGAGCGTTGGCGCTGCGCACCAGCCGCGGAAATGCGGCGTGTACAGCCGTGAATGCCTCCAGGACCAGGTCGTGACGGGCACGCAGATGGGCCCGCTCGTGGGTGAGGATGGCGGTGACTTCGCTGTCGGTGAGGGTGTTCAACGCCCCTTCGCTGACCACCACGCGGCTGCGCACGCCGGGCAGACAGTAGGCCAGTGGCTGCTTGACGTCCAGCACCCGCAGGTCGCGGGTCTGAGTGCACCGGGCCGAGTCGCGTCCGACCCCGACCAGGTCAACGACCATCCGGTGATGGGCGCGCCGGCGGCGCGTTGCAATGGCCACCCGCACCACAGCCACCATCAAGCGCGCGCCGACCAGCACGGTCAGCGTGAGAACGGCGACGTAGGCCGCCCAGAGCGGCCAGCCGAGCCGCCCCTCGGCGTCCAGGATGCCGGCGGTGGGACGGCCGTCCGGGCCGGGCATCAGCAATCGGCTGGCGATCGCGATACCGGCACTGAAGGTGGACAGGACCGCGGCCAGCGCCACGGCCTGCCAGAGCACCATGGCGGCCCGGGGAGCGCGCAGCGGCCAGGCCGCACGCGCCAGCACAGCCGGTGTCGGGCCAGCCAGCAGCACCGCAAGGATGGTGAAGGCCAGCGCAGACACGCTGTAATTCTCCCTTAGTCGTCGGCCGGAGGTCCAGCAGATGGCGAATTGCGGTGATTTGCTTCCAGTTCGGCCAGGGCGCGCCGCAGCGCATCGGCCTCGTCGGCCCCGACCCGCTCGACGAAATGCACCAGGGCGGCCTGGCGGCCGCCGGAGTCCTCGGCCTGGGCCAGGGCGTCGACCATCAGCCCGGCGACCAGTTCGTCGCGGCCGTGCACAGGTGCGTAGCGGTGTGCCCGGTCGTCGCGAATCTGGGAGACGAGATTTTTCTTCGCCAACCGCTGCAACACGGTCATCACGGTGGTGTACGCGAGGTCGCGGCGCGCAGACAATGCCTCGTGCACCTGGCGTACGGTCTGGGGTTCGGCCATAGACCACAAGTGATCCATGACTGCGCGTTCCAGATCCCCCAGCCGCGTCAGCTTGGCCATAGTTCATCTCCTGAGCGTTGGTACCAGCGTACTCCGGCTTACTACCGAGTGTCGTACCTAACCGTCACGATCTTTCCGGCTCGGTACGTCGACAACACTACGCAATCGGTGCTTGCGAAATTAGGGCAGCCTTGCCTATGCTAATTCTGGTCGAGCGAATAACGGCCGCGGAAGTGTCCTGAGGGCTGCAGTGACCCCCGGCCTACTCGATCGGCGAGCCCCGTGCCTGGTGCACGGGGCTCGCCTGTATTTCCGGGAAGCCTCACGCAGTCGCATCCACCCGGTCACAGCTACCCATGGTGTAGACACAAGGGCGTGTCATCCGCGTCCGGTACCGCCGATTTCCAAGCCCCGTTCGACAACCAGCTCGGTTTGCAGTTCACCGAACTCAGTCCCGAGGGCGCCCGCGCGCAGCTCGAGGTGAAACCGCACCTGCTGCAGCCGATGGGCCTGGTGCACGGCGGGGTTTACTGCTCGATGATCGAAAGCATGGCGAGTGTGGCCGCCTACACCTGGCTGGCCGAGCACGGCGGCGGCAACGTGGTCGGCGTCAACAACAACACCGACTTCCTGCGGGCGATCAAGTCCGGAACGGTGTACGGCAGAGCCGAGCCCGTGCACCGCGGCCGTCGCCAGCAGCTATGGCAGGTGACGATCACCGACGACGACGACCGGGTCGTGGCCCGCGGCCAGGTACGGCTGCAGAACCTCGAGGTCTAGCTGGCTTTCCGCGCGACCGCGCCGGAGTTCTGCGCTTCGGCGGCCAGTTCCGCCAGCTGTTCGAGGCGCGTTCGGGCGAATGCCTGCTGGTCGGTGATGGTGAGTTGGCCACGTCGGGTGCTCAGGAACGTCACCGTCCAGGACAGCAGCGTGGTGATCTTGGTCTTGAACCCGATCAGGTACACCAGGTGCAGCACCAGCCAGATCAGCCAGGCGATGAAGCCGCTGAACTCGAGCGGACCGATCTTGGCCACCGCGGAGAACCGCGACACCGTCGCCATGGAGCCCTTGTCGAAGTACTGGAACGGTTCCCGCTCGGCGGGGTCGGCGCCGGCGAGTTCGGCCTTGATGTTGTTCGCGACGTACTTGGCGCCCTGGATGGCCCCCTGCGCCACCCCCGGGACACCCTCCACGGCGGCCATGTCGCCGACGACGAAGACGTTGGGGTGCCCGGGAATGGACAGGTCGGGCAACACCAGGACCCGGCCGGCCCGGTCCAGTTCGACGTCTGACTGTTCGGCCAGGTCGCGACCCAAACGGCTGGCCTGCACACCGGCGGACCACACCTTGCACGCCGATTCGATCCGCCGTTCGATGCCGTCTGCGTCGCGGACCGTGATGCCGTTACGGTCCACGTCGGTGACCATGGCGCCGAGTTGGATTTCCACACCCAGCTTCTGCAACCGGGCGGCTGCCCGATCGCCGAGTTTCTCACCCATCGGGGGCAACACCGCGGGCGCCGCGTCGAGCAGGATGACCCGCGCCTTGGTCGAGTCGATGTGCCGGAATGCGCCCTTGAGGGTGTATTCGGCCAGTTCGGCGATCTGTCCGGCCATTTCAACACCGGTCGGCCCGGCGCCGACGACGGTGAAGGTCAGCAGTTTGGCCCGTCGCTCCGGGTCGCTGGACCGCTCGGCCTGCTCGAAGGCACTCAAGATCCGGCCGCGCAATTCCAGCGCATCGTCGATGGATTTCATGCCTGGCGCGAACTCGGCGAAGTGGTCGTTGCCGAAGTAGGACTGACCGGCACCGGCCGCGATGATGAGGCTGTCGTACGGAGTTTCGTAGGTGTGACCCAGCAGTTCGGAGACGACCAGCTTGTTGGCCAGGTCGATGTGGGTGACGTTGCCCAGCAACACCTGCACGTTGCGCTGCTTGCGCAGCACCACGCGGGTGGGCGGTGCGATCTCGCCCTCCGAGATGATGCCGGTGGCAACTTGGTACAGCAAAGGCTGGAACAGGTGGTGGGTGGTGCGGGCGATCAACTTGATGTCGACATCGGCGCGCTTGAGCTTCTTTGCCGCATTGAGCCCGCCGAACCCCGAACCGATGATCACGACCCGGTGCCGGCGACGCGGTTCAACTGTGAGTTCTTGCTGGGGGCTCATTTTTCGCTGCTCCTGACGGGGCTCCTCGGCGGGCGATTGCGGTTAGCTAATACCCGTCCTGAGCCTAGTCAACGCACGTCGACAAACCCAGTCGCCAGCTTGTGCGATAAACCACATCCAGCGAATTCGCGGGTGATCCGCGTTACAGGCCGAACAGCGGACGCAGCGCCTCGGCCGCGGTGGTGATCATCCCGGGCACATGCCCGTTGGGCAGGTTGATGATGACGCCGCCGACGCCGACGTCGAGAATCCTGTCCTGCACCTGATCGGCGATCTGCGCCGGACTGCCGGCGACCATGCGCGGATTGGCACGCGACTGGTCGAAGTTCTCGTCGATGATCACGGTCAACATGAGGCTGGTCTCCAGTGTCGCCGGGTCCCGCCCGGCTTCGTCGCAGCGGGCCTTGAGCGCTTCCATCTTGCGCGGCAGCTCGTCGAGGCTGGCGATGATGTTGAGGTGATCGAAATGGCGGGCGGCCAGGGCAAATGTCTTCTTCTCGCCGCTGCCGCCGATCAGCAGCGGGATGTGATCGCGAAAACGCGGATTGGCCATGGCCTCGTTGGCCTGGTACCAGGTTCCGGCGAAGGTGGGGCGCTCGCCTTTGATCATCGGCAGGATGATCTGCAGCGCCTCGTCGAGGCGGTTGAACCTGTCGGTGAAGGTGCCGAATTCGAAGCCGAGCTGCTCGTGTTCGAGCTGGAACCAGCCGGTGCCGATGCCCAGCACCGCCCGTCCACCACTCACCACGTCCAGCGTGGTGATGACCTTCGCCAGCAGCGCCGGATTGCGGTAGGTGTTGCCCGTGACCAAGGTGCCCAGCTGCAGCCGCTCGGTGGCGGTGGCCAGCGCGCCCAAGGCCGTGTAGGCCTCCAGCATGGGCTGGTCGGGAGTCCCGAGCATGGGCAGTTGATAGAAGTGATCCATCACGAAAAGCGAGTCGTAGCCGGCTGTTTCGGCTTCCTGCGCTTGCGCGATGACCGTCGGGAACAGGTTTTCTACGCCCGTGCCGTAGGAGAAGTTGGGAATCTGGAAACCCAGCCGAATTGCCACGGTGTCCACCGTAGCCGTCGGCGGGTGTCAGGCGAACTGCGCCAGCGCCCCGTGGCTCACGTGCAACGTCTGACCGGTGATGTGCCGGGCTGCCGGGGTGGTGAGGAACAGCGACAGCCGGGCGATCTCGGCCGCCACGGGCGCCGGTGAGCGCGAAAGACCCTCGTAACCGGCCTGCACACTGCGACCGCAGGCCACGGCGTTCACGGTGATGCCCCGGGTTCCGTACACCTCGGCCTGGCCGCTGACCCAGCTGGAGAGCGCTGCTTTGATCGCAGCGTCCACGCTGCCGGTGGCCGGGTTTTCCGGCAGCACGCTGATGATGTGCCCGCCCGAGCGCAGATGGTCACCGACACATTGCACCGTCAGCACCGCGGAGAGCACTGTCGCGTCCAATGCCTTGCGCCATGCCGTTGCCGTGTCGGACAGCGTGTAGGCCCGGGGGTCGCCGGCGTCCCAGGTCGGGGCCGGAATGTTGACGATGGTGTCCAGGTGGTGGGGGAACAGGCTGCGCGCCTCGGTGAGGCTGGCCGGATCGGTGGTATCGCACACGATCGCGTCGACGTCGAGTTCCTTGGCAATGACCTCGAGGTCGCTACCGCGCGCGCCCACCAGGGTCACTTTATGGCCGTCGTCGCGGAACCCCTCGGCTACCGCGCGCCCCAAATCGGTGTCGCCGCCAGTGACAACAACTTCCACTGCCAGACCTCCTTGTGCGGCATCAATTCCGATTCATGTTACTGGACAGTAGCTATTCGGCGAAACCGAACACCGCCACGACGCGCTGACGATTCGGGTAACTATTCAGCTGCGCTACGTTCTAGCGATGCGCCGTGTCGGGTTGCCCGCCGTCTTCCTGGCGACGGCGCTGGTGGTGGGCTTGACCGGGTGCCACTCGTCGCCGTCGCGGGACCGGGCGCTGGTGGTGTTCGCGGCCGCATCGCTGAACCCGGCCTTCACTCAGATCGCCGAACGGTTCAGAGCGGACAACCCCGGGGTCGACGTCAAGTTCAACTTCGGGGGTTCTTCCGACCTGGCCGCTCAGCTGACCCAGGGTGCCACCGCCGACGTCTTCGCCTCCGCGGATGCCGCACAGATGGACAAGGTCGCGAAGGCCGGGCTGCCGGCCGCCGATCCGGCCACCTTCGCCGCCAACACGCTGGTCATCGTGACCGCACCGGGCAATCCGAAGCACGTGCAGTCTTTTGCCGATCTGGCCGCACCGGGTCTTCACGTGGTGGTCTGTCAGCGTCCGGTGCCGTGCGGCGCCGCCACCGCCCGGGTAGCAGAAATCAGCGGGGTCAGACTGCACCCGGTCAGCGAAGAACCGAGCGTCACCGACGCGCTGAACAAAGTCACCTCCGGACAGGCCGACGCCGCGTTGGTGTATGTGACCGACGCGCTCGACGCCGGCAGCAAGGTGGCGACGGTGCGGTTCCCCGAGGCCGCCCGCGCGGTGAACACCTATTCGGTCGCGGTGCTGAAGAACGCATCGCAGCCTGCGCTGGCTCGGAAATTTGCAGCGACGGTGACCGGCCAGGCAGGGCAGCAGATCCTGGACCGGGCGGGCTTCGTCAAACCCTGATGCGCGCCGGGACGGATTTGCCTCGCTGGGTCTACCTGCCCGCCGCGATCGGGACGGTCTTTGTCGGCCTGCCGCTGGTCGGGATCGCGCTCAAGGTGGACTGGCTGCACTTCTGGTCGCTGATCAGCAGCGAATCGTCGGCAACCGCGCTGCTGCTCAGTATGAAGACCGCGGCGGCGAGCACCGCGTTGTGTGTGCTGCTGGGGGTGCCGATGGCGCTGGTGCTCGCGCGCAGCCGGCTACGCCTGGTCCGCGTGCTGCGACCGCTGATTCTGCTTCCGCTGGTGCTGCCGCCGGTCGTCGGGGGCATCGCGCTGCTCTACGTCTTCGGACGGCTCGGCCTGCTGGGACGGTATCTGGAGGCCGCGGGCGTCAGCATCGCGTTCAGCACCTCCGCTGTGGTGCTGGCGCAGGCCTTCGTGTCATTGCCGTTCCTGGTGATCTCCCTGGAGGGTGCCGCGCGTAGCGCCGGAGCCGACTACGAGGTGGTGGCGGCGACGCTGGGTGCGCGACCCACCACGATCTGGTGGCGGGTCACCATGCCGTTGCTGCTGCCGGGCCTGGTGTCCGGGGCCGTGCTGGCATTCGCCCGGGCGCTGGGCGAGTTCGGCGCCACGCTGACCTTCGCCGGGTCGCTGCAGGGCGTCACCCGAACGTTGCCGCTCGAGATCTATTTGCGCCGGGTCGACGACCCCGACGCCGCGGTCGCGCTGTCACTGCTGTTGGTGGCGGTCGCCGCCCTGGTGGTGCTCGGCCTGGGTGCCCGCCGGGTTACCGCGGCCGAAGCGCGATGAGCGATCTCGCGTTGCGCGCGATGGTCAAGGAGCGCTGTCTGGACGTGGAATTCGGCGTGGCCGCGGGGGAGGTGCTGGCGGTGTTGGGTCCCAACGGCGCCGGGAAGTCGACCGCGCTGCAGGTGATCGCGGGTTTGCTGCGGCCCGATACGGGGCTGGTGCGACTTGGCGACCGGGTGCTGACCGACACCGCTGCCGGGATACAAGTGGCCACACACGACCGCCGAGTCGGGCTGCTGTTGCCGAATCCGCTGCTGTTTCCGCATTTGACGGTCGCCGCGAACGTGGCGTTCGGACCGCGCAGTCGGAGCCCGCTGTTCCGGTTCGGGCGCTCCCGCGACCACCGTGCGGCACTGCACTGGCTGGGCCAGGTGCACGCCGAGGAGCTTGCCGAGCGCACGCCGCAGCAGTTGTCTGGCGGGCAGGCGCAGCGCGTGGCGATTGCCCGTGCCTTGGCCGTCGAACCGGAGATACTGCTGCTCGACGAGCCCCTGACCGGTCTTGACGTCGCTGCGGCCGCCTCGGTTCGCGCGGTGTTGCGCGATGTGGTCGTGCGCGGCGGCTGTGCGGCCATTGTGGTCACTCATGACCTGTTGGATGTGCTGGCCCTTGCTGATCGGGTGCTGGTGCTCGAGTCGGGCCGGATCGTCGAGGCCGGCACGGTGGCCGAGGTCCTGGCCGCCCCGCGCAGTCATTTCGGCGCCCGGTTCGCCGGTGTCAACTTGGTCAACGGAACGATCCGATCCGACGGTGCGCTACACACCCCGTCCGGCCAGATCTGGCACGGCGCCGCGGGTGCGGCGGCCGGGATCTCTGGTGGTCAGCCTGCGGTGGCGGTATTCGCGCCCGCGAGTGTGGCCGTGTACGCGGAAAGACCGCACGGCAGCCCGCGCAACATCGTCGAAGTCGTCGTCGCCGCAATGGACAGTCGCGGGGCGGCGGTGACGGTCCGCGGTGCCGACCAAGCCGATGGTGCGCCGGGCCTGGCCGCCGACATCACCGTCGAGGCGGCTGCAGAATTGCAGCTCACGACGGGCGACCGGGTCTGGTTCACCGTCAAGGCCGCCGAAGTGGCCCTGCATCCGGTGTGGCGGCGACGGGAATGAACTGCGGTGACACCGGCCGGGCCATCCTTGCTTCGCAGCGTTGACACGGTAGGTTCGTCGCCATGCAGCAGGTGCACTCGAACCCGACCCGTCGTAAGGGGCTGTGGGCGTCGTTGGCGATCGCCGCGGCCACCAGCGCCAGCGTCGTGACCATTGCTTTGCCGGCAACCGCGGGCGCCGACCCGGAGCCGGCGCCGCCGAGCCCGTCGGCCCAGGCGTCTCCGGCTCCGCCGCCCGGTGCCGGTGCGTCGCCCGCTCCCGGCGCACCCGCGCCGATCGCGCAGCCCGGTGACCCCAACGCGGTCCCGCCGACCGACCCTATGGCGCCGCCGCCTGACCCCGCTGCGCCTGAGCCTGGGCGGGTGACCAACGCCGTCGGCGGGTTCAGCTTCGTGGTGCCGGCAGGCTGGGTGGAGTCGGACGCGTCCCACCTCGACTACGGGTCCGCGCTGCTGAGCAAGGCGGCCGGGGAGGCGCCGATGCCCGGTCAGGCTCCGGCGGTGGCCAACGACACCCGGATCGTGCTGGGGCGGCTGGACCAGAAGCTCTACGCGAGCGCCGAGGCCACCAACCCGAAGGCCGCGGTTCGACTCGGCTCGGACATGGGCGAGTTCTTCATGCCGTACCCGGGGACCCGGCTCAACCAGGAGACGATTCCGCTCAACGCCAACGGGATCTCGGGCAGCGCGTCGTACTACGAGGTGAAGTTCAGCGACGCCGCCAAGCCGGTGGGCCAGATCTGGACCGGTGTGGTCGGCACCCCCGCGGGCGCCACCCCCGCGGCCGGCCCGCCGCAGCGCTGGTTCGTGGTGTGGCTGGGCACGTCCAATAACCCGATCGACAAGAACGCCGCCAAGGTGCTCGCCGAGTCGATCCGGCCTTGGAATGCGCCGGCGGCTCCCGCTCCGGAGGGTGTCGCGGGTGCCCCCGCCCCGGGCGCTCCCGCACCCGCGGCTCCCGTCCCCGGTGCGCCGGCACCAGCTGCGCCGGCTCCAGCGGCAGGTGCTCCGGCAGCGCCCGCTCCAGCTGCGCCGGCTCCAGCGGCAGGTGCTCCGGCAGCGCCGGCTCCAGTGGCAGGTGCTCCGGCAGCGCCGGCACCGGCTGCGGGTGCGCCGGCGGCGCCGGCACCGGCTGCGGGTGCGCCGGCACCGGCAGCGCCCGTCCCAGGGGCGCCCGCACCGGACGCCGGCGCTCCTGCACCCGCGCAGGTTCCCGGCCAGGCTCCGGCCTCGGGGAATCCCGCGCCGGCCGAACCACGCAGCCAACCCGCTTAGTGTCGAATTCGTGATCTAGACGGGGTATACCCGACATCACGGTCCGGCATTGGGGCTGGACTGTCAGTGACTGCAAGGAGACCCCTCATGGACGTTGTGGCAACAACCGAGTTTCTCGCTCGCTCAACAACTCTGACCAGCGTGGGTGTTGTCGGTTACATCATCATCGGGGCGCTGGCGGGCTGGATCGCCGGCAAGATCGTCCGCGGCGGTGGCGCCGGGATCCTGATGAACATCGTGATCGGCGTCGTCGGAGCGTTGCTCGGCGGTTTTCTGCTCAGCTTCGCTTTCGACACCGCTTCGGGCGGTTGGTGGTTCACCTTCTTCACTGCGATCCTCGGCTCGGTGATCCTGCTGTGGCTCGTCGGAATGGTGCGCAAGACGTAACCGGCGTACTGCGTGGCCGCGGCGCGGTGCACTGATGGCGTCACATTCGCCCACGATGGCCGCCTGGCAGGTGTGCCGACCCGGGCCGATACCCAGCAGGCCACTCGAGCGCGTCACCGTCGACGTCCCGCGGCCCGACCCGGCTGAGCTGCTGGTGGCAGTCCTGGCGTGCGGGGTGTGCCGCACCGACCTACACGTCACTGAGGGTGATCTGCCCATCCACCGGGAGCGCGTCACTCCCGGCCACGAAGTGGTCGGCGAGGTGGTCGAGGTCGGCTCCGACGTGGCTGGTGACTTCGCAGTGGGGGACCGGGTGGGTATCGCCTGGCTGCGCCACACCTGCGGGGAGTGCAAATATTGCCGCCGGGGGGACGAGAATCTGTGCCCCGCATCGCGCTACACCGGGTGGGATGCCGACGGCGGTTACGCCGAATACGCCACGGTGCCGGCAGCTTTTGCCCATCACCTGCCCGACGGCTACCGCGACACCGAGCTGGCGCCGTTATTGTGTGCCGGCATCATCGGATACCGGTCTTTGGTGCGCGCCGAGTTGCCGCCCGGCGGACGGCTGGGCCTCTACGGTTTCGGCGGCAGCGCCCACATCACCGCGCAGGTGGCGTTGGCGCAGGGCGCCGAAGTCCACGTGATGACCCGCGGCGCACAAGCGCGCGAGCTGGCCTTGGCGCTGGGTGCCGCCTCCGCACAGGGTGCCGACGAATCCCCGCCCGTCCCGCTGGACGCGGCGATACTTTTCGCTCCGGTCGGAGATCTGGTGCTGCCCGCCCTGGCGGCACTCGACCGGGGCGGCACCTTGTCGGTGGCCGGGATCCATCTCACTGACATCCCGGCCCTGAACTATCAGCGCCACCTCTTTCAGGAGCGCCAGCTACGGTCGGTGACCTCGAACACCCGAGCCGATGCGCGGGCCTTCCTCGCCTTCGCCGCGCAGCATCGGCTTCACCTCACCACGCCGGAATATCCACTCGGGCAGGCTGACCTAGCCTTGGCCGACCTCAGCTCCGGTCGCATCGCCGGCGCGGCCGTGTTGCTGGTGTGAGTCAGGTCGACAGGTGCCAGACCAGGGCCGCGGCCAGCGCGCCCATCCCGTTCAGCGACCAGTGCAGCGCGATGGGCGCGATCAGGCTGCCACTGCGCCGGCGCAGCCAGCTGAAGACGAATCCGGCGGCGCCGGTCGCCAGCACCGCCATCGTCACACCTGCCAGCATTCCGAAGAACCCGCCGCCGAACAGCCGGGTGAACCCGACATTGTTGCTGGTCAGGCCCAGCGACGTCGCCACGTGCCACAGCCCGAACAACAGCGAACCGGCCATCGCGACCCCGCGGAATCCCCAGGCCCGGTCCAGCGCGCCGTGCAGCACGCCGCGGAAAGCCAGTTCCTCGGGAATGACGGTCTGCAAAGGGATGATGACCATCGAAGCGATCAGCGCGCCGGAGACGGTCGCGTAATGGTTGTTCAGGAACATCGGCCGAGTCGCCGGCAACAGCACTCCGACCGCGATCACCGAGACGACCAGCCCGACGGCGGCCAGCGCGTAGGTCATACCGGATTTCCAGTGTTCGCGACCCAGACCGAGCTCGGCCCAGTCCAGACCCCGCCAACGAATCAGCAGAACTAGCCCCACCGCCGCGGCGGGAACCGTCGCGATACTGGCCCAGGGCGTGGTGAAGTGCGCAACCAGGTTCGCGGTCACCAGCACCGCGACGACGACGACCACGTCGGCATAAAGGCGGGAGCGGCCCGACTGCACGTCGAGCACAACGTCAGCCCGGTCCGCAGTACCGCCATGCATTCAACCGATTCTACCGGCGAACGACGCCGGCGCGGCGGCTTAGTTCTGCTGCGCTGCCAGACGCCGGCGCGCATAGGTCTTGAGTTCGGCCGAGAGCGCCTCCACGTCGAGGAGCTGCGGAAGTAGTTCTGGTTCGGTCATCTTCGCGCGGAAGACCAGTCCGACTGTCACGTCGTGGTCGGGTCGGTAGTCGATGGTGATGTCGTCGTCGGCACGTACCGTCCCAGGCTCGATGACCCGCAGATAAGCACCGGGTTTGCCCGCCTGGGTGAAAGTCTTGATCCAGTGCTTGAGGTCGAGGAAGGCCGCGAACGTACGACATGGCGTTCTGGGGGCGGAGACCTCCAGCAGCAGCCCGTCCGAACCGACCCGCCAGCGTTCACCGATCAGCGCATTGGTGAGGTCGACGCCCTGGGTGGTCAGGTTTTCGCCGAACATGCCGTCGGTGAGGGGGCGGGCGAGTTTCGCTTCCCAGTCGTCCAGGTCTTCTCGCGCATAGGTGTAGACGGCCTGGTCGTCGCCGCCGTGCAGCTTCTGGTTGCCGATGGCGTCGCCGACCAGACCGCTGCCCAGGCCGCGGCGCAGCGGGCCCGGCGCGCGTACCGCGACGGCATCGGCGACGGGCAGCTTGTCGATGCCGGTGATCTTGGCCGCCGCGCGGGGGTCCGGATTGCTTCGGACGCGAGCTACGTTGACGGACAACACCTTCGGCATCCGCACAGGGTAACGCGGTGCGGTCGATTAGCCACGAGCGAGCCATCCTGACTCACCCCGTAGCACGCCGCTGTGCGAGGAAGTCTAAGTCAGATGTTATCTACCAGGACATCGGTGACAGTTCGAGTGGTCCTGGTGGTGACACGACCCCGCGGCCCACGCCCAAAACCAGCAAACCGTCACCGAAGTCCCGAGCCATCACAGAAGTCTAAGTCAGCATAATTTGGTATAATCGAACGTATGTTCGAGCAGTTGTGTGATGAGGCGCCGCCGCCTCGGGAGGACCCGTCGCTGTATTGGGCCT
>NZ_JBVAXK010000021.1:0-38500 GCF_055419285.1 Mycobacterium sp. IDUB_28 | reverse complement strand
CATGCCGGCCACCTCACGACGATCCCGACGGCGCTGCTTGCGCACCGCCCGCTGATGATCACGCTTATCGGTAGGCACACGCCACGCACCCGTCCACGCCGTGACGCCTGCCTTCTTGCTTACCTCGGCCATTGGTCTCACTCCCCTTCAATTCGGGGTCTCAGGGCCCGCCCCAGTGGCTTGCCCAACAGCGGTGACTCTATAGGCGTCGACCGACATGTCGGAACACGTCGGCCAGGTCGCGCAGCTGCATGACGCGCTGTTGCCGGGTGCGGGAGTCCATGCACACCAGCGAGCTGTACGCCTCCACGATGGACGCCAGCACCAGCTGGTCACGGCGCAGCAAGCCGTCCGGTTCATGCCGTAGGCGGTAGGCCAATTCGCGCGGGTCGGTGGGATCGGGCCAAGGGGTGTCCCCGATCGTCACGAAGCCACTGGGCTGACCACTCACGACGACTGTCCCGGTTGAGCACCGACGCAGTTATCGGGATGCAGCGAGCACGCTGGGCCGTGCTGACGGCTGACCAGCTCCTCGGTGGCGGACCCACATTCGTCGCAGCGACCAGCTGCCGGGTCGGAGTCGGTCCACACCATCAGATTCGATGCCACCACGTCGAGGTACTGCGCAGCAGCGTCGGCCTGGCCAGTGGCGCGGAAGGTCGAGGTCTCCCCCGTCATCAGGCTCCGCACGCTCCACACCCGCCGTCCGTCGCTCCACCCGTCACCGCGGTACTGCGCTCCCGGGGGCTCGTCGGTCTCCGGGTCGCCGTCATAGACCGCCCCGTCGTTGATGAACACCCGGACCCGTCCGGTGCTCGGCGCGGTGTCAATCTGCACCACGTGTGCGTCGTCGAGGTCGCTGGCGAAGTCGCACACCGCGATCCCGCCGTCCTCGGGCGCCGTTGCTGGGTCCAGCACCAAGTCCGCGAGGCTTTCGGCTGAGTCGACCAGCACGGCCAACGTGTCGACGTCCTCGTCATCGTCAGCGACGGCACGCCGCCACCGGGCCGCCGCGGCGCGCGTCAGCTGCGCTGTATGGCGGCGCAGCGTCATCGGTCGCGCCGGGCGCAACTCAGCGGCTACGAATCGCAGCTCTGTGCCGTCCAGCTCGCCCGTAGCGGCCTCTACTCGCCGGACGTCGCGCAGGACGCCCTGGATGCCCACCACGCGGTACAGCGGGCCGTCCAGGCGGCCGTCATGCACGTCGTCGACCGTCTCCACATCAGCGCCCACCGGGAACGCCGGGGTGTCCACCTCAACCCCACTCATTGCTCAACCCCACCAGCTCCGGACACTCCGGGCATGCCAACACCGTCACCGTCGACAGAGATCCGAGGTCACTGCCATCCCCCGCGCCGTGACCGTCGCCGGTGTAGTCGAAAAGCTGGTCCCACAGATCCACCTCGCCGCGGAACCGGTCCACCCTCACCACGTGGGTCTGCTCGGACTCGTGCCCGTCGCTGTAGGTGTTCTCCACTTTGATCGTCAGATTCAGCGCCATCAGTGCCGACCGCCCACCTGGGCGACCAGCGACTGCCCGCGCGCCACGATCTCGCTCGAAAGCGCCACCAGACCCTCCAACTCGTCGAGCTGCTCGACCGAGAGCCCGCCGCTGGTCTCGCGGTCACCGCCGAGGAACACCGCCACTCCAAAAACCGGTTGCCGCAACGCCGCAGTCCTGCTCGCAATGATCGTCGCCACCGGATTCACCGCGGCTGCCACCTCAACCTGATCGTCGAGGTCGAGGAACACCAGCGCCTCCTCGTCGAGCCACAGGTCCAACCCGTCCGCCAGACGCACCAACTGCACCACCTGGCATCCGATCTGTTCGCACAGCATCGCGATCGGACTGCCGTACTGGTCGACGGTCAACGGCACCCGACGCGCCGCCCCGTCCTTATCCACCCGAAGCCCCACCGGACCACTCCCGACAACGCTCACGACATTCCCCTTCCCTGGGAGTCGCGGGCCGACCCGATTGGCCTGCCCAACACCCACCACACTACCCCCGCCCACCGACAACCAGAAGTACCAAAACCTCACCGCCACAACCTCATACCGGCCCCACCCCGCCCCTGTGCCGGGTGGGGTGGCGGTTGGGCCGGCACAGGATTGGCAGTGCCCCGGCGGATAGGGAAAGGGAGGTCGGCCGGCGGGGCACTCATGCGGGCCGCGCGGCTAGGAGGCGATCGCTTCGGGCGCGTTCTGGTCGGCGACCTCCTCACCGGCCGGCACCGTCCGGCCTGCCCGCAGGATCTTGTCGACCGCGGTGAACACCGCACGGATGTGCCCGTCGGTCACCTGCTCATCACCCAGCCAATGCTGAATGTAGGCCCGCGACTCCTCCGGCGCCCACTCGCACAACTCGAGTTCGTGCGCCAGCAGGTACGCCACCGCCTCGGCCCCAAACTCAGCCACACCGCGACTGCACGGGCTCTCCCCCTCCGCTGAATCCGTTGTGTGACAGAGCATTACGTGTCCCAACTCATGAAACAGGGTCTTCACCGGGAATTTTGCGACGGGGCTGACAGCCACGTTGCGCTCGAAGCTGTACCCCTGGCAGTTGCCGTCGATCAGCGCGTACGGCACCTGCGTGATGTCCAGGGCCGCCAAAGCACGCTGGGCGTCCCACGCGGGCAGCTCGGGCCACGTGACGTCCGGTCCGACCGTGTTGCTGTACGGGAACGTGGATCGCTTCAGCTTGAAGCGCATCGCGACGACGACCTTTTCGCCCGTCTCCTCATCAGTCTTGCGGATCGGCCGCGGATGCAGCACCGCACGACCGCCACCTTTGACCGGGATCCGGCCCAGCGCTTTCCACACGCTGAACGGTGCACATGGCTCACTGACACCCTGCGACCACAACAGGATCTGATTTTGTAGGGAGTACTGGTAGAACCGGCAATACGTGTCCCCCAGCCGGCCCGGCATCGTCATCGCCTGTTCCAGCAGCGCCCGCCAGTCGACCTCCCCATCCTGGTCGACGGCCGGAGCAACCCGCTCGATCGTAGAAGCAGTCATGGCATTCCCCTTCCGGGATTTCGGGGCCCGCCCAACTGGCCAGCCCAACACCTATGACACTACCCAGACCCACCGACAAGTTCTGTCGAGCACTCGTCGTCGAAATCAGCTGCGCGGCTTTCGATACCCGACCGGCACCCTGCCCCTGTGCCGGATGGGGTGCCGGTGGGGTGCTGAGCTTCCGTGTACCGCTTCCGTGCCCGTGTCGGGGGCGGTCCGTCCGCGGTGACCGCCCCCGACCGTGGGCCGCTACGCTGCGGCCGCGCGGCTGCCGTCCCTGAGTGCCTCACTGATCGCGTTGTTGACCTCGGCCAGCTCGGCGCGCGCGGCGATCAGCTCTGCCGGCTCGCCGACGCTGGTGGCCGCCGCGGCGGTGCGGGCGTCGTGTGCGCGCCGCTGCGACTCATCGACCCGGCTGTGTGTCGCGACGATCTCGCGGTCGACGCCGGCCACCCACGCGGCGACCATCGCCTCCGCCCACGCCGTGACAGCCTCCACGCCTCGGCGTCGGACCTTCCCCGGTAGTGGTTCGGCCCACAGCATGCGGTGCTCGAAAGCCAACTCCAATCGCTGGCCGGGGTCGGTGTCCACGGTGCGCACCGACACCCGCTGATCGCCCCACGTGGCCCGGTACCGTGAGCGATAGTCCGACGTGTCTCGGACCAGGCACGCGTCGGCTGCGACCCGCGTCAGGTCGACCTCGCGCATGCTGTCGCGATGCTCGGCGAAGGCCTGCAACCGCCGAACGCGCGCCGCGGCGCTCTCGGCGGTGCTGTCCGCGGCCGCGGCCTGGTGCAGCAGTGTCCGCACGTTCTGCTGCACGGTGACGTGGGCTAGCCGCAGCGACCGCACGCGGGTCTCTAACTCATGCTGTCGCAGCAATAGATCGTTGCCCGCCGCGGCGGCCTTCAGTTCGCCGATGGTCAATGTGTCGTCGCCGATGTCCTCGATTTCACGGGCCTGTCCGTCGGAGCGATACAGCTGCTCAAAGCCGCGCGCCTTGCGCTCCAGAGTGCCGAACATGAACGCGTCGAACGTTTCTCGCGTGACGTGGTAGTGGATGTGCGCGACCGCGTTCCGATTGCCGTTACGGCGGATCCGGCCGTTGCGCTGCTCCCACGCCGCCGGGGTCCACGTGGGGTCCACCTGGTGCAGGGAGTGCATGCGGTGCTGCACGTTGGTGCCGATCCCCACCTTGGGGGTGGACCCGATCAGGACGGCCACCCGACCGTCACGGCACGCCGCGAACAGCGCCTCGCGAGCCTTCGCCGTGGTCGCCTCATGGACGAACCGAATCCGATCGGCCGGCACACCACGAGCGATCAACCCCGCTCGGATACGGCCATAGGTCTGAGCGTCCCCCTTCTTGGGCGTGCCCATGTCGCAGGTCACCAGCTGGAAGGCTCCCGGCGTCGGGGATCCGGCATACCTCAGGTCCCGAGTCTGGTGGTAGATGTCGGCCACCGCCTCGGCCACGCCATCGAGCTTGGGTGCCTGCCCCGCGATCCCGACCAGGTGCGGATCCAACGCCACTTTGCGGCCATCACCGCAGATAAGCAGCATGTTGTCCGACTCCGCCGAGGGCATCCGCGCACGCAGGGCATCGGCACGGGTGACCAGGTTGGCCATGAACGCACGTTGGGCTGCCGTCGGCTCGGTGAGGTGGGTGTGATTGCGTACCTCGGGACGGGGCAGACCGACGCTGTCGGCCCGCACCATGGACATGAATTCCGAGAGCATGGTCCGCAGCTCGGGCACGTTCTGAATCGTGCCCGGCCGCCGCCGCGACCGGAACCCCGATCCGTCCGGGCTGGTCTCGATGAGCACCTTGTACCGCACGAACTGCGCCGCCCACGCGTCGAAGTGCCTAAGCCCGGTGCGCGCCAACTGTTCTGGCGCGAGCATGCTTTGCCAAACGAAACCCTCCGCAAGCGTGTTGGTGAAGGGCGTTCCGGTAAGCAGGCACGCGTGCGGCCGGTCCGGGTTGGCCTGCCGCAGCAGCGACACCTTGAGGAACAGATCGAGCGCCCGTTTCGAGGATCCGAGACTGAACCCGTCCGCGCGGGTCGTCACCGGCAGCCGCCGGAACTTGTCGGCCTCGTCGACGATCAGATAGTCGATGCCCAGGCTCTTGAACGTGACCGCTTTGGGATCGTTGATGGCCGAACGCAGCTTCTCGAGTCGGCCTTGCAGCGAACGCACAGCTGCGGCGATGCGCTTGCCGGTGTATCCCTCTGTGCGGGCGTAACTTTCGAGTTCACCAAGCTGTTCTTCTAGCCACGCGCGCTCCACCTGGGCGGGCACCGGCAGCGACGAGAACGTTTCGTGGGTCATGATGACCAGATCCCAGTCCCCGGTCGCGCAGCGCGCCACGAACCGCCGGCGCGCGTCGCCGTGCAAGTCCTCGCGGGTCACGATGAGGAACCGGCCGGCCGGCCACGCCTGGTAGGACTGGCGCGTAACCTGCTCGATCAGATGTAGCGGAACCGCCAGCGCTACCCTGTTGGCAAGTCCGAATTGCCGCAGGGTCATCGCCAAAGTTATTGCGGTGAGCGTCTTTCCGAGACCTACTTCGTGGGCGCTGAACACCGCCGGCGTGGACACCGCGCGGTCGACGAAGTCTCGTTGCCACGGCCATAGTTCGATCCCGTCGGCCAGGCCGGGGAACGTCAGATGCGCGCCGTTGTGAGCGCGCAGGACGCGCGCGTTCATAGTCTGGTTGTACTGCTCGACGATGCGCCGCTCCCGGTCGGCGTTTTCCCACACCCACAGCGAGAACCGGCTTTGGATCGCCGAGAGCTTCTGTTCGGCTGCTTCGGTGGCGTCGGCATTGCGGATCTTGCGGTGCGTGCGCGTGTGCTGGTCGTAGAACTCATCCCAAGCGACCGGCGCCGCACCGTTGAGCCCGATCTGCAGCAGCGTGACCGCATCGAAACGTTCTGTGCAGTAGGCGATCCGAGCTTCTGGGGACACCCGTCCGTGTGCGTTCACCTCCCACGCCGCCAATGGCGCGATGTGATCGACGCCAGCCCGCACACCGAATACCTCATGACAGAATTCCCCGACGTCACCGGCGGTGACCCACGGGGATCCCAGCTCCACGCGGATGTCGTCGCGGGTCAGCCA
Organism: Mycobacterium sp. IDUB_28; assembly: GCF_055419285.1. Lineage (NCBI taxonomy): Bacteria > Bacillati > Actinomycetota > Actinomycetes > Mycobacteriales > Mycobacteriaceae > Mycobacterium > Mycobacterium sp. IDUB_28. Next base: position 32,353 of record NZ_JBVAXK010000021.1, on the reverse strand, counting down.
CGGTGGTTGCACCGCTTCCAACGCGGCCACGTTGCGTTCGTAGCGCGGATCGACCGCCGCCGCCGCCAACGCCTCCCGCAGTTTGGCCCGAACGTCACCGCAGAGGTAATCACGGGCCGTGACTGCGCCCCCGCCTCGGGGATCTCGGAAAGCCAGGTCGCCGAGCGCGGCGAAAGTCTCCTCGGGGTCAGCCAAACCCAGCAGGCCTCCCACGCGATCGAAGTCCAGGCCGCGGCCCTCCCCCAAGCTGATCGCCAGTGCCTCGCCGGGGTTGCCGGCAGTACTGGCCGGCACGGGCCTCTTGTTGACGCGGCCCAGCAGAATCGGCGCCGGTGCCGCCTCCCCCGTGTCCTGGTCGAACGCCTCCAAGGCGAGCACCACCGGCGCATCGGGGTCCGCCCGGAACCCGCCGAGGCTCGGTGTGCGCCAACCCAACCGCGGTAGCCCCGTCTCTGGATCCGGTTTGCCCTCGGTCATGGTCCCCCGGTTGAGAGCCCCGTACCGATCAACGTACTTCTGGTATTCCTGCCGACACGCCACGCGTAACGGCTCCAACGCCGAATCGGGGGTTTCCCAGTCCGACTCGGCCTCGATCAGGGCCACCGCAGCATCACGTAGGCCGATCAGTGCCCGCAGCTCGGCGCTGGGCTGTGCAACTGCGGTTAGGGCGCCGTCGACGATGCGCACCACCTCACCGTCGACGCAATGTAGCGACCCCTCTTTGCGGCCCTGGTCGTCGGTGAGCCTCACATCATCGAGGTCCCCCGACAGTCCCGCCTCGTCGGTGTAGGGCACCAGCAGCGGACCCACTGCCGCGAACGCCGATGCGACCGCGCCGCCGGGATCCGCTGCGCGTACAGCTAAAGGGGACCGCTCGAAACCGGTCAACACCATGTCGCCGGCGACGAGTTCGGGGTGCAGCCCCCAGAAGGGACTTACCAACTCCCGACATGCACGTCCCCGCACCGTCGATTCCACCGCCGTGCGCACCACACCCGAGCGGCCGTGTGACCACCCGTGCACATCGTCGTCTCCGTCCCGGACCCGCAGGACCAACACATCGGCGACCACATCAGTACCCGACTCGCGAAAGTAGCCCGACGGCAGCCGCACGGCAGCCATCAGATCGGCATGCTTGGTGATTGATGACGACAGGCCGTGGGCGGCGTCGAGTTCGTGACGTGACGTCACCACCACCACGTAACCCCCAGGCCGCACGGCCGCCACCGCACGCGCCACGAAGTACTCATGCAGGGGGCCGTAGAAGCCGATCGCGCCGTCGTGCACGCGGGCTGCCGAGAACGGAACGTTACCCACGGCCGCATCAAAACGCTTGTGAGGCAGGGATACCTTCTGTAGCTCGCCGGTGATGATGTTCGCCCCCGGAAGCAACAGGCGGGCGATCCGCGCGGATGTCGGATCCGCCTCCACACCCGTCGATTCCACGACCAGATCACACGGCGCATGCCGGATGAACGCCCCGGTGCCGCACCCCAAGTCGAGCACAGAGCCACCGGTGAAGCCCGCTGTGCAAAGGACGTTCCAGATGAGAGCCACCAGCTCGGGCGGACTGAAGAATGACGTGTCGACCACCCTCGCGGCCTGGCCCATCACGTCGCCGGCCGCGTCATCGAGTTCGTCGGCCAACCCCGCCCACGGCTCAGCCGGCTCCGCGTCGAACAACGCCGCCACCGGTCCCCATCCGGGGAACGCCTCCAGAACCGCCCGCCGCCGCTCATCGAGCACCGCCGCAGGCATCCCATCGCACTCGGCGAGCACCTGCGCCGCAGCGATCACACGTCGCGCCAACGCCGGACCAGCTGCGCGCGCCCCATCAGATTGCGGGATCTCCACCGTCGCCATAACCGCCTCCCCTTTCACGGGAGTCAGGGGCCCGCCCGCTTGGCGTGCCCTCACGAAATGTCACCGTACAACCCGCCACCGACAACTCACCAGCGCAACACACGTCAACACCACCACCAACCAAAGGTGTTCGACAGCAGAGTGATTCACCCCCTCACCGCCCCTGTGACGGGCGGGGAGGGGGGCGGGGCCGACTGCGGAAAGAGCCGGCCCCGCTCGGCGACTCAGGCCTCCTCGACGTCCACGACGTCGTGGTCTTGGATGGCGTCGGCGAGCAGCCGAACGCCGAGTCCCGCGACGGCATCGGCGACCATCTCGTCGGTGATCTCCCCAGCCGCGGCTTCGCCGTTGCGGCCTGACGCCGCGATGCGCACCCGCACCGTCGCGTCCACCACGCACAGGTACTCGCGGGATCGTGGCCGCAGCCCCTGCTCGACCATGAATTCATCGAAACGCTCGCAAAGGCTATTAGCGTCAGCGTATTCGTGAGCGGCATCCTCTATGCCCACTAGTCGCGCCTGGTGCCTGGCCAGCGCAGAACGTGCCGTCTCGGCCTCGCTGCGGGCTCGCCGAGCCGCCCAAAATGAGGCGGCAAGCGCGGAAGCCCACGCCGGCATCTCGCCCTCGGTGGGCACCGGGTCGCCGGCGACCTTCACCTCCGTTACCGCACCGGCAGACACCACCGAGCAGCCGTCGAGCCGGACCACCGCGCACTGACGCTCCGCACCATCGGCCGCGATCTCCTCGACGACCAGCCAGCCCGGAACCGGTCCATCCGACAGCGCGGCGCACACCACCGCGCCCGCCGCCACGCCGGCCGCCAACGCCTCGGCCACCGACCGCGACACCACACCTACCGAACCCTCAACCACGACAGCAGTCACGACACTTCCCCTTTCCTGGGAAATCGGCCCAGCCCCGCTGGCCTGGCCTTCACACCTGATTCTACCCGTCGCCGCCGACATACCGGACCCGAAACCGCAACCCCACCAGACCTTTTCGGCCCGGCAGACCATCACCCCATCCCTGTGACGAGGGGGGTGGGTGTTGGTGAGACCCACCATCACCAAGTGGGTCTCACCAACGGGCGCCGCGTTACGTCGCCTTGAACTTGAGTTGGGCCACCACACACTCGGGGGGCTCGACATCAGTGCGGACGCCCAGGAGGACGGGTTGATAGAGCGCACCGCCGCCTGGTGTGGCGTAGAGATAGCGGACCTCGACGACATCACCGATCTGGGGAACACTCTGATTGGCGGGAACGGTGACGGCACCGACGTCCAGCCAGGTCGCGCCTTGTAGCAGGCTGACCCGGACACTGCGCTGCCGATTGATGGCCGTGACTACCGCGGAGGCTGTTGCCACGAATTTCAACTTGCGCTGGGTGCCACCGCTGCTGGGCCGCCCCTGCGTGTAGGGGGCATCCCAGCGTTTGAACACCACCCCTTCGGCGTTTCGCGCCCGAACCTCATCGAGCTGGCGCGCCTTCTCGGCCGGATCGACCCAGCACTCCGCGACGACGACGGCGGCCGCGGTGTCGGCATCGCCGATCACGGCCCGCAGCGCGCGGTAGCGGTCGCCGTAGGACCGAGCACGCAGGTCGGTGCCGTCTCGGGAGAGCAGGTCGAACACATGCAAGCAGTCACCCACGGCTTCGCCGTCCAGCACGAAGTCACCGGGCACCAACCGGCCCGCGGCCTGGATGGTCTCCGCCACACTCACGATCAGGCCGAGCTTGTTGATGCCCTCGACTGCGTCGCCGACCTTTCGGAGCATCAGGCGCCGGCCATCGAACTTCTCCTGCATCACCCACTGCGGATCACCCACCAAACGCGCGGCGTCGGCTTCGTCGATGGTGTTGAGCAGTTGGGGCAGCAGGCCACTGACCCGGCCAGCGTTGGCGCTGTGACGGTAGGGCGTGCCGTCAGCTCCCGCCGTATATCCCTTGGATTGCTTGTCGGCCACCAGCTTCGCGAAAACCCTCCGCGCAGTAGCGTGGTCGACCGGCGCTTTGGTCTTCGTGCCAGTCGATAGCGTCCCGCCGCGCCGACCGAATGCAAAGTTGACCGTGTAACCTCCGCCGTCTGCGGCCTCGATGCGCGCGTGATACACCTTGTCGCTGGAGCCGGATTTGAAGTACAAGCTCACCGACTCCTCCTCGCACACCGACTCCGATACTTCTGAACCCTCAACGACATCAGTCACGACAACTCCCCTTTCCGGGAACCGCGGGCCTGCCCTCTTGGCGAGCCCTGACACGAGTGACACTACCGGCAACCACCGACAACGCCGCCCCTCGATCGAACCTCCCACGCAGACACGAACAGGCTCGGCCCCACCCACCCGCGCGGTCAGTACCTTGGCGCCGATATCGACCCTCCAGGCACCGCGAACACCTCCGCCGCCACGCGGATGATCTCGTCGAGGTCGAGGCGAATCCGGCGGCCATCGGAATGCACAGCGATGCTGTATCCCGTGACGTAGCGCAGCTTTTCAGAACCGGCATGGACGAACACGGCAACCTGATCGGGCTGCAGGTGAGCCGCGATCATCTCCGGAACAAATAACTCCTCGCCCTCGCCGTCATCGCCGTCGATCCACCGCGACCAGTCTCCCAAGCCGTCGGCGTCTGCCGCGAAGATCGCCACGCATCCCGGCGACCGCTCCTCCACCTCGAAGTCGTGGCACTCCAAAGCATTCCTCAGCGCCAGCACGTCCTTGACCGCAAACACGTTGGTGCGGCCCCGCCCGTAGTAATTCGCCATCAGACCGCTCTCCCCGCCCTCGTCGCTACGCTGCCGAGAGGACATCGCGGGCACCAACGATGAAGCGGTCGGAGGCGGCGATGTCACAGTTCACCAACGCCAACGCCGTGTCGATGATGTCGGCCAGCACTTCGCAGGGCACGCCGCCGCCTGCGGGCAGGACATCACGCACCTGCACATAGACCGAGACCGAAAGATTCTGCTGCTCAGCAGCTTCGGCGCTGACAGCCGTCAAGTTGAGCACGACGGTCAAGCCATCGAGAACCCCCTGGCCGTCGTAGGACGGATCAAGATCCAACCCGAGATAAGCGACGTTGACGCCGTGCGCGAGACCTGTGACCGTGAGCCAATCCCGAGTCGGCGAGCTGCCTGGATCGTTCTGGAACACACAGCCCATCACCGCAGCCAAGGTGTGCTCGGCCTCCCAGGTGTCACCCGTCAGCCCATCGAGAAGCTCCTCGATTTCAGCGGTGTCGGACGCCGCCCACCAAGCGGCGTACCCGACAAGATCGCGCTCGACGGTCATCGGAGCCAACACCCCGCCAGCTCGGACCGGCACGTGGGCGGCGGTCTCACCATCGAGCGACCACATGAATCTGCCCGATTCCGTACGCAACTGACCGTCCAGCACGCGGAACCCGAACAGACAATCGTCCTCGCCAAGCATCCGCACCGATGACCCCTCGACCGCAAACGGTGCCAGCACCGCCAACATCTGCTCGGTCGAGTCCCACCACTTGTCGTGATGACACCCCAACGTGAAGCCCGTCGCGGCATCCTCCTCACATCCGTCAAAGCAGGTGTTCTCCTCGATCACCTCGGTTAGCGTCGCCGTGCCGGTCGTCTCGAACGCGGCACGCACCGCCTCCAGGGCGGCCGCGATGTTCGCCGGTGGAATGGTGAAGTCGGAGTCAATCGAGTTGGCGCAATAACCCATCGTGAACATCCCCCATCTGGGACTCGTGGGCCGGTCCGATTGACCTGCCCGACATCCCCAGGCTACCGATCCCCTCCGACAGCCCGAGTACCGTCGAGATGCACCGCAGATCAGCAAGAAACGCCGCGCTACTTTGACAGAACAACGGCCCGACACCCACCCTTGTCAAACTTCAGCGCACGGCCTGAGCCGCAGGTTTTTACCCCCGAAGCGCCCTGTCGGGCCGTTGTTGAACAACCCCGCGCCGTGTGGCAATCTTCGCTGCATCTCCTCATATCGCAGCAGCAGCCGCGTGCGAAGACACAACCCCCACCCCACCCCACCCCACCCCTGTGCCGAGGGGGGGACACGGTGGGAGCCGGCAGTACCCTGCCCCCACCGTGTCGCCGCCACGGCGGCTAGACCGACACCGCCGGGGTCAGGCTCGCGGTCAGGCCGCGGATCGCCTCCGGCCGAACCCCGTTCTGTAGCGCGGTGTCGAGCAACGCGGCCATGCGGTGATTCGGGGTCTCGGCCCGTATCGCTTCCAGGCACATCCCCGCCACCGGCCCTGCACCCGTCACATAGCTGGCGTGCGCGAGCATGCACAAGGCTTCCGAACGGAACGGCTGGGGCAAAACCTGCACCAGTTGCGACCACAGCTGCTCGGCCGCTCCCGCTTCGTCGCTGTCGATCAGGGTCATCAGCGCGTCACGCACTCTCAGATCCACCAGAGTCGACCCGACACTGGCCAATTCGGCGTCCGAAAGAACCTCGCCGACACCGACTCGGCGCACCGCCGCCACCGCCGCACGCACTGCCACCGCCACATCGTCGACGCAGCCCGACACACCGACCAGCATGGGCGCCAGCGAGGCCGCTCGCGCCACGTCCACCGCCACGGTCGCCCTGAGTTCCTCACGGCTGCCGTACATCCGGTGTCCCGCGACTACCGCCGCCGCAGCCGCCGCCGAGGTAGCCGGGTCATCGAGGACACCGCCCTTGCCGCAGTTGTCGACACATCGCCAGCGTCCCCCGGCCTCGATCTGATCGACCACCACCGCATCGAGCAATTGTGCGCCGCGCCGTTCCAACGCCGCCGACAGATTGCGCGCCTGCTCGGTGAACTCGTCGGCGCACATCGCACACGACGCGCCCTCTGCCGACACGAACACCGCCACCGCAGCGTCACCCCCGGCACGCACGACCAGATCCGCCAACTGCTCCGCAACATCCGGCGACGTCGCGTCACTGAGGTCCAGGCGCATCACTGACCCCGCCTCACCACCCTGCACGGACACTACAATTAACGACTCAACAGGGCGAAACCCGAGGATTCCCAACAGATTCGAGATGATGGCCGACAACCCCTTGATTGCGTGCATTGCACTCCCCTTCCGGGAATCGAGGGCCGGTCCCACTGACCTGCCCAACAATGTGAAGCCTACCGGAGATCACCGACAATTATCGTTGAATCAACTACTCCCCCAACCAAACCCGATCGACCCAACTTGGACCAGCCCCCACCCCATCCCTGTGCCGGATGGGGTGGGGTATGAGGCTTGGGGCGCCGGCAAGTAGATCCTCGCCGGCGCCCCAAGCGACCCGCCGGGGCCCGGCGCCTACCACTCGTCCTCGTCCCACCGTTCCCCGGCGTAGCTTTCATCGAAGTCGCTAGGGGCGTGCCGCGGGTACCTCCGGTTGATGCCATCCATTACCGGCTGCAGACGCGCCGCGTAAGCGTCATAGTGCCGATCGCACCGGTAGTAGTAATCCCCACTCCCACTAAGCGTCTGGCGCGGAAAGGTTTCCCCTGCGCAGCCCTCCGGCCCGTCCAGGCATGCCCCGTCACCGTGAACCGCCATGATGTTTCCCTTTCCGAAATGAGCCCGCCCCAACGGCTTTGCTCGACACCACAGACGCTACCGCCAACCACCGACACAATCCGCCGGCCCGGCTGCCGCTGCCGCTGCCGCTGTTGCTGCCGTCGAGTTGACCGCAGATGAACAAGAAACGCCGCGCTACTTGGACAGAACAACGGCCCGGCACCCACCCTTGTCAAACTTCAGTGCACGGCCTGACCTGCAGGTGTTCACCCCCGAAGCGCCCTGTCGGGCCGTTGTTAAACAACCCGGCGCCGTGTGGCAATCTTCGCTGCATCTCTTCCTCAGCTGCTGCTGCTGCCGCCGCCGCCCGAACACCCACCCCCACCCTGTGCCGGGTGGGGGTGGGGGGGCTCGAAGGTCGGCCCACCCCCGAACAAACCAATGCCGACCGCGATGGTCGGTTGTACAAGCTTTCGTGGTTCAGAGTGCCGCGAGCACCTCCCGCGCTTGGACGGCCTGCGGGTCGTCGGTGGCGGCGTCGAGCAGCGGCACAGTCGCAGGATCGGTAAGCACCGTCAGGTGCGCTCGGTGCCGACTCAGGGTGACGCACATTCGGCCCGCGTCGAGGGCGAATGCCTCGGCACTGCGGTATCCGGCCATAGGGTGCAATGCGACGACAGCCGGTCGTTCCAAGCCTTGCAACGCGTTGACCGTGCCGACCAGCACATCGGGCATGTCGGCTAGCAGCGCCCGTACCGCACCCGCCTGGGCGACGTGGGGCACCACTACGGCCAGATCGGCGGCGGTCAACGGCTCACACACGCCACCGCGCCGGTAGTTGTGGCGAGTCAGTTCGCGTGCCCGCTCGGCTAGCGCGGTCAGCAGCGCCGGGTCGGTCGGGCCGTTGTGCGCTTCTGTTGGGCGACTGACGATTTCAGATAGCACGGTGCCGTCCGGTGCGATTACCGCCTCGTCGGGACGGCGGGACGTGAACGGCATCTGCGGGTAGAAGTGCTCGGAGAGCAGCGCGCAGGTCTGCGGACCGAGTCGCCAGGAGTTCGTCAGTTCGTGGACGGTGATCGCCTCGCCGTGTGCGGCCAGCAGCGCAGCCGGGGCGGGTTGGTGCGGGCCGGTGGCCTTCCCGTCCCATTTCTCGGTCGAGCCGGTGACCACGGGTGCCACCTGGCCGGGGTCACCGACGCAGACCACCTGGCGGGCCAGCGCCCCAAGCGCGCCGAGGTCGCCGTAGGTGGCCTGCCAGGATTCATCCACTAGCAGCGCGTCCGCGCCCGCCATGCTCGGGTCCACGTAGAGCCAGCGGGCGGCGGTGCCGATCAGGATTTCACCCCCGGTCGAGTGCTGCCATCGCACGCTGCGACCCGCTACGGTGCGAATGCCGTCCACGGTGACCGGCTTCTTACCGGCCCCCGACACGATCAGCGAGGCGCGGTCGCTGACGGCGGCGATGCGCCGGGACAGCTCGGCGGCTTGCTCGCGGGTCTGCGCGGCCACCGCCACCCGCAGTCCCACCCGATGCGCCAAGGCACCCGCCAAAAGTGCGACAAGCCTTGATTTTCCAGCTCCCGGGCAAGCGGGGACGCAGATCGCTGGGTCCCCGCCCCACGCGGCCAGCAGCACCCGCGCCAGCATCGGTGAGTCGAGCAGGTCGCGCCCCGGCCAGTTCTGGACTATCGGGGCAGCGGGCGGCGACGGCGTTTTAGCCGGTGCCGCCGCCGCAGCGGGTGTCTCGTCGGTGTCGGCGGGTTGGGCGAATCGCTTGGGTAGGGTACGCATCTCAGTTCAGTTCTCCGTAGTGGGTGTGTCGTCGGCGGCGGCGATCATGACCGCCAGCGGCACCGGTCGGCGGCTGGCGGTCGGCGTGGTTCCCTGTGACAGCCAGGAGAACCGTCGCCGGTACAGCCGAGACACCGCCGTGCGCCGCGACCGGATCGTGGACACCGAGGGCGGGGCGGGCATCACCGTCACCGTCTCCCCGGCAGTAGGCCGGTAACCCGTCTTGCGAAGGCCACCGATGGTCACCGTCAACGCGCCGTCCTCGCCCACGGCGGTCCCGAAAACCTCACCGCTGAAACGGTTCTCCGCGTCCGGCATCGCGGTCATCGGCTCGCCCTGCCACCCGGTGACGGCGGTCCCGGCTTTCAGGCGGGTGTCGAGCCGATCGGCACGCACTGTGACGCGGTTGCCCGCCTGGCCCGCCCCGGTGACGACCTGCCCGTGGCAGACGAACCCGGTATGCACACCACGCGCACGCCATAGCGGATCGGCCAGCAGTGCGGCGTCGTAGAGGTCGGCGGCATCACAGCGGCTCATTAGCCGCGCCGCCGCCAGGTGCAGCGTTTCGGGCCGGTCCCAGCTGCGCTGTTCGCCCACGGCCTCCTGCGCAGCCTCCCACTGCCAGTCGTCGTCCTCACGCACCGCGTCCAGCCCCGGCAGCAGCAGACCACCGGTCACGGCGTGATGCCAGATGTGCAGCCCGCCCACACCGTTGGGCACCTTCAGCGCTGCCCGCCACATGCCCGCGTGATCCTCACCCGGTGTTACGCCCAGCATGAACCGGGCACGGGTCGCGCCCAGCACGTCGGTCACCGCCGATGTACCGGGGTGCGCGGCCCGCTCCACCCACCACCCGGCCAGCGCCGATCCCGCCGTCACGTCGCGGTCACCGCAGCGCGCCGGGTCGGCGTAGCTGCGCGCCAGCCCCTCCAACGCCCGCATCGTGGCCGGGGTATCGACTAGGGCCGTCGCGCCGGTGCCGAGGTCACCGTCCACGCATCCGGCAGCACGGGCGAGCGCGGCCAGTCCCTCGGCCCCGGTGCCGCTGCGAATGCGCCCATCCGGCCCCACGGCCTGCACGTGCACCACCGGGCCGGTGCGCTGCGCTGCGACGGCGACCTTCACGTCACGCGATGGGGCGGGATTGTGCAGCAGCCGGGGCACCGGCCCACCGGCATCGCGTGCGGCCACCCGCAGCGCGAGGTCGAACAGCGCGGCGCTCACGCCGCACCGTCGCGGCTCTGCGCAGGGTCGGCCAGCCCGCGCGCGGCGGCGGTGAACCCATCGGCCAGCGCCGCCGTCGCCAGATCGGTACGGTCCCGCTGCACAGCGGCGCGCACCGTGCCCACGGTCCAGCCGGTGCCCGCCAGCACGGTGTCGGCCCACTGCGTGAAGTCACGGCCCCCGGCCCGCTTGCTCACGTCGCCACCGCCGCAGCGGGGGTGACGCGCACCGTCTTGGCCCACGCGGGCGCGGTGTCGGCGGCGTGCGTGCCGATCAGGGCCACGATCAGCGGAACCGGGAGCCGACGCTCATGCCACGGCGTGCCACCGTCTGTCAGGCAGACCAGCACGTTGGCCGGTGGGCGCGCTGCCAGCGCCGCATCGATTCCGACCCGCATGTCGGTGCCGCCGCCACCGACCAACGTCACATCGTTGATGGACCGCACCGGGCGCGGTGCGCTGGCACCGGCATCGCAGCACAGCACCCGCACCGTGGCTCCGGTGCGCCTCAGCACCGCCCGTGTCTCCGACAGCGCCGCTGCCAGATCGGCCTCACCCATCGACCCCGACGTGTCGATGATCAGATCGACGGCGATCTTGGGTGCCCGCAGCGTCGGCAGCAGCACACCCTTGGGAGCGCGCCGGTTGGGCCGTCGCCAGGAGTGATGCACCTGTCCCGCCTGATCCTCGACGGCGCGGCGCACCGCCGCCCGCAGCACCTTGGGCCACGGCACGACTGCCGGGGCGAGTTGGTCAGCGGCCCACCGCGCCAGGCCCGCTGGCATCGTGCCGCGACCGGCCCCGCCGTGCGCCAACTCTCGTTGAACCTCGCGGGCGACGGCGACCTTCACCAGATCGGCCGCAGCACGGGACAGCCCCTTGCTGCCCCCCACGTCGGCAGCGGCGGGCAGTTCCCCCGGCACGGCATCCCCTGCACCGGACCCGCAGCCGTGGCCGTCGTCCTCGCCGTCACCGGACCCGCCGCCGGGATCGCCGTCCGCCCCGCTGCGTGGCGGCGTACCGGGCGGCACCAGATGCCGGTAGTAGACCTCGGCGGCGTGGCCGTCCTCGCAGCCCAGCCGTCCCGGTGTCACAACACCTTCGGGGAGACGCACGCCCGCCGCGATCAAGTCATCGTTGATTTCGGCGTCGGCGGCGTAGTTCCACATGGTGCGATCCACCGGGGAGTCCACCGTGTCAGCGCGGCCACCGTGGTCACGCAGCACATGCCCAACCTCGTGCAGCAGCACGGAGCCAGCCAGATTTACCGACCACCCTTCGGCGGTGCCCAGCATCGCCGGGTCGAGGTAGAGACGCCAGTGCTTGTCCACCGCGAACGTGCCCAAACCCGGTGCGGCGACTGGCGACAACGCGAACAGCGCCCGCGCGAAGTAGGGCATCGCCTCGACTGCGGCCATCCGCGCCAGCCGCAACCGTCGCCATTCGTCGGCGGTGAGCGCTCTGACCTCGGTCATGCCGCGCTGCCTACGTCGAGGCCTGCTGCGATCATCACGTCTTTGAACTTGCGCGCCGCCGCAGGCGGTTTCGCACCGGCAGGCATCGCTACGCTCAACGCGCGGGCCGCTGCCCCGGCCACGTCGGGTGCCCCGTGGGTCGCGGCCTCGACCACCGGACCCCAGGCAGTCATCCACGCGTCTTTAGTGCCCCTGCCCGACGCCCAGGCGACCACACCGGACAGCACCGCCCACACCTGATCGGGGCGAGCCGTCCCCCAGGCGACGATGCTCGGGTCCGCGATCACGTCCGCGACGGCGGGCAAATCCATGCTGGCCCGCCATTCCATGAACTCGCTGCCCGCACCGTCACCGACCAGTCCGAGCGCGACGGCACTGATGGCGGCGGTGTCGTCAGCACGTAGATGCGCCAGCACCCGTGCCATCGCCTCCCAGGAGCGCCGCGACGGCCACGCCCTCCCAGCGGCCTCGTCGGTGTCCGGAAACTGGTGCAGCAGAGCAGGTCTGGCCTCCACGAAGGCGCAGACGGCCCCGATTTCGTCGGCGCGGCGCAGGTCATCGGCGGCGATGCCTCGCGAGGCGGGCAAGGCGGCGAACGAGGACCGCATGCCGGTCAGCCATTCCTCGGCGGTCGGCTCAAAATCGACGTGCAGGAACCGGTTAGCCATCGGCGGCGTCAGATCGACACCACCGGCACTCCGGTCAGGTGGGTTGGCAGCTGCGACGATCCTCACGGCGTCAGGCAGCTTGGTTCGTCCAACCATCCGCTCCAACGCCACCGTGAGCATCGCGGCCTGCACAGACGCCGAACATGTCGAAATCTCGTCCAACAGAAGGTAACCGCCATTGGCGTCCAAAAGCGTTTTGGCCCAATCGGGTAATGCGAGGGTTTGTACCGCGCCATCGGTGACCACCGGCCAGCCCGCAATGTCTACCGGCTCACGCTGCGACCCGATCACCGTCTCCACCGGCACACCATCGGCAGCGGCCAACGCCCGCACAATGGATGACTTGCCCATGCCAGGATCGGACCAGAGTAAAACTGGGACATGTGCTCTGGCCGCAGCGTCGATCACCGTCACGGTGGTGTCCAAATCGGTCATGACCGAATCCCCTCCCGAGGAGTAGTGGACCGGCCCCGATGGCCCGTCCTCACAACACAGGACACTACCGGCACCCACCGACAAGTCCACAACCACTAAAGTCGCTACATTGCAGCGGTTTACATCAACCACCCCGCCCCTGTGCCGGGTGGGGGTGGTTGATGTAGGTGGCCGGCATTTCCTCACCGGCCACCTACCCGATCCCGTTCGCGCTACTCGGCGGCGCTCTCCGCGATAACTTCGCCGAGCTCGCTGACCATCTCCCACTCGGTCTGAGGGACCGTATACACGTGCAGCCCGCCGCGATGACTTGACTCCCAATAGAGCAGGTGGAACCTCGACTTGTCGAGCGCGTCGATTACCGTCTCGTTACCCGACCATCCGCCTGTCGCCAGCGACACCCGCACGACGTTTCGCAGTTGGTTGTCCAGCCACTCATCGACGGTCATCAGGCTCGGCGTCCACCACAGTTGCTCCAGCAGATCCACCAACGCCGTTGGCGAGCCGTGGAAGTGGCGCACCGCCGCGATTCCCCACTCGGTGGGATAGCCGTCATCATCGACCAAAGGGTGGTCCTCAGCACCGGTGATGTCGGTCCTCTCCCCACCGTCTGCGGCACTCACGCCGAGATCCCCTGGTCGTAGTCGGCCCACAGGTCGCTGGCGTGCTCGGCGGCGGCATCCTCTAACGCCGCTGCTTCCGCCTCCGACTCCAGCCATTCGATCTGCCCTTCGACCTCGGCGATTTCGCGCCGCAGACTCCCCGCGTGCGCCGAATTGAACGCGCTCGCCAGCTCAGCCCTCGCCCGGGCCAGTACCATCCGCGCCTCATCGAGGCTCAACTGCTCGACATCGACCGGCTCGACATCATCGACGTAAACGACCATCCCAAAATCCCCTCGGATGAAGTGGGCCTGCCCCAACGGCTTGCTCTTACCTGCATGACACTACCAACAGCCACCGACAACGGAACCCTCTGTGGTGCAACGCAATAGACATTCCCCACCCCGCCCCTGTGCCGGGTGGGGTGGGCAATCGCACGAGTCGAAAGGCGGGTCAGAGCTGCCCGAAGAATCCCGCCGCGATCTGGCCGTCCCAGGTTGACTCGGACTCATTCCCGGTCGAATGCCGGCGCGTCGAACACGTTGATGGAACTCCGCGGTCAGCTCAGCGGACCGCTCGGTCCGCGTGATGTTACCTCGACCTGCTCACACGCAGCCGCGACTTCGGCGGTGGCGTCAGCGCTGACCTGCTCATGCGTCGGATTGGGAACGGGAAGTCGTTGAAACAGCGGGCGGTTCGTCTTTAGCGGTCGGCGACGGCGATACGAGTCGATGCGCCGGCCGCCTCGAGTTCGTGGGCGCGGCGTGCGGCCGCGACCCGGTGCACCCGGCGTGGATACACCTCACCATCGCGCTTGGTGCGAGCCTGCGGGTAGAGCCGCTCGAAAGCGGCCTGGTCGTCGATCATCACCACGACACTCGCACCATCTTCCTTGGTGATGTGAAGCTGCGCGGCGCTGGCGGTGATGAAGTCGTCGATGGCCTGCAGTTCAGCCACCAACCCGGCCGGCGGCGCCGAGGTGCTTCGCTCGAACTTCGCGTACTTCTTCGCCTCGATGCCGAGCAGCCGAGAGGTTTCCTCTTTGAGCAGCCCGGCGGCCAGCCGGCGCACGGTGAGGTCCCCGCGCTGCTCACCGCGGTACACCTCGACGTCACGGCCGCGCCGGCTCAACTCCGCCGCGGCACGGCCCACAGCCACGTGCTGCAGCGACATCGGGTACGGCACAAGATCCCGCAGTGTGCGGGCCTCCGGGTAGGCATCCTCGAACTCCGCCTGGTCGACGGCGGCCTCTAACCTCACCGTCCCGTCGGCCGGCGCCGCGTCGAGCATCCGCGCAGCCTCGCCGGCGACAAACTCCTCCATCGCGACCAGCTCGTCGACGAGTTCGGCGCCCACCTCCAGGGCGCCAGTCTCCCGGGAGCGGTACTTGTGCAGATCTACCCGTAGGACCGGCACGAGGTCCTCGACCCGCAGGCTCAGCGCATTGCGCCGCGCGAGTAGGTCCGACCAGCGGTAGGGGGCCTCGTCGATGTCGTCCTCCTGGTCGTACGCAGCGGTGGGCAACGTGCCCGCCAGTCCGACACTCATGATGCATGCTCCCTTCCGGAGTGTTCGGGCCCGCCCCTTACCGGCTTGCCCGTCGTCGAAAGTCAATGCTACCGCCCCGTTCTGACGTCAGGCCCATTCGTGCAGTCGGGGCAGTGCGTGGGCCAACCGGTCGAAGAGATCGGGCCAACCCCTCTGCAGCCACGCGATGTGGCCGTTGGACAGCTTGGAAGCGTCGATGATGGAGTCGACACGGATCTGCGCGTCGGGGACCCCGAGGTCAGCGAGCTTGCGATAGAGGGGGTTGGGCTCGATCCCCCGCCCTGCCAGGTACTCGAAGACGTGGGAGCGTTGCCAGTCCCAGATCGGCCCGTAGGTAATGGTTCCGTCGGTGCGACGGACGATACCCCCGGCCTGCTTCCGCACGTCGGTGCGTGAACTCTGCTGCCGCGCCCGAGTCTCCGAGGCCAATCCGCGCCGGTAGAGCATCCGCCGGCCGTGCGACTCCTCGGCGCGCACACCCCACAGCGAGCCGCCGCCGTAAAGGCGATGCGCTTCCCTGGCTGGCCCGGTAATCATCACGTCAGCCAACTGGCCTGGCAACCGTCGATCGACGGCGTGATGATCGAATCCGCCGCCGGCGATCAGCACCGTCAACAAGTCCGGATCGGCGGTGATCACCTGATAGTTCAGTTGCCAAGCCTCGGCCAGCTCCGCCAAGTAGCGCAGGGTTTCGGGGAATTGCAGTCCGCTGTCGAAGAACACGACCGGGATGTGCGGATCGACCTGGCGCGCGAGGTCGACCACCACTGTGGAGTCCTTGCCGCCGCTCCAGGACACGAACCCGTCCTGCTCGTCGAGGTGCTCGGCGATGCGGTCAAGCAAATGATGATGGGCTCGCGGGCCTCGGCGGCGCGCCGCGATGCTGCGCAGCTCGTGCATGTTCAGGCCCGCCGGTGCGGTGGTCATCGTTGGTCGGTCACCGCGATCGCGGCGTGCGGGAACAGCTGGTCGAGGTATTGGCGGACGTACTCGATTGCGTCGGGCCCGTCGAGGATCGACTCCGAGGTGGTGGTGTTGTCCCACCACCGCCATTGACCGCCGCGCTTGAACCCAAACGGTGCCGGCACGTCTGCGGCGAGGTGGGTACGGGCGAAGGTGCGGGCCGCGCCGACGACGAACCACCAATCGTTGCCGCCGAAGGTGACCGCGCCGTCGGCGTCGGCAATGGCCAAAAGTCTGTGCGGCAGCTCAACTCGCGCCAGGCACGGCTCGATGGCCACCGCGCTGGGGCGCGTGACTGATCGGTAGTGCCCGTTCTGTCCGGGCTCGTCCATGCCGATCTCAGACCGGTTGGGGTGAACGATCCATTCGGTGGGGGTCATCAGCGCTCCCTCAGTTGCAAGACGAGGCGTTCATTGAATCCTCTGGGGCGGGTTGCGTAGGCGACGTGTTCGGCGGATGCCACGTCGAACTGCATGCCCCTGGGCAACACGTGAGTGGTGTCCTCCACGCTGTCGGAGCGACCCAGGTACATCCCGCGGCTGGTCACGACCTCGAACACCACGTACCGGGAACTGTCATGCCCCGGTGTCTCGTGCAGGTTGTGCCGGGTCAGAGTGAACTGGTCGAACGCGACGCTGGCCCCTGGCTGCAGGCTCGCCGGCAGATCCGACGGCTTGGTGATGTCTGAGTGGTTGTCGGGTAGTCGCACAGCCACATAGACACGGTGGGTCCGGTCGTTGAGTCGCTCGTAGGACTGGATCGCCCTGTCCAGACGCTGCACCTTGGCGCGTTCGCCATCGGTCAGCTGCTGCGCATCGCCGGCCGCGAGATGCAGACGCTCGTTGACGCGCCGCCACTCCGTGGGGTCCTTGCTACTGAGCAGGCTGTTGATCGCAGCGTGCTGCGACGCTGGCGCCGCCGCGATGACTCTATTTTTGACCGTGGATCGGATCTTTCGCTGCCGGCCACTGAGGATCTCTCGGAACTCTTCGCGGGCAGGCAGCTCGCCGCGCAGACGATCGGAGTCGACGTGGCTCACATCCCGCGGTGTCGCGCGATCGCGATCGCGCGTCGCCCGTGTGAGGGAGGAGTCGTCATCGCGTAGCTCGTCGACGATCTGGTTGGCCAGTCGTTGGAACGAACGCTCCGTCATTGCGTCCTCGGCGACCTCGCGGGCCGCCTTGATGTCACGCGCACCGATGGCCCCGCCTTCGACGTCGAGGACGACGGGCTGTTCTCGGTTTGGTCTGGCGGTCTTGGCGCCCACGTGGCCTCAGATTTTGCGTAGCTTGGCTGGTCAAACCGCAGTGTATGGGCCAAACGGGACACGACGGCTAATCCCTACAGCGCCCCTGCGGAGCGACCTGAAGACGGAGGTAGGCGGCCCGGAAGGCTGTTTCCAACCGTCCGGAGCCGCCCCAGGTGAAACCCTCACCCAGCCCCTGTGTGCGTTTCGTGCTGGTCACATTAACAGCCTCGGGTGTCAACCTCAGACCGTATCGTGACGGCCACCATGCTGTCTGATCCCGCCGCCGCGGCGTGGGTCGCTGCCGGTCGACCTGCCGTGGATGCCCCCGCACCGGTAGCCGGCCGCTGCGGCCGATGCGGCACGGACGGGCCCACTGTCACCAGTTCCCGCATCATCTCTGAGAAGTTCACCGGCTTCGACGCGTGGCCCTTCGGGGCCCGCCGATTATGCGTCTCGTGCGCGTGGGCTTACAGCCATCCGCCGACCGCGCAGCCGACGCTGCTGATCACGACAACCTCGTTGAACGAGTACTCCCCTAGCGCCGACTTGACGCCAATACTGACTGCCGGACCGTTACCCAACACACACGCCGCGATGGTGCCTACCATGCGCCGCAGGCACATCCTTCCGACCACCCAGTGGGGGCATCTAGCCACCGATGGCCTCGTTGTTGCCTGGGACGCCGCCGCTGCGCAACGACTGAGCGATCTGCAGTGGCTGCGCATCACGGTCGGGGCCACCTGGCCACAGCTCGGTGACCCAGTTCCGCCGGCGCAGCTTCTCACCAACCAACCCACCGACCGCTGGCCGGCGATCCTGCGGGCGTGGGCGGCCATTCAGCCGTGGCGCACAATTCCACCGCTCTGGTCAGCTGGCCGAACCCTCACCCACCCCCAGCCTGCGGCCGACAAGTAAACACCTCGGTGGCACCTCTACCCGCTACCCTGACGCCCATGACCGAGCTCACGCCGACCCGAACGTGGCAAGCTTTGGTGCCCGAGCTGCCATCGTTCACCGTCGACAGCGACGCCGAAACCGGTGCGCTGCCAACAGCAGTGGCCGCCCATCCGGCCGACACTGCAGAAAGGCTGCTGCTGTTATTGCACTACAGCATCGACTGGGACAACAGCTGGATCGGCGAACCGAAGTACCGCAAAACCTACTGGGACGAGATTCTTCCCAGCAGAGTGCGCCGCGCCGCCTACCGCGCCACGACACTCGATGAGTGGTGGTCCTCGCCGGCTCTGGTACGTCTCGGCGCTGCCACACCGCGCTACGCAGACCGGCGTCTGGAACTTGCCGGGCTGCTGCGCGAACCATCTCTGCCGGTCCTCACCGCCTTGCACACCAGCCTGCCGGCACTGCTGTTGCGGGTCCGCATCATCGCCGAAGCCGTTGCCGCCAAACGTAAAACGGCACGCAATTGACCCTTAACAGTATTCAGTGGGACATCGACGTCCTGGCCCAATCATCCATCGTGCACCGCGAGGACTACACCGCTGTCGGCACCGACAACTTCACACTGTTCCGCCGAGAGAAGGTCCTCAGCCCCGCCGGCGAGACGACGCTGGTCCCCATCGTGTCCGGCAGCGGTTTCCGCGGTGTCCTTCGCCGCATCGGAGAAGAACTCACCGCCGCCGTCCTCGACTACGAAGGTGCGCTGCCCGTTCCGGCCGCGCACTTACTCACCAACGGCGGCCGCCTCGCCAAATCAGCCAGCCCTTTCACCGACGAGGACGAGCGGCACCTCAAAGCCATACTCCCCCAGCTGGCAGTGTTCGGCGGCGCAGCCTCCGGCCGGATCATGTCCGGGCTCCTCGCCGTCGGCAAGGTTTTGCCTGAGGTCGCTGAGCTCGCCCACATCCTGCCCCGGCCGGCGCCAGCAGGCACCCCTCTGCCTGCTGTGCACACCCTCGCCGAAGAATCATATAGCCACCTCTCTGACCACCGCGCCCACACCGACCAACCACCGTGTACCGATCTCGACGAAACGACCAGCCCCCTAGGCAGATTCGGCGTCGAGACCCTCCCAGCCGGAACCCGGCTTCAAACCTGGGTGCGCCTCACCAACGCCACTGACCACCAGACCGCATTCCTGCGTGACGTCCTCGACACCTTCGCCCGCAGCGGCCATCTCGGCGGACGCATCGCCGCCGGCCACGGCACAATCACCGCCACCCTCACCCCCACCGTGCAACGCGGACATTTCCCCGACTCCACCATCGATTGGAAATCCGAACTCGCGACACATCGCAGTGACGTCATGGCGGCACTATGCAAAATCACGTGAGCGCCAACATGATCCCGCTACACATCACCGCCACCACCCCGTACGGCGTCGTACTGTCGCGGCCTTGGGGTATCGCCTTCGACGGCCTCCTCGCCTCAGTCATTTGGCACCGACGAAAATGGGCCGCTCGCGCCGCCGGCTACCACCTCACCTACCAGCGATCCCAGCCCCCAGAAACCTTAGAATTACCGCTCGCTCGCTGCGGAGACACTGAAAACGCCGACGATTGGCACTGGATGGCGACCTTCGCCGACCTACATCCCCACAACCAGTCCGTCAGCGAACCCGACATTAGGTGGCGAACCTCCCGCACCAACCACCATCGACTTCAACAACTCGCGCCAGTCGTCTCAAAAGCCGTTTCGGACAGGACCGCTCGCTATCAACACCGCGTCATCCCTGTCATGGCACACCCAGCGACCCACCTCACCTGGCGCGCCGTCGGAGAACCAGACACCATCCGCGATCTGCTCACCGACCTTCCATCGATCGGCAAGCACACCGGCGTCGGAGAAGGCTTAGTCACCCATTGGCAGGTCACCGAAATACCCTCCGCCACCGACTGGTCCGCGGGCCACGAGCACGAACCCGGAATTCTGGGCCGATCCACCCCTCCCCGCTGCCTAGGCTCCAATAACATCACCAGTGCTGGGCCACTGGGCACCGGTACACTCCGCCCGCCCTACCTTCATCCGGCTAGTCGGGCCGCCGCTTTTCAACCGGCACGCTGATACGCCGCCTCCTCGCAACAGAAGAATCGACCTCTGATCAAGAACGTCGTATGAAGTCCCTCAAAGCTGACCGTCACCACAGCGCGGGAGATACGATCTTCGCTCATGCTGTCCCAGCCGCGCGTGCCTTTTCGGCCGTGCGTGTCCGCGCCCTGCTACGAGTCAATCAACTTCCCGACCCGTGAGCCCGCCCCGGGCGCCGACCGAGCCGGTAGCCGGACAGAACCACCGCAGCAAGGCCACGGACATCTCCGATGACCCGCGCGGCCGACGCCTCCGAGTCCGCGGACACGCCTTTTGTGGAACGGGTTTCCGACCGCTGGGCCCTGATCTTTGACGAAAGCCGATCGAATGCGTTCGAGCTTCGCCAGCACCTGCGCGGCAATTGCCAGCCCCACAGGCACGTCCAGGTCGCGCGCGTGCACAGTCGTTGGGCGCACGGTCCTGATGGCCACGGCGATATCCCGGTGCACATCTACGAACCGCTGAGCACCCACACCACGCCGGGTGCCAACACCCATTCCGCGCTGATCGTCTACTTTCACGGCGGCGGTTTCGTCCTGCGCGACTCCGTGGGACGGGATGCCGATTGCCGCCGCCTGGCCAACGGGGTCGGCGCGGTCGTTGTGGCCGTCGACTACCGCCTGGCCCCCCAGAGCCGCTTTCCCGCCGCGCTGGAAGACGCCTGGGCGGCGACCCGGTGGGCGGCCGACATCGCCGAGCAGATGGGCTGCGATCCGCACCGTGTGGCGGTAGCCGGAGAAGGTGCGGGTGCCAACCTGGCGATCGGTGTGTGCCTGCTGGCCCGCGACCGCAGCGGACCTCCCATCGCCTTCCAGCTCCTGCTTTGTCCCGTCGTCGACCAGCGACGCCAATCCGCGCCCACCCCCACCCCGCCGCGGGCGGCGGTCGTGACCGCCGAACACCTGCACTGGTTTAGCGACCAATATCTCGCTGGCGACCAGGACCGGCTCAATCCGCTGGCCTCACCCCTTCTCGCCGAGCTGTGCACACTGCCGCCGGCACATCTGGTCCTGGCTCACGCCGACCCGCAGCGCGTGGCCGGTGAACAGTTCGCCCGCCAGCTGCGCGCCGCCGGCGTGCCGACCACGGCGCGCTGCTACCCGGGCATGTTTCACGGCTTCTACAATCTGGCCGACCAACTCGACACTGCCGCGCGCGCCAATGCCGATGTCCACACCATCTTGCGCGACGCCCTCAACAGCCCAGACTCTCAGTCCCGCAGGATATTACGCTGACGCCCACTTGTCCGCCGCTGTCACGGACCGGCGGGGCGGATCCGGGCGAGGGATAAGGCGCGACGGTAGTGAGGCCAACGTAGGAGCTCGTCACTCGCGGCCGTCAACGCTGCGTGAACGTTACTGAATTGCTGCGCAGGCGTACCTGCCAATGACTCGACGGACATGTAGTAGCCGCTCGCACGATAGGTGTCACGGTCTCCTGGCCTGACGACGATGCGCACAGTGCCGTCATCGTAGATGTGCTGGACACCCCGGTGGTAGACACGCGGGCCATACTCAAACCACGTGGCCGTCGCCGCCGAAAGTAGGCCCCTCGACTGTCTGAGTCAGCTCATAGGTGGACATCCCGAATGGGACCTCCCGAGGGGATTGCGCTGGTGTCAGCGCTTCGGCTTCTTGCGCCCCACTGATATGACACTCCTTGTCTCGGTTGGTAATACCTTTGCTGAACTGGCGGGCGCGCGGCAGGCTGTGCAGATGCCGGTGTCGTCGTCGTAGGTAATCTTCCAGGCGCATGGGCCGCTGATTGTGTCGCACGCGCTGTAGTCGGTGCACCCGCAGACTCGACACTCGCGTGGGTATCTCCACTCGACCCGGGTGACCTCGCTAGCAGCGGTCACGCCGCGGTGGGACGCGGCAAAGAAATCGATGAACTCTTCGGTCGTCATGCCCGGAAAGCCCTCGGCGATCACGTCTTCCGCGGTGATGCTGTCAAGCCGCTCACGGCGAGTAGACACGATCTCGACCGTGACGATCCGTTCCAGGGGCTCACCAGCGCGCCGGCCGCGCACTTTTGGGCACAGGGTCACCAGGTCCCCGGGCTTGAGAGCTTCCCACCCAGCCCTACGGGTTACCGTTTTCTGGCGGGCGCGTACCTGACCTGTCGTTAGCGCTACGCTCATCAATCTCGCCATAACTATTCGCCTCTCGGTCTGACAATCTTCCATGGGGTCGGCCCGGCGGGGGTCATTGCGCTGCCCTGCTTGAGGCTTCGGCTTCGCCTGACCAGAGTCGAATTGCCCGAACGAGTTCCGGCGCCTCGGCCTCAGTCGTCTCGCGTGCCATGCTGCGTCACCCCTCGCCTTCAACCTCGGCAGTTCGGAGCCGGTACCGGACTACTGCGTAGGGCTGTCGTCTGGATGCCACAGCAGCGTCAAGGGGCCACGAAGAACGTCCCACGGGAACGGGCGATCGTCGCCGAAAACTACTCCGTGGCGTTCGTCGAATCGCGCAGCAATCGTCCCATCCGCTTGGTTGAAAACGACGGATCGAACAGGTGCATCGGCGGCGGCGACTGTGCGCAAGTCTAGCCACCGTCCAGTGAGATCGTGGATTGCGTTTTCTCTGACCGTGGACCCTTTATCCGAGCTTTGACCCGAATCCCAGGCGCTGCCAAGGACTTCAGCCAGCGCCGCGATGTTTCCTGTACCCGCTGCAGTGGTCATCGTCGTTGTCTCTTTCCCTCGTACCTATCGCGAACTTCGTTAGAGTTGTATCGCTAGTGTTTTCAACGCATCCGACACGTTGGCTCGGATATAGACGAGGTTGTCCTGCAGAGCAGCAGGCAGGTGACGGTTCTTCAAGGCCTCAGGCCCCCCTCGGAGATGCGCACTAGGGTGTCGAGAATTTCCTCATCGGTGTGACTTTCCATGAAATGTACAGTCCTCCTTGGTCATTTATTCACTGGACTTGTTGTACGGGTCCAGGTGGCCCTCAACCCTCACCCGGGTCGTAGTCAATGAGCTTGAGCGGTGGTGCGTTATTCATCCACACGTGCGTGCGTCCGCTGGTCAGTTGTGTTTTCGCGGGGTGTACGCGCCATGCTTGTTGTCGGGTCATCACGGTGTGGGTGAGGACTTGTGCGTGGAACCAGGTCGGGACTTCAAGGGCGTCGATCACGGTGACCCGGCGGCGCAGTTCGGTCATGGAGCGGGGGCCGGCGTTGGTGACAGCCACTTGGTACCAGGGCTTTCCGTGGATTGCGCCGATGGCGACGGTGTGCGTCTCAAGCCACTGCTGCTTGTCCCACTCGGCCGGTATCGGGTCATCGCCGTTGATGCTGCCGATGGCGGACAGCGCGCGTTCGTAGAGCTGCTGGTTACGGCGCTCAACGATATCGGGGCCTCTCTGTAGTTGCGTGATGCGCTTCGGCGGGCACAGTGGTGCGCGGCGCCGGTCGCGCTGCCCGCCACTGATCCAGCGGCGCACTGTCGCCGCGGTGACACCGACGTACTCGGCGACGGCATCAGCATTGACCCGGCCTCTGGGGCTGGTGCCGTAGCAGTCAATCAGCATGTCGGCAAGGCGTCCCCTGGTCCAACGCGGCCCCGCTACCGGATCGACGAAGATGGTCACGCCCGTTCGCCGAATCCGAAGTCCTCGATGCTGATGAATCCCCAGTCGGCGAGGTATTTTTGGTCCATCACCTCGGTCAGCCAGGCGTGCAGGCCTTCATCGCCGCCCTCTTCATACGCTCGCAGCATCGCTTCGACGTCCTCGACGTCGATGTGTTGCCGGATGGTTCGGTCTTTGGTGTATTGGTCCTCGACATTGCCGCCTGGGCCCTGGTTTCCACTGATCCACAACGACGTTCCACCGACCAGGGCTGCTTGGCCATGGGGGCTGGTGCGAAAGTCGTTGGTGGCGGCTTTGCGGCCCGCTTTGGTGGTCGCCGCCTTTCTGGACTCGGCTTGCACCGCGGCGAGGTGAGCTGCGGAGGGTTGTTGTGTCCCGGCAGCCCAACGCCGCACCGTCGACACCGCCACCCCGAGCTTGGCAGCAGCGGCCTTCGCATTGACCGCCGCGCCTCGCACACCGCGACCGAACGCCGCCAGCAACATTCCCGTGGTGTTGGTTCCGCTGCTCACATCGGCGCTACGACGTCCCGAGATCGCCCGGTAAATGACCTGACGTTGTGCGGCTTTGGCCTGCTTGATCGCCTCGCGCACTTGGGCCTTCGGCACTCTCAGTCCTGCTGCGGCACGGTCGACGTCAACCGAACCGGCCGATGCGGATCCGTATCGACCGAGGTCGTCGCCGGTCAGGTTACGGCGCCGCCGGGGCCGCGCCATCAGCTGCCTCTTTTCACATCAGCAGGGCTGGCCAGCGACCCCAGCATGTCGGCCCACTCGTCGGGATCCAGCAGCGCCGGTTTGCCTTTGTATTGGCGGCCGTCGAGAAATTCGACCTGGTCGGACAGCAGTGCTGAGCCCTCGTGTTTGTATTGGCCGAAGCCGCGGCCCCAGGTCTTCGCCTCTCCGGGCCATGCCCGCTGGGGGTCGGGGTCGTCGGAAAGGTAGAGCACAGTGTCTTTTTCCACGGCGACCGGCCAGCGGCCCGTCGCTTGTCCGATCTGGTCGAGCCGGTAGGCGATATTTGCGCTGGCTTTGCCGATGATGCTCAGACGTTTCATCGGGTCATACCCGGTCTTGCCCTTGAGATTTGATTCAGAACCCATCAGCCCGATCCCTACGTTGCGGATGACCTTCGACTGATTGCGGGCGGCCTGAGCATCGGGATCATCGCTGTCCAGCACGACAGAAGCGTCACGCACCCGCTCGTAGAACCCTTTAAGCACGCGGCCGTGATTAGGCCAGCTGTAGGCTTCGACGATGGTCGGACGGTAACCGAGCTTCAACGCACGTTCCAGCCGCGCCGTCGTCGTAGGCTTCGGCGAAGTGAACTGCAGCCCAGCAGGATTCAACAGGAACGGCACCCGCCAATCCTCTGGTTCGGGCACCACGATCGTGACCAGACCCGGCGCCCTGACCAGCTGCGCCAACCGGGCGGGATCCTCGAACACCGACCCGTCAGGATGGTGAACGGGTTCACCGATCGGCAGCTCCAGCCCGGCGATTGCGGCAGGGTAGGACCCGCCCCGATCGTAGGCGTGCACGAAGCGGCATTGCAGCTCCTCAGCAGTAGGTGTCCGCGTCCAATTGAAGTCGCGCTCAACATCATTGATGGTGAACGGAACATCGAACGTCGAGGGCGCCAGCGGCCCATTGCGCCATTCTTCGATGGTGGTGCCTTGGGGTCGCGATTGCACCATCAGATCGATGGCGGTGACTCCGGGATTGATCTTCAGCGGAAACCGTTGGGCATCGGCCAGCAGTTTGAGTCGGCGAGCGACCGTACTCGGCGCGGATACCGCGATCCCCTCATCACCTTGCCCGTCGATGAGGATCGGCACGTTGATGACCTCCTGAGGCGAGTCACCGGAACTCGCCATCCCGGGAATCAGCACAACCCAGACGCCTTTGCGCTGCTGATCCGACGGGTAGATCCTGGTCCAGATTCCCAGGCGGGCCGACGCGCCGTCGCCGCCCCCGCCGAGCTTCCAGCCGTCGGCCACGGCCTGGGTGACGAAGGGAATGTCTTGGGTGCAGTAGCGCAGGGCCGCGTCACGATCCTTCGGCTTCTTCTCCAAGACGAGGTCGACGTCGATGCCGAAGCCACGACATGCTTGCTCGGTGATCCAAATCTGGCCGGGCTCAGCATATTTCGCTGTCAATAGGTAGCCAAGACGATGTGCGTAGGCTAGTTCAGCGACGTGTCCCACATGGGTTATCGGTTCCGGCAGGTTGTGTTTGGATCCGTCGGCCATCCATAGCCCGCCGGCGTCCAGGACCGCTGCCGGCGACCCACCCAGTTTCGCACGTGCACCAACCGGCCCGCGGCGACGACGACCAGGCGCACCAGCTGCCGCATCCCTGTCTTCGGCGTCATCAGGTGCGCTCTTGGCCACCTCCTCAGCCCCAGAACCCGCTACCTCGGGGGCGACCAACGTTGGTTCCGCGTCGTCAGCATCTTGCCGACCGGGGGTGTCACGCGGGGGCGGCGATTGGACGGCAGCGTCTTGCAGTTGGTCGACTCCCACCGCTGACGGGCCAAGTGCTGCGCTGAGGACCGCATAGACCTCAGCGGTGGATTCGGCGAGCAGCATGCCCAGAATGGTCTTCTCGGTCAACTCGGCACGAGACGTGACAACCAGCCGCCCGAGCCGAGTGTGACTGTCGGACAGATCAACTGGTGCACTGGACTCCAACGGAGCCGACGGCCCGTACACCATCGATGTGCCGTCCACGTAGAGCGGCCACGTTCGGTGTTCACGAGAGATCCGCATCGCTGCGCGCCGTGCGCGCTGGCGGATGTGTGCGGCGATCGTCGCAGCCCAGGCCGGTTGAAAGTGGTGCCGCGAGTCTTCATCCGCCCACGCATCGGGGTCAGCGAGGGCGGCAAGGTAGTCGTTAGCGGCGGCGTCCACCAGCTCCAGCAGTGGCGCATCGTCGGCGAATGATTCCCGGGCGTTGCGCAGCCGAGTTGCCCATGCCTCCAGGATGCGTGCTTTCTGCGGCCAGACGATCGCTTCGCTGATTTCGAGCTGTTCGACGCTCAGCCCGGCGCCGCCGTCACGAACATCTTTGGCCAGGCCGTCGAGGTCTTCGGTGGTCACCCACGCCTGGGATCGCTGGTTGGCGGCCATGCGAGGGTGCGGTAGCGGCAAGGTCGCGGGCAGGTCCAGCTCGTCTGCTGCGGGCAGGTCAACGAGCCAGAGGCCAAATGGGCGCTTCTGTGCGCGCGCGGCGGCGAGGGCGGCAGCGCTTTCTAACGCCTGCGTTTGGCCGTGCCCAAACGTGAGCATCCCCGCCGAGGCCAGCGCTGGGCTCTGTTGGGTCAGGCGCACCAGTTCGTCACAGCGTCGCAACTCGTATTCGGTCTGGTCGGTGGTCGCCGACCAGGCGGGCTGGATCCGCAGTTCCGGCGACACCCACGCTGGCAGCAGTCCGGGCGTCGAGACCACGACGCCTCGACGGCCGGTGCGAGCAGCCATGACGTGGTCGGCCAGCAATGCACCCGAGGCCGCGCCTCCGTGCCCGGGCAGCACCCCCAAAGCGGCATACCAACAGCGGAGCCGACGGCCGAGTTCTGCGGCGTCGTCGGCGACCGCAGCATCACCGGCAGCCAGCCACGGTTGCTGCTCAGCCAGCACCTCAACGACCACCCGCTCAGGTCCGCGGCCATGTGCGAGGACTACCGCTGGCCCTGTGCCGCCACGTAGTTCCCACCCGTCGTCGACGAGCGGCGCCAGCCTTTGACCAAGGTGTGTGGCTGGATCCCCAGCTCGATCGCCAGGGGCGCCGACCAGCAGATCCACTGCTGCGCCCGTCACCCACACCCGCGCAGCGCCCGTTTGATCACCACAGCCCGGTATCGCCTGCAGCCCCCCACGCTTGACCGACCACAAGATGAGCTTGCCGAGCTTGCCGGCAGTGTCGACCGGATCTGTCAGCCGCCGGCCCTCGACAGTGAATGATCCTGCAGCGGTCAGGACCAGGACATGACGCCCAATATCGGCTGCGCCAGCGGTCATGGCTACTGCCCCACCGGAACAATGTTGCGACCGAAAATTAACGCGGCCCCCTCGTGCTGCTGTCTCCTGTCCACGACGGCACCGACGTCGGCGCTCGCGCAACCTGCTGCCAGCCAATCTGCGAAATACCGGAATTCGGTCATGCGCGCGGCCCTGACGTAGCGGCGCGGTCGTTCAAGTAAGGGCGGATCCGTGCGCTCGCACCCTGCTGAGTCATCCCCAGGATGGATCCGACTTCGGTGAACGTCGCTCCCGCTTCGATTGCGGCCGCGGCGGCCGAACGTTCATCCAAGCCCGCAGCACGCAGCAGCGCAGCACGAGTGAGTTGGATGTCCTTGGTCTCCGGGCTGCTGCCCCGCTCCACAGCTTTGACCAACCGCGCACGTTGAATAGGGGTTGCTTTACGCCGGACCACCCGCCGCAGCCATGTGTCCACCGCAACCTCCAGGGACACGTCGGCGATTCTTGCTGAGAAACCTTGGACGTCACGTTGAGCCGCATCCTGAATCAGCTCGGTCATCGAGCTTCCTGTCATCACGCGGATGCCAGCCTCACAGCGTCGATTTGCACGAACCAAATGCTAACCAACGACACTGACACGCACAATCCCTACTTGTGCTCTGGTACAAGTAGGGATTGTGCCGGCATTCGGGCTCCGAGAGCACCGATGCTCGATCCAGTTGCCGTTAAGTTCCTGTGCCACTTCGCCAATTAGTAGCGATCTGCGTCTCCGCATAATGTGGTTGCGTGGGCGCTTCGCGGCGCACCTGACGAGGGTGACAAGTGCCCCTGCTGCTGAATGCTGCCCCTACGGGCGCAGACTTCGGGCGGGGCGCGTGCCGCGTCCCGGTCGGCACTCGGCACTGTTGCAAGCGGGCAGCTTCATCCTGTGAAGATTTCCAGTTGGCGACGTTAGCCGAAGGGGATGCTGAGAGGACCGAATCCGATCGTGTCGCTGCCGGTCAGGAAGAAGCCGATCGCTCGGTCACCGGTGTTTCCGATGCCGAGGTCGAAATTGCCGGTGTTGTTGACTCCGAAGTTGTAGCTGCCGATGTTGCTGAACCCGACGTTGAAAGCACCGCTGTTGGATCCGCCGAGGCTGAAGCTGCCGATGTTGTCGAAGCCAAAGTTGAAATAGCCGTTGTTCCCGGTACCGAAATTGAGCGACCCGATGTTGTTGGAACCGAAGTTCGCGATGCCGCTGTTGCCGTTACCGAAGTTCAGGAATCCGGTGTTGCCGGTTCCGGCGTTGAGCAGGCCGAGGTTGCCGGCTCCCGGGTTGAGAAAGCCCAGGCCGAGGCTGTTGAGCACCGTGCCTTCAATGTCGACGAGAAACCCGTGCAGCAGGACGCCGGCCTGACCGATGGCCCCGTCGACGATGCCATCGACGGTGCCGATGATCTGATCAGCGAAGCCGGTGAACAGGATGTTGATGTTGGCCAAGCCGGTGCCCAGGACACCGTTGAGATTGGCTTGGATCGTCCCGACGAGGCTGGCTGTGCCCACGGGGCCGCCGATGCCAGCGGGCCCTGGATAGCCGAATAAGCTGCCCGGACCGCCAAGGCCGCCCGCTCCCCCGCTTCCGGGTACACCGTAGAGCACTCCGGCGGCCCCGCCGGGGCCGCCGTTGCCGCCTGCGCCGCCGTTGCCCAGCAGGAGTCCTGCGGCCCCGCCGTTGCCGCCGGCGCCCCCATTGGCTCCGTTGCCGTAGATCGTGGTTGCGGCTCCGCCAACTCCGCCGTTGCCTGCAGTACCACCACTGCCCCACAGCAGGCCGCCGTTGCCGCCGTTGCCGCCTGTGCCGCCGCTGAAGCCGAGTCCGGCTGCGGCGCCGCCGTTTCCACCGTTTCCGCCGGTCCCCCACAGCAGGCCGCCCGCGCCGCCGTTTCCGCCCGTTCCGCTGGGTGCGCCGGTGCCACCGTGTCCGCCGTTGCCGATCAGTCCGGCCGCCCCGCCCGCGCCGCCTGCGCCGTTGTAGCCGTTGCCGCCGCTGCCAAATAGCAGTCCTCCGGGCTGGCCGTTCGGCGCGGCCGCGGTTCCCGCGGCGCCGTCACCGATCAGTGGCCGGCCCAGCAGCAGGTTGGTGGGGGTGTTGATCAGGCTTTCGAGTGGCGCAAGGGTGGGGGTGTTCAGGAGATCGTCAAGTGCCTGGTACGGCCCTGCCGGCAGCGCGGCCACGGCGTTGCCCAGGCTCTGCAGGGGATTAACGGATGCCGCCTCGGCTATGGCGTATTGAGCGCCGCTGGATGCGATCAGATCCGCGAATTGACCGTGGTAGGCCGCGGCCTGCGCGGAGACGAGGCGGTAATCCTCGCCGAGCGAGTTGAAAAAGCTTGCGATGGCATCGGATACCTCATCGGCCCCGGCGGCCAGAGCCGTCGTCGTCGGACCTGTCGCTGCAGCGTTGGCAGCGTCCAGCGCTCCCCGCATCCCCGCAAGATTAGAAGCAGCAGACACCAAGTCCTCGGGCGCCACAAACATCCACGACATACAACCTCCCTGGTCTGCGATGCCCGCAGTAGAGCACAGGAAGGGGACACGGCAAATAGATTGCTCACTCGCTCACGGCGAGGTTGACGTGTCCTGGACCGGACGTATTTTCTGCAGCTCGGCACTGCTCTGCCACACCGCACTCGGTCGGAGAAGGGAAGGCCTATCGTGGCCGCCGTAGATGTCGTGGCCGGCGGATCTGTTTGGAGCCTCCGATGCTCTGCGGACGTTGGCAGCAGGCGTGGGAATCATTATTGGGCTTGTCTCGCGGCAAGCAACTTTCACCGCCAGATGCGTAGCCTGACTGGGTGTCTGATTCCGTGGTCGACGACGGTGGCGTTCCTGCCCTGGGTGCCGCGCTCGAGCTGCTGCACGGCGCTGACAACGCTTTTTCCTCCGTACAGGCCACGTTTCGGATCTGGCGGCACAGCGAGCATGCGGCCGCTGCGCTGCGCGCCGACCTCGACAAGCTGAGAAACGCGGGTGCGGCGATCTCGACGATGGCATCCCGCAGCAGCGGGGAGCAGGTAGCCGCGGAGCAGGTTGAGGTTATGCGGATCTGGCGCGAGGCTGATCGCGTCCGCGAGGAACACGAGGGCGGGCCCAGGGACGGCTCCTACGCTGTTCGCGCGGGTGATCTGTGGTGGTCATGGGATCCACGCATGGGCGCTCGAAGCAACCAGGACGACCCGCAAGTTGGCAGCGGGGTCGGCGAGCAAGTGTCGCTCATGCTCGATCCGACCTCCCTGCTGGGTGCATTGCGATTCGCCCTGGCCGGTCTGTCCACCGTCGCCGGACGGGCCACGCTGACCGTTCAGGCCTTTCCCCGCTGGGCAGACTCCCGTCGCTCGCAGCAGATGTTCATGCTTCATCAACTCGGTAGCGGCGCAGACCAATACACATTGCAGGTCGACCGCGAACGAGGGGTTGTGCTCGACGTCGTTGCTCTCGTTGGCGGCGAGGCCTTCCACCGGATCACAGCAATGGACATCGTCTTCGATCGGCCGATCGAAGAGCAGCAATTCCGCTTCGAGCCGCCGCCCGGCGAGGAGGTCCAGCCGATCGGCCAGCGCATGCAACCGTCCCGACTGACACTGGCCGAGTCCCAGCAGCGCGCTCCGTTCACGGTGCTGACCCTCGATCGCGTCCCGGACAATTGGCGTCTGGATTGCCTCTTCATTGCGCCGACCCCACGTCCTCCGCAGCCGGCATATGTGCTGGTGAACTACCGCTCAGAAGATGGACACCAAGCCGTCTCGTTGTCCCAGTGTCTGGCTGCAGATCAGCCGTCTGCCTACGAGCAGCTCTTTAACAGCGACGTGTGGCGCACCGTCGAGCACGACGGGACGATGGTTCGAGTCACCCGATCAGACGTTCTCGGTTCACAGGCACAAGCACACGTGGAGCGCGACGGCACACTGGTGATCCTGACCTCTGCAACGTTCAGCAGTGACCAGCTCGCCGAGATCGCCGCCTGTCTCAAACCCGCCCCGACTACGAACGATATCCAGTAGCGCGCGTTAGCCTGTTCCACGAGATACGGCAGGAAGCTTCCGGCCAATCCGATACCCGTAGGTCTCCCAGCGCCGGATTCGAGAACTACCTTGGCCAATCAGTGGAGGTCACCACCGCCGAATAGTGTGGCCCTGTGACCGCTTTGCGACGCACCCGGAGAGGGTGGGAAGAGCCCCCTGCTCCGGAATATTGTGCCCGAGGGCACAGACTTCGGGGCGGCGCGGGCCGTGTCCTGGTCGGCAGTCAGCAGTGCTGCTGCGGGCAGGTCCATCGCACATTTCATTGTCAGGAACGAGCGGAATTGCATCCACCGCAACATAATTGCGCGAATCGAGGTCAGCATAATGCTTGGTGAGTTGCGCTCC
>NZ_JBVAXK010000020.1:0-39787 GCF_055419285.1 Mycobacterium sp. IDUB_28 | reverse complement strand
CCGTCGAAAATCAAGATCGAAAACCGCAATCCGAACCGATCAGGCCGCCACGTCAACCCCGCGAAACATCCGGGCTAGTGGCCTCTCGTTTTAGGTCGGTCTATGCGAACCCGTCAGAGGCTACTTGCGCGCTCGCCGGGGAGGTCTGGCGGTGGTCGATTCAGCGGACATAGCGTTGCAATAGCGTTGCGGCCTCTATCGAAAGAAAAAGGTCAGAGGGGCTAAATACCACCTCTGACCTGTGGGGTGAGTGACGGGACTCGAACCCGCGACATTCAGGATCACAACCTGACGCTCTACCAACTGAACTACACCCACCATGGCCACCCCCGTCCCTGCAGCGGGGCACGGGCAGCGACGTCGATATTAACCGCTCGGACGCTCCTCGGCCGAATCGTTTGTTTCCGATCCATCCGTGTTGCCCTGGATATCAGCGACCACGGCCGCGATTTCGCTGGTAGACGGGCCGGGCAGCGGCACGAAGGCGGTCCGCCGGTAGTACTGCAGTTCCCGGATCGACTCGTGGATGTCGGCCAGCGCACGGTGCGCCAAACCCTTGGGCGGCTGCCCGAAGTAGATGCGCGGATACCAGCGCCGGCAGAGCTCCTTGATCGAGCTGACGTCGATCATCCGGTAGTGCAGAAACGAGTCCAGGGCGGGCATGTCGCGGGCGAGGAACGACCGGTCGGTGGCGATCGAGTTGCCGGCCAACGGTGCGGTCTTGGGCTGTTTGACGTGCTCATGGATGTAGTCGAGCACCATCGCCTCGGCGGTGGCGATGTCGACGGTGGAGGCTTTGACCTCGTTGGTGAGCCCGGATCGCGCATGCATATCGGCGACGATCTCGATCATCGAGGACAACGCCGCGTCCTCGGCGTGGATCACCACGTCGATCCCGTCACCGAGAATGTTGAGTTCAGAATCGGTGACCAGGGCGGCAATCTCGATCAACTTGTCCGAGCCCAGATCGAGCCCGGTCATCTCGCAGTCGATCCAGACCAATTCGTCGCGCACAGCGCTCACATTAAGCCCAGCTGGCGACGTAGTTCGCCCTGACCCTGGCCGGACCCGGCCCAGTAGGCTGATCCCTGCCGAATTGGACGAGCAAACTCTGGGGAAAACCATGAGCACCGAATCTCCTGCGGATGGAGCCGACGGACCCGCCAAGCGAATCTCAGCGGGCTACGCCGTCGAGGGTCAGGCACTGGAACTGGGCACCGTCGTCATCGACGGGCAGGCGGATCCGACTGCTCAGATTCGCATCCCGCTGGCCACCATCAACCGGCACGGCTTGGTGGCCGGGGCAACCGGCACCGGCAAGACCAAGACCCTGCAGCTGATCGCCGAACAGCTCAGCGCCGCCGGGGTGCCGGTGTTCATGGCGGATGTGAAAGGCGACCTGTCCGGGCTGTCCCGGCCCGGAGCGGGCAACGACAAGACCGCCGCGCGCGCCAAGGACACCGGTGACAATTGGGAGCCGACGGGGTTCCCGGTGGAGTTTCTCTCGCTCGGCACCGGGGGAATCGGGGTACCGGTACGCGCGACCGTCGCCAGCTTCGGTCCCGTTCTCTTGTCAAAAGTGCTGGGGCTCAACGCTACTCAGGAGTCGACGCTCGGACTGATCTTCCACTGGGCCAAAGAGAACAACCGTCCGCTGATCACGTTGAACAGTCTGCGCAACGTCATCAGCCATTTGACCAGTGAGGAGGGCAAGGCCGACCTGAAATCGCTGGGCGGGGTGTCGTCGACGACGGCGGGCGTGATCCTGCGGGCGCTGGTTAACCTGGCCGGCGAGGGTGGCGACACGTTCTTCGGCGAACCGAAGCTGGACCCCAAAGATCTGTTGCGGGTCAACGACGGTCACGGTGTGATCAGCCTGCTTGAGTTCAGCGGCCAGTCGTTGCGCCCGGTCATCTTCTCCACTTTCCTGATGTGGCTGCTGGCCGATCTTTTCACGCAGCTCGACGAAGTCGGAGACGTCGACAAGCCCAAGCTGGTCTTCTTCTTCGACGAAGCCCACCTGTTGTTCGCCGACGCGTCGAAAGCGTTTCTCGAACAGGTCGAGCAGACCGTCAAGCTGATCCGGTCCAAGGGCGTGGGCGTGTTCTTCTGCACACAGTTGCCGACGGACCTGCCCAACGATGTGCTCTCGCAACTGGGCGCGCGCATCCAGCACGCGCTGCGGGCATTCACCCCCGATGATCAGAAGGCGCTCAGCAAGACCGTGCGCACCTACCCGAAAACCGATGTCTACGACTTGGAATCGGCGCTGACGTCGTTGGGTATCGGCGAGGCCGTGGTCACCGTGCTGTCCGAAAAAGGCGCCCCCACACCCGTGGCCTGGACCCGCATGCGGGTGCCGAGGTCGCTGATGGGAGCGATCGGCACCGAAGCGGTCACTGAAGCGGCAGAGAAGAGCTCGTTACAGGCCAAGTACGGCCAGACCGAGCCGGAGTCGGAGCCTGCGGCCGGCCCGCCGGCCACACCAACTCCCGCACCGGACTATCCGCCGTTGTCCCCCAACGATTCCGAGATTCCGCCCATGCCCGCACCGGCCGAGCCGAAGGGTCCGGCGATGTGGGAGGAAGTGCTGAAGAACCCGACGGTGAAAAGCGGCATCAACACCGCGATCCGCGAAGCGGTCAAGGGGATTTTCGGGACCGGACGGCGACGTAAGTGACGTGGTTAGCCGCCGCCGAGCTTCTTGTAGAACGCCCCGACGATCGGCGCGACAATGGCGCGGGGGGCATAGCCGCTGGCCACCGACATCGCCTTCGAGGTCAACCCCGGGACCACTCGCATCTTGTTGCGCTCCAACGCATCCAGGGATAGCTGCGCGGTGTGTTCGGTCGAGATCCACAGGAAGTCCGGCACCAGCTTCTCGACCAGCGAGGCCTCCTCTTCAGCGGGCAGGTCGGTGCGTACCGGGCCCGGGGCCAGCAGCGTGACGTGCACACCGGAGTTGCGCAGTTCACCGCGCAGCGATTCGCTGAAGGTGTTGGCGAACGCCTTGGTTGCGGCGTAGGTGGCGTTGTAGGGGATCGGCGAATTCCCCGCCGCCGAACCGGAAATCAAGATTCCGCCCGCCTTGCGCTCGATCATGCCCGGCAGCACCGCCAGCGTAAGATCATGCACCGCAACGGCATTCAACTGCACCTGGGCCTTTTCGCCAGCCGGATCCAACGACGCGACCGGACCGAACGTTGCGGTGCCCGCGTTGGCGCACAGGATTGAGATCGGCCGCGCGGCCAGCTCGTCGCACAGCTTTGCGCGCTCGGTCGGGTCGGCGAGGTCGGCCGGGCGCACGTCGACGGCAACGCGGTACTTGTCCACCAGTCGGGCGGCGAGGGCGGTCAGCAACTCCTCCCGTCGTGCGGTGATGATCAGACTGTGCCCGCGCGCGGCCAGTTCGGTGGCCAGCGCCTCGCCGATGTTCTGCGACGCTCCGGTGACTACGGCGCGCGCGTCTGGACTTGGGGCAGGTATCGGCATGAAGCAATCGTAGTCAGGAGCTGTCCGGCGTAGCCGGGCGCAGCGGGTTGGCTCTAGAGTGCGCTGCATGGATGACCCGGAGGACACGCGCGCCGGGGATCGGAAGAAAGCCCCGCGATCGGGGGTGGCGGCGTGGGCGTTGTGGGACTGCGGTCAGACCGGCTTGAGCGCCATCACGCCGACGTTCGTGTTCTCCGTCTACCTGACCAACAGCGTCGGAGTGGGCACGCCACTGGGCGCCACGCCGGTGAGCTGGCTGGGGCGTGCCGGAGCCGCGGCCGGGGTGACGATTGCGGTACTGGCGCCGCTGATCGGGGGGTGGGTGGAGTCGCCGCACCGACGGCGGGTGGCCCTGGCTCTGCTGACCGGCCTGGCGGTGGTGCTGACCTGTTCGATGGCGCTGATCCGCGATCAGCCGGGCTTCTTTTTCGCCGGCCTGGCATTGCTGGCGGCGACCGCGGCATGTGGTGACCTGGCCAGCATCCCGTACAACGCGATGCTGCGGCAGCTGTCGACGCCGTTGACGGCCGGCCGGATATCGGGTTTCGGCTATGCGGCGGGATACGTCGGCACCGTGGTGCTCCTGGGTTTGGTCTACGTGGGCTTCGTGTCCGGCGACGGTGACCATCGTGGTTTGCTGCACCTGCCCACCGCCGACGGCGTGTACGTCCGCGTGGCAATGCTGATGGCCGCGGCCTGGTTTGCGATCTTTGCGCTGCCGCTGCTGCTCGTCGCACACCGCCTCCCGGACGCAGGGGCGAACACGAACCCGTCGACCACCCTGCTGGGTACCTACCGCAAGCTGTGGGCCGACATCACCTCCGAGTGGCGCCGCGACCGCAATGTCGTGTACTTCCTGGTGGCCAGCGCGCTCTTCCGAGATGGCCTGGCTGCGATATTCACGTTCGGTCCCGTGCTGGGCGTCGGGGTGTACGGCGTCCCGCGCGAAGACGTGCTGATCTTCGGTATGGCCGCGTGCGTGGTGGCTGCAGTCGGCGCCGTGGTCGGCGGATTCGTCGATCATCGGGTCGGATCGAAGCCGGTCATCATCGCTTCTCTGACCGCGATCCTCGCCGCCGGCCTGGCCATGATGGTCCTGTCCGGCCCGCTGACATTCTGGGTGTGTGGTTTGTCACTGTGTCTGTTCATCGGGCCGTCGCAGTCCTCAGCGCGCGCACTGCTGCTGCGCCTGGCGAAACAGGGCAAAGAGGGTGTGGCCTTCGGTCTCTACACGATGAGCGGTCGAGCGATGTCGTTCGTGGCGCCGTGGCTGTTCTCGGTTTTCGTCGACGTGTTCGACGCCCCACGCGCCGGATTGGGCGGCATCTTCGTGGTGCTGCTGACCGGACTGCTGGCGATGCTGTTCGTGCGGGTGCCGCGAACGAACTGACGGCGATCGCGAGCGCTGCGCAGCAGCGCCACCCGTGGAATCAGAGCGGGGCGTCGCAGATGGTCAAGCCCTGGCCGGTGCGCTGCCGCACCTGAACCCCGGCCACCGTCAACGAGCAGGTGACGTTGTGACCGATGTTGACGACGGTGACGCTGGCCGGACGGGTGGACGACGTCGAGAGGCTGACCTGTTTGGTCCACGGCAAGGTGACGTTGAACTCGGTCTGGATCAGATCACCGGTGTCCATGTAGACGACGCTGATCGCCCGGCCTTCGCCGGTGACGCTGTAAACCACCGACTGCATGGTGCCCGGCACGGTGGCGGTGGGCGGCGGCGGGGTGCTGGGCTCAGTGGTGGTGGTGCGCGGCCTGCGGGTGGTGGGCGGCGGCGTTGACCTGGTCGTCGGGGGTGCGACGGTAGTGGTGGGACCGGTCATCGGCGGCAGCGGCTCGATGGCCGTCTGCTGGGTGTCCGAGCCGTTCGTCACGACCAGCGCAATGGCCAACCCGACGACGAGCAGCACTGCGGTGCCGGCCACGATCCACAGCCAGCGCGGGGTGCCCGGCGGTGGGGGTCCCTCCGGCTCCGCATCGGCCCGCGGCTCGTCTTGTTGCCAATACTGTGGTGGCAACTGTTGGGTCGGGTTCGGTGGGTACGCGCCCGGCGCCCAGGGCGAATTGCCGCCGCCGTAGGCGTAGGGCATGTCGTCGGCGTAGGCCGGGTAGTCGACGACCTCCTGCGACCACGTCGAAGCAGACCCCCGGGACGGGGGACCGGGATTCTGGGGGTCGCGTGGCGAGTTCATGTCCACTTCGCAGGGTACCCGGGCACGCCGTGAAGGCGCGGAACCGTGGTCGTGCCTGCGTGGACGTCGGGGCGCTACAAGTCTGCAGCACTCAGCGCGGCCATCGTCATCGCCCTCATCACGGCTCGGGACCGCACCGCGCGCGACGGTTTGGTGTCGGCCGATTTCATGCTGTGCGGCGTGGAGTTCAGCAGGCCGAAAGTGGCGTGCGCCATCAGCCTGGCGTCGGCCTCGGCGAGATCGGGGTTCAGCTCGCGCAGTACGCCCACCCAGATCTCGACGTACTGCCGTTGCGCTTTGCGCACCTGCCGTTGGGCCGGGGCCGGCAGATGGGCGAGATCGCGATCTTGGATGCGGATGAGGTCCGGCTCGCCGAGAGCGAAGTCGAGGTGGAAATCGATCAGGCCGTCCAGGGTTGCCGCCGCGTCGGCGTCGCGGTCGGTCACCGCGCGGGCACCGTCCAGCAGCCGGGCGCTGATCCCGACCAACAACTCGACCAGCAGCGACTCCTTGTTGGGGAAGTGCCGATAGATGGCCGGGCCGCTGACCCCGGCCGCGGCGCCGATGTCCTCGAGACGCACCGCGAGGAAGCCGCGTTCGGCGATCAGCCGTTCGGCGGCCGCAAGTAGTTGCAGCCGCCGGTCGGACTTCAACTGGCTGCGACGATTTGGCGCTTCAGGCCGACCGGCCTCGCCGTCCGGGGCGGACGCTGCCATGACGGCCTCCTGGACATGTCGGTTAATCGTCACTAACGTAACA
The DNA here is from genome assembly GCF_055419285.1 of Mycobacterium sp. IDUB_28. Lineage (NCBI taxonomy): Bacteria > Bacillati > Actinomycetota > Actinomycetes > Mycobacteriales > Mycobacteriaceae > Mycobacterium > Mycobacterium sp. IDUB_28. Next base: position 33,341 of record NZ_JBVAXK010000020.1, on the reverse strand, counting down.
CTGACTTACCGCGGGAGGAACGGTGGCAACTCCACTTTCCTACGAACGCGGCCCGAACTCGCCTGCGCTGCTCGAGGTGACCATCGGCGCCAACTTCGCTGCAACCGCAACCACTTTCGCGTCCCGCGACGCGTTGGTCGATGTCGCGGCGGGACGGCGCTGGACGTATGCCGAACTGCTGCATGACGTTCGCGCTTTAGCGACCGGATTGCTTCAGGCCGGCATCGGAGTCGGTGACCGGATCGGCATCTGGGCTCCCAATCGTTGGGAATGGGTGCTGACGCAGTATGCGACGGCCGAGATCGGCGCCATCCTGGTGACCGTCAATCCGGCGTACCGGTCGCGCGAATTAGGTTATGCGCTGGAGCAATCCGGGGTGAAGATGCTGATTGCCGCACCCGGGTTCAAGGACGCCGACTACGCACAGATGCTGGCTGAGGTGGCGCCGGACTGCGCCGAGCTGCGCGACGTCACGATCATGGACAGCGACCGCTGGGACGAGCTTGCCGGTGTGGATATCGATCCGGCTGCGTTGCGGGCGAGGTCCGCGCGGCTGACGCCGACCGATCCGATCAATATCCAGTACACCTCGGGCACAACGGGATATCCCAAGGGTGTGACCCTCAGTCACCGCAACATCCTGAATAACGGCTACCTGGTGGGTGAGCTGCTCGACTACACCGAACGTGACCGGATCTGTATTCCGGTGCCGTTCTATCACTGCTTCGGCATGGTGATGGGCAATCTGGCGGCCACCAGCCACGGTGCCTGCATGGTGATCCCCGCGCCCGGTTTCGATCCCGCTGCCACCCTGCGCGCGGTGCACGACGAATGCTGCACCAGTCTCTACGGGGTGCCGACGATGTTCATCGCCGAACTGGGCCTGCCGGACTTCGCCGAGTATCGGTTGGACAGTCTGCGCACCGGAATCATGGCGGGCTCGCCGTGCCCGGTCGAGGTCATGCGCAGGGTGATCGAACGCATGCACATGCCGGAGGTCGCCATCTGTTACGGGATGACCGAGACCGCCCCGGTGTCGACCCAGACGCGTTCTGGCGACTCGTTGGAACGGCGCGTCGCCACCGTCGGTCAGGTGGGGCCACACCTGGAGATCAAGGTGGTGGACCCGGTCACGGGTGCGACGCTGCCGCGCGACGTCGCCGGCGAATTCTGCACCCGCGGTTATTCGGTGATGTCGGGGTACTGGAACGAACCGGAGAAGACCGCGGAGGTCATCGACGGGGACGGCTGGATGCACACCGGCGACCTGGCGTCGATGGACGCCTTCGGATATGTCCGTATCACCGGCCGGATCAAAGACATTGTGGTGCGCGGCGGCGAGAACATTTCCCCGCGCGAGATCGAGGAGTTCCTATACACCCACCCCGACATCGTCGACGGCCACGTCATCGGAGTGCCCGACGAACGCTACGGCGAGGAACTCATGGCGGTTGTCAAGCTCCGCGACGGAGCCTCGACGCTGACGGTGGAGTCGTTGCGGGAGTTCTGCGCCGGCCGTATCGCCCGGTTCAAGATCCCGCGGTATCTCTGGATCGTCGAGGACTTCCCGATGACGGTCACCGGCAAAGTCCGTAGAGCGGAGATGCGGGCGCGTGCCGTGGAGTATCTCGCCGACGGTGAATAGGCCGCACCCGCCCTGGACGGCGCGAGGGCGGAAATGGTATTCTCACTGTCCAGTTAATGATTATTAACTGAAATCGGAGGCTCTGCGGGGATGGACAAGGTGGTGGCTACCGTCGCGGAGGCGGTGGCGGACATAACCGACGGAGCATCGCTGGCCGTCGGGGGCTTCGGGCTGTGTGGTATCCCGGAGGCGCTGATCGCCGCGCTGGCCGATCGCGGAGTGACCGATCTGGAAACCGTCTCGAACAACTGCGGTGTGGACGGCGTCGGGTTGGGGGTTCTGCTGGCGCACAAGCGGATTCGCCGGACCGTATCGTCGTACGTGGGCGAGAACAAGGAATTCGCCCGCCAGTTCCTCTCCGGAGAACTCGAGGTCGAGCTGACCCCGCAGGGCACGCTGGCCGAGCGGTTGCGCGCCGGCGGCATGGGCATCCCGGCGTTCTACACCCCGGCCGGGGTCGGCACGCAGATCGCCGACGGCGGCCTGCCCTGGCGCTACGACCCCTCGGGCGAGGTGGCGATCACCTCGCCGCCCAAGGAGACCCGCGAATTCGATGGCGTCACCTATGTGCTGGAGCGCGGAATCCGCACCGACTTCGCGTTGGTGCACGCCTGGAAGGGCGATCGGCACGGCAATCTCGTTTACCGTTACGCCGCAGGCAATTTCAACCCGGAATGCGCGCCGGCCGGTCGGATCACCATCGCCCAGGTCGAACATCTCGTCGAACCGGGAGAGATCGACCCCGCCACGGTGCATACCCCAGGCGTGTTCGTGCAGCGCGTCGTGCACGTGCCTGATCCCCAGAAACGGATCGAGAAGGAGACGGTGCGATGAGCGCCCCACACCTCGACGCCGTTTGTCACGCTGGCGTGACGTTCGGCGTCGACCGCCACGCTGGCGTGACGCTCGGCGTCGACCGCGACGCTGGCTCGCCACCTCTCGGCGTCGACTGTCACGCTGGCGTGACGCTCGGCGTCGACTGCCACGCTGGCGTGACGCTCGGCGGGGATGCGGGTGTGCCGATGAAAAGGAGCGCCGCCCAATGACGTGGAGCAGAGACGGCATGGCGGCCCGGGTCGCCACCGAATTCGAGGACGGACAGTACGTCAACCTCGGCATCGGCATACCGACCTTGATTCCCAACCACATCCCCGACGGTGTGCACGTGGTCCTGCACTCCGAGAACGGCATCCTCGGCGTGGGGCCCTACCCCCATCGTGAGGACGTCGACGCCGATCTGATCAACGCGGGCAAAGAGACGGTGACCACCCAGCCAGGGGCGTCGTTCTTCGGTTCGTCGACGTCGTTCGGCATCATCCGCGGCGGACACCTCGACGTGGCTGTCCTTGGGGCCATGCAGGTTTCGGTCACCGGTGATCTCGCGAACTGGGTGATCCCCGGCAAGATGGTCAAAGGCATGGGCGGGGCGATGGATCTGGTGCACGGCGCCCGCAAGGTGATCGTGGTGATGGACCACGCCGCCAAGGACGGCAGCCCGAAGATTCTCGAGCGCTGCACCCTGCCGCTGACCGGGGTCGGGTGCGTCAATCGGATCGTGACCGAACTCGCGGTCATCGACGTCCGCGACGACGGCCTGCACCTGATCGAGACCGCCCCCGACGTGTCGGTCGAAGAGGTAGTAGCGAAAACTCAACCGCCCCTGGTGCTCTCGGATCTGGTGTCCAGGTGACCACGGTCGCGCCGACGTTCGCCGACGAGCATCGCCGCCTGGTCGCCGAACTCAACGACAAGTTGGCCGCCGCCGCGCTCGGCGGCAACGAACGCGCCCGCGAACGCCACGTCAGCCGCGGCAAGCTGCTGCCCCGCGACCGCGTCGACCGTCTGCTCGACCCGGGCAGCCCGTTTCTGGAGTTGGCCGCGTTGGCTGCCAACGGCATGTACGACGACGAATCCCCGGGCGCGGGCATTATCACCGGAATCGGCCGAGTCTCCGGGCGCGAATGCGTGATCGTTGCCAACGACGCCACCGTCAAGGGCGGCACCTACTACCCGATGACGGTGAAGAAGCATCTGCGCGCGCAGGAGGTCGCGTTGCAGAATCTGCTGCCATGCATCTACCTGGTGGACTCCGGCGGCGCGTTCCTGCCCCGCCAGGACGAAGTGTTCCCGGATCGCGAACACTTCGGCCGGATCTTCTACAACCAGGCGACCATGAGCGCCAAGGGAATTCCGCAGATCGCCGCGGTGCTCGGCTCGTGCACGGCCGGCGGCGCGTACGTGCCGGCGATGAGCGACGAAGCCGTGATCGTCCGCGAACAGGGCACGATCTTCCTGGGCGGCCCGCCCCTGGTCAAGGCCGCCACCGGTGAGATCGTCACCGCCGAAGAACTCGGCGGCGGCGACCTGCACTCGCGGGTCTCCGGCGTCACCGACCACCTGGCCGAGGACGACGAGGACGCGTTGCGGATTGTCCGCAAGATCGCCACCACGTTCGGACCGCGCGAACCTGCGCAGTGGGACATCCGGCCGATGCGCGAACCGATATACGCCCAGGACGGCCTTTACGACGTGGTGCCTCCCGATCCGCGGGTGCCCTACGACGTGCACGAGGTCATCGTTCGGCTGGTCGACGGCGGCGAATTCAGTGAGTTCAAGGCGAATTACGGCAAGTCGCTGGTGACGGCGTTCGCGCATATCCACGGTCATCCGGTGGGGATCATCGCCAACAACGGTGTGCTGTTCAGCGAATCCGCCGTCAAGGGTGCACATTTCATCGAACTGTGCGACAAACGCCGAATCCCGTTGCTGTTCCTGCAGAACATCGCCGGATTCATGGTCGGTCGCGACTACGAGGCCGGTGGCATCGCCAAACACGGCGCGAAGATGGTCACCGCGGTGGCCTGCGCCCGGGTGCCGAAGCTGACCGTGGTAATCGGCGGATCCTATGGGGCGGGCAACTATTCGATGTGCGGGCGCGCGTACTCACCGCGCTTCCTGTGGATGTGGCCGAACGCACGGATCTCGGTGATGGGCGGCGAGCAGGCCGCATCAGTGCTGGCCACCGTGCGTGGTGAGCAGCTCTCGGCGGCCGGCAAACCCTGGTCGTCGGAGCAGGAAGAGGCATTCAAGGCGCCCATCCGCGAACAGTACGAAGACCAGGGCAACCCGTACTACTCGACCGCGCGCCTGTGGGACGACGGCATCATCGATCCTGCTGATACCAGAACAGTTGTGGGGCTGGCACTTTCGGTGTGCGCCCGGGCGCCGCTGGAATCGGTCTCCTACGGCGTATTTCGGATGTGACTCATGTTTGACATCGTTCTAGTGGCGAACCGCGGCGAGATCGCGGTGCGCGTGATCCGCACCCTGCGTCGACTGGGTATCCGGTCGGTTGCGGTGTACAGCGATGCCGACGCGGGTGCCCGCCACGTGATCGAGGCCGACACCGCAGTTCGGCTGGGACCGGCGCCGGCGCGGGAGAGCTACCTCGACATCGGCAAAGTGATCGACGCGGCGCAGCGTACCGGGGCGCAGGCGATCCATCCGGGCTACGGGTTCCTCTCCGAGAACGCCGATTTCGCCGCGGCCTGCGACCGCGCCGGCGTGGCATTCCTGGGACCGCCCGCACGCGCGATCGAGGTGATGGGGGACAAGATCGCCGCCAAGAACGCGGTCGCCGCGTTCGACGTGCCGGTGGTGCCGGGCGTCGCGCGGCCGGGGCTATCCGACGATGACCTCATCGCCGCTGCCGACGACGTCGGTTACCCGGTCCTCGTGAAGCCGTCGGCCGGCGGTGGGGGCAAGGGCATGCACATGGTCGACGACCCCGCGCGGCTGCGTAATGCCCTGGTCACCGCCCGCCGCGAAGCTGCGTCCGCGTTCGGCGACGACACACTGTTCCTGGAGCGTTTTGTGTTGCGTCCCAGGCACATCGAGGTCCAGATACTTGCCGACACCCATGGCAACGTGGTCCATCTGGGCGAACGGGAGTGCAGCCTGCAACGCCGCCATCAAAAGGTCATCGAGGAGGCGCCGTCGCCGCTGCTCGACGCCCCGACCCGGGCGCGCATCGGGGCTGCGGCCTGTGACACCGCCCGCAGTGTCGACTATGTCGGCGCCGGCACGGTCGAGTTCATCGTCTCCGGTGACCGGCCCGACGAATTTTTCTTCATGGAGATGAACACCCGTCTGCAGGTGGAACACCCGGTTACCGAGGCGGTCACCGGGCTCGACCTCGTCGAGTGGCAGCTGCGTGTGGCAGCGGGGGAGAAGCTGGGGTTCGCCCAGGACGACATCACGCTCACCGGTCACGCGATCGAGGCCCGGGTGTACGCCGAGGATCCCGCCCGGGGATTCCTGCCCACCGGCGGCCGGGTGCTGGGAGTGGTCGAACCGTCCGGAACCGGTGTGCGGGTGGACTCCTCGTTGCTGGCCGGCACGGTGGTCGGCAGCGATTACGACCCGATGCTGAGCAAGGTGATCGCCCACGGGGCCGACCGCGCGCAGGCGCTGGCCCGGCTCGATGAGGCGTTGTCGCGTACCGCTGTCCTGGGTGTGCAGAGCAACGTGGAGTTCCTGAGGTTCCTGCTCGCTGACGATCGCGTGCAGGCCGGCAACCTCGACACCGCGCTGCTGGACGAACGATTGACCAGTTTCGCGCCGCAACCGGCGCCTGACGATGTGTTCGCCGCCGCAGGGCTCTATAGCCAGGCGGTGCTTGCGCGGCGCGCCGGGAAAGATCTGTGGGCCGCACCCAGCGGATGGCGGATCGGCGGTGCTAGCGCCCCGGTGCGCACTGCGATGCGGACCGCGTTGCGTACCGAGACTGTGTCGGTCCGGGGCCTGCCGGGCGCCGCGTCCGTACAAGTGGGCGACAGCGAAATAATCTCTGCCACCGTGCAACTCGGTCCGAGTGAGTTGAGCGTCACGCTGGACGGGGTGCGTCGCAGCTACCGGTGGGCCGAGGCCGAGCGGCACTTGTGGATAGCCGACGAACGAGGCACCTGGCACATCCGTGAGGCCGAGGTGAACAAGATTCAACGCGCAGCGGGGGAGCGTCCGGCCGAAGTGGTCAGCCCCATGCCCGGCAGCGTGATCGCCGTCCAGGTGGAGTCCGGCACCGAGGTGTCCGAGGGCGACGTGGTGGTGATCGTCGAAGCGATGAAGATGGAACATTCACTGACCGCACCGATCTCGGGACGCGTGGAGGTCATGGTGGGCGTCGGTGAACAGGTGAAGGTGGAGCAGGTGCTGGCCCGGTTGGTGCCGGCCGCCGTGGCAGACGCAGCAGCGACGACAAGCAAGGACTGACAATCATGACGACAACGATTTCGGCGGGCACGCTACCGAAAGAATATGAAGACCTGCGCGATACCGTGGCCGACTTCGCGCGCTCGGTCGTGGCTCCGGTGTCCGCCAAACACGATGAGGAGCACAGTTTCCCGTATGAAGTCGTCGCAAAGATGGGCGACATGGGGCTGTTCGGTCTGCCGTTCCCGGAGGAATACGGCGGTATGGGCGGGGACTATTTCGCGCTGGCGTTGGCACTCGAGGAACTCGGCAAGGTCGACCAATCGGTCGCGATCACGCTGGAAGCAGGGGTGGGACTGGGGGCCATGCCCATCTACCGGTTCGGTACCGAGGAGCAGAAGCAGCAGTGGCTGCCCGACCTGGTGGCCGGCCGCAAGCTCGCCGGTTTCGGGCTCACCGAGCCGGGCGCGGGATCGGATGCCGGCGGCACCCGCACCACCGCCCGACTCGAAGGGGGTGAGTGGATTGTCAACGGCAGCAAGCAATTCATCACCAACTCCGGCACCGACATCACCTCGCTGGTCACCGTCACCGCCGTCACCGGCAACATCGCCGACGGCAAGAAAGAGATCTCGGCGATCATCGTGCCGAACGGCACCCCGGGTTTCATCGTCGAGCCGGTCTACAACAAGGTCGGCTGGAACGCCTCGGATACCCACCCGCTGACCTTCGACGATGCGCGGGTGCCCGAGGAGAACCTACTCGGTGTCCGCGGCAAGGGTTACGCGAACTTTCTGTCCATCCTCGACGAGGGCCGCATCGCGATCGCCGCGCTCGCGACGGGGGTGGCGCAGGGCTGCGTCGACGAAAGCGTCAAGTACGCCAACGAGCGTCAGTCCTTCGGCCAGCCGATCGGCTCCTACCAGGCCATCAGCTTCAAGATCGCGCGCATGGAAGCCCGGGCACACGTCGCCCGCACCGCCTATTACGACGCCGCGGCAAAGATGTTGGCCGGCAAGTCCTTCAAAAAAGAAGCGGCTATCGCAAAGATGGTCTCCTCGGAGGCGGCGATGGACAACGCCCGCGACGCTACGCAGATCCACGGCGGGTACGGCTTCATGAACGAGTACCCGGTGGCCCGCCACTACCGGGACAGCAAGATCCTGGAAATCGGGGAGGGCACAACGGAGGTGCAGCTGATGTTGATCGCGCGATCGCTGGGTCTGTCATGACCGGCGCCGGTCCTGCCGAACGTGCCTCCGGCGACGCGACGCCGGTGAGTCGTGACGCGAACGGCACAGTCGGCCACACCAAGTCGATTATCCAGCGGGGCTTGTGGTTCGAGGAGTTCGAGGTCGGCACGACCTACCTGCACCGGCCGGGTCGCACCGTCACCGAGGCGGACAACGTGCTGTTCACGACGTTGACGATGAACACGCAGTCGCTGCACCTGGATGCGGCGTGGGCCGCCGAGCAACCCGGGTTTCGTGGTGAGCGGCTGGTCAATTCGATGTTCACGCTGTCCACGCTGGTCGGTCTGTCGGTGGCCCAACTGACCCTGGGCACCATCGTCGCCAACCTGGGTTTCTCCGAGGTGTCGTTCCCCAAGCCGGTCTTCCACGGCGACACCCTCTACGCCGAGACCATCTGCACCGGCAAGCGGGAGTCGAAAAGCCGCGCGGGCGAAGGCATCGTGACGCTGGAGCACACCGGACGCAACCAGCATGGCGACATCGTGGCCAGGGCGGTCCGGACCACCCTGGTGCAGAAGCGGCCCAGTGCGGAGTCCCGATGAGCTTGCGCGACGCCGGCCCTGGTTGGCTGTTCTGCCCGGCTGATCGTCCGGAACGCTTCGCGAAAGCCGCCGCTGCCGCCGACGTGGTGATTCTCGACCTCGAAGACGGGGTTGCGGCGACCGACCGGCCCGCCGCTCGAATCGCGCTGCGGGACAACCCACTTGATCCCGAGCGAACCGTCGTACGGATCAACGCCGCCAGCACCGACGACCATGCCAGGGATCTACAGGCCTTGGCCGACACCGCCTACGCCACGGTGATGCTGTCGAAGACGGAATCGGCGGCGCAGGTGGACGCACTCGCGCCGCGTGACGTCGTCGCACTTGTCGAGACTCCGCGCGGCGCATTGTTCGTCAGCGAGATCGCCGCTGCCGAGCGTGCAGTGGCGTTGATGTGGGGTGCGGAGGATCTGGTGGCGGCCATGGGTGGCAGTTCCAGCAGACGTGCGGACGGCACCTATCGGGATTTCGCCCGCCATGTGCGGTCCGCAGCGCTGTTGGCGGCCAACACCTTCGGCCTGCTGGCGCTGGATGCGGTGCATCTGGACATCCGTGATATCGAAGGGTTGGAAGCAGAGGCGCTCGACGCCGTGGCGATCGGCTTCGATGCGACGGTCTGCATCCACCCGAGCCAGGTTGCCGTGGTACGCAAGGCTTATCGGCCCGGCGATGAGCAACTGGACTGGGCGCGTCGGGTGCTGGCCGCTGCCAAAACCGAGCGCGGGGTGTTCGCCTTCGACGGGCAGATGGTCGACTCCCCGGTGTTGCGGCACGCCGAAAGCATGTTGCGGCGAGCAGGGGAGTCCGCGACCGGACCGTGAGCACCGAATGGCTGTGGGTGATCGTCGCCCTCCTCGAATTCGGCGTCCTGATCGCGGTGGCGGTCCTGCTGATCGTGTCGCGGCGCCAATTGACCGGCGTGCGACGCGCCCTCACGCGGTTGCGGCAAGACAAGCCGCGGCGAAGACGGCCACCCGGCGTCGGACCCCTTGCGGTCCGAACCGTCTGGCGCACCGCGGATTCGCTGATCAACAAAGGGATCGGCGCCACCGTGCGCAATTCAGTCGAGGACCTCGCCGGCTGGGCCCGGGTGGAACGTCCTGATCTGGCCAGGATGACAGCCGACGGCAACGTCGTGATCGCGTTCTCCGACATCGAAGGATCCACCGAGCTCAACGAAGAACTCGGCGACCGCGGTTGGGTGAAACTGCTTGAGCGGCATAACACATTGATCTACAAACACGTCAACGGCACCGGCGGTCACGTGGTCAAGACGCAGGGCGACGGGTTCATGATCGCCTTCTCGGATCCTGCCCAGGCCGTGCGTTGCTGTACCGAGGTGCAGCGCGCGCTGCAGTCCGACCCCGAGCGCTGGGACCACATCCGAGTCCGGATGGGATTGCACATGGGCAGTTCGGTACGGCGCGGTGACGACCTGTTCGGCCGCAACGTGGCGATGGCCGCACGGGTCGCCGGACAGGCGAGCGGCGGTGAGACCCTGGTTAGTGACGCAATCCGGCAGGCAATCTCGGGAGCAATCGACATTGTGCTGGGCGCACCGCGTGAGGTCGAACTGAAAGGACTGCGGGGTAGTCACCAGCTGTATCCGGTCGTGGTGCCGAATTCAACTGCGCCGGATGGTCAGTGACGCTGCCGGACCCGGCAGGCCCGGCGCTACGGGCACACGCCCCCGTCCGGGCCGTTGACGCATTTCTGGACGGTCAGTGAATACGTCGCGGTCGTCCTGGCCGGGTCGCCGCAGCCGAACGCCGCTTTCGTGGACGTGATCGATCCGGTCAGGGTGCCCGGCGCAAACGAATAGACCAGGTCTGCTGCGACCACGGTGCCGTCCGCGCATGTCCAGCCGTGCGCGTCGGTGCGGTTGATCGTCCACGGGCCCCCCGGGGCTTTATTGACGGTGGCCTCCCACGTTTTGGGCGTGGTCACCGATCCGTTGCAGTTGCCGGCCGAGTCGCAGGTGGTGTTGAACATCAGGATCGTGCTCAGCAGATGCGAACGCGCGCCATCAACGACAGCGAAGTAATGACCATTGAGGCTGTCGTCGGCGGCAGCGACACCGGACATCGCGACCGAGCCGCAGCCGAACGCGGTGAGGATCGTTGGTAGCCAAAGGGTGCGCATCGGGCTGTTCCCTCTTCGTTCCGGAAGTCTGGCAACAGCCTTCATCGCAGCAGATCGTCGGAGCTACATCAATAGTTCATGCCGGAGAACATCATCCGGTTCGGATCGTACTTCTGTCGGGCCGCGCTGAGCCGAGCCAAGTTCGCGCCGAAGTACCGCGACGGCGGCTGGCCCGGCTCGATGTAATTGACGTAGCCGCCGGCTGAATACGGTTGCACCGCTTGGTGTGCGGCGTTGATCCAGCCGGCGCCGGCCGACGGCGCGCCCGCCGTCTCGACGTACCACTGCACGATCGCGGAGTGTCGCCGGTACGGAAAGGCGGTCGCATCTGCGGCCACACTGGCCAGTGCACCGTCGAGGGTATGCATGATCACGAATCCCCTTCCCGCCCCACGGGGGAAAGAGTCGAGCGCCGAGGCGATTCCCTTGGCGGCGCCCGCGTTGATGATCGGCAGCACATCGGAGCCGCCGACATAACCCAGCGGGGACGGGGTCAGATTCTCCACGGCCAGATACTTCACCAGGTCCAGGTAGTTGAACGTGAAATTCTCGGTTCTGGTGGGCTGCACCCCAACATTGGCGACGATCGCATTGGCAACGCTGCCGCCCGATCCGACCGGGGAAGTCGCCATGATGCGGCATTGCGTGCCCATCGGCTCGATGGTCGCGTCGGCCAGCGCCCAGAATTTCCGGTCGACCGTCCGTAGCCAGCTCTGCCAACCCAACAGGACCTGCGCGAACGACTGCGCCGGAAAGTTGATGTTGACGACGTCGACGTCCTCGGTGGGGAAGGTGGCGTAGGTCAGTGAGGTCGCCACGCCGAAGTTGCCGCCGCCACCGCCGCGCAACGCCCAGAAGAGGTCCGGGTTGCTGGTGGCCGAAGCGGTGACCGCCTGCCCACCCGGCAACACCACATTGGCCGAGGTCAACTGGTCACAGAGCAGACCGGCATGCCGGGAGTGGGCCCCGATTCCGCCGCCGAGGGTGTGCCCGGCAGCTCCCACGGTGGGGCACGTGCCCGTCGGGAGTCCCCGCCCGGCCGCGGCCAGCGCCTGGTGCATCGCGAACAAGGGGGTGGCGGGCGTCACGGTGATCTGACCGCTGGCGGCGTCGAAGTTGATGTCGCCGGGCAGGCCCCGCAGATCAAGCACCAGCGTTCCGTCCGCTGTGGAGGCGCCTGTGTAGGAATGACCGCCGCTGCGGGCGGCGACCTTCAGATTACGAGCAGCCGCGAACGCCATCGCCTTCTGCACGTCCGCCACCGACGTCACGGTGACGACGGCGGCGGGTGCCGAACCGTTGTAGTTGGTGTTGAAAACCTGCTTGGCTGAGGCGAACTGCCCATTGTCCGGGCCGATCACCTGCCCGCCGATGGCACCGGACAGGCTGCCCCAATCAGCGACGCCCGGAGCGGCGCCGACCCGGCCCGACCCGAAAACCGTTCCCGCCGCAACAGCTCCAACTGCCGCGCGCAGAAACGTCTGCCGCGATATCTGCGCCGCTGGCTTCTCCGGAACCGTCATGCCCGCATTCTGGGCTACCTCGTGTCGATAATGTTCCGACGGCGTGCTGTGTTGCGGGATTGATCAGCGATCGTGACTGTTCGAACCCCGCGACGATCTATGAAGTTTGGGTCCCCCGACCCCGAATCGGACATTATTCGCACGTATGCCAGCGCGAAGCGGAATCGCCAAATTCATAGGAACGAGATCGCGCTAGTTGCCCCGCCAGCGCAACACGTCCAACGCGACCGCCACGTTGACGCTGCATTCGGCCAGGGGGCGGGGCAGCAGCTCGTCGGCGCGCGCCAGTCGTCGGAGCAGCGTGTTGCGATGGGTGTAGAGACGTGCCGCCGCGCGCGAAGCGTTGCACTGCTCGCCCACGAAAACCCTGACGCTGCGCTGTAATTCACTGCTCGCGGATTCCAGATCGCCCAGGGTGCGACGCACGAATTCGGTGGCGCGGTCGGTGTCCGCAGTGAGCATCGCGACCAATTCGACATCGGCGAACAGCGCCACCCGGTGCGGAGATCGCAACCGGGCCATCATCTGTTGGGTGGTGATGGCGTCGAAATGACTGCGCCGAAAGCCATCGATACCGTCGCTGCACGGCCCGATGGCGACGCGGATGTCGGGCATGGTGTCGATCGAATCGCGAAGCGCGACAGTGTCTATCGATCGACTTGCCGTCCAGACCCAGCGGGTGGCCGTGCTGGCCAGCACGGTCAGTGGCCGCGTGCCCGCGGCATGTCCGAGCGCCTCGGCCGCCGCGTCGAGCCGGGCCATGTCACCGGACGGATCGTCGCTCCAGATGACCGCTGCGATGTGTGGTCCGGTCAGTGGGTGGCCGAGCCGATCCTCGGCCCGCTGGCGCGCGATGGGGGCGCCGTCCAGGATCAGTGCGACGGTCTCGCGGCGGTCGGCGTGCGTCCCGCGGGTCAGTTCGTCGCGTTCCAGTTCGATCTGGGCGGCGATCCCGGCCAAAGTGGCGTCGATGAATGCACTGATCGAGCGGGAGCACACATCAAGCAGCTCCCGTAGTTCGGCCGGGTCCGACGTCAGCTCGAACGCGATCTCCATGAACCGGCGCCACGCCACGCCTTCGCCGATCCGGTAACCGTCCAGAATGTAGGGCGTCAGGCCGCGGCGGGCCACCTCACGCGCGATGATCATCGGTTCGGGTCCGGTGTTCGGCGGCACCGGAGCCCCCGGGTCGCGCACGTTCGCCGTTCCCCAGAAGTACATATTGGCCCGGTTGCTTCGGCTGACCGCAGCGGCGAGCTCGGGATCCCCGGCGAGGGCGGGGCTCGTGGCAAGCACCTCCGCGTCCAGCTCCTCGAGCCATTCGGCGCGCGGGTTCACGGTGATCTGGGCGCACTGCCGTATCAACTCTCTGACCGGCTCCGACGGGCGCTTCCACGACATTTCAGCAGCATATTGCGATGGTGCAAATTGCACCATGACGAGCGGGTAAATGAGCGGATCTCATCTTGGTTCCGGCAGCTGCGATCGCGACGATGGAAACACCTCAGCGTTTTGTCCCCGTCAGGAGCCAATGTCATGCCTCACACGTCCACCCACGCAGGCCGCACCGTCGAGCACGTTGACGTACTCATCGTCGGCGCTGGTATCTCGGGCATCGGTGCCGCGTACTACCTGCAGCGCGAGCACCCGGGCCGCAGCTACGCCATCCTGGAGGCGCGCGGGGCGACCGGGGGGACCTGGGACCTGTTCCGTTATCCCGGCATTCGTTCAGATTCCGACCTGCACACGTTCGGTTACGAATTCAAGCCGTGGCGCGACGACCACGCCATCGCGACCGCTGACAAGATCCTGGCCTATCTGCGCGAGGCGGCTGCCGAGAATGGCATTGACCGCATGGTCCGCTTCCATCACAAAGTGCGGGGCGCGGCCTGGGCGAGTGCCGACGCACGCTGGGTCGTCGACATCGAACGGACTGATAGCGGACAGCGGGTCCAGATCAGCGCCAACTGGTTGTTCTGCGCCGGTGGCTACTACCGCTACGACGAAGGCTTCACCCCGCGCTTCGAGGGCCGCGAACGGTTCACCGGAGCGATCGTGCACCCGCAGCACTGGCCCGAAGATCTGGACTACACCGGCAAGAAAGTGGTCGTCATCGGCAGCGGCGCTACCGCGGTCACCCTGGTACCTGCTATGGCGGAGCGGGCCGGGCACGTCACCATGCTGCAACGCTCGCCGACCTACATCATGCCGGTGCCGTCGAAAGACGCCTTTGCCAACTCGGCAAAGAAGGTGCTCGGTGACCGCCTCGGCTATGCCCTGGCGCGGCGCAAGAACATCGGTCAACAGCGCGCGGTGTATCAGTTCTGCCAGAAGTATCCGGCGCTGGCCAGGCGGATCATCCGTTACGTCAATGCCCGGCGGCTGCCCGCCGGATATCCGGTCGACCAGCATTTCAGCCCGGCTTACAACCCGTGGGACCAGCGGCTGTGCGCGGTGCCCGACTCCGATCTGTTCCGCGCGATCAGCAGCGGAAGTGCGTCGGTGGTGACCGACCGCATCGCGACCTTCACCGAACGCGGCATCCTGCTGGAATCCGGTCGGGAAGTCGAGGCCGACGCCATCGTCACTGCGACAGGCCTGAACCTGCAGGCGTTCGGTGGCATGTCGCTGACCGTCGATGGTGCGGTGGTCAATCTGCCAGAGCACGTCGCATACAAGGGGATGATGCTGACCGACGTGCCGAACTTCGCGTATGCGATCGGTTACACCAGTTCCTCGTGGACGCTCAAGGTCGGCCTGCTGTGCGAACACTTCTGCCGGCTGCTGTCCTACATGGACGCCAACGACTACGACACCGCCCGCCCGGTGCTCGACGATCCGGACATGCAGACCCGGCCTCTGCTCGACTTTGCGGCGGGTTATGTCCAGCGGGCGGTGGACCAGCTGCCCCGTCAGGGCGCCGGCCGACCGTGGATGACGTCGACGAGCTATCACGCCGACGTCGAGATGCTACGCGACGATGAGGTCGCCGACCCGCATCTGCAACTGACGAACTCGGCTGACGTCACGAGTCGGGAACCGGTGCCGGCCTGAGCGGGGCATTGGTCGCTGGTGCCGCGGCGAAACAGTCTTAACGTCGAGGACTCACCCGCTTAATTGCGGCGAAATATCCATTGTTTTTGATGTCACTGCCATCGTCTCGGACGGCCCTGTGTAACTCGAGCCCGTCGTTACTGGCTACCGGAATATAAATGCCGTATCCGTTCACAACACGATAGGGTTTGTCGCCATGAAAAAATTCTCGGCTGCATTTCTCGCCGCGGCCGCCGCTGCCGCTGTGCAAATTGCTCTGGCACCCGCGGCGCAGGCGACGATTTGCCGGGAAGTCGGGTCGGGCCGGTATACCAACGCCGAGGAGTGCCCGGTGGGCAGCATTGCAGTGGCCGAGGCGTGGGATGAGGTGCGGCAGCGCGATGCGGGGATGCCGCCGTGCTACACGGCCGAAGGTGTCCCCTACTACACGCCCGGTGATTCGCCCTGCTGATCAAGGGCTGAAACAGGTGGCAGGGGCGACGTCAGCACTCTCTGTCCTGCTTCGTCCACGCGACATGCGCGTCGTAGGTGTCGTGTGCGGCCTGCAACGTTTCCGGTGTCGGGTAGGGGTACTCGGCGGCCACGGCGTTCAAAGCCTGCTGGGTGAAGATGTCCGGCATCGAACTCGAGCGATAGCCGAGTAGTCCGGTGGTGAGGGCTCGCTCGAGATCCTGAGCGAAATCGATTTCGATTCGCCGAAGTTGTTCAGCCAGTAAATCGGCGTCTGTTCCAGTGCAGTCGTACGGATGGCCACAAGGGGTGTGGAAAAACTTGATCACTTTCAAATTTTACCGGAATACGACGAGTCGTGCCGACGCGAAAATTAAATTCCGGATCTGTCAGGCGAAACTCAGCTTGCGCGGCTCGAACCGATAGCGAAACAGGTTGTCGACCGTAGGCAATTCCCAACTGCCGTAAAGCCGGGGCAACGCCGACAGGTCCCGCATCAGGTAGTTGGGCGTGATCGACGGTGTGTACTCGACCTCTTTGCGTTCGATGCTGACTTCACGCAACCCGTGCGACGCCATGTAATTGATGATCTTCATGGCGAATCTGGTGGATGCCTCGGAACGTTGCGTCCAAGCGGAATGCCACACTCCGACGGGCTGGAAATAATTCGGCACCCCACCCATCATGATGCCTTTGTAGAAGTTGATTCCTGCCGTATCGACTTCGACCCCGTCCACGCAGAGCCGGAATTTGAAGAAGTCCAGCTCGAATCCGGTCGCCAGGATGCACACGTCACATTCCAGTTCCTCGCCGCCGACCAGGACAATGGAACGGGAAGTGAAGCGCTCGATGGCGCCGGTCTTCATTCGCACGTCACCGCGGCGCACCGCGTCCTTGAAACCGATTGCCACTGGAATCCGCTGCTCCCACGGCGAGTAGGACGGGGAGAAGTGTTCCTTGAGGTCCGCGCTGCTCACCGCCCGTCGCCAGTGTTGGCGGAAAAACCACCGCGCAACCCGGGGAAATTTACGGAACCCGACGAAAATTGCGTCGTCGCGTGCCTGCAGGTAAGTGCGCAGCATCCTCATCGGCAGCTTATGGCCGCGGTTGTGCAAAGACTGGCACAGTCGCATGAACACGGTGGCGCGATTGTCGATCTCGTAGATATAGGAGGGGGAACGTTGCAGCATGGTCATCGATCCCGAAACTCGTCCCAGTTCGGGCGCCGCACACACCGCGGTGGAGCCGCTGCCGACCAGCACCACCTGTTGGCCGGGAAATGTGCGCGCCGCATCCAGGTCGAACGAATGAATGATTTCACCGGCGAAGGTCTCGGCGCCTGGAAACACCGGAATGTGCGGCAGGGAGAAATAGCCGTTGCCGTTGATCAGGAATTGCGAACGAAAACTGCCGCGCGTGGTGTGCACGTCCCAACACTGCGTGCCGGAGTCGTAGTTCGCGGCGATGACCCGGGTACCGAAACGAATGTGCTCCAGAATCGAGAACTCCTCGGCGACCGACCGCAGATACCGCTGGATATCCTCGCGGTCCACCAGACATCGTTCCGACGTGTACGGCTTGAAGCTGTAGGAATACTTGACGAAATCCGAGTCGCACCGCGCGCCGTGCCAGCGCTGCGTGTGCCAGATGCCCCCGACGTCGTCATCGGCCTCCAGCACGACGTAGTCGAAGCCGTTACGGGCCAGGTAGTACCCGGCGCTGATCCCGGTGATCCCGGCGCCGATCACGACGACCGTGGTCTCCTGCGTAGGCGTCGCGCTCATAGGGGCCTTCCCGGAGTCGACAATGTAGGCGCCGCGCCCATGTACAGTGACCCGCCGCGCAGTGATGACCCGGGCGGGGCGCTTTCCAAACATCGAAGCCGCAGCGTAGCCGCTGACTAGAGGGAAAGAACTGCCCGCACACTTCCGCGGGCTCGACTGATATATCCAGCACTGCCCACCGTTGGCTTCGCAAGTGCTCGATCACGATGCGCTTTGGCCGTCGCTGCCGTTGTCACTGGAATAGAAGGTGCCGAAGCCGCCCTGGCCACCCATCCCGCCGACCGCGCCGCCGTTGCCACCATTGTTGTCGAATACCGGGTTGCCGGCGCCACCTGCCGGTATCAGGCCCGGCGACCCATTGCCGGAGCGGTTGTAGGCGCCGCCGCCACCACGCCGCCGACACCGGCCGCGCCCGTTGCGCCGGCCCCCTCCGATCCGCCGGAGTGCCCGGGCCCGCGGTGCCCGCGCCGACTCCGGCACTATCACCGTTGCCGCAGAAATGTCAGCCACCGACCGAGGTGATCACCTATCGACGCGCCCCCGGCACGACTCGAACGTGCGACCTAGGGATTAGAAGGCCGTCTTACTTGGCGTTTTGCGTTTACACCCTTTTTGATGCCTTTATCGGATTTATAGTCTGACCTGCGTAAATACGTTGGTGGGTTTGATGCCTTTATCGCGCTTGATTGGACTCCTGCGGGCTGTGTGCGGGCTGGGCCGTCGGTGCTTGTGTGCGAACGCTGCCTGACCACCAACGTTCGCGGTATTGGCGTAGCGGCGCGTTTCATGAGCAACCATTAAGCCCAGCGCTGCACGTCCTCCGTGACCTCTATGACGCCGCCCGCCGCGTTATCGACGGGCAGCGATCCTCGCCAGCCAGCTCGGATCCGAGGCCCGGAGGGCCACTGTTGGCAACTACACCCTCGACGGCTCTGAAAGTCCCTCAGAGAGCGAGGGACCGCCCAGCAATGATCACGCTAATCGACAGGTGGCCCCGAACGGGTTGTCCAAGAGCCAGCTTGAGCAAGCCGCCTACATGGTCTACTGACGCGATCGCCGCCGTCAACGCCACACTTAGACCGGTAGGTGGGTCAGCATCAAGCTCTCGGGCAGAGCGGTATGACGCGAGCAATGGGACCCCACGGCCCTTCCCTCCCAATGCCACTTTAGATTGGCCAAAGCCGAATCACGCGAACTAGGTCGCACGCCGATAAGGACTGCCGTTGACGGTAACCTACAGCTGAGATAACGCGAAAAATGTTCTACAGCAACACTATAGGATCATCAATCGTTATGCTTTCTGCCCGAGATGTCGTAGTCTGAAGACCAACAACTTAACTAGACCGTTCGCCCTCAGCGGTGTTATTGGCGAGAGCGGGCCCTGCGCCAGCGGATCCACTCGCGGGCAAGGCGAAAGCGGTAATCAGTTTGTCGACCTGCGGGAGTTGCGCAGGCCAATGGTGCTATACGGGAGGGCGTAGGCAGCACGATGATCGGTCGACCAATAGTGAAGTCGCGCGGCGCGCACGCGACTTCACTTCGGCCAGTTTGGGCAGGAGCAGAACTATTGAAGAAGTCTCAGTCTATGACTGCCGACATCCAGCGCCGGGAACCAAGATGCAGGATTTGCCGCGATGAAACTGTGCGCGTCGCTGTCAACGAACTGCTGAACTGGCGCGGTGTCCCAGTCATCCAGCAGGGCGGCAAGTCGCACACTGTCACTCTCACTGAGATTCTCGCTCAGCTTGAGCCCATCAACGAGTGCCGCGCCGAGGGCGATCGAATCACCTACACCGCCTTGTGGAACCACCACCGAAGGCATTACAGCCTTGCCGGGGTCGCTGCCTATTGGAGCGCTCGGTTGATTAAGGACTTCACGGAAGCGCTCCGCCCTGACGAGGCTATGGGACGCCTATAGCAGAGTCGCAATCATAGGCACCAAGTACGAAGGGGTTTCGTCCATGACAGCTGTTAGTTGACTATAGCTGCGCTACAGGGCATTTGGTCTGAAAGCGCAGGTAGAGGCATTGGCATACCCCCGGAAGTTGTTGCCGCAGAACCATATTGTCGCGGATCATGCTGCGACAAGTCAGAACTTGTGGCTATGACCGCGTCTGTCAGTTGCGGTTGAGTCCGAACTCGCGAGTCATCAAGGCGTGCTTGTAATGGGCCTCGGCGGCGTCAACCTCTGACGAGGACGTGCTGGGCCCGAACACTCGCAGGATGCTGAACACGAAGTGCCGGGCATGGTCCGTCCTCACCCGGGTGCTACCGACACTGGCGAAGGCGAGGTCCCGCAGGGCGATGTTGCCGCCGTGACCGTCGCGCGCATAAGACGTCCATCGCTGCAGGATGCGTTCTGCACCATCAGCCTTCCCGACGTACTGCTTTCCGTTGGAGGAGTCGGTAATCAGGTAGATCCCCTGAACTTCTGAGAGCGCCACCCGCCAGTCGGCGTATCGGTGACCGGCGACCATCTCGCACAGCTCGTGGTACGTCAGAAGCACACGGTCGAACCCTGGAAACGGAACCTTGTCCCGGTCAGCGATCTCCAAGACAGGGAGGTTCGCCACGCTGGTCGCGCGCCGCTGCCAGGTTCGCGGATTGTCCCATTCCACGACGAGTCTGCCTGTTAGCGGTGCAAGGAAGTTGCAGGGACGCAGGTCCCAGTACCGGCGGGTCGCTGTTCTCTCCCGCAGTACCTCGCCGCAGTTCTCGAAGGTCCCATACAGACGTGAGCGCCGCTTGCCATCAGCGATGAGTATTACCCAGTACCTGCCAGGGTCGGCGGGGAAACGCTTGGTCGAGATGCTTTGGCAGCGGGTGTAGTCGAGGACTCGTTGTTTAGCCAGATCCTCTGGGCCTTGCAGTGGGTCCTCAGCGCCGAACACGTGTGAGGCATCGTAGACACCTGGCTTGAAGCTGTGCCGGATGAGATGAATGTCCTTGAGATGAATGGGCGGGACGTGCTCTGTCCCGATCCCCGCCAGCACGTGGCCGAGCGTGAGGAACTCTCGTGGCCCAGATTCGGCGCTCTCAGGCAAAACGTCCTTGGCGGGAAGGTTCTGTGTGTGCTGATCGACCACCTGCCCCACCCTATGAGCGTCGTGGCTGAGGATCCAGGATTAGGGTCGGAGCGCTGGCACGGCGCAGTTCCCACAGCTGCACTCTGATTGCCGACGAGGAGCCCGTAGGGGCCGTCGGAAGGCCGGAATGCCACCCGAGAGCCCCGTTGTTCGCCACGAACGCAGACGTGTCGGTGGCCTACCGGACAATGGTCGCTAGAAATGCGACTTGAAGGAGGTGCATCCCAAATGCCTGAAGACAGCTCGCGCTATCGCATGTGCGGTGAGGTCTACACCTACGACGAGCTGAAGGCTGCGAGCGAGGCCGAGCTAGCCGAACTCAATGAAATCCAGGGCAGCAACTTCACCTTCGACGATTACCTTGTCGAGTCGTTGCATACCGGGACCATCGAGACCGTCGATGACGACGAGGGTGAGCAGGTCGAGGACTGGCGACGCGGAACGCAGTACCTGTACCGGGGTCGTGCGCTCACCTATGACGAGTTGCGCCGTGAGGTGGAAGCGGAGGCCGTCAAACTTCCGCCTGAGCAGTGGCTAGACGGCGAGTTTGTGTTTGAGCCCTGGTTCTCGGACTCGTTGGTGAGCGGGCACGTCAAGCGCGTTGACCCAGAGCCGTGCTGATGCCCGCGAAGCTCTGGGCAGTTGCGGCGTGGCGCGCCACGGTTTCCGGCTGCCCAAAGGCCACCATGATTGCGGCGGTGCAGCGCCGGGTTGGACCGCGCGTCCACGGCGGGCGCAGCGACGACGAGAGTTAGCGGGATGGCGAAGCGCAGCCCCTACGAGGGCTATTACAAGCGACAGCGGCAGATCGATTCGAAGGTCTTTGACATCATGCTGTCCACCAAGCACATGTGCCTGTGCGACCACCCGCAGGGCTTTCACTGGGACACCGACGACGGCGAGAACGTCGGCAGATGCGTAGACGCGGACTGCCAGTGCGAAGCGTTCGATGAAGACGTGCTCTACGAAGCTCGGCTACGCGCCGAGTTGACGCAGGGCCGCAGCGCCAAGCCTGACGACGCCGGTGACGACGCCTTGGCTCGGGTCATGCGCGCTCAGGAAGGGCGCGACATCGATGCTGACGAGGTATGGGACCGGGCGCTGCACGCCAAGCGCCCCAACCCCATCGGCAGGCCCCGGCCTGACACACTGCGTGACCCGGCGGCGATGGATGCGCTGCGCGAACTTGGCGGCAGCCCGGAGGACCTGACGGGCTGACACGCAGCTCGTCAATGCCACTTTGAGCAGTAGGTCGCCGGGCGATCCTGGCTGCGTGGGGCGTAGGGCCGCAACCTCGTTCACTCGTCGGTCGGCAAGTTGTTCAGCTGTTCTCGTAGTTGCGCGGCTTCGGACTCTAGCTTTAGCAATCGCCGCTCTAGTGTTTTCCGTGGTGTCGGCTGAGGCTTGATCGGTGTCTTCTTGCCAGCGAGCCATCCGACGCGCTGGTAGGCGACGATGGTCCGGAGATGAGCGCAGGTGTGGCATCGCGTGAAGGGTGCGGGTTCAGGGTGCTTCTCGGCGTACATGCGACGCCAGAAGTCCTCCTGGTCGGGGTCGCCCTGAGCGATCTCGTCTAGCACTACTTCGAGCGGACGGCGGTTTGGGTTCTCACGGTGGACCGGGCCGTCTGCGGGCTTCCACCCCGGGTTGGTGCGTTCCTGATCGAAGTGTCCGCAGCTGAGCAAGACATCCCAGACCTCGTATTCCCTTGCTGCCAAGATGATCTCGCCGCCGATTTCCAGCGGCTCGCTTGAGAAGCGATTGTCGCGGAGTCGAATCCACTCTGCGATGTCCCGGACCGGGCCTCCAAAGGCCCGATACCTCGGGCATTTCGGGTCGTAGCACAGCAGCTGGCCAGCTCCGAGATGCGCCTTGCCGTAGATGCTGGGCCACTTCGGTTCTTCGAGTACGTCGGTGCCCACCACCTTTGCCCGGGCCGCCTGCACGGCGCGCTCGCCCGCCTCTTCGGTGGCCTCACGGACCTCCCTGTCGGAGGGCCCGACAAGGCCGAAGTGGTACGTCTCGGCCAATTCACCGAGCCGCTCCACTTTGTCGGCGGGCTTGTCGTCGGTGTGGTGACGGGTCACAACATCGCGCACGCAGCCGCAGTCGAGCTGGATGCGCCACTGATACGTCTTCTCCGGCTCCGGGTAGTACAACTCAAACAGGAAGCTGGCCACCGGCCCCCCGGAGAGGTTGTGGCGGCGCAGGTCCTCCCATCGGGCGATCAGCTCCTCGCGAGGTATCGGCGAGCCGGGCAGCTTACGTTGAACCGGTGCGGTCACCGTGCCTCCTTCAGCCATGCCTCGACATCGGCGCGGCGGTAGAGCACTCGTCGTCCGAGCTTCACCGATGGCGGACCACCGGAGCCGGTGTGCCGCCAGTAGCGCAGAGTGCCGACCGAGAGCCGCGTCATTGCGGCGACGTCTGTGACGCTGAGCAGCTCGCCCTCGGGCAGCCCGTGGCCGATGGCGGTAGCGGGGCGTGCTGGCTTCTGGGTGCGTTCGTGGAGAAGTGTTTCGGCGATTGCTAGCAGGGCATAGGTGCTGGCGAGTTTCCATGACGCGGTGTGGCCGGGTTCGATTCTGCTCGTCGCCTCGACAGCTTTCTCGAACCAACCTGAGGCCCCGGCGCGCGATGGTTCGGTGCGCCCGTCGACCTCGGCAAGCCACCGCTCAAGATCTTCGCGGCGGTAGAGCGTGCGGGTGCCTGCCTTGATCGACTTGGGTCCCTGGCCCCTTTGACGCCAATAGCTCAAGGTGTGCACCGACAGTCCGGTCAGCTGGGCGACTTCGGCAGCAGTCAGGTTGCCGGAGCCGAGCGGCACCCGAGCATCGGAGAGTTCGACGAACTTGACGCAGTCGCAATCGGTTGCTGCACATGAGGACCCGCCGGGCCGCCCTCCGCCGCCACCGTGGTGCACGCTGGCGAAATGCCCGCACTGACCGCAACGGGCCATCGCCTTGATCGAGCCGGGATGACCGCTCATGACGTCCGTCGCTTCCGCACTCGCGGCGGAGCGTTCTGGGGGCGCATCAGTTGTTCGTCAACCTCGTCAAGGTCGACCCGGATCGTGCGCCGGGACCTACCCATCCGGTAACCCGTCAACTCGCCGTCAGCGATCAAGCGCCGCACGGTCCTCGGGTTGACCTGAAGGTACTCGGCGGTCTCGGCGATGGTGATATAGCGACGCTCCACGGTGGCTCCCAGATGCGAATGCGGCCTAGCAGCAGTAGCGAGACCCGGTCGATGCGGATCGCCCTGCCAGAACCGATCCGCCGGGCGTCGAGTTGCTCGTGGGCGATCAGGCGGCGGATGAGGCGCGGGCTGACCTGGTAGTAGTTAGCGGCCTGCGTGAGCGTCACCCAGCGGGGCAGCGCATCTCCGGGGACCTCGGGCTCCCCGCACATCCGCAGCACCGATCCTCGTTCGACGCGGATCAGCCGACCCCACGGCGCAGCCCCGCCCCGGACGCCGATCCGCCGGACTTCCAACTTTTGCAGCAGGTGCTGGTAAGCCTCAGTGCGGTCGACACCACAGTGCTCGGCGACCTGCGCGGTCGTCAACCAAGGCGGAAGTACCGTCACGGCTCGCGAATCTTCTTCAGACACCTCTTGCACGTCGCTGCAGAATCCTTCGGTCGACCGCAGGTCTGACAGATGAGTTTGCGCCGTTGTCGTGCTGCCACCGACTTGAGCGCCAGCCGCTGCATGTGGGCCTTTCGCGCCCACTCAGCACGCTTGGCCCGCTCCTCCGGCGTCAGTTCCCCGTCGGGGTCCAACTGACGCTCGAACCGCTCCAACGCTGCTTTCCGGGCGGGCCAAGTCCGCGCCGACCGGTCAGGTGTCCTTGCCCAGGATTCATAGGCACCAATCCGCCCGCGCATGCTCCGCATCTTCACCGTGTCGTCCGCTGCCGCCATCGGCGAGACGTTAATCGCACCAGGGAAAGAACATTTGAACTCAGGACTGACGACTCATTGGCAGCGGCGGAAGACCTCGCTCTGCGTTCCAAATCGCGGGGCTTGCCCGTCGTGTTCGCTACTCGCCGAACAGCTGGGCGGTGGGCACGTCGAGCGCCTCGGCGATGTCGAACAGGCGCTCGTACAACAGGCCTCGGCGGCCAAGTTCGACATCTATCAGGACATTGCGCGTGACCCCGGACCGCAGGGCTAGAGCTTCTTGAGTAAGACCCTGCCCCTCGCGAAGCGCTCGGATTCTGCCACCAACCTGGCGGCGGCGGCGCTCCCAACCTGCCACCCGGTCGGGATCATTCTGACTCGGGCGCGTCGGCACGGGTCCCAGTAATCGGCCAAAACTGACCCGGTGTCTGCCCTACTAGTAGTACCCTGATCTCTAAGATTCAGCGGTAATCCCGTTCGGGGACGCGACCCTGCACACAGAGCCGAAGCGAAGCTGCGACGGCTTGCCGCCACGACCGTGAAGGACTGACCCCTGGTGATGGTGCTCATCGTTCTAGCCTTGGCCCTAGTTGCGTTGGTCGTCGGCGGGGTGGCGACTCTCATCATGCGAGCGAGCATCCCCAAGGGCGATACGCAGAGGCGCGCTGACTTCGACCGTAAAACGAAGGACGCCATGATGATCTTCGGGGGCGTGGTCGCTGGTAGCGCCCTAGCCGCAAGCAAATCGGACCGACGTCAGAGCCGCAACTTCGCGCGCTCCTGGGACTTGGACCACTCGCAGTTCGAGGCAAGTCGAGCAGCGGAGCAGACTGCCGACTACAACCGGCACATAACGGCATACAACCAGCAGGTCGCTCTGAATAACCAGTGGGCGGCGCTCAATAACCAGTGGCCTCCGGTCTATCCGGCGCAGGTGCACCCCTACATCCAGCCCGGTCTTTGAGTCTGATGACGAGCGAGGCCAATTGATTTCAACGCCTTGCAAAAGTAAAGGAGCTTGGGTATTGAGTCAGGTTTCCCCGGGAGGAAATACAGCCTCCGACACCTCTCCGCCATTGGGTCGGGACCTGGCGGTGGCGACCATCGGGGTCTGGCGGATCTTCGCAGTAGTTGTGGGCGTGGTGGCGGCAGCGCTGATTGCGGCTACCCCAGCGCGTGCCGATGATGCGAGCTTTCTCAACGAAGTCAAGATGAACGGCACCACCACGGAAGACGGCAAGTCGATGTGGTGGGGTCATGCGGTCTGCACCGATCTGCAGTCGGGAGTCAGTGTGCAGGCGATTTACCAGAACGTCGCCAAGGTAACCCGTCCCGGGCGGACGGGCCAGTTCATGGGCAGCGCGGTCAGGAACCTATGCCCCGACCAGATGCCGACGTTGCAGGCCGGGATGGGATAACGACGAATATGAATGCCGGGGCCACCCTGACAGCTCTCGCCGCCGTTCTGGGGACGGCCACCGTGGCGGCACCCGCAGCTGCGCACGCCGACCCACAACTGGACGCCGCGATCTGCCAGTACTTCGATAACCACGGCGGAGTCAATGGCGACAACCTGCGCGACGTCAGCCAGCGGCTACACGACAGCGGAATGACCGTGGATCAGTACAACTCGGCCCTGGTCAGTGCGGTCAAGAACTCCTGCCCGCAGTACCGGAGCGCGTTCCTTGAGTGGGCTCAACGCCCCTGGTAAAGCGGACTCAGCCCGGGTAGCAAAACGACTCATTCGGAGAAGGAAGATGCAGCCAATTGCGCAACTGTTGAGTGCTGCTGCGGTGTCGGCGGTGCTCCTGGGAGGGGCGGCTCCGCCTGCTGTAGCCGCTCCGAACTGTGACTGGAACACCGACGCAGGCACCCAGGCGTGCATGGGTGGTGGGCCTTTTGGCGGGGGCGATACCTACGGGCCGACGGGCGAGGCCGGATTCGTACAGGACAACAAGCGTTATTACCCGCAAATGAACACCGCCCTGATGCTCAAGATGGGCCATGCGGTCTGCACAGCCACTGCGAACGGTGGGACGCACAACGGCATAAAGCGGGACTTGATCAAACTCGGCATGGGCGACAACGACGCCGGAGCCTTTATAACCAGCGCGCAGATGTATCTCTGTCCAGGAATGGCGGGCCGATGACAGCTTCGGGCCACGCGCGCTCCGTCACGCGCTATAGGCGTTGACAGGCACCGTGTCCAATTCGACTGATGCACAGGATGATCTGCTTCAGCAGTAGGCGTTGTCGTAGTAATACTTGATCTCTCGCTCAGTCGCCCACCTTTCCTCGACTTGCCAGTAGCGATCAAGATGCTCTTGCTTGAGTTCGCGCTCGTCCAGCGCTAGGTCACACACATCGCAGGAGAGTTCCTCTGGATCCGCAAGCACAGCCGTCCGGAAGGCATCCTCGCCAGTCTGGTGGGTGTGTAGCCGTTCAGCACCCGAAAGTGTTGCGGCAGAACCACACACCGGGCAAGGGACCTTCTTCCAATGGGTATTGCCGATACCAAATTCATTCTCCACCTTGCCCGTTTGAGCTAGGGCCTTTTTGGTAGGAGGAGCGATTCGGTGGCCGTCGATCTTCTGGCGTGCGTCCTCGAACTTTCTCTTGAGGTCGTCGTAAAACGGTTTTTCCGCCCTGAGTTCGTTAACCAGCTTCAATGCGTTCTGTTCCCAAAAGTCAGCGGGAGCCACTCCGCATACCGCTAGCAGCTCGGCAATAACCTGTGAGAAGTTGATAAGTGCCGCTTGGAGTTCCGCGCGATCAACAAGCCCCAGATGGATGGCAGCATTGCGCGCGTCCAGGGCGGCCTTTGCAGTTCCCCCGCTGATTCGATCTCGTTTGTTGGTTATCAAGCCGATGAGGTCGAGGCATTCCCTGGGGCCCCGTGTCCGGAGGTTCAACGCGCGGTACTTGTCCTCTGTAGGGACTAGATCGGACCTTCCCACGGCATGCAGATAGTCGGTGTCCTGCAGCTTTGTGTTGTCGAGTAGCAGCACGGCGCTCACAGTGCTCAAGTAGTGCTTTGCCAGAATCTCAATGGCACTCCCAGCATCGATTGCTGCATCGAGCCAGCGGATCGTCGTTTCCGCACCGAGGTAGACCGCAGAGAAATCAGCCGCGCTGACAGCGCTGTTTGCTCGTGCCTTCGCAATCTCAAACAGGTGACCGGGTAGTTCTTGATTGCCAAAACGCTTGTATCCGAAGGCCCATGGAAGTCGATTCGACGGCAATGCCACGACGAGATTGTATGCGTCTGCCCGCCCGTAACCATAGGTGCACCGATGCCATGTCCGCGTCAGTAGACCGCTGAGCATGACCGTCGGGTCATTTCGTCGGGGGTAGTGCCTAAGCTCAGCACGGTGGCCAGAAAGAAGCCGGTGTTGCACCACAACGCGGACAAGTTGGCGTTCGAACAGTTCTCTGAACTCAACGCCATGCTTTATCGAAGCAATCCATCAGAGTACTTCCGCACCCGCCTGCATAGCGTTGCCGCTCATGCCAATACAGAGGCAGAGCCAGTAACCCTTCCGAGCGGAGCCACTCTGTGGCTGCCGGTTTCCGACACCGATACGCGGCTCCGATATGCCGCGATGGAAATGACCGTGCTCTTCCATCACGTCGCAGAGACACTCATTCGCGCCTACTTCGCCCATCGCCGTCAACCGCTATGCCCTTGGCTGGAAATTGCCAAACTGAACAATTTTCGCAAGTTCAAGGAGCAGGTCGACGCTCTCGTCCACCAAGACCAGAACCAATGGGACCGGCGCGAACTTGGCCTGGCATTTCTGGGTGGCCACGACCCCGACGATGCTGGGGTCGACCTCGACGTTGAGACGTGGGACGACCAGATCAATGGCCTGATCGACTTGATGGTCTACGTGGGTTCGAGGCTGCTTGGCGATGCATCGCTCTACAACAGCGCAAAGCACGGCTTGAGCAGCATCGCCAACGCGGATATGAAGGTGCAGCTGAAACAACCGTACAAAACAACCAACTTCATCAATGGCCCAGTTCTTGCCCACCTGCGGACGGTCCCCAACGCGGAGAATCCGCCGTCGGAACACTTTGAGTGGAATCTTGCGATCACGAGCATGGCACTTGAAGCTGACATCCGACTAGTTGAGCTGACACTTAACGCGTTGGAGTCGATCTGGGGGGCGGCCCGCCGCGCGTATACCGGCGTCAGCGCAGAGACATGGACCTTCTCAAGTGCCTACGTCAACGCCGTGCTTCTTAAGGGGCGTTCGTCGGGATCGCCGGACATCGTCCACACCACGAACCACCGGATGGCGACGGCGGGCCGCGATGCCGCCACAGGCAAGCGCAGGATCAGCGGAATCCAAATCCAACTGGTCGGTGAACGGTGCCGTCCAGAGGACATCGTTGAGGCCCTTCGTTTCGATCTCGACGCAAACCAGCCGTCCAAGATCGAGCTGCCACTTCGGGAACGAGACCGTCGCGATCTATCGCCCTCAAACCAACACTTCTTTCCCTTCTCCCCTCGGGGATCGCACACCAGGCCCGACCCTGACACCATCATCGGGGGCTCAGGGGACTGAAAATCGCGAACTGCCGATGCACAGCACGACTCATGTTCGCGCCGTGACCATTGCGAGGGGCCCGGGCAATCGTCCTAAGCACTCAAATTGAGTGGTGACAGCGATCGCGGACTGGCAGTGTGCCTTTCTGTGCGCGATGCGAACTACTTGAACTATCCAGACGAACTCCTGCGAGCAGTGGGGCTCGTCGTGTTGTACGCCGCATGGGCGGAGGACAAGGCGGGAGAGCTGATAACCCTGCACCACGGGATCCGCGAGGCGACGCCGCATCGAGATTGGGCGGCGTCAGGGGAACGCCTCTGCAAAGCCCTCGAAGCGGTTTCCACTGCCGAACTTGCGCAGCGACTGAAGCGCGCGCTTGACGCTCGACACCACGTTGTTCATGGTGTATTCCTTTGGGGCACAAACGAAGTTGGCGGCCAAACGATGAAACGGCGACTCGGCAGATCTGACCCAGCTAGCTTTGAGATGGCGGGGTGGTCCTTGACAACACTATCTGCCTTGGTCGGGGAGATTCAGGTGATCGAGGAACTCATCGATGTTGAGATAAGCCGGTTCATGGGTTTGCAGTGCTCGCCGACAATGCCTGATGGAGGTGGAAATGGTTCCGTTTCAACGGAAGTCGGGAAGGGCTCGCCGTCTGAACCTGGTGAGCACTGATGGAGGAGCGGTCTGTGACGAATGGCGCTAGCCTTCCCATCGATCCTCGCGGTGTCCTCCTTATCGGGGCCGACCCGGCCAACCCGAACATACCGTCGATTGAGCAGCTGGCGATCCTATCGCCAGACGATCACTTGCGGTATTCGGAGGCTTATCGCCAGATCTTCGACATGGTCTTCGGCGGCGTCTTCGCCTACTTCCTCGTGTCCGCAGGAGACCTCCGCGCCGGAATCGCAGTAGCGAACCAGGCCTTCGCCGACAGCGGATTCTCGCCGGAGACACGGCCCGAAGAGGCATTGCACTGGGCAACAGAACTGCGCGCTGCTGTGCTATCAGTCGCATCGGCCTTGGTGTATCACCAAGAACAGGCCTACCAGTTGGTGAGCGAACTGCACGACGGCGACAAGGTCGTCCGTGCGGCGACGAAGGCAATATTTGCAGACATCTACGATTCCAATCGCGGATACCGGCTTCTTTACAGCCTTCGGAATTTGATGACCCACCACACGATGGAGGTCGTGGCTCTATCGGCTCGCGCCTTCGCCATACAGGGCCGCGTCGAGACCCGCTTCCGGTTAGGGATCGATCGACGAAGGGTTAGCCAGTCGACGAAGCTCAGTGCTTCAGCCGCGAGAGAGTTCCAAGAGATGCAGCACGACCCCGACATAGTCGACCTACTCGATGACGTCTATTCTCCGCTGACAGCTGCGAATCGGAAGGTCTGCGAGATTCTTTACCCTGATCTGCGCCTCAATTGCCGAACCATCATGGACTTTGATTCCCTGTTTGAGAGAAAGTTTGGTACTCGGGCGCTCGTTAACAACTGGAATCCGGAAGTGCCAGGCGAAACGCCAGGATGGACCCCCTGGGCACCACAGGTGTTTGCCTTCGCCTCTCGTTACCTGGCTTCGTAGACGGCCAGCGCGTTTTAGCGACGCGGCGGTGCGCGGGGCTTGTGCGTTGCGTGATCTCGAAAACGATGGGTTGATGCGACTGAGCATCATCGTTGTTGCCGCACCTGCTTCTCGGCATTAGGAGTCCGTCGGCTGTCTTGGAACCCGTATCAAAACCCGTAGTTCTCAACGCTGGGAGTTTGACGGGATTGTGAGGCAGAGTGTTACGCGCTGACCGACGGGAACGGTGAAGGCGCGGTTGGACGGTGTCGGCACTGATCTCGACGACTTGTCGGTGCGCAGCGCTACCTTATGCCGATGCGCTGGTATGCCCGTCCTGAAAATCACCCGCTGCAGTTGAGGGTCGCGCCTCGGCTGGCATCGTGGAACAAGGCGGACGATCCGGACCAGGTTCGACTGCGGGCGTATTTGGAAGACACCGAAGCTCTGGTCGCCGACTCCCGGATCGACGGACCGTGGGCGCTCCGCCTCGACGTCGGGCTCCCGGCCACGCGGGATTTGCTCGATGCAGCCGACCTCGACAACTATGCGTATCCGCTCGCCCATCACCTGAACGATCCCGGCCTGCTGTCGGTCTGGTGCACAAAGCAACACTGCGAGCAGTCGTTTGTGCGGATCGAAGTTGCCCGCGAGATACGTCCGCCGTCGGAAGTGCTGGTCACGAGAACGACCGCATCGGCATCGACGGTCGCCTTCAAGGAGCAGATCCGCGCCGCCGTCATAGGCGCGGGAGAACTGCAAGCCGGACCCGTCAGGCTCGAACTCGCCTTCGTGGTCGGTCCCCGCAGGAACTGGCCGAACTTGTGGAAGCAGACAATCGATTCACTCGACCCGCTACTGGGAAGTACATACCCGCACCGCGACTGGCATCCACGCGACGGCAGGATCACCGAGCTGGGCATGCACCTAATGGTTGACCCCGCTCTCCACTACGACGTCGTGATCGGCATAGCTGCCGCGCAGGGTGCAGCGCAGCATGACTGTGAAGGGTTGTTCGAGCAGGCGGTGGTGGATAAGGCCCGCGCCCACCGCTGCACCGATTGCGAACGCCACGCTCAAGAAGGTGAAGACCTGACCAGTCCCAGAGCCCGAAACAACCGCCGCTAGGAGATATTGCGAATGAGGGCAAGCCAATCCGGCCTGACAGGCGCGTCAGGACAAACCGCCGTACAGCAGCAATTCATCAAACTCGGCTGGGGAGTCGCTCCCAACCCCATTGAGCATGATCTGGGCACAGATCTATGGCTCATGGCACGCGACCGACGTCGCTTCGATCTAGGTGCCTTAATCGGTGCTCAGGTGAAATCTGGCGACTCATGGTTTACATCACCGAAGCGTGACGATTCGGGCCAGATCGTGGGGTGGTGGTTCTCCGACAGCGACGGCAAACACTTCAAGTATTGGAAAGATCACGATGTGCCGCACATCCTCGTGTTGCACGATCTCAGCACAGGCACATCGTATTGGGTGCCAATCACCCCTGATCGGTTTGTGACTACCGGTAAGGGCTCCAAGATCCTCGTTCCTGCCGACAACACTATCGACGCCGAGCACCTCGACGCTCTTCTCGACGTTGCCACGGGTCAGCGCCGACCCGTCCAATGGGAAGGAAGCGCGTTTCAAGGCAACGAACCGATCCTGCGCCCCGACCGCCTACGGCATGCCCTCCTAACGCCGCGCCTCATTGCCCCGCACCCGAATCTTGCGGTGGACGCCTACCAAGCGGATGAGGCAATGGCGCTCTTGGTGAAGATGCGACTAAAAGAACTTCACCCATCCAAACCGCCCTACTGGAAGACCAAAGCTCCTGATCTGCAGGCCTGCCGGGCGTCTACGGAGTGGGAATGGCGGTTCTACGCCGCCTTGTACGACACCCTGGTCGATGCACACGATCCTGATGCGCTCCGAGAATTGATTCAAGCTAAAGATTCAGCCCCTCACCAACGTGCCGCCGCCGCCGCAGTTGTCGCTGCTCTGCTCGTAGAGGCGCACCAGCCCGCTGCGGCGCTGGAAATACTTGTCCCGCTCATCGCCGCTGACGATTGTGAACCGGTTGACCACTCATGGTTGCTAATCCACCGTGCGCGATGCCTCGCCGAAACTGGCTCTCTAGAGGAGGCAATGCAGGTAGCCATTGAGGTCCAAAGTCTGCGCACCGTGGCCCCACACGATCCCACCGCCATGGCGATAGTCGGGGCCGCCGCTGATTTGGTCTTCGGCGTCAGCTCGTTCGGTTCGCGCAACGTCGCCGACGCAGTCACCGGAAGAGACACACTGGCTGCATGGTGGCGCACTCAAGAGGTCGCGTGGGGCCTGCAGGAGAAAGCACGTGAGGACTTCAAGGAGTGGGCGCAAGACACAACCGTCACATGGGGAAAGTCGGACCAGACGTGGCTCCATCTTCGTGCCGCAACGTTAATTTCTGGCTTCACCGCCGATCACGCTGCTTGGCGCGCAACGTCTTCGACGCTCGCACAGCGGGTTATCACGACAGCTGCCGACAACCACGGCGGCTTGGTATCGGCGCTGCGGAACCTGTCAACCTGAATGAGGCACCGTTGCGCGGTATTTACTGAGCGTCCTCCTCTGGATGGTCGGGTGGGTT
>NZ_JBVAXK010000019.1:0-40219 GCF_055419285.1 Mycobacterium sp. IDUB_28 | reverse complement strand
ACCGATCTGGTGCGGGCCTATCAGTCGATGGCCAGCACCCATGAGGCCAACACCATGGCCATGCTGGCCCGCGACGGTGCCGAAGCCGCCAAGTGGGGCGGCTAGCAGCCGCATAGCCGGACCAGAGACAGACCTAGATGAACTCGACGCCCAATGCCGTCGAGCTGACGGTCGACCAGGCGTGGTTCATCGCGGAAACCGTTGGGGCGGGCAGTTTTCCGTGGGTGCTCGCCATCACCATGCCCTACCGTGATGGCGGGCAACGAGCCGCGTTTCTCGATCGTCAGCGCGACGAGCTGACCCGGATGGGGTTGATGACGCCGGATGCGGTCATCAACCCGAGCGTCGCCGGCTGGATCAAAGTGGTGTGCTTCCCGGACCGATGGCTCGATCTGCGGTACCTGGGACCCACCCGCCCCGACGGCGCCGGCGACATGCTGCGCGGCATCGTGGCGCAGCGCGCCGGTAAGACGGTGGTCGCGCTGCGCAGCGCGCAGCTGGTCACCTTCACAGCGATGGACATCGACGACCCGCGGGCGCTGGTCCCGGTGCTGGGGGTCGGTTTGGCGAACCGGCCGCCGGCCCGGTTCGACGAGTTCAACATGCCCACCCGCGTCGGGGCCCGGGCCGACGAGCGGCTGCGCGCCGGTGCTCCGCTCGCCGAAGTCCTTGACTACCTGGGCATCCCGGCTTCGGCGCGACCGGTGGTGGAGTCGGTCTTCGCCGGATCGCGCAGTTACGTCGAGATCGTCGCGGGCTGCAACCGCGACGGCCGGCACACCACCACTGAGGTCGGCATGAGCCTGGTCGACACCGCAGCGGGCCGGGTCCTGGTCAGCCCGACCCGCGCGTTCGACGGCGAATGGGTTTCGACCTTCGCGCCCGGAACGACGTTCGCCACCGCCGTGGCGATCGAACAACTGACCTCCTACCTGCCGGACGGGGAGTGGTTCCCCGGGCACCGGCTGGCCCGAGACTTCTCCGCCCAGACCAGCTAGCAATTCACGACCCCAAGAGATGAATCAGAAAGAGAGCACGATGCTGCAGCAACGGCCCCCACACAGTTCGGTGGTCCAGTGACGGCCGGGACCGTCATGCCGATCGTTCGCGTCGCCATCCTCGCGGACAGTCGTTTGACGGAAATGGCATTGCCCGCCGAGTTGCCGCTGCGCGAAATCCTGCCTGCGGTACAGCGTCTGGTGGTTCCCGCGGCCGGCAACGGGCATGCGGGTGAGTCCGCCGACGCCGGGGCGGCCACCCACCTGAGCCTGGCGCCGATCGGTGGCGCACCGTTCAGCCTGGACGCCAGCCTGGACACCGTCGGCGTGGTCGACGGTGATCTGCTGGCGCTGCAGCCGGTGCCCGCCGGTCCCGCGGCGCCGGGCATCGTCGAGGACATCGCCGACGCGGCGATGATCTTTTCGACGTCGCGGCGAAACCCCTGGGATATCAAACACATCCGTCGTGGCGCGCTGGCCGCGGTCCTCGTACTGACGCTGGTGGCGACCGGCTTGTCGGTCACCCACCGGGTCGCCACCGGGGCGTTGGCGGGTCTGGTCGCGGTCAGCGCGGTCGCTGCACTGATCGCCATCACCGGCCTGCTGACCACGACGCGTTCCCCGCGCACCGGGATCGCGTTGTCGATCACCGCGCTGGTGCCGATCGCGGCTGCGCTGGCGCTGGCGGTGCCGGGCCGGTTCGGACCCGCCCAGATCCTGCTGGCCGCGGCCGGCGTGGCCGCGTGGTCGCTGGTCGCCCTGATCGTGCCCAGCACCGAGCGGGAGCGCGCCGCGGCATTCTTCACCACGACGGCGGTGGTGGGCCTGGCGGTGGCATTGGCGGCCGGTGCCGAATTGCTCTGGCATTTACCAACTCTGACGATCGGCTGCGGGCTGATTGTCGCGGCGCTGTTGATCACCATTCAGGCGCCCCAGCTTTCGGCGCTGTGGGCGCGGTTCCCGCTGCCCGTCATCCCGGCACCGGGTGACCCGTCGCCGGCTCCGCCGTCGCTGCGGGTGCTCGAGGATCTGCCGCGGCGGGTGCGCATCGGTGACGCACACCAGAACGGATTCATCGCCGCCGCCGTGCTGCTCAGCGTCGCCGGTTCGGTGGCCATCGCGTTGCGTCCCGAGACGCTGAGCGTCGCCGGCTGGTACGTGGTGGTGGCGACCTCGCTGGCGGCCACGCTGCGGGCCCGGGTGTGGGATTCGGCGGCCTGCAAGTCCTGGCTGCTCGCGCAGCCCTTCCTGGTGGGCGCCGTGCTGCTGGTGTACTACACCGCGACCGGCCGATACGTCGCTGCCCTCGTGACGGTGCTGGTGCTCGCCGTGCTGGTGCTGGCGTGGGTGGTGGTGGCCCTGAACCCGGCCATCGCCGCGCCGGACAGCTACTCGCTGCCGCTGCGTCGCCTGCTGGGCTTCGTCGCGGTGGGCCTGGATGCCTCGCTGATCCCGGTGATGGCGTTCCTGGTGGGGCTGTTCGCCTGGGTGCTCAATCGATGATGCGTGCCGGATCAGCCTGCCTGGCAGCCAGCCTGCTGGCCTTGCAGGCGGGCCTGGCGGCGCCACCGGCGCTGGCGGTGAGTCCGCCGGTGGTGGACGCCGCCGCGCAACCGCCCAGCGGTTCCCCGGGACCTGTGCAGCCGATGGAACAGCGCGGCCAGTGCAGCGTCTCCGGGGTCATGCCGGGCACCGACGCGGGCAACCCCACCCCGAGTCAGACGTCGCTGAATCTTCCGGCGGCCTGGCAGTTCTCCCGCGGTGAAGGTCAACTGGTCGCGATCATCGACACCGGGGTGCGGCCGGGGCCGCGGCTGACCAACGTCGATGCCGGCGGTGACTTCGTGGAGTCCACCGACGGCCTGACCGACTGCGACGGGCACGGCACCCTGGTCGCCGGGATCGTCGCCGGCCAGCCCGGTGACGACGGCTTCTCCGGGGTCGCTCCGGCGGCCCGGCTGCTGTCCATCCGGGTGACATCGGCCAAGTTCTCGCCGCGCACCTCCGGCGGTGATCCGGCCGCGGCGCGCGCCGCCATCGACATCGAGGGGCTGGCGAGGGCCATCGTGCACGCCGCCGACCGCGGCGCCCGGGTGATCAACATCTCCGCGATCACCTGCCTGCCCGCAGATCGCCCGGTCGACCAGGCCGCGCTGGGCGCGGCGATCAAGTACGCGGCGGTGGAGAAGGACGCGGTGATCGTGGCCGCCGCCGGCAACACCGGGCCGACCGGCTCGGTCGCGGGCGGAACGTCCTGCGACTCCAATCCGCTGACCGACCTGAGCCGGCCCAACGACCCGCGCAACTGGGCGGGCGTCCGGTCGGTCTCGGTGCCGTCCTGGTGGCAGCCGTATGTGCTGTCGGTCGCCTCAGTGGGCTCCGACGGCCGTCCGTCGAAGTTCACCATGTCCGGACCGTGGGTGGGGATCGCCGCACCCGGTGAGAACATCGCGTCGGTGAGCAACGGTGACGGTGGCGGCCTGGCCAACGGGTTGCCCGACGACCACCAGCAGCTGATCGCGCTCAGCGGCACCAGCTATGCGGCCGCCTACGTCTCGGGCGCGGCGGCATTGGTGCGCGCGAAGTATCCCGGACTGCCGGCCGGCGAGGTGGTGCGCCGCCTCACCGCAACCGCGCAGAACGGTCCCCGAGACCCGTCCAACGTCGTCGGCGCCGGCACCCTGGATCCGGTAGCGGCCCTCACCTGGCAGTTGCCCGAGGGTCCGGCGAACCCGCCGCCGTCGGTGCGGCCGGTCACCGTGCCGCCGCCACCGGCCGCCGAGGACACCACCCCCCGCAACGTCGCTTTGACCGGTGCCGGCGTGCTGACGTTGCTCGTCATAGTCACCGCCGCAACGGTGGCGGTAGTGCGCCGCCGAAAGGAGCCCACCCCGTGAGCCGACTCACCGGATCCACCTGGAAGCCGGGCAGTGGCCGGATCACCCTGGCCCTGCTGGCCGCGGTGCCCGCCGTCATGGCCTATCCCTGGCAGTCCTCCCGTGCCTACCTGCTGATCGGCATTGCCGTCGTCGCACTGATTCTGCTGTTCGGCCGCTGGCGCGGGCTGTATTTCACCACGATCCTGCGTCGCCGGCTGGCGATCCTGCTTCGGGGCGGCGGTCCGGCGCCCGACCCGGACGCCGACACCCGCACCACGGCCCTGCTGCGGGTCGGTCCGGGCCCCTCGGAGTCCGACGCGCTGCCGTTGCCGCTGATCGCCGGTTACCTGGACTGCTACGGCATCCGCGCGGACAGCATCCGGATCACCAACCGGGACACTGCCTCCGGCCGCCGGGAGACCTGGATCGGTCTGACGTTGTCCGCCGTGGACAACCTGGCGGCACTGCAGGCCCGGTCGTCGCGGATCCCGTTGCACGAGACTGCTGAGGTGGCCGCCCGCCGCCTCGCCGACCACCTGCGCGAAATCGGGTGGGAAGCCGCCACGGTGGTGCCCGAGGACGTTCCGGAACTGCTGCCCGCGCCGGCCGGGAAGGGAACTCGCGAGACGTGGCGTGCGGTGCAGCTGGGCGCATCGGATTATGTTGCGGCATACCGGGTTACGGTTGACGGTGAGCTGGCCGAGGTGTTGAGCGAGGTGCGCGCGCAGTCAGCGCGCGAGACCTGGTCGGCGCTGGAGATTGCGCGCGGCGGCCACGGCAGCCCGTACACGGTTGCCGCGGCGTGCGCGTTCCGGGCCGATCAGGCGCCGGGCAGCGCGGCACCCGCAGCCGGATTGACCCTGGAACGCGGGAACCAACGGCCGGCGCTGGCGGCGCTGGATCCGCTGTCCACGCAGCGCCTCGCCGGGCACACCGAAGAACCCGCCGACCTGCTGGCCGGCTTGGCCTGGACCACGCGGGCCGCCGGCGCGCACCGCGCGCCCAACAGTGAGGCCGCCACCCAGGTCATCGCGGTGGGGCGCAACTGACGGCTCAGTCGTACATGAACTGGTGCAGGAACGGCGTCATCCGGCGCAGGTAGTCCAGCTGGCTGACGTGCAGCACGTGGCTGCCGGGGAACCAGTGCAGCGCGCACCGGTCCCAGTGCTCCCACAGCGCCACCGCGTGCTCGGGCGGTGCCATCCGGTCGCCCAGGCCGGTGATGATCATCCGGCGGTTCTTGGGCAGCAGCGGCTGGTAGTTCAGCGGACCGTGATAGGCCAGGCCGGCGCTGAGTTCCGCGCGGCTGATGCCGGTGAGTCGCAGACCCAGGCCCATGAGGGTGCTGGCCGGGAACCATTCGGCGAACAGATCGCCGGGTGTGACGACGGGGCAGTTGGGGATGACGGCCTCGAGCCGGTCGTCGACCGAGGCCACCAGGGCCGACGTGTAGCCCCCCAGTGACAGTCCGGTCAGCGCGATCCGCTCGACACCGGTGCCCTGCAGGTAGTCCACGACCGAGCGAAAGTCGTGCACCGCCTGAGCCATCGCCTCGGCAAAGCCACTCAGCCCGCCGGCGAAGTAGCCGTAACCGCTGAAAGGTGAACATCTTTCGGCCCGCTTGCCGTGAAAAGGCAAGGTGTACAACAAAACATCGTAACCGGACCGGAAATACCAGGGCAGCGAGAAGAACAGTCCGTTGAACACGTACGACGAACCCATGAAGCCGTGGATCACGCACAGCGTCGGTCGCGGCCCGTCGTCGTGCCGCCAATGCTGGGCGTGCACGATGTTGTTGGCGGACAACGCACTCCACCGCTTGCGCAGCGCGGGGTTGACGGCCCGGAAGCTGCTGGGGAAAGCGATGTTGTCGATGGTGGCCAGCGCCACCCGTTCGGCGAGCCGGCTGGGCTGCCGTCGCACGTTCTGCGGCGGTGCCGCCGGCGCCGGGAACGACTTGCGTGGATCCTGCTCGGCCCCGAGTTCGGCATAGAACCTCAGGTTGCTGCGTTCACCGGCGGAATTGACGCGGCGCAGGTTGGCGCTGACCACGGCCGGCGCCACCGTGGTGGCCAGCAGCGAGGACGCCGCGGTGCGCAGCGCCACATCGCCGATCGCCGAGGCCTCCACCACCAGGCGCTGGCGCAGCGAGAGTGCCGAGCGAGCGGGCAGTCCCTCGACCGTGGCGTCGGCCC
This sequence comes from Mycobacterium sp. IDUB_28, assembly GCF_055419285.1. Classification (NCBI taxonomy): domain Bacteria; kingdom Bacillati; phylum Actinomycetota; class Actinomycetes; order Mycobacteriales; family Mycobacteriaceae; genus Mycobacterium; species Mycobacterium sp. IDUB_28. The sequence continues at coordinate 34,147 of NZ_JBVAXK010000019.1, read as the reverse complement.
CGGGCACATCGGGAACCGGGACCGGCGGGCTGATCGGATCCGCCTCGGCGGTCACCTCTGGGATCTCGGACATCTCGCCGATCGTAACTCGGGCGCGGTCGGTGACCGCGGTGGGAAACGACCCCGTTGATATCGACAATTTCCCCCCGGCTGCTGCGATGTGTGGTGGGGTCCGGTAATACGGTTTGTCTAAGACACACCCGGACACGCTCGACGGTGTCGATCAGGAGGACCGATATGTGGGATCCCGATGTCTACCTGGCTTTCGCCGATCATCGCAGCCGTCCGTTCTACGACTTGCTGTCCCGGGTCGGGGCCGACCGGGCCCGCCGGGTGGTCGACCTGGGTTGCGGTCCCGGTCATCTGACCCGCTACCTCACCAAACGCTGGCCCGGCGCGGTGATCGAGGCGATCGACAGCTCCCCGGAAATGGTGACGGCCGCCCGGGAACGCGGAATCGATGCCACCACCGGCGACCTGCGCAACTGGAAGCCCCAGCCCGACACCGACGTGGTGGTCAGCAATGCGGCCTTGCACTGGGTGCCCGAGCACTCCGAATTGCTGGTCCGGTGGACCAAACAGCTGCCCTCCGGATCCTGGATCGCCGTGCAGGTGCCGGGGAACTTCGAGACGCCGTCACACGCCGTGGTGCGGGCCCTGGCGCGTCGTGAGCCGTACGCAAAAATCATGCGGGACATCCCGTTTCGGGTGGGTGCCGTGGTGCAGCCGCCGTCGCACTATGCCGATCTGCTGATGGACGCCGGTTGCCGGGTCGACGTCTGGGAGACCACCTACCTGCACCAGTTGACCGGTGCGCACCCGGTTTTGGAGTGGATCACCGGCACCGCGTTGGTGCCGGTGCGCGAACGCCTGGACGACGAGGGCTGGGAGCAGTTCCGCGCCGAACTCGTCCCGCTGCTGGACGACGCATACCCGCCGCGGCCCGACGGCACGACGATCTTTCCGTTCCGGCGGGTGTTCCTGGTGGCCCAGGTCGGTGGCGCCGCCCGCTCAGGTCGTTAGCCCGGGCTCGACCTCGTCTTCGATGCCGCGGTCCACCGCGATCGCCGACCGGCTGGTGGCCGGGGTGCGATGGATCTGCAGGTAGGTCTCGGTGTATCGCTCGGCGATGCGGGTGCCGGCGAAGTCCGACGGAATCACGTCACCGGTGCGCTGACGCCAATCATGCAGCCGAACGGCGAGATCCGCCGCGATGGAATTCCGTTCGCCGCCGCCGTTCGCCCCGGCCAGCAGGTTCGTGGTCTCGGTGGGATCGGCTCGCAGGTCGTACAGTTCGCGTTCCGGGCGGGGTGCGGTGACCAACGGGGCGATGGCCAGTCCCGACGGGCTGGCCTCGATGTCCCACGGCAGATCCAGCAGCGGGCGCGGGACGTAGTTCTCGATGTAGCTGTATTCCTTGGTGCGGATGGCCCGAATGGGATCGAACGAGTCGTGGTAGGTCTTCGTGGTGTACACGTGGTCGCGCACCGGTGCGTGCGCGTCCGCCGCGGTCAGCGCATCGGCATGTGAGATGCCGTCGATGTCGGCGGGCGCGTCCACACCCAGCAGACCCAGCAGGGTGGGCAGCAGATCGACGCCGCTGAACAACTCGTCGTAGACGCGCGGAGTCACCGCCGTCCCGGTGGGTGGCCGGACGATCAGTGCTATGCCGGTACCCGCGTCGTACAGGGTGGATTTCGCCCGCGGGAACGCCGGGCCGTGGTCGGTGAAGAACACCACCCAGGTGTTGGTGTCCAGCCCGGTGTCGGCAAGCGTGTCCAATATCGTGCCCACCGCGGCGTCCGCGGTGCTGATCGACCCGTAGAAATCGGCGAGGTCCTGCCGCACCTCGGGTGTGTCGGGCAGGTAGTCGGGTAGTTCGACGGCCGCGCTGTCCGCCGGCTCGTACCGGTCGTGCGGGTAGGGCCGGTGCGTTTCGAAAAACCCCGCCGTGAGCAGGAAGGGCCGCCCGACGGTGTCGGCGGTACGGTCCCGCACCCACTCGTGCAGCCACTGCCCGACCTTGTCCACCACGTACTCGCAGTAGGAGTTGGATACGTCGAACTCGTCGAACCCCAACCGCTTTGGATACGACGTTTCGTGCTGCATGCCGAAGAGGGCTGAGTACCAGCCTGCTTCGCCCAGGAATTGGGGCAGGGTGCGCACGTCGCCGCGGTATTCCCAGCCGTGGTGCGCCAGGCCGATCAGGCCGTTGCTCTGCGGGTAGCGACCGGTGAACAGCGACCCGCGCGACGGCGAGCACAGTGGCGCGGTGGCGTGCGCCCTGGTGAACAGAATGCCCTCGGCGGCAAGGCGATCCAGCCGCGGACTCGATACGTCCGGGTGGCCGTACACCCCGAGGTGACGTCCCAGGTCGTGCCAGTGCACCAGCAGGATGTTCTGCCGGTTCTGTGCTGCGTGCGCCTCGGTCAACGTGGCCTCACCCTCCTGCCGGCCCTTCCACGGGCAGCGCCGGACTCCATTGGTTCACTGCGACGAACTCGTGCAACGGGCGCGCCACCGCCCAGCGGTCCAGTTCCAGCGCGGGCCGGTCCGGGAACTCCGGTACCGGTCCCAGGCACAGGATCGCCACCGGTTCCGCGCCGGGGGGCATCTGCAGCAGCCCGGCCAAGCGCTGCGGGTCGAACAACGACACCCAACCCATGCCCAGGCCTTCGGCCCGCGCCGCCAGCCACAGGTTCTGAATCGCGCACGAGGCCGAGGCCAGGTCCATCTGCGGCAGCGTGCGCCGGCCGAAGATGTGCGCGGCCCGTCCGTCGGGCAGCGCCACCACCAGCAACTCAGCACAGTCCAGGATGCCCTCGACCTTCAAGGCCAGGAACTCGGCTTCCCGCGGGCCCAGTGCCGCACCGGTGAGTACCCGTTCCGCCTCGACCAGCGAGTGAATGCGCCGGCGCAACCGGTCTTCGGTGATCCGGATGAAACGCCACGGCTGCATCAGGCCCACACTGGGGGCCGCGTGCGCAGCGTGCAGCAGCCGGGTCAGCACCTCCTCGGGCACCTCGCCGCCGGCCACGAAGCGGCGCATGTCCCGTCGCTCGGCGATCGCGCGGTATACGGCACGGCGTTCTGCCACGGTGAACGCGTGATCGGTCACCCCGCCATCGTAGGAACTATGGGCTGTAGCTGACGCCCACCGCGCGGAACACGTACTCGGGTGGCACGTCGAACGCCAGCGACCGCCGCGGCAGCCGGGCCAGCACGTCCTCGCCGATGGTGTCTTTGAAATGCAGCGAGAGATGCCCGTGGAACCGCTCGTCGACCGCGGCGGTGTCCAGGTCGAATTGCAATCCCGTCGCGGAGATCTCCGCGGTCGCCGCTCCGCGGTCGGCCGCGTCCCAGCGCACGTCCACCGCGCGTCCGGCGAGCTTGGGCACCACCGACAGCGTCGCCAGCACCCGCTGCGAAGTGAACGCCAGTGCGCCGACATAGCCGGCGACGCTGCCCTGGGACCGGATGCCCGGAATGGCGCCACTGAACCTCCTGGTCACCGGGATGCACTCGGCCAGGTGGAGCAAACCCTCGCCGTCGAGCTGAGCCCGTAGCTCGGCAGGCAATTTGCCGACGCCGAACAACTTACGAACAATCACGGCCATGACGCCAGTATGGGGCGGTTCCGTCAGGCCCGCATCGACCCTGGTGCCGGTGTCGCGGTGACCGGCGTGACGATCACCCGGCGTCTGTCGTGGCCAACTTGGCTGGCGGTGGCGGCGCTGGTCCTCTACGCCGCGCTGTGGGTCGGGCACCGCCGGCAGTGGGGCTGGCTGCACGCGTTCGACTGGTCGCTGCTCAATCCGGCGCACGAGATCGGCGTGGCACATCCCGGCTGGGTGTGGTTCTGGGCCGGGGTGTCCTTCGTCCTGGGGCCGGTCCCGCTGCGGTTGCTGGGATTCGCGCTGGCTGTCATCGCGCTGTCCCGGCGCCGGGCGCGCATGGCGCTGCTGCTGTTGTGCTGCGGACCGCTCAACGGGTTCGTGACCTTGGTGGCCAAGGGCCTGGCCGGCCGGCCGCGACCGTCGACGGCACTGGTGGTCGCCCGGGAGACGTCGTTTCCGTCCGGCCATGCCCTCGAGGCGACGGCCACCGTGCTCGCGCTGCTGACCCTGTTGTGGCCGATGTGCACAAGCCGGCGGCTGCGCGTCGCCGCGGGCGCCGTGGGCGGTCTGGCGGTATTCACCGTCGGTGTGGCCCGGGTGGCGCTCAACGTGCACCACCCCTCGGACGTGATCGCGGGCTGGGCGTTGGGCTATGTGTATTTCCTGCTGTGCCTGTGGGTGTTTCGACCCGTCCGGCCGGGCACGGCCGAGCCGGTCGGGGATGCCGAGTCACGGCCGCGTGACCCAATCGGGCCTTAACCTTTACTTGACCCTTACCCGCGGCGGTCTGACGATGAAACGATGCGCCGACTGGTTGCTCTGCTGTGTGCTGCGGTGTGCGCCGTCGTGTGGGCCACGGGGTTCGCACAGGTCGCTGCGGCTGCCGGCAATCCGTGGTTCGCCAACTCGGTCGGCAACGCGACACAGGTCGTTTCGGTGGTCTCCACCGGCGGGTCCAACGCGAAGATGGACATCTACCAGCGCACCGGGACCGGCTGGCAGGCGCTGAAGACCGGAATCCCCACCCACGTCGGTTCGGCGGGGATGGCACCGCAGGCCAAGAGCGGTTATCCGGCCACCCCGATGGGGGTCTACAGCCTGGACTCCGCATTCGGCACCGCACCGAATCCCGGTGGCGGACTTCCCTATACGCAAGTGGGGCCGAACCACTGGTGGAGCGGCGACGACCACAGCCCCACCTTCAACTCCATGCAGGTGTGTCAGAAAGCCCAGTGCCCCTTCAACACCGGTGAAAGCGAGAATCTGCAGATTCCGCAGTACAAGCATTCGGTGGTGATGGGCGTCAACAAGAACAAAGTGCCCGGTGGGGGTGCTGCGTTCTTCTTTCACACCACCGACGGCGGGCCCACCGAGGGCTGCGTGGCGATCGACGACGCCACCCTGGTCTCGATCATCAAGTGGTTGCGGCCCGGCGCCGTCATCGCGATCGCGAAGTAGCACACCGCTTTCGGGTCAGTCCGCCGTATCGGCCCGGGCCCGGCCGGGTTTGACGTGGAACTTGAGGTCGGCCACCGACATCGTCGCCTCATAGGTGCGGTCGTAGCCGGTCGCGCTGATCCGCCATCCCGCGGCTGTGCGCCGGTAGGAGTCCCGGTAGAAAGCCGCACCGATCAGCATGAAGTCGAACTCGGCGACGATGACCCGGTCCTGCAGGTACCAGATGCCCGACGCGGTGTCACCCGTCACGGTGATCTCCGGATGCGTCACCCGGTGCTCGGTGACCACACCGGGCCCCATCGCCGAGCTCAGATACTCGACCAGGTCCGTGCGGTTGTCGAAGTGCAATTCCTTGCCCAGCGAGGACCCGTAGGCGCCTACGATGTCCTCGGTCATCGTGTCGGCGAACTCGGTCCAGTTCTTGGTGTCCATCGCGCGCAGGTAACGGTACTTGACCTGTTTGATCGCTTCGACGTCGGCGATCCGGGTTACCACGTCTTCTTCAAGGCTCACCTGGTCATTGCAGCACATCGCTGCCGTGCCGGTGCGGAGTCCCCGGTCCCGGTGGGTTCTGTCAAGGGTGCCGCTCATACCTTTTCGATGACGACACGGCTACGAGGCTATACCAATGAGGTTGGTGCCGAACCATATTCGGTCGTCGCGGATATGGTTGACGCGCTGGCCACCGACCCTGTCGACGAAAGTATTCGCCATATGTTCGACCCGCTGGGGTTGTCGATCGGGACCATGAACTTGGTCGCGGCGGTGAACGGGAAGTCCCCCGTGACCCGTCGTGCCGTGCTCACCCTGTATCCACACTGCGCCCCGAAACTTGTTCCGCCCGAGGCGGATTCGAGCACGCCCGCGCTGGGCATCCCGATGAGTAGCTTCGTGGAACGCATCGGCGATTCGGTCGCGCTGCTCGCACCGGACGGCTCTGCGCACGACCCTGACCTGTTGACGGTCGAGGCGCTGGAGGCCATGGTGGTCGCGATCGGGGCCGATTCCAGTTGCGCGGAGATTGCGATCGCCGTTCCCGCGCACTGGAAGCCGAGCACCGTGCAGGCATTGCGCGACGCACTGCGAACGCACGTCGGCTTCGTCCGCAGTGGGATGGCCCCGCGCCTGGTGTCCGATGCGACAGCGGCGCTGACCGCGGTGAAATCGGAGACGGAACTACCGTCCGCCGGCATGGTGGGGCTGCTGGATTTCGGCGGCTCGGGAACGCAGGTCACCCTGCTGGACACCAAGGACGATTTCGAACCTGTCGGCGCCACAATGCGTTACGAGGATTTTTCCGGCAACCAGCTAGATCAGGCCCTGCTGCTGCACGTGATCGACACCCTCGGTCACCAGGACGCCGATCCGGGCAGCACCGCCGCCGTGGGTCAACTGAACAAGTTGCGGGTGCAGTGCCGCGAGGCCAAGGAGCGGCTGTCCGCTGATGCTGTTACCGAACTGGCCGTTGAGCTGGCCGGGTCCGATACCACTGTGGAGCTCACCCGGGACACGTTCGAGGACCTGATCCAAGACCGGCTGACCGGGTTCATCTACGCATTCGACGACATGCTGGCGCGCAACAACTCCTGCTTCGCCGACCTGGCCGCGCTGGTCACCGTCGGCGGCGGCGCCAGCATCCCGCTTGTGGCCCAGCGACTTTCGGTGCACACCCGGTTGCCGATCCTGACCGCCTCGCAGCCGGTGTGCGCCGCGGCGCAGGGTGCATTGCTGTTGGCCGACCGCGGCGACCTGCTGGACCTGCGGACCCGGACGTCGATCGGGATGCCGGCCAGGAATTCCGGGGCGATCGCGGCACTGGGCACCAGCCTGATCGACCGGCCGGCCGGCGACCTGCTGGTGATCGATCATGATGCGCTGACCGACCGCGAGCTGGCATGGTCGCAAACCGAGTTTCCGGAAGTGCTGACCCGGTTCGAGAAGGAGTCCTACGACGAGGACGGCCCCTGCTTCTCGATGCGGCTGAACGTGATCGACCCGCCCAGGGAACCGCCGTGGCGCCGCTTCCGGTTGTCGCAGGTGCTCATCGGGTTGTGTGCCGCGGTCGCTATGACCGCGATCGGCGGGGTCGCCATCACCTTGACCGCCATCGAACACCGGCAGGCGCCGCAGAAGGCTCCGGTGGTCCCCAGCGCAGTACCCACACCGCCGTCCCCCAGCGCCACGCTGCCTAACCCGCTGCCGGCCACTCCGGTCGAACCCAGCCCGCTGCCGCCGCCCAGCCAGGCGGTGGTCCCCAGCCCGGTGCCGCCACCGAGTGCGGAGACACCGGCGCCGCCACCACCGCCACCGCCACCCCCGGTGCCGTCGATGACCACCACCAGACCGGCGCCGGTAACCACCACCCGGCCGCCTGCGGCCACGACGCCGCTCACCACGGCGCCGGCCTTGGCGGCGGAGGCACCGAGTGCGGCCGAGGCGCCCAGCGCGGCGGAGGTGCCGAGCCCGTCGGAATCGCCGTCGTCGGTGCGGATGACCACCCAGTGGTTACACGTGCCGCTGCTGCCGGTCCCGATCCCGATTCAGGTGCCGGCCAACGGTGCCCCGCAGAATCAGGTCCCGCAGAACCAGGTCCCGCCGGACCCGGGTCCGCAGAACCCGTTCTCCTCCCCGGGCAGTCCCTAGCGGACGACCCTGCCCACATAGCCGTCCCCTCCGTGCGCGGGTAGGCTTTTAGCTGGCAAACTGCATATAGGCCAGTTAAAACCGGTCGCTCCCACGTGGGGCGGAATGTTGTCGACGGCGGCCGCGCGGTGGGTGGTTCGCCTAGACCCTGTAACGAGCTCGACGGCTTGGAGGGGTTGGAGGGGTTATGGACATCGTCCTCGGGGTATCGATGGAGCCCTCGGCAGTCCGAATGCTGCTGATCGAAGGGGTCAACGCCGACGGCGTCACCGTCGAAGAAGAGAACATCGAAGTCTCCTCGTCACCGGCGGCGCAAGCGGTCGACGCGCTGATCGGAACCCGTGAGGGCGCGCTCGAGGGTGGCTGCCGACTGACTTCGACCGGGGTCACCTGGACCGACCCCGGCCAGGTGCCCGCGCTGCGCACCGAACTCGCTGCCCGCGACATCACGGGCGTGATGCTGGTGTCTCCGCTGCTCGCCGCGGCCGCGCTGGCGCAGACGGTGGGTGCCGCGCTCGACTACCGCCACATCGCGATGCTGTTCGTCGAGACCGACAGCGCCACGCTGGCCGTCATCGACGTCGCAGACGGCTCGATCGTCGACCTGCACCGCCAGCCGTTACGCGAGTCCCTGGCTGCCGAGCTGGTGACGATGGTCGCCGGGCTCGACGGGCCGGGATCCCGCGCCGACGGGGTGTTCCTCGTCGGGTGCGGTGTCGACGTCGTCGCCGTCAAACCCACCCTGGAAGCGGTGACGTCGCTGGTGGTCAGCATTGCCGAGGAGCCGGAGATGGCGCTGGCCCGCGGCGCCGCACTGGCTTCGGCGAACGCGCCGCTGTTCGCGGCGTCGACCGCGGCGCTGGCCTACGCGCTGGACCCGGGCACCGGTGAGGTGAACTCGCGCGCACTGACCCCCAGTTATCTCGATGTGTGTGCGATGGCCGGTGTCGACGAGGGTTCCCTGGCCTACAGCGCCGTGGACGACGCGGGCGACATCGAGCACGACCCCGCGGCGACTGGCCTGTTCGCGCGGCACCGGCCGCTGGCGCTGGTCAGTGGCGCGGCGGCCGGCATCGCCGCCGTGGTGGGCGGGATGCTGGTGATGTCGCTGGCCGGCGATGTGCGCCCGACCGCGGCGCAGGAGTCCGCCCCGCGCTCGATTGTGCAGACGCCGCCGCTGCGGGCACCGGCCACCGAGCTGCCGGCGCAGGTGCTGGCACCGGCCTCGAGTGCGCCCCCGGCCGCGGCGCCGCCGACCGAGGTGGCTGCACCGGCCCCGGCCGCAGCTCCGCCACCGGTCGCCGCGCCGCCGGTGCAGACGGTCACCAAACCGGCCCAGGCCCCGGTGAACATGGCGCCCCAGCCCCGCAGGCAGCCCACCCGCCAGGCACCCCCGCCGGTGCAGACGCCGGTGCAGCAGGCTCCGCCACCATCAGCGCCGCCCCCGGCCGCACCCGCGCCGCCGGCTCCGGCACCCGCGGCGCCGACGCCGGTCATGACGGCCTACCTGCACCTGCCGTTCTTCTCGATCCCGATTCCGATCAACCCGCCGCCCCCGCCGCCGGCCCCGCCGGCGCCGGCACCGTGACGCCGGGCGGGCACGTGGCACAACCCGCCGGATGAGCGCAGACTGGGTGGTAACCCTTTCGACTTAGGAGGTCGCGTGAGCGGCAGTGGTTCTTCAGGTGGCGGATTCGGCTTCGACCCCGACGACTTCGACCGGGTGCTCAGGGAAGGTACCGAGGGGCTGCGCGACGCTTTCGAGCGCATCGGCAAATTCGTCGGCGGCCCGGGCGCCCGATCGGGCTGGTCGGCGCTCTTCGAGGATTTGTCGTCGTCGCGGCGCCCCCGCCCGGAGCCGGAGACCACCGGCGACATCGGTGACGGAGTGTGGGCGATCTACTCGGTGGATGCCGGCGGCGACGCCCGGGTCGAGCAGGTCTACGCAACCGAACTCGATGCACTGCGCGCCAACAAGAACAACACCGACCCCAAACGCAAGGTGCGGTTTTTGCCGTACGGCATCGCGGTCAGCGTGCTGGACGATCCGAACACCGACGACGCGGCCGGCGACTCGACCGACTGAGCCGGCGCTCAGCCCTGTTCGACCACGTTGTTGCTGCCGGACTTGCTGATCTTCGGCGAGCCGGAGTGGTAGGTGATCTTGTTGTTCAGTCCGGACGCGTCGATGGCGTCGGAGGTCTCGACGGTGACGATGTTCTGCAGGCCGGAGACCGTGACCGTGGCGCAGTGACCGGTGATCGTCACGGTGTTCGAGATGCCGCTGACGGTGATCTCGTTGCCGTCGCAGCTGACCGAGCGGTTCTCGTTGATTCCGGAGACGATGACCGGCTCGGCGGCCGGGACGGCCGCTGAGGACGTCGGTCCCGCGCTTGGTGCGTGGGTCTTGCCGGTGGGCGGATTGCCCCGCGTTGCGCCGGGCGCGGTGCTCACCGCCGTCGTCTCGGCCGGGCCGACCGGTTCGCTCTCGGACACCTGACGGGCGACGTAGGCGGCGATACCGCCCACCAGGACCAACACGCCGAGCACGCCGACGGCGGCCAGAATCCAGAACCAGCGCATTCCGGACGACGTCCTGGGCGCGGTGCCGGGATACGGCGTGTTGTAGCCGTAGGGCGGCGGTATCGGCCCGGGTGGCGGCGGTGGATAGCTGTAGCCGCCCGCGGCGCCCGATTCGGATGCCCGCGCGGTGTCGGCCAGCGGTTGCTCCAACTCGCGAATCCGGGCTTCCGGATCCTCAGCTGAGTTCATGCCGAGATGCTCCCACACCCGCCGCACGTGGGAATAGGCTCGGCGGCGTGCCCGAGTTGCCGAATCGTCAAATCGTGTTGCGCCGCCGTCCCACCGGGCTGGTCCGGCCCGAGGACACCGAGCTGGTCACCCGCCCGGCACCGGAACCCGCCGCGGGTGAGGCGTTGCTGCGCACCACTTACGTCGGGCTGGACGCCGCGGTGCGGACCTGGCTCGACGACCAGCCCAGCTACCTGCCGCCGGTGCAGATCGGCGAGGTGATCCGCGCCGCCGGGATCGGCCAGGTCGTCGAAACACGTTGCGACGCTTACGCTGTCGGCGACATCGTCACGACGCTCACCGGCTTCCAGGAGTACGTCCTGATTCGCGACGACGTGTTCAGCACGCCGATCCCGGGTGAGGACAACCAACTGGCGATCATGTCCGTGTACGGGCCCACCGGTGCCACCGCCTACTTCGGGATGACCGACATCGGCCGGCCGCAACCCGGGGAGACGGTGGTGGTCTCGGCCGCGGCCGGTGCCACCGGTTCGGTGGCCGGGCAGATCGCCAAGATCGCCGGCGCCCGGGTGGTCGGCATCGCCGGCGGCCCGGACAAGTGCCGGGCGGTGGTGCAGGATTTCGGTTTCGACGCCTGCATCGACTACAAGAACGACGACCTGCCGACCGCGCTCAAACAGCACTGCCCGCGCCGCGTCGATGTCTACTTCGACAACGTCGGCGGACCGATCCTTGACGCAGTGCTCGGCAGGCTGGCCCCCAAAGCCCGGGTGGTGCTGTGCGGCGTCATCTCCAGTTACCTGACCGGGGAGCACCCGGGCCCGGCCAACTACGTGAACTTGCTGTCCAAGACCGCGCTCATGCAGGGGTTCAACGCGCTGGACCAGTGGGGGCGCTTCGACGAGGCCTTCGCCAACCTGCGTCAATGGGAGTCCGAGGGCCGCCTGAAGCACCGCCAGACCATCTTCGAGGGCATCGAGTCCTGTGTCGACGCGCTCAACGGACTGTTCACCGGGGCCAACATCGGCAAGACGCTGGTCAAGGTGAGCGATCCGGGCTGAGCCGGCCCGGGGTCGGCCGACACACCGTCGCTGACCTCCAGGTATTGCGCCACGCGTCGGCGGAGTCCGCGCATCGCCAGGCGGGCTGCTATCTTCCTTGCCATGCCTCAGATGGACCGTCGCCGCATGATCATGATGGCGGGATTCGGCGCACTGGCAGCCGCGATACCGGCTCCGGTCGCGGGAGCCAGCCCGTCCCGCCCGACACCGGCTGCGCCGGCCGCGGGCGCCTCCGGCGGCTTCATCTGGCACGACGAGTTCGACGGGCCGGCCGGCTCGGCGCCAGACCCGTCCAAGTGGTCGGTGTCCACCAACCGCACGCCGATCAGGAACCCGGTCGGCTTCGACCAGCCGCAATTCTGGGGGCAGTACCGCGACAGCCGGCAGAACGTGTTCCTGGACGGCAATTCCAATCTGGTGCTGCGGGCCACCCGCGACGGCGGCGGGGTGTTCGGCGGTCTGGTGCACGGGCTGTGGCGTGGCGGCGTCGGCACCACCTGGGAAGCCCGGATCAAGATGAACTGCCTGGGGCCCGGTATGTGGCCGGCCTGGTGGCTGTCCAACGACGACCCCGGCCGCAGCGGCGAGATCGACCTGATCGAGTGGTACGGCAACGGCACCTGGCCCTCCGGCACCACCGTGCACGCCAACCCGGACGGCACCGCGTTCGAGACGCACCCGATCGGGGTGGACGGCGCCTGGCACAACTGGCGGGTCCGCTGGGACGTCACCGGCATGTACTTCTGGGTGGATTACACCGAGGGCGCGGCGCCCTACTTCTCGGTGCCGGCCACCGGTATCGAGAACCTGGACGAGCCCTTCAAGGAATGGCCGTTCAATGACCCGGGCTACACCGTGTTCCCAGTGCTGAACCTCGCGGTCGGCGGGTCCGGCGGCGGTGACCCCGCTGCCGGCAACTACCCGTCGGACATGCTGGTCGACTGGGTGCGGGTGTTCTAAGCGCCGGAATTGCTCAGGTAGAGGTTCCAGAGTCCGTCAGAGCCTTGGCGGCAGTCCCAGTGCGTGTACGCGCCGTCGTTGTGGGTGATCTCGACGTGCGGGCCGTCGGCCTGGCAGGCGGCCTCGGTGGCATAGCTGCCTTCCACCTGCACCTCGTCCGCATTGGCCAAACCCACCGCGGTGCTCATCAATCCGCCGGCTGCCACCAGAATCCCCGCGGCGATAACGGTCCTCATCAGTAGCCCCTTTCCGGAGTTCGTTGGTCGGGGGATTGCCCGAGCGGCGGCCATCGAAACGTGAGCTACATCCGGTCATTCGAACGTATGATCGACCGATGGGCCGGCTGGCATCGATCGGGTACAACGGGCAGCCGTTGCGCGGCCCGTTCCGGGTGGTGCGCCCGCCCGTCGCGGTGTTGATCGACCTGACGGTGCTGTTCCCGCGCGAACCGCACCGGTCCGGCCGCTACCACCCGAACGGTCTGCAGCTGCACAAGGTGGTGGAGGGCCGGTTGAGCTGCTGGGGCATCTGCGAACAGGGCGACTGGTGGGGGTTGGTGACCTACCCGGTGGAGTTCGGCGCGAAGCGCAAGTCCGTGACGCACTGGGTGCCGGCCTGGACGTTGCGCCGCAAAGGCGCCTGACCGCGGCGCGGAGTCGACGTAACGCCGGCAGTTAATGTTGGCGTGATGAACCTGCGGCCCACGCGACCACTGCACAGCGTCAAACAGATCACCCGCGGGCTGGGCGCCCTGGACCGCGAATTGTTCGAGGCGATCGCCGAGACCCCCACGCCGTTGCTGGATTCCGCCATGCCCCCGCTGACCCGGGCGGCCGATCACTCCAAATTGTGGTTCGCCATCGCCGGTGTGCTGCTGGCGACCGGAAAACATTCCGCGCGGCGCGGCGCGGTCCGCGGTTTGGTGACCCTGGGCGCGGCCAGCCTGTTCACCAATCAGGGCGCCAAGCGAATCCGGCAGCGGCCGCGTCCGCGCTACGAGTCGGTGCCGTTGATCCGGCGGACGCGCCGCCGTCCGACCTCGAACTCGCTGCCGTCGGGGCATTCCGCCAGTGCCGCGGCGTTCGCGGTGGGGGTGGGTCTGGAGAATCCTCCGTTGGGCTTCGGACTGGCCATGCTGGCGGGTCTGGTTGGCCTGTCGCGGGTGGCCACCGGCGCGCACTACCCGGGCGATGTCGTGATCGGCTTCAGCATCGGGGCCGGTTTGGCCGTGACCGGCGGTCGGCTGATTCCGCCGATCGTCGAGGCTTCGCTGCCGAAGACCGAGCCGCTCCTGGTGTCGGTGCCGGAACGGCCCGACGGCGCGGGCGTGGTCCTGGTGGTCAACCCCGCGTCGGGCAGCGGGACCGGCGCCCGGGTGTTGGATCAGGTGCGCGCCGAGTTGCCGGCGGTGGAGATCGTCGAACTGGGACCCGACGACGACCCGGTCCAGGTGCTGCGCGACGCCGCCGAACGCGCCGAGGTGCTCGCCGTCGCCGGCGGTGACGGGACGGTGTCTGCGGGAGCGGCGGTCGCTGCCCAGACCAAGTTGCCGCTGGCGGTGTTTCCGGCCGGAACGTTCAACCATTTCGCCAAGGACATCGGTTGCGAGACGGTGGCTAAGACGGTGCGTGCGATCCGCCGCGGCACGGTGGCATGCGTGGATCTGATGTGCCTCAATGACAGCCAGATGGTGGTCAACACCGCCAGCATCGGCGCGTATCCCGCCTTCGTGCGCAGGCGGGAGAAGATGGAGAAGCGGATCGGCAAGCCGCTGGCCGGTTTCTACGCCATGTGGCGCACCCTGCGCAACGAACAACCGGTCCGCATCCGCTACGACAATAAGACGCTGCAGACCTCGCTGTTCTTCGTCGGCAATTCTCTTTATCTGCCAACGGGATTCGCGCCGGCTCGGCGTACCCGGATGGACGACGGCCTGATCGATGTGCGCATCCTGGAAACCGGTCGCCGCCTGGCGCGAACCAGGATCGTCGCCGCGCTCGCGCTGGGCCGGCTGCAGCGCAGCCCGCTGTACCACGAGATGCAGGTGCCGGAGTTCACCTTCACCGCCGTCGACGGTCCGACCGTGATCGCCCACGACGGTGAGGTGGGGCAGATGTACGACAAGGCCACCTTCATCTCCAAATACCGGGCGCTGCCGGTGTATCGGTCGCTGCGCTGAGCGTCATTCCGCCGGTTGACCGCCGTGGCGGCGGTAGGCCGACGGGGGCCGGCCCCACGCGCCGCGGAACGCCCGGGTGAACGAGCTGGCGCTGTCGAACCCGACCCGGGTGGCGACCTGCAGCACACTCAGCTCGGGATCGGCCAGCAGCGCCGCGGCCCGCATCAGGCGGGTCTGCTGCGTGTACTCGCGCCAGGTCATCTGCAGTTCGCGGTTACACAGCCGGCGCAGCGAGCGCGGCGACACCCCCGCCGCCGCGGCTGCGTCGTCAATAGTGATGTCTGCCAACGTATTACGAGTGTGCCTGAGCGCTGCCGCGAGTTGCGGATGACTGGTCGTCGGCACGCTGAACGGATGCTGCACCTCGAGCAGTTCGGCGAGTAGTTCGGCGAAGCAGTGGAAGTACGCGTCCGCGACGTGATCTGACGACCTGCGATCGATGGGCCAGCGGCAGGCGTAGCTGATCATCTGCCGGAGCAGCGGCGAAACCGCCACGATCCCGGCCTCCTGCCGCGCCGGCCGCAGGTGCTTGGTGTGCAGGAAGATCGAGATGGAACGCACTCGAGTGTCGATCGTGCTGATGTGCCCGAGCCCGGCGGGAATCCACGCGGCCTGCCGTTCGGACAGCACGTAGGCGCCCGCATCCGTCTCCACTTCCAGCACGCCCTGCACGACGTACTCCAGCTGGTGCAATTCGTGGGCGTGCCGCGGGGTCGTCACCCGATGGCCCTCGTAGACGAATGCGCCGGCAGTCGCGGCACCGCCCTGGCGCATATCCACCAGCACAGTGCTGTCCGCTGCGGACGCGTTCGTGTCCGTTCGTGCAGAGAAAGTCATCGCGGTCCGATGATACGACTGGAAGTCATGTCGACACCGTCATTCACACCAGCCGCCGGGGACCCGAAGTACACCAAGTACTACGACACCGTCGTAGCTCTGATGACCCGCGAGGGCCGCTGGCGCTCGGCCGCCATCGACCGGCTGGGGCTGCAGCCCGGTCACCTTGTGGTCGATATCGGTTGTGGCACAGGGTCATTGGCGATCAGGATCAAGCGGGCGCAAACGGCCGCGCGGGTAGTTGGGGTGGATCCCGACCCGCAGATCCTCGCCATCGCGCAGGACAAGGTGCGCAAGGCCGGCGTCGACGTCGAATTCGTGTCCGGCATGGGCGATCAGGCCGCCGAACTCGTCGGACCCGGCAGCGCCGATCGGGTGGTGTCCAGCCTGGTGCTGCACCAGTGCCCGGTGCCGATGAAAAAGGCCATCATCGCGAACATGTTCGCGATGCTGCGACCCGGCGGCGAACTGGTGATCGCCGACTACGGGTGGCAGCGCAGCGCGCTGATGCGGTTGCTGTTCCGGGGCGTGCAACGCGTCGACGGCAAGGCCGACACCCAACCCAACGCCGACGGCATCCTGCCGCAGCTGATCGAGCAGGCGGGCTTCGCCGACGTCGCCGAAGTGCAGGTGATCCGCACCGTGACGGGATCGCTGTCGATTTACCACGCGCGCCGCGACGGCTAGCCCCGGGGTCCGGTCAATTGCCCGGTTTCGCTACTCAAATGGGCCGAAATGGGTAAAGATCGACTTAGCTGAACGCATGCGGGGGTGTGGTTCATGCGCTGTCCCGTCATCCCGCGAAAGGACCTCACCCATGAAATCGATCCTGCGAATCGTCGCTCCCGCCCTGGCGGCCCTCGCCACCGGCGCCGTGCTGGGTGCCCCGGCGGCAGCGGCCGACCCCAACAGCTTCCTGGACGAGCTGCAGACCAACAACGTCCACCTGCCCGGCAAGACACCGGCCCAGACCGTCGCTGCGGGCAACCAGGCGTGCAGCGATCTGCGCGGCGGCGCCTCGGTACTGGATGAGATGACCAAGGTCGAACAGAAGTACGGCTTCAGTCAGGGCACCCTGTTCGTCAGTGCGGCGACGACCAACCTGTGCCCCGACTTCGCCTCGCACTGAGCCCGGCCAACGGCAACCGGTCCTCATGCGCACGACCTGTTTTCGCAAGGTAGCCGTCACGCTCTGGATAGTGGCGCTGGTATGTACCGCCGGCTGCAACAAGGGCGGCACCAGCACACCGGCCAGTGGTTCGAGTTCGGGCTCGGGTTCGAGCTCGGGTTCCCGGCCCAGCGGCGGCAAGCCCGGCGCCGGCGGACCGTTGTTCGACGGTAACCAGCCCTTCACCAACAACATCAGCGGCGTCACAGTATCGGGACGAAGTGCCGCGATCATCGAGGCGCTGAATGGCATGGGGGGGTGGGGCAACGACAACAACTTCCAGATCGACTTCTCCATTCCGCTGTTCTTCGCCGATCGCAGCACCCCGCGCGTAGCGGTCGTCGGCGACGAGAACTACTGCGACGGCGGCCCGGACTGTGACAAGGTTCCGGCCAAGATGCCGGTGCCGGACAACGCCCACTTCGAGGGTTCGCCGAACATGTCCTGTGACGTGACGGGCAACACCGACGGCCAGAGCGACTGCCATCTGCTGGTCGCCGAACGGGACGAGCACAAGCTGTACGAGGTCTACCTGGGCAGCAAGAACGGCGACTCGATCACCGCGCACGCCTTCTTCGTGTGGGACCTGAAGAAGAAGTACCCGGAAACGCTGCGCGGCGACCAGTGCACCAGCGCCGACGCCGCCGGCTTCCCGATAGCCGCGTTGCTGCCCACCGCGGACGAAGTCGCCGCGGGCGCGGTCAACCATCCGCTGCGGTTCATCCTGCCCAATCCCCGGATGAAGGCGAAAGTCTACGTTCGTCCCGCGACGCACGCCGGCGGCCCGGACAGCGAAGACCCGAACGCTCCGCCGTACGGGGTGCGGTTCCGGTTGAAGGCGAACTTCGACGAGTCGCCGTTCTCGGCCTCGGAGAAGGTGATCATCAAGGCGCTCAAGACTTACGGCATGCTGCTGTCCGACGGCGGTCAGATTCCGCTGACCTTCGCCGACGACTCGAACAGCACCGCCAAGTGGGCCAACCTCGGGATCACCGACCAGTCCTTCAGCAAGATCGGGGTGGACAACTTCGAGGTGGTGGAATTGGGTCAGGAAGTTCCGCTCACCTATGACTGTGTGCGTAATCCCTGAGCTGAGACGAGTACGGGAATACTCAGTCGCGGCCGGTGTTGCGGCCGCACGCTGATGTGGTGTCCGATGATCTGGGCGGGATCAGGATCGCCACCGCGGCAGCCGGAAAAACACGCGCCAGCGGGCAATTCGCCGCCGAAGCGGTGTGCCTGCAGACCGCCGCGCAATTCGGTGACGGTTCGACCGCGGTCCGGCTGCGGGAACTCGAGACCATCGTGGAAGGGTCCCGGGTCGGCACTGCGGCCCGCTTCGCCGGTGCGCTAGCCACCGGCAATGGAACCGAATTATCATCGGTAGCACAGGAATTCGAGGCGATGGGTGATCTGGTCGCGGCGCTGGACGCGGCGGCACACGCGGCGCTGGCCTACCGGCGCCAGGATTTGCGCGGTTCGGCGCTGGGATGTTCGATGCGAGCCGAGGCGTTGGCCCAGCGGTGTGGTGGCGCGTCCACACCCGCGCTGCGGCAAGCCAGCATGCGTGTTCCGTTCACGCGGCGGGAGCACGAAATCGTGACCCTGCTGGGCGAGGGTTTTTCTAGTCGCGTGGTTGCCGAACGCCTGACCTTGTCGGTGCGCACCGTCGAAGGTCATATCTACCGGGCGATGGCGAAGACCGGTGTGTCAACCCGCGAAGAACTTGCGGCGCTACTGGTGCACCGATGAGCTTCGCCGCAGCTACTGCTCGTCGAGATACGCGTCGGCCCAGGCGCCGATGATGCGACCGGCCCGGCGGGCCTGCCCACGGGCGGTGAGCAGGTGATCGGAGCCCTCCAGCGAGACGAAGCTGCGCGGATGGCGCGCCAGGCGGAAGATCTCGCTGGCGTTTTCGATGTCGACAGTGTTGTCGGTGGGCGAGTGCAGGATCAGTAGCGGCATGCGCAGGCTGCTGATCTTGTCGTGCAGGTGAGCTGCGCGGACATCCTCGACGAAGTCACGCTTCAACGTGAGCGTCCGCCCGCCGACCAGCCACTCGGCGCTGCCCTCCGACAGGCAACGGTCCACCACGGCGTCGTAATGCTTCTCGACATGACTCGGGTCGACGGGTGCCGCGACCGTGACGACCGACCGCACACCCGGTGCCTGCGCGGCCGCTGCCAGTACCGCGGCACCGCCCCAGGAGTGCCCCACCAGGATGTCGGCCGGGGTTCCGCGGTCAGCCATGAACTGGCATGCCCGGACGATGTCGTCCACCTTGACGGTGAACGAGCCGTCGCCCCAATCTCCTTCTGAGCCACTCAGTCCCAGCGCGTCGAAGCGCAGCATGCCTATCCCGTCGGCGGCCAGCTGCTTACAGATCCGCGCCGCGGCCGGGGACTCCTTGCCGAGGGTGAAGCCGTGCGAGAACACCCCCCAGCCGCGTACTTCCTGATCCGGCTCGTCGATGATTCCGGCGAGGTTCGGCCCGGTCGAACTCGCGAACGTGACGCGTTCGCCCACCGTCAGACCCGACCCGGGATCGGCCGAAACGGCAGTTCCTCGACGTCGTCGCCGATGATCAGCGCGGCTCCCGGCGGAACTTCCCGCCACATGCCGGGCAGCTCGGTCAGCGGCTCGGAAACCACCACCCGGGCGTCGTCGCCGAAGTGTGCCAGCCGCTCGCTGTCCGGATAGAGCATGCGTACCGACTCCGGATCTTCGCTGACGAACAGCGTGTTGACCTCGCCCGCGCTGGCGTAGCGGACCGCATACAGTCGCGTTCCGTCGCTCACCCCCACCGTCATCTGCAGCGCCGGCTCGTCCACGCCGGCTGCGGTGGCGGCGTCCTCGACGAATCCCGCCATCCGGGCGATGCCGCCGAGCGGATCCTCGGTGAGGCCGAAGGTGAGAGCCAGGTGGAACATCAACTCTGAATCCGTTGAGCCGCCGATATTTTCGAACAGGTCGGGGCGGACGGCCAGCAGCAGCTCCCGACGCAGCCGCTGATAGCCGCCGACATGACCGTTGTGCACGAACAGCCAGTTGCGGTAGCGGAACGGGTGACAGTTGGTCTGCTGCACCGGCGTCCCGGTACCTGCCCGCACGTGCGCCAGGAAAAGCCGGGTGCGGATCTCGGTGGCCAGTTCCAGCAGATTGTCGTCGCCCCACGCCGGGGTGATGCTGCGAAACAGCGCCGGCTCCGGACGGTGTTCGTACCAGCCCAGCCCGGTGCCGTCCCCGTTGGGAATCTCCATGTTCGGCGCATTCCGGCGACTCTGCTCGATCAGCGACCGCTCCGGGTCGTGCAGCAACTCCCGGGGCGCGATCGGCTCACCCAGGTAAGCGACCCACCGGCACATCCGACCTCCCTACCGCGTCTCGCGGATAACTCTATGCACGAAAGCCAGCTTGCCGACCACCGCGGGGGCAATCTCGAACGGGTACAGCGGATTCTTGCCCAGCGGTGTTCACCCGATTCAGGCACAGCGACAACCACTTCCAATCCTCCAGCATCCGCAACCCGAACTCGGTCCGGCAGTCCGGGCAGTGTCGGGATTCGAAGGCGGCGTAGCTGCGGCAGGTCGGGCAGGCGAATGCGAGCATCCCGCTGTTAGGCGGACTTGACGGAGTCGGTCGCGAAGAACCCGTGTAGGGCGGTGGCGAGCTGGGCGCGAATGGGCGCACCGGAGACCACCATGTCGACCATGGACAGCGACAGGTGCGTGTGGCCGCGGGCCCGGATGAGCTCGGTGGGAACGCCTGCTGCGGCGAGCGCTTCGGCGTACGCGACGCCCTCGTCGCACAGCGGGTCGAAATCCGCCACGACGACCACAGCCGGCGGCAACCCCGACAGATGGGCCGCGCGCAACGGTGCGATCCGCGGGTCGTCCCGTACCTGCGGGTCGGCGTAGCAGTCGAAGAACCACCGCATCATCGCGGCGGTGAGACCGTAACCGTCGGCGTTCTCCAGATAGGAGGCGCGGGTCTGATCGGAGTCGGTCACGGGGGTCAACAACACCTGCCCGACGATCGCCGGGCCGGCTGCGTCACGGGCGAGTTGACTTACCACGGCCGCGATCCCGGCGCCCGCGCTCCATCCGCTCACCACGAGCTGCCCGGGAATGCCGCCGAGTTCGGCGGCGTGCTCGGCGACCCATTGCGCTGCGGCCCAACCGTCCTCGAGCGCGGCCGGAAATCGGTGCTCCGGCGCGTGTCGGTAGTCCACCGAGACGATCAGCGTTTCGCTGCGCACACACAGATCACGGCACAGCGGGTCGTCGGAAACGGAGTCGCCCAGAACCCAGCCGCCGCCGTGGAAATAGACGACGACGGGGTGCGGACCCGGGCTGGCCGGTCGGTAGAGGCGGTAATTGAGGATGCCCCCCGCGCCGGGCAGGGTTCCGTCGACGATCTCGCCGACTTCGGGGCCGGGCGGGCGGGCGAGGTTCATCTCGTCGAGGAAGGCACGCGCCTGCTCGGGCGGCAACGACTCCAGCGGCGGCGGATTCAACAGCGCCATCTGCTCGAGCACCATCTGAACGTCGGGCTGCAGACGGCGCACCACGCCGTCGTTGCACTGCACACCGGCGCTGCCGGATAACCGGAAACCCAGGTAGTCCCGGGCCACCACCTCGTCGCACGCCGCGCGGTAGAAGTCCACTCCGGCGGCGTAGGCCATGAAGGTGCGTGGCTTGCCCGGCACGTTGGCCCCTACGTACCACGAGTTACCTTGGGGGAACAGCGTTATCGATGCCGCGTCGTCCGAATGCTGCATCCATCCGGCCTCGGCCAGCGCAGTGGGTTCGATCTGGTTCAGCTCGTGCTCGCGCAGATACTGCAGGACGTCGGCGACGAAGTCGACGTGCTGCTCGATCGACACCGCCATGTTCGACAGCACCGACGGGCTGTGCGGGCCGGCGATGAGGAAGAGGTTCGGAAATCCCTCGGTGGTCAGGCCCAGATACGTCGACGGACCGTGCGCCCACTTGTCTGTCAGGGTGAGGCCGCCGCGACCCACCATGTCGATCGCCGCAACCGCGCCGGTGATGGCGTCGAACCCGGTGGCGAAGACGATCGCGTCGGGCTCGAAAGTTTCGGTGGCCGTGTCGATTCCGGTCTCGGTGAGGCCGATTATCGGCTGGTCGCGCAGGTTCACCAACCGCACGTGCGGCAGGTTGAAGGTGTCGTAGTAACCGGTATCCAGACACAGCCGCTTCGCGCCGACCGGATAACTGGTGGGGCACAGCGCATCCGCTGTCTGCGGATCACGCACGATGCCGCGGATCTTGTCGCGGATGAACTCGGCGAATTCCGCGTTGGCCAGCGGATTGCTCATCAGGTCGGCATAGAGGTTGAGGACTTCGAGCAGTTCTCCTCGCTGCCAAGCACTTTCGTACCGCTGCCGCCGCTCCTCGGCGGACACCGAGAACGCCGGGGTGATGGTGCGTTCGGCCGGTACCCCGCCGAAGGAGTATTTCGCGGCGTTGCGGTACGCCTCGTCGTCGGCCAGTTGGGCGAGCTTCTCCGGCGCAATCGGACCATTGTGGGCCGGGATGGAAAAGCACGGCGTGCGCTGGAAGACGGTCAGCTGTGCGGCCTGGGCGGCGATGAGCGGGATCGACTGGATGCCAGAGGATCCGGTGCCGACCACGCCGACCCGTTTGCCGGTGAAGTCGACGGGTTCGTGCGGCCAGCGACCGGTGAAATAGACCTGCCCGGTGAAGTTCTCGACCCCCTCGATGTCGAGGTCCTTCGGTACCGACAGGCAACCGGTCGCCAGCACCAGGTAGCGACAGGTGATCTGCTCGCCGCGGTCGGTGCCCACCCGGTAGATACCGGAGTCGTTGTCCCAGTGCGCGTGGGTGACCCGGGTGCCGAACTGCATGTCCCGGCGCAGGTCGTGTTTGTCCGCCACGTGGTTGAGGTAGCGCAGGATCTCGGGCTGGGTGGCGTACTTCTCCGACCACTGCCAGTCACGCGACCAGTCCGGATCGAAGCTGAACATGTAGTCGACGCTGGGGATGTCGACGCGGGCGCCGGGGTACCGGTTCCAGAACCAGGTGCCACCGATGTCGTCACCGGCTTCGATGATGCGCATCGAATGGCCCGCACGGCCCAGCCGGTACGCGCAGTACAGGCCCGCGAAGCCGGCGCCGACGACGATGACATCCACATCGGTGTGGCGTACATCACTCATACGCCTATCATCGCTGCTCGCGCGCCATTTGTTTAGGGGTCTTCTCAGCGGCCCCTGCCGACGATGCCGGTTTCCCGTGCCGCGGCCAGCCAGTCGGGGAACTCAGTCATGACCTTGTCGTAGAACGCTGCGTCGCTCAGCGTCGTCACCTGCTCGACGGCGAAGAACCCCGCGTTGTCGATCTCGCGGCCGGTCAACTCGTCCAGTTTGTGCAGGAACGGGAAGTCGCGTTCGCGGCCGATCGCCATGAACTGGATGAACATCGGCAAACCGGAAGCGCGCAGCACGGCGTCCGTGGCGCTTTTGCGGTCGCTGTTGCCGCCGTCGGTGATGAAGGCGACGTAGGTGGGCAGTGTGGCGCCACGTCGCAGACCGGCGGCGATCTGTTCGATGGGCGGCGCGTACTTGGTCATGCCCCAGATGCCTTTGCGGTTGATGGCGCGGTCGGTCCAGCCCTCGCGGTTGGCCAGAGTGACCGGCTCGCCCTCGTGCACCCGGTGATCGAAGAGGATGGTGTCCACGGTGCCGTTGTCGTCGAACAGCAGGGCCATGGCCAGGAACCGGTCGATGAGTTCCTGGTAGCTGCCGTTGCTGAACAGCGGGCGTGACGAACCGGAGACGTCGAGCACCAAGATGACCTCGGCACGTTCGCCGAGGAAGCCGCGCTTCTCCAGCGAGACGCTGGCGGCGTCGAACTTCTTGAGCAGCACCGGCGACTTCTCCGATACCGTCTTGCGCAGGTTGATCTGCCGCTGCTTGTTCATATCGATGGTCGGTGCGGGTGGCGGCGGCTGGGAAGGTTCGTCGTCGACGGAGATGCCGAACGTCGTCGCGATGCCGGCCAGCCCCGAGTCGAAGCCCTGCCCGACGGCGCGGAACTTCCAAGCGCCCTGCCGGCGGTACAGCTCGCCGAAGATCAGCCCGGTTTCGGTGGTCAGCCCCGAGATGGAGTAGCTCGCTACCGGCTCCCCGCCGGAGGACACCTTGATCGACAGCCCGGGCAGCTGCGCGAAGGTCTGACGCTTGGCGGCGGCGTCGTGGATGGACGCCACGAACGCGACACGGTCGATGCCGGCCGGGACGGCGGCGGTGTTGACGACGAGGCGGTCGCCGCCGGTCGGGATCGAACCGGCGTGCCGAACCGACCCGTCGCGCGAGGCGGGCTGGTTGTAGAAGATGAGGTCGGCGTCGTCGCGCACTTTGCCCGCGGTGGTCAGCAGCAGAGCGCTGGCGTCGGCGTCGACGCCGGCCACGGCCTGCCAGCTGACCTCGACGACAAGTTCGGCGGTGGGCACTGGCGCGTTGGCGCCCTTGGTCAGCTCGGCCATGAACCCTCCGATTCGTCCGATCGTGGCTACAGCGTAGATGGGCCGAGCCCCGTCATCCCGTCGGCGTTGACTCTGCGGCTGTGCCGACGAAGTGCTTGTCGACGCTGCCCTCAGCGCAGCGTCAACGGCAAGCCGGAGTATCCGAACACCTTCGCCAGCTGGCGCACGGCAGCGCACCGCCCGTTGACGGTCAGCGCTCCGGTGGCGACCAACTCCGGAAATCGGGCCGGATTCATCGCCGCCGCAAGTGTTTCCGCCGATCCGACCAGCGTGACGTCCGGTTCGTCCGGTGCGGCGTCTACGACGGCGTGCTCGTCGATGTGCAGCGTGGTGGATCCCTCAGGCGTGACCAGTTGCAACACCAGATCGACCCCGGGCCGTTCGTCCCGCGCGTAGGCCCGCACCGCCCTGGCGAGCCATTGAGGGCGGACCAGGTCTTCTGGGTTGCGTGTCTCCAAAAGCCCACGGCCCCAACGTGCGAACGCGTTGATGACGTCCTCGAGTGCGCGACCCGCGTCGGTCAGTTCGTAGACCTTGGCCGCCGCGGGTGGCGGTAGGGTGCGGCGCGAAACCAAGCCGTTCTTCTCCAACTCGCGCAGCCGCGCGGCCAGCATGTCCGTAGCGATCGGTGCCAATGCGTGCAGCAGATCGACGTAGCGGCGGGGGCCGTCGAGCAGCTCGCGCACCACCAGCAACGTCCAGCGGTCTCCGACCATGTCCAGGCTTTTCGCCAGCGCGCAGTGCTGACCATATGACTTCGCCGCCACGGAACGATCCTACAGTAGCTTCAAATATCCAAGTTGGTACTTGGAAATTCCAAGTATGCGGGTGTAGCGTCGACCGCGTGAGCCGACCCACTGCTGCCGATGGCAACCCGAAAACCGGCCTGATCGACGTCGACGCACGCCCGGCGCTGGACCACCTGCTCGACATCCGCATCGAGTTCGATCCGGTGCAGATCTTTTCCACACCGGTCGGCACCCGGTTCACCTATGTGGTCAAGCACGGACGATGTGAAGGTCCCCGGATCGCCGGTGACATCCTGCCCGGCGGCGGTGACTGGATCCTGTTCGGCACCGACCGCATCGCACGCCTGGACGTCCGCGCCACCCTGCGCACCGATGACGGCGCGTATGTCCACATGACCAACACCGGCAGGGTGGAGATGGATCGCGAGACCGCCGGACGATTCACCAGCGGCGAATTCATCCGCCACGACCAGATGATCGCCCGCTCGAGCCCGTTGTTCGACACTGACGATGACCGCTACCGCTGGATCAACGCGATACACACCGTGGCGATCAATGAAGTGTCGCTTTCGGAAGTCCGCTACCGGGTTTTCGCGGTCCGATGAACCGGCTGCACGATCTGTACAGCCGTTACCTGGCCGCCTGGTCCGCCCGCGACGCCGACGCGATAGTGGCGCTTCATGCGAGCGATACGACGTTCTGGTTGCGCCACGGCCGTCGTCCGGTGACGGGGACCGCTGCCGTTCGCGACGCGTTCGCCGCGATGTTCGCCGTGTTGCCCCAGTTCGAATTCGACGTCCACCGCACGGAATTCGGTTCCAGCCATTGGGTTTTGGACTGGACGCTGAAGTGTGTGCTGCCTGATGGCGCCGGGGGAGGACGGGACGTGAGCTGGGACTGCATGGACCTGGTGACGGTGACGGACCACTGGCAGGTGCTGCGCAAAGACACCTTCGTCGACGGGGTCGCGTTCGAGCAGGCACTGACCCCGGTGACGCGGAGGCGGCCGACGTAGCGTCACCGTCGCTCGGCCCCGGTGGTGAGAATTCAACTGCCGACCAAGACACCTGGTCGAATGTTCGATACTGTGCGGCTACTCGACTGAGTTAGGTGAAGGGCGCCTCATGGTTGAAACGGGCTCGACCGACCGCAGCGTGAACCGTCGCAGATTCCTCACCGCGTCAAGCGCATTGGGCGTCGGTGCGGCACTCGGAGGTGCCGCCGCGTGGCCGGCTTTCGGCGACCCAGCCGCGTCGGGACCAGATTGCGGCGGCCCCAACGATGGCGGCGAACTCTATGCCGCCGTCAAGGATGCGCAACCCGGTGCCAAGACCCTGGCACTGGTCGACTTCCCCACCGCCAACAAGGACCGGGCGTACGGGTACGCGATCAAGACGGGAGCGAAAGGTCCGTGGGACTGGTTGTGTATCCCGCTGATTCGGGTTTCCGGCATCGAATGCGAGAAGTGCTGGAAGGGTCAGATGCTCAACCTGTGGCCCTACGCCGCAGCGTGGGTCAACAACGCACAGAGCAAACTCGCCGGCACCGACTGGGCTCTCGGCATCAACTCCGGGGACCCGCAGGCGCGGACTCAGAACCAGATGCACATCCACGTGACCAAACTGCAGAAGAATGTGCGCGACCAGATCAACGCCGCGGAGAAGAACAAGGTGCCCGTCGCCCAGAGTTTCGGCGACTGGCCGAAGAAGACGATCGAGCTCAACGGTCGACTGTTCCGGTGGGTGCATGTGAAGAATCTGGACCAACCGATCTTCGAGGAAGCCTTCAAAACGGTCGCACAGGGCCAGGCCGGTGAGATGAAGCATCAGTGCATCGCCGTCACCACGGCGGCATCCGGCGGGTTCTACATCATCAACAGCCAGGGACAGCTCAGCACGCAGGGGCATCACCCGTTCGGCATCAAGACCATCGACGGTCTGTTGTATCGCCAGTAGCTCCAGGAGTACGGCCGGGCAGCCGTCACCAGAGATAGGTTGAGAGCATGAGTGCTGCCGGCATCGTCCTCGTAGCGCTCGCGATCGCCGTCGGAATCATCGGCATCGTGGTGCCGCTATTACCGGGCACGCTGCTGGTGTTCGTCGCGATCGTGGTGTGGGCCGTCGTCGAGGACAACATCACCGCCTGGGTGACGCTGGGCGTGGTGGCCGCGTTGCTCGGTGCTGCTCTATTGATCAAATACGCCTGGCCCGTGAAGCGGATGCGGGCGGCCGACGTGCGCACGCTGAGTCTGGTGGCGGGCGCGGTGGGGGGCATCATCGGTTTCTTCGCGATCCCGGTGGTCGGCCTGGTGATCGGCTTCGTGCTGGGTGTCTACGTGGCCGAGTTGGCCGTCCGCGGAGACCAGCGATTGGCATGGACTTCGACGAAGCACGCCGTGAAAGGTGTCGCATTATCGATGGGCGTCGAGCTGGCTGCCGCACTGTTCGCCACCGTCGCGTGGGTGATCGGGGTGTTTCTCACGCAGTAAGCGCTTGCCGCCTTCACCTTCTTGCCAGGAAAAGTCGGCGGGACCGCCTTAACGAAGCGCGACAGTCGACGGCTTTGCCGAGCGGGCTCGACGCAAACAGCTCGACCTGCACAAACCAAGTGTACAGCCTCACTGGTTGGTATTACATGCATGAAATTCAGTTCCATTTGGTTTTAGTTGACCAAAAACAACTGACGGCACCTTTCACTTGTTGATGAGGCGATGACAACAAGTTGAATTGGCGTTACCGGGGCGCCGATGCAGCTGCGCGGCGGCAGCGCGGGCCGCAGCAGGCGACGACGAGGGCTGGAAGACGACGGGAAGGGTACGGAACTGTCCGCACCCCGGCGGCGACCAAAACGTCGACATCAGGGCGACGCGGGTTTCTGCCGATCCGGTCGGCAATCTCGGGTGTGCAGATCAGCCACAACTCGCTCATGTTCTCCGTCGTAACCAAGTCGAACCCCAGGACACCCGCGGCGAAGTCGCGGACGGCCCAATGTGTCAGTACCGCGGTCACGGTGACGTTTCTCGGCGGCGGCTTGCGCCTCCCGCGAGCAACGCCGGCCCTGCTGGATTAGCCAGTTCGGCAGGTTCTCGGCCGCGGGGAATTCCGCAACCGTGGTGCCGGAAAGGACCGCCGTACCCCGGTGTAATTTCCGGTCGGCCGTCCATCGGTTCCTGGCAGAGAAGGAGCCTGGGTGCGGCCATCAGTTCGCTCCCCATCCTTGCCCGCCGCGGGCGTTCCAGGTCGCGTTGAGGCGGTTTTCGAGCTCGCCGGAGCCATGCCGGCGTTTTCGATCACGACGGCCGGCGCATTGCGGCTTGCTGGCGCCCTGATTGCCGGCCGGCGCAGCGGCGCCAACAGGACGCGCGTTGGCGCCGGCCGCGGCCGGATTAAGGTCGCCCGGAACGAACGTGTTCGGCCACCCCCCGGCGCCTGCTGGCGAAGGGTTTCCTCCGCAATCTCGATTTGCTGTTCCCTGCTGGCGAGGTCGGCCCGCTCGGCGAACCGCTTGCCGCCCATCGATTCCCAGGTGAATTGCGTGAATTGCAGGCCGCCGAAGTAGCCGTTTCTGGTGTTCATCGCCAGTTGCCGCCGGACTCTTTCGCCGCGATCGCGTCCCAGTTCACCCCCGCCTTACCTCTCGCGCTGGCAGCCGCGCGTCCGCCACCCCCGTCAAGACGTATTGCGGGCGCAAGGGTCCGGGACGCCCTCGCGGCTGCTGATCCCGATGGCGTGGTCGACGCCGAGATCGTGACCGAGGGCGCTCAACAGACCGATGCCTATCCGGACGACACCAGTCACCGACGATTCGCCGCCAGGCGAGCCGTTGGGCGGCAGTTTCGATCCGTTCGGTACAGGTGATTCGCCGCCCGACGAACTGTTGCCGCTCAATGAGGCCGTGATCCGCGCGGCTGCGATGAACAGCATGGCGACGGTGGGGCATGCAAAGCTGCACCGACCGCAGCGAGCGTTGCCGCCTGGCCGATCAGGATGAGTCGCAAATCTTTAGTTGTGAGACGACGTTCAGTTGTCGCAATGCCGACCGAAAAATCCTGCTCGGCATGTCCCACAAGTTGAAGCAAAAGTATGTGTTCGAAAAACGGTATTTTGCGACTTATGAGACAATGGGACGATGACCGCACCCACCGCTACCGGCACCACGCTTGGCTATGTTCGCGTATCGACCGGACATCAGGCACTAGACGCTCAAGTCGATGCGCTGACATCCGAAGGTATTGCAGCAGAGCGTATTTACCGCGACAAACTGACTGGTATGTCCACCCGCGAGCGACGCCCCGGTCTAACAGCTCTGCTCGACTACGCCCGTCCCGACGACGTGATCACCGTGGTTGGCATCGACCGATTGGGCCGCAATGCTGCCGAAGTCATGACGACAATTCGAGACCTAAACGCACGCGGAATCGTGCTGCGTTCGCTGCGCGAGGGTATCGACACATCCAACGCCACTGGGCGCATGATTGCCGGGGTGCTAGCGAGCTTGGCTGAACTGGAATTGGAGCTAGGTCGCGAGCGCCGCAGTGCAGCGCGTGAAGCACGACGCGCACGCGGCCAATCAATCGGACGCCCGAAGGCGCTCGACGAATCCAAGGCTGCGTTAGCCCGGCGCATGCACGCGGCAGGCGAACCGGTTTCAACCATCGGCAGCACGCTCGGCGTCAGTCGTGCGACGGTATACCGAGTGCTTGCGGAAACCGAAGGCGAGGCAACCGTATGACCGACCCGGAGCAGGGAATTCGTCGCCAGCGAAAGGCGTTGCTTGACGTTGAGATCAAGACGTGTCGGCGTTGTGAGGGGTTGAATCGCCCTCGCGAAACCGAGTCAGCACCTGGCTGGGGCAATTTGGATTCGCCGGTCGCTATCGTTGGGCAGAGCCTCTGTGATCAGTGCATGGAGCCTCAGGAACCGTTCTACGAGGGGAGCGGAAGTCTGCTCAACCGCAGTTTCGCCAGGGTTCCGATAAGAAAAGACAGACTCTTCATCACGAATGCGGTCCATTGCCATCCGCCCAAGAATCGTGAGTCGTACACCCACGAGATAGCGAACTGCTCGTCGTATCTATACCGCGAACTTGAGATCGTGCGCCCTAGCTTAGTTATTGGACTAGGTGACGACGCCAGCCGCGTCTTGACGTTTCTCTACCCGACTGCGCGGACGGTGCCGTGGCCGTTTGTTGCTCCTCGCAATGTCCGGTCAAAGCTCGTGCCCCGGCTATTCTTCGCAAAGCATCCCTCTTGGATCATTCGCAAACATGACGACGCCCTCGAAGAGGAATGGGTCGACAACGTGAGCGCAGCGTTGAAGTGGGCCATCGCTAAAGGGTCGCTGCGAGGCCAGCCGCCTGCTCGCGTCGAGCCCACGTGCGGAGGCATGGTGCCGGAAGGCATTGCAACTGAGGAAGGTTCGTAATGCACGTCCGTATCCGCAACGCACGTCCCCGCGTCAACGGCAAGCCGGTTAAGCGTTTCGAAGCTACCTGGATTGAAGACGGCACCCGGCACACCGAGACGTTCGATACCCGCGAGGCCGCACAAAACAAGCTCGATGACGTGAAAACGCTTTTGTTGAAAGGTCAGTCACCGACAAAGCTGCGCGAGCTGGGATCGGCAACCTTCGCCGATGTGGCCGCGCAGTGGTTGGCTAGCCGCCACGATTTGAAGCCGCGCACCCGCGCCGAATACACAACCTGCTAGCCGACAAAACCAGAGCCCGGCGCACCAGTTCCGGTGAATCGACCGCCGATCTGTCGATTGCTTCGACGTTCGGTCACCGCCCGGTCAACGAAATCCGGCGCGCAGACGTGGCCGAGTGGGTGGGTGCGTTGATTAAGGCCGGCAAATCGGTGTCGACGGTGAGGCACCATTATTTCGTTGTGCGACAAGTGCTTTCGCAATGCGTGGCCGATGGCCGGATCATGGTCAACCCGACCGATCACGTGAGGTTGCCGACCGAACGCACCTTGTCAGGCGGCACGCCTGGTGTGGTCGATGATCCGTCGCAGTTCCTCACTGCGGCCCAAGTCTGTGCGCTAGTCGAAGCAACACCGTGGCCGTGTGCGGTGCTGGTGCATCGGGCGGCGTGGTGGGGTCTGCGTGCGGCCGAGCTAGCGGGTCTGTGCGTCGGTGACATCGCCTGGCCGGTCAACCCCAACGGCACGGTGTGGCTGGCCGTTAAGCGCACGGTGATCGACTCAGGCGGCGCACTGGTCTACGACACGACCAAGACCAAAGGTAGCGAGGGCCGGGTGCCGCTGACGGCGGCGACTGCGGACATGCTGCGCTACTACCTGGCGGGCCACCCACGCCGCGACGAGCCGACCGCGCCGTTGTTCTGTGCGGTGACGCTCAAACCGTCGAAGCCGACCGGCAAGCGCGCCAGCGATGGGGCGTTAACGGCTGCGGCCAAAGCGCAGCGCCAATCCACCGCCCTCGCGGAGTTAAGCGTCGATGAGGCTGCCGCGCGCCTGGTGCTCGACTGGTCGGGGTTGCTCCGGCATCAGTCGTTTTACAAGTCGGTGTTCCGGCCTGCGGTGCTTCGGGCGAATCGGCTGGTCGGTGACACGGTGATTCCTACAGAGATCACGTTCCATTCGTTGCGGCACACCTATGCGAGCTTGTGCGTTGCAGCCGGTATCGGAGCCGACAAGCTGAGCCGTCGTCTAGGGCACGCGAAGATCACCACGACGCTGGACGTCTATACGCATTTGTTCCCCGACGACGACGCCAGCGGCGATATGGCCGCGTTGGAAGCGATGAGCCAGCCAGCCGCGCCGAACGTGGTGCCGATGCGAAGGCGCGGTTAAAAAAGCTCGATCACCCTGCTGTCGTCAGTCAGGGTTACATACGCAATTTTGCGCCCTCGCCTACGGCCCTGTCGCTTAACCTTGCCATGCATGTTCAACGTATTAACACGTCGAACCTTGACGCTGAATGCTTTTTCGACCGCAGTTCTAATTTCAATCTTATTCGCGCTCGGCCGAACCTCTAGCTTGTACGTTCTGAAATCGATCTGTTGGAGGGATTTTTCGCTGATGACTGGTACATAGATAGTATCAGCCGGATGATATGACTTGCGGATCGGCCTTAATGGTGAATTGGGTTGGTCGGGCGGGGGCGGTTTCGGTTGGCCTGGACCACGAGGGGTCTCGTTCGGTTCCGCTGGTTGTCGGGGTTTTAGGGGATTTCTCCAGGCCTGCTCGCTCATTGCAGCCCCATTGCTGTCAAATTGTGCATTAGTCGACGTCAGGCAGTCCGGTTACCCAAATCAAGCCTGAATCCAGACAACACCAGCCCATGCGCCCAATTGAATAGCCCCTAAAATGACGGCCCAGAAATATAACATTCGCACCTTGCTGAGTGCGGTTTCGTTGGCATCGACAGCCTGGTCGTTAAAGATCGCTAGATCGTGGTAAAGCTGTCCTTCATTCTGAACTGGATTAATGTTACGTTCGATGTTTAGGTCGATGATTCTCTGAGCGCTCGCGGTGGTCGCCAACTCGACAACTCCTGGCCGCAGGAGAATGATTACGCAGATAATGGCGCCGAGCATTACAAGTGTGCCCGTCACGGACAGGCAATAGAACCAGAACCCCCGATCAGCGACGCCTTGGACTGGCTTGAGCCCCGAACCAACTAGGAAAGCCGTAGACGCGCCGATGAACGACAAGTAACTGACTAAGCGAGCCCGAACATTCGACAACTCGTTGTCTTGGTCTTGCAGTGCGCGCACCGACTCATCAAAAGCCACTTTGTACATCGTGGCCTTATCGGCAAAGTACCTAGCAGGTACCGGCGCGGTTGCGCGTGCCATCTCTCTTCCGTCCCCTGACTCACGCGACTCAGCTCCCATCGCGCTGACCTACCCATCTTTGCGGCTGTGGAAACTGCCTGGGATGTCTCACCGTTGTACCTAGGCAGGCCATATTAGATGCAGGGCTCTGATGGTGTCGACCGCGCAATGACGTGGCGAGGTCTGGGAAGTGTAAGCCCCCGTGCTGCCGTCGTGGCGGCGAGCAGGCGGCGTTTGGTGCGCTTGAAGGATGGTTAGGCCGGCAGATGGAGCACACCGGACGTCACCCCGACAATCGTCCATGTAGACCCATATGCCGAACAATAGCGAACGGCTTTGATTTCGGCGTGTCGCCACGCCCCTGGGGAGCGCCCGCGCGGAAACATGTTCCGGATTCGAAGCCGCAGCAGGGATCGTGAGCGCATCTTCGGGCGCAGCAAACGGATTTCGGGGCGCCGTGACGCACGAGGAGCGACGAGACAGCGACAACTCTCAAGTTGTAGTCGAGTATAGTCGCGACCTGCAAGGCTCTGAACTGCGCTTCGTGGAGCCGATGACGGGAATCGAACCCGCGTATTCAGCTTGGGAAGCTGATGTTCTGCCATTGAACTACATCGGCGCAGATGCCCCAGAAGGCTAGCATCGTGCGATGCCAGACACCGCGCGGGTCGAGCAATCCCGAACCATCCCGGTCACCCCTGAGCAGGCGTTCCGCGGCATCATCGAGATGGACGTCCCCACTATGTTCCGGCGGCGCTACGGGCCGATTCCGCCGATCCGCGCAGTGAGCGGACGTGACGGAAATAACTGGAGCGGCGCGCAGGGCCAGACGCGGGTGCTTGAACTCGCCGGCGGCGGCAGCATCCGCGAGACCGTCGTCGACGTCGACGAACCGCATGCGTGGCGCTACCGCATCACCGATTTCCAGGGTCCGCTGAAGACTCTGCTGACCAAGATCGACGGTGAGTTCCTGTTCGACCCCGCCGGGACCGGCACTCGAATCACGTGGCGCTACAACATGTTTCCGCGATCCCGGCTCGCAGCAATGGCGATGCCCGCCTTCGGCTGGTGCTGGCGGGGATATGCCCGGCAGATGCTCGAGGAGCTGGCCGACTGGCTCACCGACTGATGCCCCGGCGGCCTGCGCGCCGCGGCTGATGGCGGCACGAATCACCCCCGAGTAATTTGCCGGGCTAATAGTGCGATGCCCATTGCAAATTCCAAGAATGGGTCGTTTACCCTTTCGTTATCATTTGTAATCTCGTATTGTGACCTCCCGTGGGCAGGCACGCATTAGCCCGGATGTTTCGCGGGGTTGACGTGGCGGCCTGATCGGTTCGGATTGCGGTTTTCGATCTTGATTTTCGACGG
>NZ_JBVAXK010000018.1:0-41921 GCF_055419285.1 Mycobacterium sp. IDUB_28 | reverse complement strand
ACCGATCTGGTGCGGGCCTATCAGTCGATGGCCAGCACCCATGAGGCCAACACCATGGCCATGCTGGCCCGCGACGGCGCCGAAGCCGCTAAGTGGGGCGGGTAGTCCGGCTCACCCGAAAACTCCGGCCGGAATCGTCGGTCCCTGCTCCAACACTGACGGCTTGAGGACGACGTTGAGCGCACCCAGTGCGCCTGCCGGCAAGTCCGGTAACGCTTGAACCGCAGTCAGGAAGCGTCGTTGCGCGGTCTCGTCGACCACACCCTCGGCCAGCCCGGTGAACTTCGCGGCATACTCCTTGCGCCCAAAAGGCCTGGCGCCCAACGGATGTGCATCGGCGACGGCCAGCTCGTCGACAATAACCTCGCCGCTGCGCAGGGTGATTTCCGCACGGGCCCCGAACGCCCGGTCCGCCGGTTCGCTGGAGTGGTAGCGCCTGGTCCACTCGGGGTCCTCCCGGGTCGAAATCTTGTGCCACAGTTCGACGGTGTCCGGCCGGTGTGCCCGCTCTGGTGCGTAGGAGCGTTCGTGATGCCAGGTGCCGTCCTGTAGTGCGACGGCGAAGATGTACATCACGGAGTGGTCCAGCGTTTCGCGGGACGCGTCCGGATCCATCTTTTGCGGATCGTTGGATCCGGTGCCGATGACGTAGTGGGTGTGGTGGCTAGTGTGCAGCACGATCGTCGCAATGCGGTCCAGGTCGGCGATCCGCGTGCGGAGTCGGCGAGCCAGATCGATCAGGGCCTGACTCTGGTATTCCGCAGAGTGCTCCTTGGTGTAGCTGTCCAAGATGGCGCGCTTGGGTTCGCCCGATTCGGGCAGCGGCACCTGGTAGGTGTGCTCCGGGCCGGAAAGCAGCCACGCGATCACGCCGTCCTCGCCTTCCCAGATCGGCGCCGGCGCCCCCTCGCCCCGCATGGCCCGGTCGACTGCTTCGATCCCGACCTTGCCGGCCCATGCCGGCGCAAATGCCTTCCAACTCGAGATCAGACCCTTGCGGGACTGCCGCGTCGCAGTGGTCAGGTGTAGCGCCTGCCCGATCGCCTGGTAGATCGTCGCCATGTCGAGTCGCAGCATGGTGCCTAATCCGGCAGCCACCGAAGGACCGAGATGTGCGACGTGGTCGATCTTGTGCTCGTGCAGGCAGATCCCTTTGGACAAGTCGATTTGAATCTCGTACGCGGTGGCCAGTCCGCGGATCAGGTCCGCCCCGGACAATTCGAGGTGCTGAGCCACCGCCAACAACGGGGGGATGTTGTCGCCCGGGTGTGCGTACTCGGCAGCCAAAAACGTGTCGTGGTAATCCAATTCGCGTACTGCCGCACCGTTGGCCCAGGCGGCCCACTCCGGAGAGTAGTCGCCCTCGACGCCGAACACCTTCGCGCCGGTAACGACCGGGTGGGCCAGCGCTTGCGCGCGTGCGACTGCGACCGGACGTCGCAAGGCTGCGGCCGCCGACACCGCGGCATTGTCGATGATCCGGTTGATCACCATGGCCTCGGTGTCAGCTGGGACGGCTACCGGGTCGGTCGCCACCTCGGCGATCTTCCAAGCCAGGTGCTCAGAGCGGGGAAAGTCGTCAGCGCTGCGGCGGGCCCGCACCTCATGGATACGCATAACCGGCACAGTACGCAACAGCGCCGACTTCGCTTCGCTGTGCGCGAATAGGGCTGTGCTGCATGGCATCCGGCCGGGTTTGTCGGTGGCTGTCCCTAGAGTTCGGGGTATGTCGGGCGGCACGAGCGCAGAGATCGTCCCCCCGACGTCATTGCCACCGGGTATCGCCCCGACCAGCTCACCGAATACGCCCGCGTCTACAGAGACTGCCTCAAACCCGACGGCAACTTCCTGCCCGGGGAGCCCGATCGGGCCCGCACACGCGGCCTCACCCTGGGCCGTTAACAGCCCGACGGGATGTCGACGATCAGCGGCCTGATCACCCCGAAATTCCGGGCCACCCTGGAAGCGGCGTTGGCCAAACTGGCCGCCCCCGGCATGTGCAACCCCGACGACCAGGCCCCGATCATCGAAGGCCGCACCGGCGAAGAAGCCGTCGCCCGCGACAAATTCGCGCGATTTCATGCTGCAATGTACGAAAGTCATCTTCGCCAAACCCAGTGATGATTGGGAGTTCCCAGAACGGTGGATCATCGTCACCGTGGTCGTCGAGAATTTCACGAATAGCGCGTTAAACATGAGCAGCGCTTGGCGGTTGAAGTTCGAAGACGGGCTAGTCACCACGCTGGCAGGCCACGCCGTCACCATCCCGGTCCAGCGCCGGGTGATAGTCGATGTCTCCCCGTGGAATGTTGGTCCTGCCATCAGCCCAAGCCTCAGCACAATTCGCGTAATGGTGGGGCAGGTCG
Source organism: Mycobacterium sp. IDUB_28 (assembly GCF_055419285.1). Classification (NCBI taxonomy): domain Bacteria; kingdom Bacillati; phylum Actinomycetota; class Actinomycetes; order Mycobacteriales; family Mycobacteriaceae; genus Mycobacterium; species Mycobacterium sp. IDUB_28. The sequence continues at coordinate 39,555 of NZ_JBVAXK010000018.1, read as the reverse complement.
CTGGACGCAGGACTGACGGTCAGGCTGCTGGTGCTGCGAGGTGGCCCAGCCGGTCGCTGGGCCTCGTCGAGCTTGTACCCGGCAAACACCATCACCACCGCCACGATCACCGCGATGACCGACACGATGGCGCGGATCTGCGCCTGAGTCAGGCGCGGGGGCTTATCGCCGTTCGCAGGCGATGCCATCGTTGTCTCGGTCCAGCTTCTGGCTATAGGCCGGGTCGCCCCGGGGAATGTTGTATCTGCCGTCGGCAGCCGCCTGAGCGCAGGTCGCGTAGGGCGGGTCTGCCTGCGCAGCGGGTGCGACAGAGACTCCGATACCCAGGACGGCGGCGACAGCGGCCATGGACAGGATTACAGCGCGGATCGACATTGATCCACTCCCTTCTTCGTGGTTGAACGAAGGGAGCGTAAGAGAGCAGCAGGTGTCGCCGGGTCGGATTCGGCAAACTCTTCGTTGCGGGGTTTACCATCCCCACATGGCCGACCCAGTAGCCAAGCCGAAGTTCGGCAACCGCCCGTACGAAGCCTACTTCTCGGCCCGCAGCTCCTCGGCTTCCGCCTCGTCGATCTCGGCATCAGCAAATCCACGGCATCCTCGCGAGCCAGGCGGCGACCGCAGGGCGTAGACCATCGGCTCGACGAACTCGGCGCGGATCGACACGCTCCGGCAGGTCTTGCAGCGGTACATAGGGCGCTTGGTCTGGTAGTCGCCCAGGCCGACCAGGTAGCCACCACAGTTCTCACGGCCACACCAGAGCATTCGGGTCGACGGGTGGGCCAGGGCCATGAATGCTTCCAACTCGAAAGGACGACGATGCAACCTGTCGAGATCCCACGCCACCACGGCCTGTATCCGGGCCATACAGACCGCCATACAGTCCTCGCGCTGTCGGGCGAGGCCGAGCTCTTCGCCGGTGACGTCGGAGCTGCACCACCCCGAATGAAGACCTGAAACCGACCAGGCCGACGATCCGTAGCGCTATTGCGGCTGCGGCGCCGGTGGCCGATAGAAAATCAGCAGCTGCCCGATGGCGCCGGCCAGACCGAGCCCCAGCGAGATCGCCAGGCCGCTCCATCCGGTCATCCACAGCTTCTCGCCGAACAGCAGGTAGTCCAGGCTGAGCTTGCCCGAGCCGACGGTGGCCACTGCGACGGCACTCAGCGCCAGCACCAGGTTGTACTCCCAGCCCTCTTTGACGATGAAGAAGCCGTTGTGGCGGTGCACCGTCCACGCCGCGACGATCATCAGCGACACGAAACCCGCCGCCGGGATCGGCGTCAGCAAACCGGCTGCCAGGCCCAGTCCGGCGGCGGTCTCGGTGCTGGCGGCCACGGTGGCATGAAACTTCCCGGGCTTCATTCCGATGCTCTCGAACCAGCGCGCGGTCCCCGGTATCCGGCCGCCGCCGAAGAATTTGTTGAGGCCATGCGCGGCCAATGTCAGACCCAGTACCAACCGCAGAATCAATAACCCGACATCGATGGCAGTCATACAGTTCAAACTAGATCATCGCTTGTGACGGACGCGGCCAACCACCGGTGTGGGACCATTGCGGGCGTTCCGGCGTTTGCCCGCAGCACCGATCGGGCAGCTCAAAGACTAGGGGGTGCACCATGGCTCGGGTCGCACCACGCCATGATTCCCCCGTCGGCACCCTGCACGACAGCGTCGTATTGCTCGACGGCCGGGCTGATCGGCCCCGGGAGATCCTGGGCAACAAGGGCCACGGCATCGACACCATGCGCAGGCACCATTTGCCGGTGCCGCCCGCTTTCTGCATCAGCACCGAGGTCGGCACCCGGTATCTGGCCGATCCCGCGCCGACGATGGATGCAATCTGGGACGCCGTCCTGGACCGGTTGGGGTGGCTGGAAGAGCAAACCTCGCGCACCTTCGGGAAGGGGCCGCTGCCGCTGCTGGTCAGCGTGCGCTCGGGCGCCACCCAGTCGATGCCCGGCATGATGGACACGATCCTCGACCTCGGGATGAACGACGCTGTCGAGCAGGCGTTGGCCCGGTACCAGGCCGCGGCATTCGCCCGCGACACCCGCCGCCGGTTCACCACCATGTACCGGCGCGTGGTCGGAGACGACCCGCCCGAGGACCCCTACGCACAGTTGCGCGCGGGCATCGAAGCCGTGTTCGCGTCATGGAACTCCCCTCGCGCCACCGCATACCGCGGACACTACGGCCGCGACGCGCGCGGCGGCACGGCCGCCGTGGTGCAGGCGATGGTGTTCGGCAACCTGACCGCCGACTCCGGTGCCGGGGTGTTGTCGTCACGCAATCCGATCACCGGAGCCAATGAACCGTTCGGCGAGTGGTTGCCGGGCGGCCAGGGTGACGACGTGGTGTCGGGACTGGTCGATGTCGAGCCGATCCATGCCCTGCGCGATCAGCAACCGATCATCTTCGACGAGTTGATGTCCGCCGCCCGACGCCTGGAACGCTTCCACTCGGACGTGCAGGAGATCGAATTCACCGTGGAAGACGGGAAACTCTGGCTGCTGCAGACCCGGGCGGCCGAGCGGTCAGCACCTGCCGCGGTGCGCCTGGCTCTGCAGCTCCGGCACGAACAGCTCATCGACGATGCCGAAGTCCTGCGCCGGGTGACTTCCGCGCACATCGAGACGGTGCTGCGACCCGCGCTACAACCGGAAAGCCGGTTATCCGCAGCGCTTTTGGCCAAGGGTCTACCGGCCTGCCCAGGTGTCGCAACCGGCACCGCATACACCGACGTCGACGAGGCGCTGGACGCCGCCGACCGCGGCGAGCAGGTCATCCTGGTGCGCGACCACACCAGACCCGAGGACGTGCTCGGGATGCTGGCCGCGCAGGGCATTGTCACCGAAGTCGGTGGCGCCGCGAGCCATGCCGCCGTCGTCAGCCGCGAACTGGGCCGGGTGGCGGTGGTGGGCTGCGGTCACGGTGTCGCCGCGGCGCTGGCCGGCAAGCAGATCACCGTCGACGGTTACGAAGGCGAAGTACGCCAGGGCATTCTGCCGCTCACCGCATGGTCCGAGGACGACACTCCGGAGTTGCGCGAACTCGCCGAGATTGCGCGACGGGCGGGAGTCGACCGGTGACCGAATTGGCTGTGCTGCAGGCTGTTCGCCTCAAAGGGCGGGTCAGCGTGCCCGACCTGGCCGCGACCCTGGGGATGGACCACGACACCGTCGGCAAGACAGTAGATCGACTGGCCGACGCCGGGCTACTGGTCGAGGGACCCACGGTACGGATCTCCCCGACGGGTCGCGCCCGGCTCGCCGAATTGCTCGCCGCCGAACGCCAGCATGTCGCCTCGGCCACGATCACCGCGGTCTACGACGAATTCCGTTCGGTCAACGGCGAATTCAAATCTCTGGTCACCGACTGGCAGCTCAAGGACGACCGGCCCAACGATCACGCCGATGCGGATTACGACGCCGCAGTGTTGGCCCGCCTCGACGATGTGCACCGGCGCCTGGTGCTGATCATCGGCCCGGTCACCGCGCAACTGCCGCGCCTCAGCGCCTACGTGACCAAGTTGGACGTCGCGCTGAACCGGGTGAAGTCAGGTGAGATCCCTTGGCTGACAAGGCCACTCATCGATTCCTATCACACCGTGTGGTTCGAACTGCACGAGGAACTGATCCTGGCCGCCGGTCTGACCCGGGAGGAAGCTGCCCGATCCGGCGACGCAGGCTAGTGACTACAGCGCCGTGTCCAGCAGCCGCATGTAGGCATCCACATCGGGAACAGCCGATCCCGACGCGTTGATGCTGACCGCAACGGTGTCGCCGATGCCGTGCACTCCGTGGGTCAGGCCCATCAGCGGGGACAGCGACGGGTACCCGGCGGTCAGCACCACCGGGGCGTCCCCGAAGCGCAGATCGGCGGGGCCGCGATGCACGCTGGAGACCACCGTGTTGCCGGCCACGTGCGCGGGCCGGGCGTCGACGTCGAACTTCGATACTCCCCAACGCAATAACGCCGCGGGGACGCTGGCGAATGCACGGTCACCGGCCCGGACGGCGGGGTGCTCGAGGCGACGACGCGCGTTGGCCAGGTCGACGCCGATCCGCTGCAGCCGTTCGGCGTGCGCGAGTTGCGGATACAGCCCCACCACGGCGTTGGCGAAATGGTTGCAGCCCAGGCGGGCACCCGATTTGGCTATCGGCACCTCGGCACCCAATGAATCGATGTCACCGCCCAGCATTTCCGACATCGCGTCCGAGACCGCGGCCAGTACGCCGACGGTGACGGTGGCACCCGGTAGTTGGGAACGGTGGCGTACCAACGTGCGAATGGACCGCGCACCCCGTGGCCGGGCATTGGTGGCCAGCGGCGGCCGGGTGCCCAGGGCCGGCGCCACCAGCCCGGCTTCGGTATCGGCAACCAACTGCCGGTGGGTACGCACCGCGTCGAGCGCCCGCAGCGGCACCAGCCCGGACCGCGGCCTGGGGACCTCTGGCGCCGGGCCCGCCCTGCCGAACAGGAACGCGGCCAGCGCGGCGCCCCGGCGGCCGTCGGCGAACGCGTGCGTGGCCTGCACAACGACAACGGCGCCCGGTCCGGATGCTCCCGGAATGCCCTGCACCGGGGTGAATAGATGGATGCGCCAGGGGATTCCACCCCTGCTCATTTGGTTGTCGGCCAGGCCGGCCACTGCCGCGAGACAACCGTCCCAGCTGTCGTCGGCCAGATCGTGCCGGGCGGTACAGGCGGGCCCGACGTCGGCGGGCACCCACCGTGGATAGCGGACGGCACAGTCGTCCTCGGCGCGAATCGCCAATGCGGGGCTGGCCTGCGCCCGTCGGCGTACCTGCTCCAGAGCATGCTCGACGTCGTCGGGTGCACCGTCGAACGCGTAGAGCAGGAACTCGTCGTTGGGGACTTTCGCCGACATCCAATAGAACTGGGCGTCGACGGCCGCCATCCGCGGCATCAGGGGGAGCCGATGAACGCCAACACCAAGTCGGCCACTTTGTCCGGCTGTTCGAGCTGCAGGAAGTGTCCGGCGCCGGAGACGATGGCCACCTCGCTACCGGTGGGCAGCACCGGCTGCACCCAGCGCGCGAAAGCCGGTGTCATGCAGCCGTCGTCGTTGCCGTGCAGGTACAGGCTCGGCAACATGGGCGCCTGCACCCAGTGCCGGTGCAACTCGGCGTACTGCTGCGGCGGGCGGGTATTGCGGATCGTGGCACGGTACGGTCCCAGCGCCGCCCGCCAACTCTCCGGCGTGCCGATCGCGGCGTCGACGTGGCGCAGGTCCTCGTCGGCGCGGTAGCCAGGCGACCACCGTCGCCACAGCAGCGGCAGCACCCAGGACGCCGACCGTTCCGGCAACCACGGCAACTGGAAGTAGCTGATGTACCAGCTGCGCACCAGCTGGGGTGGTATCTGACGGAGCAGCCGCCCACGCTCGGGCACTTGCCCGAACGGGCGGAAGGCACCGACCGGCGGCACCGACATGATCACCGCCTTGGCGAATGGGGTGTCGGGCAGCGCGGCGAGCCCGGCGGCGGCCATCGCACCCCAGTCGTGACCGATCACCACGTCGCGCTCAGTGCCGCCCGCGGCCGCACGTACCCGCAGCGCGTCGTCCATCAACGCCCCGATGTGGTAGCTGCCGTCGGTCGGGATCGACGACGGTGCGTAACCACGCATGAAGGGGGCCACCACCCGCCAGCCGGACGAGACCAACCGGGGCGCCACCTTGCGCCAGCCGTAGGCGGTATCGGGAAAGCCGTGCAGGCACAACGCAATCGGGGCATCCGCAGGACCCCACATCAGGGCTTTGAGGTCGGCGTTGGGGCTCCTCACGTCGACCCAGCGTGGTTGTGGCAACACGACTCCTGTTCACCGGCTCAGTCCAACGTAACCGGCAGCCAGGGCGAGCAGAAGCCCGAGCTCACACTTGCACGACAGCTTCCTCCAGATCGGCCACCACGATCCTGCTCATCCCGTGCATCGCCCTGGTGGCCGCGGCGGCGCGTGCCGGGTCGGGGTCGCCGACCAATTCCATCAGCCGGTCCGGGACGACCTGCCAGCTCAGGCCGAACCTGTCTTTGCACCAACCGCACTGCGATTCCTGGCCGCCCTCGGTCAGCCGCTGCCAGTAGTAGTCGACCTCGTCCTGGTCTGCGCAGTGGATCGTGAAGGACACCGCCTCGTCGAAGGTGAAGTGCGGTCCGCCGTTGATGCCCAGGAATCGGGTGCCGTCCAGCACAAACGTCCCGAACGCCACGGATCCCGGTTCACCCGGCCCGGCGTCGCTGTACCGCGTGAACCCCTCGACGTACGAGTGGGGGAACACCGACGTGTAGAACTCGGCCGCCTCTTCGAGGTTGTCGTCGAACCACAATGAGGGCGTGATCGCTGGCATGTCGCCTCCCGGTTGTTGGAAATACCTGCACCGAGATAGACCCGGGCCGCGCCTGAAACTCATCGGCGCTTGCCCCGAAAGATTACGAGTGTAATCATCTGACGGGTGGACTTAGCTGGGTGGTTGACGTGCGACGGGTGATCCAGTATTCGACGGGCAATGTCGGCCGTCACGCGCTGCGCATGCTGATCGAACGGCCCGATCTCGAGCTGGTGGGTGTGCACGCGTCCAGCCCGGGCAAAGTGGGCCGTGACGCCGCCGAACTGTGCGGACTCGCCGCGCCGACAGGCATCACAGCGACCGACGACGTCGATGCCTTGGTCGCCTTGAACGCCGACTGCGTCGTCTACACCTCGCAGGCCGAAACCCGGCCGCAGGAGGCGATGTCGGAAATCAGCCGTTTCCTGCGGGCCGGCACCAACGTCGTGGGGTCCTCCTTCGTGTGGCTGGTGGCACCGGGACACGCCGGTCGGTGGTTGCGCGAGCCACTGCAGCGGGCCTGTGCCGACGGCGACACCACGCTCTACATCAACGGCGTCGACCCCGGCTTCTCCGGCGACACCCTCGCCTACACCGCGCTGAGCCTGGCCGAGCGCGCCACCAGCATCACCGTGCAGGAGATCTGCGACTACGCCAGTTACGATGACGCCGAATTCACCGGTGTGAGTTTCGGTTTCGGCACCACACCGGATCACACGCCGATCATGTTCAGCCCCGGTGTACTCACCTCGATGTGGGGTGTGCAGGTGCGCAGCCTGGCGCAGGACCTGGGCGTCGAGCTCGACGAGATACGCGAGCGGTGCGAGAAGTGGGTGACACCGCAGCCCATCGACTGCGTGATGATGCACGTCGAACCGGGACAGGTCGCGGCCGTGCGCTTCGGTGTCGAAGGGGTGCGGGACGGCGCAGTCGTCATCACCATGGAGCACGTCAATCGTCTTGGCGCGCAAGCTGCTCCCGACTGGGCCTATCCGCCGGACGGTCGTCCCGGCGTGCACCGGGTGGTCGTCGAAGGCAGCCCGGGCGTGGAAATCAACACCCACCTGGGTAGTGCCCGCGTCGACCACAACGACGGTGGCGTGATCGCGACGGCGGCAAGGGTTGTCAATCTGATCGAGGCGGTGTGCCGCGCACCCGGCGGGATCCTGGCCGCCCACGACCTGCGGCCGCTGGATCACCTGCGTGGCGTGATGTGGTGACCCCGTGACAGCACCGCGCCGACCGCCGTCCGGTGGCCAGGCGCGTGCCGAACGCAGCCGCCAGGCCGTCATCGACGAAACCGTCCGCTACGTGCTGCAGGAGGGATTCGCCCCGCCCAGCATGCGGCAGATCACCGAGCGTGCCGGATTGACCTGGGGCGCAGTGCAATACCACTTCGGAGACCTGAACGGCATCTTGATGGCGGTGGTGGACAAGGGATTTGCCGACCTGCTGCAGACCCTCGACGACCTGCCCGCGCAGGTGGCACAGATCCGGTCGCAGGACCGACCGGCTTTTGTCGTCGAGGCGGTCTGGCGCGCGTTCTCCAGCCCGACATCGATGGCCGCCCTGGAGATCCTGATCGCTACCCGCGCAGCCCGCACCGCGTCAACCAACGCCCACCTGACCGCGATGACGGCCCGCATGACAGAGATCGGTGAGCACCTCGCCACCGGCATCACCCCGGGGCAGGCAAGCCGGCTGGGCAACCTCATCTGGAGCACCATCCGCGGCCTGGTCGCCCTTCAGCTCACCTGGCCCACACCGCTGGACAGCACCCGCAACCGCGAGATGCTCGTCGAGGTCATTCGCGCCTACCTGGCTTCTGCACCCCAACCGAAGGAGACTCATCACATGCCCAGCCCCCAGACGGTCGAGTTCTCCGGGGTCGACGGGATCACCCTGGTCGCCGACGAATGGAACCGCGGCGTGCCCGATCCGGCAGACCGGCCGACGATCCTGATGCTGCACGGCGGTGGCCAGAACCGGTTCTCCTGGAAGAACACCGGCCAGGTCCTGGCCGACGACGGCTATCACGTCATCGCGATCGATACCCGCGGACACGGAGACAGCGACCGCGCACCCGATGCCGACTATGACGTCGAGACGCTGACCGCCGACGTCATGCACGTCCTGGACGTGATCGGCCGCCCCGTGGTGATCATCGGGGCCAGCATGGGCGGGTTGACCGGCATCCTGGTCGCCGACCGGGCCGGGCCGCAGAAGGTGACCAAACTGGTCCTCGTCGACGTGGTGCCGCGGTTCGAAAAGAACGGCAGCGCCCGGATCCGGGACTTCATGATGACCAACATCGACGGCTTCGAAACTCTCGAACAGGCGGCCGATGCCGTCGCCGCCTACCTGCCCCACCGGACCAGGCCACGCAGCCCGGAAGGTCTGAAGAAGAACCTGCGGCTGCGCGACGGCCGCTGGTACTGGCACTGGGACCCGGCGTTCATGACCAAGCCCGGCGACGACCCGGAACTGCGCACCGAGGGCTTCGAGCAGGCGGCCGCCGACCTGACCATCCCGGTCCTGCTGATTCGGGGCAAGTTGTCCGATGTAGTCAGTCCCGAAGGCGTGCAACACTTTTTGTCTCAGGTGCCCGGCGCGGAATTCGTCGAGTTGTCCGATGCGGGGCACACCGCGGCGGGCGACGACAACGACGCCTTCAGCGAGGCGGTGGTGCGGTTCGTCGAGGGTTAGTTCGCCGGCTTCTCCGCGTGCCCGCCGAACTGTTTGCGCATCGCCGACAGCGCCTTGTTGGCGAAGTCGTCGAGGTCGCGTGAGGCGAACCGGGACTGCAACGCGGTGGTGAGCACCGGCGCTGGAACGCCTTCGTCGATTGCCGCGATCGAGGTCCACCGGCCCTCACCCGAGTCGGAGACCCGACCGGAAAAGCCGTCCAGATCGGGCGATTCATGCAAGGCGATCGCGGTCAGGTCCAGCAGCCAGGAACCGATCACGCTGCCGCGGCGCCATACCTCGGCGACATCGGGGATGTCGAAGTTGTACTGGTAATACTCGGGGTTGGACAACGGCGCGGTTTCAGCGTCGCCCTCTTCGATGCGGGTGCCGATGTCGGCGTTGCGCAGGATGTTCAGGCCTTCGGCGAGCGAAGCCATCATGCCGTACTCGATGCCGTTGTGCACCATCTTCACGAAGTGGCCGGCTCCGGCCGGGCCGCAGTGCAGGTAACCGTTCTCGGGTTGGGCGACCCTGCCTTCGCGGCCCGGGGTCCGCTCGGCTGCGTTCACCCCGGGCGCGATGGTGGCAAAAATCGGTTCGGCATGGTCGAAGGCGTCCTGGTCGCCGCCGATCATCAGACAGTAACCTCGCTCGCGGCCCCACACGCCGCCGCTGGTGCCGCAGTCGAGTAACCGAATACCGTTGTCGGCCAACGTCTTCGCATGCTTCATGTCGTCGCGGTAGTACGAGTTGCCGCCGTCGATCACGATGTCGCCGGCCTCGAGGATACCGGCCAGTTCGTCGATCACCCCCGTGGTGATGGTTCCGGCGGGCACCATCACCCACACCAGCCGCGGGGCGGCCAGTTTATCCCGCAACTCGCGCAGCGAGGAGACACCGGTGACGTTCTCCTCGCCGGCCATGGCCTTGACCGCATCGGAGCTGTGGTCGTACACCACGCACTGGTGTCCGCCCGTCACGACGCGACGGACGATGTTGGCGCCCATCCGGCCGAGGCCGACCATGCCCAGCTGCATCTCGTCTCCTTCGCGCCGGGTCACCGGCAGTTCCACGAATCACCAACAGATCTGAGGTGCCGACTACACCGTCAGCATGTATTTCCCGGGGCCGCCCTCGTCAACCCTAGACATCATCGGCCCGGCGAGATAGCCGTACAGCGGCCTGTCAGGATGTTCGGCATGGGCGATGCGCTGCGGATCGCGGTCTACATCCTGGGCGGCATCGCCGTAGCCGAAGCCGTCGGATTGGTAGTGCTGTGGCGACTGCTGCACCGTAGCCGCGCCGAGTTGGCCGAACTACAGCACCGCGCCGACGTGCGCACCCGGTTGTGGTCCGGCGGCCGCGAAGCGGTCAAAACGGTGTGGAACACCGCCAACTTGGTGCGCAAAGAAGGTTTCGGAGCGGCGGTGCGCGGCTCTATCGAAGACTTGGCCGACTGGGCCGAGGTCGAACGGCCCGACCTGGCCAAGGTCACCAAGGATGGGCGTGTGGTGATCTTGTTCTCCGACATCGAGGAATCCACCGCGCTCAACGAGCGCATCGGCGACCGCGCCTGGGTCAAGCTGATCGGCGCGCACGACAAGCTGGTGCAGGAGCGGGTGCGAAAGCGCGAAGGTCACGTGGTCAAGAGCCAGGGCGACGGATACATGGTCGCGTTCGCCCGAGCCGATCAGGCGGTCCGGTGTGGAATCGACGTGCAGAACGCGATCTTCAGAGACGGACAACGCAAGCGCCACCAGGAGATTCGGGTCCGGATCGGCATCCACATGGGACGCTCGGTACGCCGCGGCGAGGATTTGTTCGGTCGCAACGTCGCGATGGCCGCCCGGGTTGCCGCGCAGGCCGAAGGCGGCGAGATCCTGGTGAGCGAACCGGTGCGCGACGCCGTTCGGGAGTGCGACGACATCACTTTCGACGACGGTCGGGAGGTGGAGCTGAAAGGCTTCTCCGGCAGTTACCGGTTGTTCGCGGTGGGGGTCGGATCCGATTCGGACTGATCGCGGTCCGCAGCGGACTCGGCCAGCCGCTGATGCAGACGGGCCCGGACCTCGTCCGGCGTGTACGCGCGGCGTTTGCGTTGATCGCGCACCACCACAGCGCCACCGGCAACGACGCCCGCGGCACCGGCCAACCCGATCCACTTCCAGATGTTGCGCATCAGCACAGGCTATAACGGCCTGATCCTGCCTAAAGTGCTCTGGTGGACTCGAGCACCCTCACCCTGGAGCAAGCGCTGACCGAAACCCGCACCGGTGACCTGTGGTTGTTCCGGGGCGGCTCAGGACCGGACCGCGCCATCCAGACCTTGACCAATGCCCCGGTGAATCACGTCGGCATGACCGTGGCCATCGACGATCTGCCACCGCTGATCTGGCACGCCGAACTGGGCGACAAGTTGGTGGACGTGTGGACCGGCACCAACCATCGTGGTGTCCAACTCAACGACGCGCGCGAGGTGTTCCAGCGGTGGACGCAGAACTACCACCAGCGCTGCTGGTTACGTCAACTGACGCCGTATGCCAGCCGCGAGCAGGAGAACGCGCTGCTGCAGGTGATCGCCCGGATGAACGGCACGGCCTTCCCGACGACCGCTCGGCTGACCGGCCGCTGGTTACGCGGGCGGTTACCGACCATCAACGACTGGTTCCGCGGAATCCCGTTGGTGGACAAGAAGGTTCGCGCACACAGCGAGCGGAGAAAAGCGGCGCAGCGCAACATGGGCATGGCCACGGCGTACTGCGCGGAGACGGTCGCTATCACCTACGAGGAGATGGGCCTGCTTCTCACCGACAAGGACACGAACTGGTTCGACCCCGGCAAGTTCTGGAGTGGCGACACGCTGCCGTTGGCGCCCGGCTACCGACTCGGCAAAGAGATCGCGGTCAGTTGAACTGAATTCCCGCATTCGGAATTCGACATTCCGACAATGCGACCAGGAATACGCAAGGAGCTTCGCGGGTATATTCCACAAAGTCTGATAAGCAGGTTGGGGAATTTGACGCAAACCACACCCTGGGCACATTGTGATTCAACCCACAAATGCGCCGCAGGGTGTGGCTGCGGTTATGGTTTGCTGCGACAGGAAACGTTGGTCAGGCGACTGGCGCGTCGGGTTCGCCGACGGGACCCGGGGTAGGCTCGCCGGCCTCAGCAGCGGGTGGAGCCATCTCCGGCGCCGCCGCGTCCACCAGCACAGGCGGACCGTCCGGCACCGGCAATTCCCCTTCAGGCAGGTCGCCTGCGGGCAAGAACATGTGGTGGGTGAAGCCGGCCTGGTAGGCACCGGCGCCACCGATACGCACGCCACCACCTTCTCCGCTGGACACGGCCGTGCCGTCGGGCAGCGTCACCGCAGTGTGCCCGCCATTCCAGCCGATCACCAACGCGTTGGGAGCGGTACCGGGCTGAAAGCCTCGAGCCGCCAATGCGGCCGCTTCGTTTCCGGTATTGAACCTGTTGCCGAATACGGGTTGGTCACTGGCAGCATTTGCGACCCACGAAGCCAATCCTGAACAGTCGGTCCCGGCCGGCGAATCTCCACCCGGAATGTACGGCGTCCCGGACACCTGATTAACGAGTGCTAAAAGCGTGGCTAGTGCAATCATGAATCGGCACGCTACCGACGAGTTCGATAGGTAATCAAAATTTGTGGTGCCGGTCACGCCGTTTCCAATAGCGGATTGACCTGCGCTTACAGCAGCGATGTCACGTATCAATCAATAAAGTGAAACAGATGTGATCAGTGTGATTATTGTAATTGGTCAGCAAATTACGCTACGCAAACGCGTGAACGTTTGACGTGCTAGGACAGCTATCCTCGGTTGAGCGGAGCAATGCTGCAACGTGGACGCCGGGAGATGACTTGGACTCGAAAATCAATGGTCGCGGCCGGTGCAGAGCCGCTCAATGAACACCGAATCGTGTCTCCACTGCGTGGCGTGGGTCATATCGATGTCTACACGAGGGATACGTCACTTTCGCCGTCCCAGCGACCATGCGGCGCCTACTCCGGGATCACCCAGTCCGACCACCGGTTGGCCGGGTTGACCCGATACGCACCGGGGAAGACCCGGGCCATCAGCGCCGGCATGGCCTCGGTTCCGGGCAAGGTTCCCACCCGTTTCCACGTTTCGGGGTCCTGGCAGGACAGCTCGAAGGTGAGTTGTACTGGAATGGACCCCGGCATCGCCTCCGCGCAGGCCTGCGTCGCCGTCACCGTCCGTTCCGCTGCCGCGGTGGGCGCGAGAGTCAGGACTGCGCCCGCGATAACCAGGACTGCCAACGATCTGATCATCTGCGTCTCCCGTCGTCCTTGCCGGTGCTTACACCGGAGTCCAGTGGTTGCTCGGCATCGGGGCCGGGGCCGGGCGATGCCACCCGTCAGGCCGGCAACCGAGCTCGCCGGCGCGGCGCGGGTCAAGAGCCCCTTCGACCGCTGTGCCATCCGCATCTCTCAAGAATTTCCTCGACCGCGTGTGAAGGCAAGTGCTGATGTCAAGCGCAGGCGGCACCAGCCCGTTGCTGGCTAAACTGCGATGGACTCAAGACTCGAGGGGACAGATCATGGTGCCGAAAGCCTTCGCGTTGCTGGTCGTGGCCGTGGGGTTAGCCGCACCGGCCTTCGCCGACACCAAAGACGACGCGTTCCTAGCCAACCTCAACACCTCCGGCATGAGTTTCGGTCCGCCGGACAAAGCGATCGCGGTCGCGAAGACCATCGTCTGCGGGTCCCTGCACGACAATCCCGGCAACACCAATGCGGAGCTGATCGCCAAGGTCATCGATGCGACCAGCTGGCCGTCGTTGAACGCCGCCTACTTCACCGGCGCCGCCATCCAGGCGTACTGCCCCCAGTACGGCGGTGCCCTGACTCCGCCGAGTGTTCCCAGCAAGGTTCCCACCTCGCCCCCCAGCACCGCCCCGGCGGGACCGACGACACCGAGCGTCCAGTCAGCGTGACGGCGGGTCGGCGCGTGCCCTCCTCGCGGCGCCGGTGAGTTCGACGCGATAGGTCACCGCGGCAGCCGCCCGACGGCGCGCACCTCCTCTGGCACCTCATCGAGGGTGCAGGTCTCTCTCAGGCCACTTGAGGAAGTCCGCGCTGGCAGCCCTCAGCGCACGCCACCGAGGAACTCGACGAGCAAGTTCTCTACCGCGGCGCCTCACATCACCTGCCTACTACGCGGTCCTGCTCGATTGCAGATGGATTTCCAAACCGAAACTCGATCGCCACCGCTCCCGGTCACGCCAGCCCAACCCACCCAATCTGGCCTGCGACCAGGACGGCGACCACCACCAACAGGACCACGTCGACCGGGCGGATGCGCACGTTGTCGGCCGGGCTCATCCTCATCTCGCGGGCAATCAGGAATAGCGGGAACGTAACGCTGATCGCGGTAGCGAACCCGCCGAAGACATAGAGCCACACGAACTTCACGCCGTGCTTTCGAGCCTCGACCACCATCAGGACCACAGCGGCAAGCGCCAACACGACAAGATCACCGGTGTACGACCGGCTTGCCGGAGTGACTTTCAGGTCGTTCATGAAGTCGTGCATGAACCCCCCGAAGGTGTAACTGAGATTGGGCACCCAGGTCGCAAAGAGTCCGACGAAGGCGATGCATCCGTAGACCGCGCACCGCACAGTCCGGGAAGTGAAGCCGCGGGACGGGGCCTCGGCGGGGTCAGTTGAAGTCATTCACCAACGCTAAAAGGCCACGACCTGTTTTCACAGCAGAATCCCGGCCCGACGGCTATCCGTGTCGGAACTCCACCACGTCCCCATCGGCCATCACGTAGTCCTTGCCCTCCATCCGGACCTTGCCGGCGGCTTTGGCCGCTGCCATCGAACCGGCGGCGACGAGGTCGTCGAACGACACGACCTCGGCCTTGATGAATTTCTTCTCGAAGTCGGTGTGGATCACGCCGGCCGCCTTCGGCGCGGTGTCACCCTGGTGGATCACCCACGCGCGCGCTTCCTTGGGCCCGGCGGTCAGATAGGTCTGCAGGTTCAATGTGTGAAATCCGGCCCGCGCCAACGCATCCAGGCCCCGCTCGGTCTGCCCGATCGACTCCAGCAGCTCGGCGGCGGATTCGTCGTCGAGTTCGATGAGTTCGGATTCGATTGCAGCGTCGAGGAATACGGCATCGGCCGGCGCGACGAGCGCACGCAACGCGGCGATCCGCTCGGGGTCGGTCAGCACCGCCTCATCGGCGTTGAACACGTACAGGAACGGCTTGGTGGTCAGCAGGTTCAACTCCCGCAGCAGCGTGGCATCCATCCCGGCACCGAACAGCGTCTTGCCGCCGTCGAGGATCTGCTGGGCGGCCACCGCTGCGTCGTACAGCGGCTTGCGCTCTTTGTTGGTGCGGGCTTCCTTCTCCAGCCTGGGCAGCGCACGCTCGAGTGTCTGCATGTCGGCCAGGATCAACTCGGTCTCGACGATCTCGATGTCGGATCCCGGGTCGACCTTGCCTGAGACATGCGTCACATCGTCGTCGGCGAACACCCGCACCACCTGGCAAATGGCATCGCACTCGCGGATGTGGGCCAGGAACTTGTTGCCCAGGCCGGCTCCCTCCGACGCCCCCTGGACCAGACCGGCGATGTCGACGAAGGTCACCGGCGCCGGCACGGTCCGCTCGGATTTGAACAGTTCGGCCAGTTTGTCCAGCCGCGGATCGGGCAGCGACACCACACCCTCGTTCGGTTCGATCGTCGCGAACGGGTAGTTGGCCGCCACCACGTTGTTGCGCGTCAACGCGTTGAAAAGGGTCGACTTGCCGACGTTGGGCAAACCCACGATTCCGAGGCTCAGGCTCACGGGAAGGCAAGTCTACGGGGGACGCTATCGGCGAGTGCCTGGCGATATACGGGCTCTCGCCCGAATTGCCGGTACGGTCAACGTGTGTCAGCGCAGCGGGACAGGTCGACGGTGCAGCCCAGCCACCGCTCGATCGTCCCTACCATCCCGGGTGTGCCCTGGTGGGCGGCGGTCCTCATCGCGGTCGGAACCACCGCGGTGGGGTATCTGATCGACTCCGGACATAAGGAGCTGACCCATGTCTTCGCCGGGTGTTACATCGCCGGATGTGTGGCGGCGGTCCTGGCGGTACGGCAGGCCGCGGTGTTCACCGCGGTCATCCAGCCGCCGCTCATCCTGTTCTGCAGCGTGCCCGGGGCCTATTGGCTGTTCCATGGCGGCAAGGTCGACAAGTTCAAAGACCTGCTGATCAATTGCGGATATCCGCTCATCGAGCGTTTCCCACTGATGTTGGGCACCGCGGGCGGGGTGTTGCTGATCGGCATGATCCGCTGGTACTTCGGCAAGAACGCCGCAGCTGTTCCCGATGCCGCCAATGACGATGAGACCGCGCCCGAGCGGCCCTCGCTGTTCAGCGGCATCGCCGCCAGAGTGAGCTCGCTGTTGGCCGGTCTCTCGGGTGACGACGTCGATGCAACTGAGGCCCCCCAGCCGGCCCATGCGAGGTCTCGGACCGCGAAGACCAGCCGGACCGCGCGAACCAGCCGTTCGGCGCAGCGCCCGGCCCGGACCCGCTCCCGGCATGCTCGGCCGGACGATCCGTACGAGACCGACGAGGAGCGCCCCCGCCGCAGCGCCCGTCGCAGTTCGGTGGCCGACAAACCCGACTTCGACCCCGCCGACCCGCCCCGCCGCCCCCGTCGTCGCCGACCGGACGAGGGTGACACCGATCGGGGCGCCCCGCCGCCGCGGGACGTGCGTCGAGAACCGCGCCCGCGTCGCGGCTCCTACGAACGGTCCTACGAACGGCCAGAGCCCCGTAGCAGCCGCTTCGATCCGTACGACAGTTACGATCGTCCCGAGTCACCTGCCCGTGGTGAACGCCGTAGCCGACACGAGCGGCGCAGCGGTGGCTACGAACCATATCCGCCGTACGAACCGTCCTACGAGCCCCGCAGCCGTCGCGCCGCACCCGCGGGATCGAACGGGTCCAACCCGACCCATCATCCGATCTCCCAGGTGCGGTACCGCGGTCAAGCCGGTCAAGCCGCGCGAGGTGAATCCCAGGACGAGCCGCGTCCGGAACGTCGCAATGGCTCCCGGGCACCGCGCAGGCGAACCCCTGATCCCTGGGACTACGAGGCTTAAGGCTTGGACCGCGCCGGGCGGATCTCCCGGGGCAACGCGAACACCAGCGTCTCGTTGGCCGTGGTCACCGGTTGCACCATGTCGTAGCCATGCTCGGCGAGCCGCTCGAGCACACCCCGCACCAGCACCTCGGGGACCGATGCACCGGAGGTCACCCCGACGGTGTGGACACCGTCCAGCCACGCCGGGTCGATGTCGTCGGCCCAGTCCACCAGGTACGCGGCCCGGGAGCCGGCGCCCAGCGCCACTTCGACCAGCCGTACCGAGTTCGACGAGTTGCGGGAGCCGACGACGATCACCAGCTCGCATTCCGGCGCCATCGCCTTGACCGCGACCTGACGGTTCTGGGTGGCATAGCAGATGTCGTCGCTGGGCGGATCCTGCAGTTTCGGGAAACGCTCGCGCAACCGCTCGACGATCTCCATGGTCTCGTCGACCGAGAGCGTGGTCTGCGACAGCCAGATCACCTTGTCCTCGTCCCGGACGGTGACGTGGTCGACGGCTTCGACACCGTCAACCAGCTGCACGTGATCAGGGGCTTCGCCGGCGGTGCCGATGACTTCCTCATGGCCCTCGTGGCCGATCAGCAGGATGTCGTAGTCGGCGCGGGCGAACCGTCTGGCCTCGTTGTGCACCTTGGTGACCAGCGGGCAGGTCGCGTCGATGGTCTGCAGGTTGCGCGCGGCGGCGGCCGCATGCACCGTCGGGGCGACGCCGTGCGCGGAGAACACGACGATCGCCCCCTCGGGCACCTGGTCGGTTTCCTGCACAAACACCGCACCGGCGCTGGCCAGCGTGTCCACCACGTGCCGGTTGTGCACGATCTCGTGCCGCACGTAGACCGGGGCGCCGTGCTTCTCCAGCGCACGCTCGACGGTCTCCACGGCGCGATCCACCCCGGCGCAGTAACCACGCGGCTCGGCCAGCAGCACCCGCTTACGGGTCGGGGAGTCGACCACCGAGCTCGAAGCACCGGGAATCCCCATGTCAACAGTGGGCACCATGTCCTTCAGGGTACGTTCCGCCGATACCCCGTCGCCATTTCGCGAGCAGGGCGCGCGCTCAGCTTGGACTTAGCCGCTGCTTGAGGCAGTCTTGGACCCATGACTACTGCACCGTATGGGTTTCGGCTGCTGGTCGGCGCGGCGACAGTCGCCGTCGAGGAGACAATCAAGCTACCGCGAACGATCCTCATGTACCCGATGACGTTGGCGTCCCAGGCGGCTCATATCGTGATGCGCTTTCAACAGAACCTCGCTGAACTGGCCATCAAGGGCGATACCACGCTGGAGTCGCTGTTTCCGCCGAAGGATGAGCAACCCGAGTGGGCGACGTTCGACGAGGACCTCGAGGTGCTGGACGGCGGCGGTCAGGGCGGCTTCTCCGCCATCCCGGTCGACGGCGTGGACGGCGAGCGCCGCACTGAGGGCCGCTTTGCGCTGTACTCGGTGTCCGACACCGCCGAAGCCGCCGACTCCGCGAAGCCGCCGACCGACCAGCCCAGCACCCCTGCGGCCGGCGTACCGGTCCCGGCGGTGGCGACCGAACTCGACTACCCGCAGTTGACCCTGGCGCAGTTGCGGGCCCGGCTGCAATCTCTGGACGTTGCCGAACTCGAAGCCCTGCTGGCCTACGAGCAGGCCACCAAGGCCCGCGCGCCGTTCCAGACGCTGCTCGCCAACAGGATCACCCGCGCGTCCGCGAAGTGACACCAGCTCCGCAGCAGAAACCCACGGCGAACTCTGTCGACAACCCCTTCCCGGTCCGCGCGGTCGCCATCCGCGTCGCCGGCTGGATCGACCGGCTGGGCACCGTCTGGGTGGAGGGTCAGCTGGCCCAGATCAACCTGCGACCCAACACCAACACGGTCTTCATGGTGCTGCGTGATCCGGCGGCCGACATGTCGCTGACCGTCACCTGTTCGCGTGAGCTGGTACTCAACGCTCCGGTGAAACTTACCGAGGGCACCCAGGTGGTGGTGTGCGGCAAGCCCTCCTTCTACACCGTGCGGGGCACATTCTCGTTGCGCCTCAACGAGATTCGCGCGGTCGGTGTCGGAGAACTGCTGGCCCGTATCGACCGGCTGCGCCGGTTGCTGGATGCCGAAGGGCTGTTCGATCCGCGGCTCAAGCGCCCGATTCCGTTCCTGCCCACCATGATCGGCCTGATCACCAGCAGAGCCAGCCACGCCGAGCGGGATGTCACCACGGTGGCCACCACCCGCTGGCCGGCGGTGCGCTTCACCATCCGGCACGCCGCGACCCAAGGCGTCAACGCCGTCGCACAGATTGTCGCTGCGCTGGCAGAACTCGACCGGCACCCTGATGTCGACGTGATTGTGATCGCCCGCGGCGGTGGCAGCGTCGAGGATCTGTTGCCGTTCTCCGACGAGACCCTGTGCCGAGCAATCTCGGCCTGCCGCACTCCGGTGATCAGCGCCGTCGGACACGAACCGGACAATCCGCTCTGCGACCTGGTCGCCGACGTGCGGGCGGCCACCCCCACCGACGCCGCCAAGATGGTGGTGCCCGACACCGCCGCCGAGCAACGCCGGATCGACGAGCTGCGCAAGCGCACCGCTCAGGCACTGCGCAACTGGGTGTCACGCGAGCAGCGGGCACTCGCACAGTTGCGCAGCCGTCCGGTGCTGGCCGACCCGCTGCGCATGGTGATCACGCGCGAGGAGGAAGTGCAACGAGCCCGCTCGGCGCTGCGGCGTGACATCAAGCGGTTGCTCGCCGGGGAGACCGAGCGCGTAGGCCACCTCTCTGCCCGGCTGTCGACACTGGGCCCGGCGGCAACCCTGGCCCGCGGCTACGCCGTGGTCCAGGTCGTGACCCCCTCCGGCGCCGAGGTGCTGCGACGCACCGACGACGCACCGGCCGGCACCGGGCTGCGGGTGCGGGTCGCCGACGGAGCCATCGCAGCGGTGAGCGAGGGACGCACTGATGGATCCTGATCCCCGGCACGAGACGACTACACCTATTAGTCAGCTCGGCTATGAAGATTGCCGCGACGAGTTGATCGACGTTGTGCGACTGCTGGAGCAGGGCGGCCTGGACCTCGATGCGTCGCTGAAACTCTGGGAAAGAGGCGAGCAACTCGCGAAAAGGTGTGAGGAGCACTTAGCTGGTGCCCGCCAACGGGTGACCGATGCACTCGCCGCGGGCGACCCTGAATAGGGCCGGCTGCGGTCAAACTCGGACACCTGTTCTATTCCAAACTGGAACACGTTTCAGTTATGCTCCCCGGTATGGGTGATGCAGCACTGACAACCGAACTCGGCAGCGTCCTTGTCACCGGCGGATCCGGCTTCGTCGGCGCCAACCTGGTCCGGACCCTGCTGGAGCGCGGACATCAGGTCCGCTCCTTCGACCGCGCCCCCTCGCCCCTGCCCCAGCATCCGAAGTTGGAGGTGCTGCAGGGTGACATCACCGATGCCGCCGTCTGCGCGGCGGCGGTGGACGGCATCGACACGATCATCCACACGGCCGCGATCATCGACCTGATGGGTGGCGCGTCGGCGACTAAGGAATACCGGCAGCGCAGCTTCTCGGTCAATGTCGGTGGCACCGAGAACCTCGTCACGGCCGGCCGCAAAGCGGGTGTGCAGCGGTTCGTCTACACCGCCTCCAACAGCGTGGTGATGGGTGGGCAGGACATCACCAACGGCGACGAGACGATGCCCTACACCGACCGGTTCAACGACCTCTACACCGAAACCAAGGTCGCCGCTGAGAAATACGTGCTCGGCCAGAACGGTGTCGACGGCATGCTCACCTGCTCGGTGCGACCCAGCGGCATCTGGGGCACCGGTGACCAGACGATGTTCCGCAAACTGTTCGAGAGCGTGATCAAGGGCCACACGAAAGTGCTCGTCGGACCCAAGTCGGCAAAGTTGGACAACTCCTACGTGCACAACCTGATTCACGGCTTCATCTTGGCCGGCGAACACCTGGTAGACGGCGGCACCGCGCCGGGGCAGGCTTACTTCATCAACGACGGCGAACCGATCAACATGTTCGAATTCGCCCGTCCGGTGGTCGAGGCATGCGGCGAAAAGTGGCCCAAGGTAAGGGTTCCCGCCCCCCCGGTACGCCTCGCGATGACGGCATGGCAGCGGCTGCACTTCCAATTCGGCGCTCCCGCACCGCTACTCGAGCCGCTGGCCATCGAGCGCATTGCCATCAACAATTACTTCTCGATCGCCAAGGCCCGCCGCGACCTGGGCTATGAGCCGCTGTTCACCACCGAGCAGGCCCTCAAGGAATGCCTGCCCTATTACGTCGACCTCTTCCACAAGATGAAGAGCGAAATGAAGGCCGGCAAGAAAGCCGGCGCGGCTACCGGAAGCTGACCATCTGGGCGCCCCAGGCTTCCCTGATGCGCGCATCCACGTCGTCGACGATGGTGTCGCGCTTGTCGATCACCAGACACGGGCGATTCGGCTCGGAATAGCGCGGCCAGGCCGGCTCACCGGCCGGGCCATCGGGCTCACCGTGCGCCGCGAAATTCAGCCACCGCGTCCGCATCCGGTGGGAGACGGCGGTGGCGGTCTTGGCACCCCCCAGCTTCAGCGACATGTCCTGCGGCGCGCCGAGAGTGCCCCACACATAAGGCAATTCGGTGGCATGAGCGGCTCGCACCGTCAACAGCTTGAACACCGGTGTCGCATAGTCGAACCGGTACAGGTACACCGGCGCCACCCTGCTGTGGCCGTCGGCCAGCCACACCGACGGCATCCGGAAGCCGATGTCGGTGGCCATCCCGACGCTGCGCGACTTCTGCCGGCGCGAGTAGGCCGACCCGAACTCCTCGAAGGTGGGCAGTTGCAGGTCGGGCTGCTCGACGGCGATCTGACTGAACATCGTGGTGATCGCGTGCGGCGTGATCGGCATCAGCGGTGAGCGCAGCAACCTGAACAACGCCGCCTCGTGCTTATTGGTCCCGATGATCAACGGAATCGGCAGCAGGCGGCCCTCCTGCGCCAGTTTGACCGGCTGATCCTCCAACAGGTCACCGTCGACGATGGGGACGAACGCCAGCGTGCCCGGATTGCTGACGGGGATCTCGTTGAACACTTCACTGGTCGCCGCGATCAGAGCCACGGTGGACGCGGAGGCCACCTTGTGCCCCTCGGACTCGGCGATACCCAGTTTGTTGAGCACAGCCACCGAAACCCGGCGGCCCCTGTCCTGGTCGTACACCGATGTGGCGGGCGAACTCTGCGCAATAGCCCGAACGAACAACCCCGCGGCGGCAGCGACGCCCAACAGCGTCGTCACGATTCCGGCACCGGCGGACTCGCCGAACAGGGTCACGTTGTCGGGGTCGCCGCCGAACGCCGCAATGTTGTCGCGTACCCAGGCCAACGCGGCCAGCACGTCGCGCAGCCCGATGTTGGAGTCGAACTGCCGCTGCGCACTGCTGAACGACGACAGGTCCATGAATCCCAGCGCCCCGACCCGGTAGTTGACCGTGACCACCACGACGTCGCCGTCGGCGGCCAGGACATGACCGTCGTACAACGGCTGGCTGCCCGAACCCAGCACGTAGGCGCCACCGTGCAGCCACACCAGCACCGGTTTCCCGGCGCCCGGGTCGGTGCCGGCCGGCGCCCAGATGTTCAGCCGCAGACAGTCCTCGCCCTGCGGTGCACCCAGGTCCAGCTTCATGTTGGGCAGCGTCGACTGCGGACAGGCTGGCCCGTAGGCGGTGGCGTCGGCGACCTCGGTCCACGGCTCGGGCGGCGCCGGCGCCCGGAACCGCAGATCATCGATGGGCGCCTTGGCGAACCGGATGCCTTTCCACGCGGTGACGCGGCCCGGCGGGCCGGCCAAGTCGGCGCCACGCACCGGACCGTAGCTGGTCTCGACCACAGTCATGCTGTTCCTTCCCAACCGTTAAGGTTACGGAGCGCGCTCAACATACCCGCGGAGGGCGGTCTCGGTCAGGGCATGAACACCGAATTCACGCTTACCCAGAAGCGCGCGCTCGCTATCGTCACGATCCTCGCGGTGTTGTTCGGTTTGTACTTCCTGCGCAGCTATTTCGTCCTCGTGGTGGTGGCCGCCGTCGGGGCTTACCTGTTCGCCCCGCTCTTCGAGTGGTTCAACAAGCGCCTCAACACCGGGCTGTCCGCCACCTGTACCCTGCTGTCCGCGCTGGCGATTGTGATCGTGCCGCTGAGTCTGCTGGTGAGCCTGGCCGTTGTGCAGATCGCCCGGATGGTCGACTCGGTTGCCGAGTGGGTCAAATCGACCGACCTGAGCACGCTGGGCGACAAGACGTTGCACCTGGTCAACGAGTTGCTCGGCCGGGTGCCGTTCGTGCACGTCACGCTCACGGCGGAGAACCTGCGCAAGTCGATGGTCTCGGTCGCACAGAACGCGGGCCACTGGCTACTGAACGTGCTGCAGAACACGGCAGGCAGTCTGGCCGGCACCATCACGTCGGCGATCATTTTTCTGTACGTGTTCGTCGCGCTGCTGGTGCACCGGGAGAAGATCCGGAACCTGATCGCCCAGCTCAACCCGCTCGGCGAAGAAGTCACCGACCTGTATCTGCAGAAGATGGGGTCGATGGTGCGCGGCACCGTCAACGGGCAGTTCGTGATCGCCCTCTGCCAGGGTGTCGCCGGCGCCGCGTCGATCTACCTGGCCGGATTCCACCAGGGCTTCTTCATCTTCGCGATCTTGCTGACGGCGTTGTCGATCATTCCGCTCGGCAGCGGGATCGTGACCATACCGTTCGGCATCGGGATGTGCTTCTTCGGACACATCGGCGGCGGGCTGTTCGTGGTCCTGTTCCACCTGATCGTGGTCACCAACATCGACAACTTCCTGCGGCCGGTGCTGGTGCCGCGTGATGCCCGGTTGAACTCGGCGCTGATGCTGCTCTCGGTGTTCGCCGGGATCAGGATGTTCGGTCCGTGGGGCATCATCATTGGCCCGGTTCTGATGATCGTCATCGTCACCACCATCGATGTCTACCTTGCGGTCTACAAGGGTGTCGAACTCAAACCGGTGGACGATAAACCGGTGCAGCGCAAGTGGTTTGGGCGCCAGAAGAATACACACCAGAGGGACGGGGCTTGATGGCGCGCGAACCCATCCCGACGTGGAACTTCTCCTTGGTGCTGGTTCGGCTGGGCCGACGGTTCCTGTTGGTGCATGAACGCAAACACGGCCAACTCTGGTATTTGCCAGCCGGACGGGTCGAGCCGGGCGAGACATTCGCGGTCGCCGCGCACCGCGAGACGCGGGAGGAGGCCGGCATCGACATCGTGCTGGACGGGGTGCTGCGGATTCAGCACACGCCATTGTCAGGCAATGCACGGATGCGTGTCATTTTCGTGGCCCACCCAGCTGATGACACTCCGCCGAAGTCGGTGCCCGATGACGAGTCCCTGGGCGCGGCGTGGTTCACCGTTGAGGAGATGGCCCGCCTGCCGCTGCGCGGGGCCGAAGTCGCCAACCTCGCCCGCGAGGTGCTCGAGGGGGCGTTCATCCATCCGATGTCGCTGTTCGGGTAAGCCCACATCAGCGTGACCGGGGCGCCGCAGCGTCCTTGAGTTGCACCACTCGGCCGCCGACTCCCCGGACATCGGCCACCCAACAACGGGCGCCAAAAAGCTGTCGTGAGCCGCAATTCAATTCGGGGTGCTCAACCCGCGGCATGAGTTCAGCAGGCAGTGAGCCGCTCGGTGAGGAACTCGACCACCCGCTTGCGCGCCTCGTAGGCGGGTTGACCGTCAATCTCACGGACCTGGTCGGTGAGCACCGAGTGCGCCATCCGGCTGAACCCGTGCTCGTTGCCGGGGCCGGAATCGATTTCGATCACCTCGAAGGCGTCACCCAGACGTGCCTTGAGCGTCTTGAACCGCTCACCCGGTGCCATCGCGTCCGCGCTGAACCGCAGTCCCATTGCGCACAAGCCATCGTTGGCGCAGCGATCGGCGACGACACTGAGTTCGGACTCGCTGAGCCCGGGGTCGCGGCGATGCTTGCCGGTCAGCGGAAACGGCACCGACGGCTGGCTGAGCACCGGGGCCAGCACACTGTCGTCGACGGCGGCGGCCAGCGCGAAACCGCCGGTGAAGCACTGCCCGATCACCCCGACTCCCTTGCCGGGCGTCGCGGCGTTCAGATCGCGGGCCAGCGCCCGCAGGAACAGCGATACCGGCCGCTCCTTGTTGGTGGCCATCGCGGCGAATTCCTTTGCCACACAACCCCGGCTGATCTCGGCCAGGACATAGGGGATCGATATCTTTCGGCCGGGACGGCCGAAGAGCGACGGGATGGCGACGGTGAACCCGTTGTCCACCAGATGATTTCCCAACCCGAGCACGCCGGGATGGATGCCCGGCATCTCCGGGATCAGCACCACCCCGGGACCCGACCCCTTGCGGTACACGTCGTGGGTGTAGCCGGCGGCGGTGAACGGCGCCGCCGACCAGCCGGACAGATCTGCTTCGGGTGCGGTCATCCGGGGTGCCCTTCTATCGGGTAGCGGCCAGCGGCTGCTGCGCTTGCGTCGCGGCAGCCAGCGTACGGAACTCGTCGGGGCTGCCGGCGCCGGTGATCGCGATCTGCGTGGGGCCGGCCGGGCTGGCCAGGCGAGTGGTCCACACCGGCTCGACGGCACCGTCGCGGTCCGCGCCCTGGTAGACCACCCAGCTGGTCCCGGCGATGTTCTCGACGCCCCGCGGGTACATGCCCGAATGGATGGAACCGACCAGCTTGTCTTCGTCGGCGTTGCTCTGGGTCAGGCTCAGATACATCCCGGTCGGGCTGAGGTAGCCCACGGTCGACGTCGCCGCGTGCAGGTGCTCGTCGTGATCGGTGCGACCGCCGTCGATACCGCCCCGGCCGCCCGAATTGGGTCGCCAGCCGCCCGGCAGTTGCGGCAGGCGGATCGGGAAGCCCAGCGTGGCCGCGTCGGCACGCAACGCGGTGGCCGCGTCATAGGACGGGACCGTGCCCCGGTTGGGGCCGCCGGGGGAGATCGAACACATCCCCACCATGCCCGCCAGCACAATGCAGCCCACCACCAGCGGGGCCAGCGACCAGAACATGTCACGACCGTCCTGCAGCAACCGCGGCTTGGCCGGCTTGGGGGTCGGTTGCGGCTCAGTGGTCACTCCCCGAGTATCCCAGCTCCAGCCCGGCGTTCCGCTTCTGGGACAATCGCGCCATGACTGCACAGGGATCCGGCGCGCCGCACAGCGCCGTTGCAAGCCCGTCGGCCGCCCGACCGCCCCGTGGTGAAGCTCCCGACCGCAACTTGGCCATGGAGCTGGTCCGGGTCACCGAGGCGGGCGCGATGGCCGCAGGCCGGTGGGTGGGGCGCGGCGACAAGGAGGGTGGCGACGGCGCCGCGGTCGACGCCATCCGCGAGCTGGTGAATTCGGTGTCGATGCGCGGCGTCGTGGTGATCGGCGAGGGCGAGAAAGACGAAGCGCCGATGCTCTACAACGGCGAAGAAGTCGGCAACGGCGACGGACCGGAGTGCGACTTCGCCGTCGACCCGATCGACGGCACCACCCTGATGAGCAAAGGCATGCCCAACGCCATTTCGGTGCTGGCGGTGGCCGACCGCTACGCCATGTTCGACCCGTCGGCGGTGTTCTACATGAACAAGATCGCTGTGGGGCCCGAGGCCGCACACGTGCTGGACATCACCGCACCGATCGGTGAGAACGTCCGCGCAGTCGCGAAGGTCAAGGGACTGCTGGCGGCCGACATGACCGTGTGCATCCTGGACCGCCCCCGGCACGCACAGTTGATCGCCGATGTCCGCGACACCGGCGCCCGCATCCGGCTGATCACCGACGGCGACGTCGCCGGCGCGATCTCGGCGTGCCGGCCCGGCTCCGGCACCGACATGCTGGCCGGCATCGGCGGCACGCCCGAAGGGATCATCACCGCCGCCGCGATCCGCTGCATGGGCGGGGCGATCCAGGCACAGCTGGCGCCCAGGGACGACGCCGAACGTCGCAAGGCGCTGGACGCCGGCCACGACGTGGAGCGGGTGCTGACCACCGAGGACCTGGTGTCCGGCGAGAACGTCTTCTTCTGCGCCACCGGGGTCACCGACGGCGACCTCCTCAAGGGCGTGCGGTATCAGCCGGGCGGCTGTACCACCCAGTCGATCGTGATGCGGTCCAAGTCCGGCACCGTGCGCATGATCGAGGCCTACCACCGGTTGTCCAAGCTCAACGAATATTCCGCAATCGACTTCACCGGCGACACCAACGCCGCCTATCCCCTGCCGTAACCACTCTCAGTGAGGATCTGATTTATGGCCGACTCCGCCAGTAACGACGGCGACTACCGCATCGAGCACGACACCATGGGTGAAGTCCGGGTGCCGGCAAAGGCGTTGTGGCGCGCCCAGACTCAGCGGGCGGTAGAAAACTTCCCGATCTCCGGGCGCGGGCTCGAGCGCGCCCAGATCCGCGCGCTCGGGTTGCTCAAGGGAGCGTGCGCCCAGGTGAACAAGGACCTGGACTTGCTGGCACCGGAGAAGGCCGACGCGATCATCGCCGCCGCCAACGAGATCGCCGACGGCCAGCACGACGACCAGTTCCCGATCGACGTCTTCCAGACCGGTTCGGGCACCAGCTCGAACATGAACACCAACGAAGTGATCGCCAGCATCGCAGCCGGCAACGGCGTGACGGTGCATCCCAACGACGACGTCAACATGTCACAGTCGTCCAACGACACTTTCCCGACCGCCACCCACATCGCGGCCACCGAAGCCGCGGTGAGTCATCTCATTCCGGCGCTGCAGGTGCTGCAGGATGCGTTGGCGGCCAAGGCTTTGGAGTGGCAGACAGTGGTCAAGTCGGGTCGGACGCACCTGATGGACGCCGTTCCGGTGACGCTGGGCCAGGAGTTCAGCGGATACGCCCGCCAGATCGAGGCCGGTATCGAAAGAGTGCGCGGGTGCCTCCCCCGGCTGGGCGAACTGGCCATCGGCGGCACCGCGGTCGGAACCGGGCTCAACGCCCCCGAAGGATTCGGCGTGAAGGTGGTCGCGGTGCTGGTGGAAAAGACCGGCATATCCGAGTTGCGCACGGCGTCAAACTCTTTCGAGGCGCAGGCAGCGCGCGACGGGTTGGTGGAGGCTTCCGGCGCGTTGCGCACCATCGCGGTGTCGTTGACCAAGATCGCCAACGACATCCGCTGGATGGGGTCCGGCCCGCTGACCGGGTTGGGCGAGATCCAGCTGCCCGACCTGCAGCCGGGTAGCTCGATCATGCCGGGCAAGGTGAATCCGGTGCTGCCGGAGGCGGTTACGCAGGTCGCGGCGCAGGTGATCGGCAACGACGCCGCCGTGGCGGTCGGCGGGTTGTCGGGCGCGTTCGAACTCAACGTCTATATCCCGATGATGGCCCGCAACATCCTGGAGTCGTTCAAGCTGTTGACCAACGTCTCCAGGTTGTTCGCCGAGCGCTGCATCACCGGACTGGTCGCCAACGAAGAACGGCTGCGCGAACTGGCCGAATCGTCGCCGTCGATCGTGACGCCGCTGAACTCGGCCATCGGCTACGAGGAGGCCGCCGCGGTGGCCAAGCAGGCGCTCAAAGAACGCAAGACCATCCGCCAGACTGTCATTGATCGCGGCCTGATCGGCGACAAGCTGTCCGAAGAGGAACTGGATCGCCGACTCGACGTGTTGGCGATGGCCAAAGTCGAACCGATCGACTGAACGAGCAGAGCTGCCGCGTCCCCCGGATAATCGGTGACGCTGGTCCGTGGTCGCCGCGGGGAAGGCGGATAACGAGAATGAGAGTGGTTGACCTATGACCGTGCCTCCCGGCGGCCCTTACGGCCTGGATCCTTACGCACCGAATCCTTATGGGCAGCAACCCTATTGGGGTGGACCGCCGCAGGGCCAACCCCCGACACAGGGTGAGCCCTACGGTTACCCACCCCCTGCGCAGCAC
Source organism: Mycobacterium sp. IDUB_28 (assembly GCF_055419285.1). Classification (NCBI taxonomy): domain Bacteria; kingdom Bacillati; phylum Actinomycetota; class Actinomycetes; order Mycobacteriales; family Mycobacteriaceae; genus Mycobacterium; species Mycobacterium sp. IDUB_28. The sequence continues at coordinate 10,406 of NZ_JBVAXK010000018.1, read as the reverse complement.
GGCACCGACGGTTGGGGCGCCCCGGGTTACCCACCGCAGCAGTATGCGCAGCCCGGCCAGCAGGTGCCGCCGGGCTGGGGTCCGGGCGGTTACCCGCCGGGGCCGCCGCCGCGTAACTCGAAGCTGCCATGGCTGATCGTCGCCGGCATCGCACTGGTGGGCGTCATCATCCTGGTGGTGATCTTCGTGGCATCGCTCAACAGCGGCAATGACCCCGCCTCGACCGCGTCGTCGACCAGCACCAGCACCGAGGCCCCCTCGGGCCCGGGCAGCGGCCAGCAGACCGCAACGGACTGCGCCTCCAACGTGTCCGGCGGCGCCAAGCCCACCGGTGACACGGTGAGTGCAGGCAAATTGTCGTTCCCCGCCAGCGCGGCACCAGGGTGGGCGCCGTTCATCGACGATCAGAATCCGAATCTGATCGACGCGGTGGGCCTGGGCCGCGAAGTGCCCGGCGGCAGCCAGTGGATGATGCAGGTCGAAGTGGCCGTGACGAACTTCGTGACCAGCATGGACGTCAGCGCGCAGGCCGGCAAGCTGTTGGACTGCCTGGCCAATGGTCCCGGCTACAACCAGGTTTCGCCGACGCTGGGACCCAAGACGACGTCGTCGACGACGGTCGACGGGGTGAAGGCGGCCCGCGTGCAGGCCGACATCTCGATCGCCGACACCACGCGCGGCGTCAAGGGCGACACGGTCACGGTCATCGCGGTCGACACCAAACCGGTCACCGTCTTCTTCGCCGCCGTCCCGATCGGTGACTCGGCGTCGCAAGCCGTTGTCGACAGTGTCATTGCGGCACTGAAGGTTTCGCGCAAGTAGCCGGGCGCTAGTCGATGCTGGTCGGCGCCGAGACACGGGTGGGTTCGGAGCGGCCCCGCAACACCGTGGAGTAGCACTCGGCCCAGCAGTTGCGCTCTGCGCCGGCGCGCTCGATCGCGGCACCCGAGCACAGGATTCGCCGTTCGGAGGTCTTGGCGAGGTCGGCCAGCCGGGCGGCTTCGTTGACGGCGTCGCCGATCACGGTGTATTCGTACCGGTTCTCCGCACCGATGTTGCCGGCGAACATCCGGCCCGCCGACACCCCGATGCCGAAGTCCACCAAGGGAAGTCGGCGCAGCTTGCGGGCCAGCGCGCGCGCCGTGGCCAGCGCGTCCGACGCCGGCTCGTCGGTGCGCAACGGAGCACCGAAGATCACCAGGGCCGCGTCACCTTCGAATTTGTTGATCAGTCCCCGATATTCGTCCACGGTGTCCACCACGATGCGGAAGAAATCGTTGAGTAACTCGGCAACCTCTTGCGGCGGCAGGTTTTCCGCGAGCCGGGTGGAGCCGACCAGGTCGATGTAGAGGACCGCCGCCTCCACCACGTCACCGGACAGGGAGGTACCTTCCTCCAGCGCCCGGCGGGCCACGTCGGCTCCCACGTGGCGGCCGAACAGGTCGCGGATCCGCTCGCGTTCCTCCAGGCCGGCGACCATCCGGTTGAAGCCGCTCTGCAGCCGCCCGATCTGGGAGCGCTCGTAGACCCCGACGTAGGTGGCCATGTGACCGTGCTCGATCTCGCCCATCGCGTCGGCAACCTCGCCGAGCGGATCCGAGATCGAGCGGGACGTCAGGATCATCGTCGGCAGTCCGAGGACCAGCGCTGCCATCGCCACCACCAGCACCGGCACGTCCAGGGCGGCCGATGAGTCGATGAGCCACCCCGCCGAGCGCAGGGCGACGACCGTTGCGATCACGCCGATGGGCAGCGCGCTGACCAGAAACCACAGCAGGACCATCCGGGCGAACACGCCCGGTACGGCCAGGCGCGGCTCGCAACCCCGGGTGGCGACACCCATGATCGGCCGCAGGGTGCGCTGCGCCAGCAGCAGGCCGGTGCCTGCGGCGGCGGCGGCGCCGATCACCACTCCGATCGCGATGGGCACGATCAGCGCTGCTCCGCCACTGAGGTTCAGCAGGATCAGGATCACGCCGCACGCCGTGTAGGCCGCGGCCATCAGCAGCGACTGGCGGCCCGCGATCTTCATCGCGGCCTCGCGCTGCTCGGGGGTGGGTTCGTGGCCCGGGGCATACCAGCGCAGCGTCGGGGCGATGATCGCGGCACCGCCGATCGCGACCCCGCAGGTTGCCAGCAACACCAGCAGCACCACCAGACCGGTATTCTTCTCGGCGAAGTCGGCGCTAGCGATGCCCGGCGTGTGACCGCGCAGCGGGATCAGGATCGCGGCGGCGTCGGCGACGGCCAGCAGATAGGCCAACGCCAGGTCGGTTGCGTACCGAAACGAGAGCCGCACCGCGGACTTCGGCGCCTGCTTACCCTCAACCACCGTTGTTCGGCCCGCCCGAGTTCTGCCCCGGAATATCGGTGATCGGCAGATTGGGCATCGGCTTGGGCGAGGGAGTGTTGGGCAGCGGCGGCACCTGGACTGCCGGGATATCGCGCAAGGTGTGCACCGGCGGCCCGTTCTCCCGGCTGCCGTAACTGCTGCCGGGGGCGCGGGGCCCGAGCATTTCGCTGACCGTCACCAAGTGGTAGCCATTGGCCTTGAGCACCGGGATGAACTGGTAGACGAGGTCGACGGTGCTCGAGTAGGTGTCGTGGAACAACACCACCGAGCCCGGTTTGATCTGGGCCATCAGCACCTGGCGGGTTGCCGCGGTGTTGGCGTCGTTGGCCCAGTCGAAGGGAATGACGTCCCAGAGGATCTCGGCCATGCCCAGTTGCGCGGCGGTCTGACGCACCTGCGCATTCGACAGGCCGCCTGCCGGCCGGTAGAGGGTGGGCCGACGGCCCGTCGCGGCGGCGATCGCGTCGTTGGCGCGGGTGAACTGGCTGGCGATCGCCTCGGGCGGGATGGACGTCATGTTGGGGTGTTCCCAGGTGTGGCTGCCGATCTCCATGCCCGCGTCGGCGATGCGTCTCGCGCCGCCAGGATTGGCTGCCACTTTGTTGCCGATCAGGAAGAACGTGGCCCGGGCGTCGTCGTTCCGCAGGATTTGCAACAGCCGGTCGGTGTAGGGGGACGGCCCGTCGTCGAAGGTCAGGGCGATGCACTTGACGATCGAGCAGTTCAGGCTGTCGGCGCGCGTGACGTGGCCGGTCAAACCACCGATCACCAGGATGACCACCGCGGCAACGACGCCGAAGACCATGCGCCCGTAGCGCCAGGCCTGGTTGTCGGGTCGTTTCGGCACGCAGGCAGTTTACCGAACCGCCGCCCGGCGACAGCGCCGTCAGTGCGGCCCGGCGATCTCCTCGAGCATCTCGGTGACCAGCGCCGCGATCGGCGAACGCTCGCTGCGCAGCAGCGTGATGTGGGCGAACAGCGGGTGACCTTTGAGCTTTTCGATCACCGCGGCGACCCCATCGTGGCGGCCGACCCGCAGGTTGTCGCGTTGAGCGATGTCGTGGGTGAGCACCACGCGGGACCCGGTGCCCAACCGGGACAACACGGTCAGCAGCACGTTGCGTTCCAACGACTGGGCTTCGTCGACGATCACGAACGAGTCGTGCAGCGACCGGCCCCGGATATGGGTCAGCGGCAACACCTCGAGCATGCCGCGGGACAGCACCTCCTCCAGCACCGCCGGGCTGGCCAGCCCTTCGAGGGTGTCGAAGACGGCCTGCGCCCAGGGCCCCATCTTGTCGCTCTCGCTGCCCGGCAGATAACCGAGTTCCTGGCCGCCCACGGCGTAGAGCGGACGGAACACGACCACTTTGCGCTGGGTGCGGCGCTCCAGCACGGCTTCCAGCCCGGCACACAGCGCCAGCGCCGATTTGCCGGTCCCGGCCTTGCCGCCCAGGGACACGATGCCCACCGACTCGTCGAGCAGCAGGTCCAGGGCCACCCGCTGCTCAGCGGAACGGCCACGCAGCCCGAACACCTCCCGGTCGCCGCGGACCAACTGAACCCGCTTGGCCGGGGTGACCCGGCCCAGCGCGTGCGAGGTACCGCCGAGCAACCGAATTCCAGTGTGACACGGCAGGTCCCGGGCCTCAGCCAGGTCGATCTCACCGTCGGCGAACAACGCGTCGATGTCCTCGGTGGCCGTCTCGATCTCGCGCATCCCCGACCAACCTGAGACGACGACGTCCTGCGCGTGATACTCGTCGGCCGGCAGACCGACGGCGGCCGCCTTGACCCGAAGCGGAATGTCCTTGCTCACCAACGTGACTCGCTTGCCCTCGGCAGCGAGGTTGGCGGCGCAGCTCAAGATCCGGGAGTCGTTGCTGTCGGTCCGGAAACCGGCGGGCAACACCGCCGGGTCGGTGTGATTGAGCTCGACGTGTAGCGAACCGCCTTGTGCGCCAACCGGAATCGGCTGATCGAGCCGGCCGTGCTCCAACCGCAGATCGTCGAATAACCGCAATGCCTGACGGGCGAACCAACCCAGCTCATGGTGATGGCGCTTGGCTTCCAGTTCGCTGATCACAACCAGCGGAACCACCACCTCGTGCTCGGCGAACCGGCTGCATGCCCACGGGTCGGAGAGCAGCACGGAGGTGTCGAGCACGTACGTCCGGGTTTCGGTCACGGGGCGCTCCTCGAGCGAATGACGCCCGGGCGGACCCACTCGAGCGTGTCGGCGGGGGCCGCGGCACCAGGACCGGGGCCGGTCCTGCCTTTCCAACGACCGGTGCAATGACCGGTGCAGGAACCGGGAGTGCCGCCCTGGCAGCAGAGCAGATCGCTGGCCATCGAAAGCGACGCTACTCCGGTGGCCGCACCGCCGCAGTGCAGGCGCGCCGAGACACCGGAAACCGGTTGATCAGTGCCGAATTGCTCGTCAGTCCGTGACGAATTGGTGCAGCGCCGGCTCGTCGGCCAGACCCCAGGCGCTGATGCGCTCGGAGATCACCTGCTGCAGCTGCGCCTCGTCGTAGATGCCGGCGTCGGCCACGTTCTGCAGCTTGTCCCGGTAGGCGTCGATGTCGGCACCGGGCACCTGAAGCTCGGCCGCACACGTGGCGATCGCCGCGATCGTCTCGTCGTGGGTGTAACCCAACAGGTGGGTGACCAGGCTGGCCCAGAATTCCTCGTGCCGCGCTTCGTCTCGGGCGATCCGGTCGATCAGGCCGGCCAGGATGGGCTCCTCGATCCGGGCGGCCAGGTTGCGGCAGAACGTGGCATAGGAACGTTCCACGAAGGCCATGTACACCAACGTCTCAACCTGCGAGTAGGTTTCGGCGCGGTAGCCCTTCGTCACGTACTGGACGCGGGCCTGCTCGTTGGCTGTCGGGTCCATCTCGCGCGTGACCACCAGGTACTGGCGCAAAGCGATTGCGTGGTGGTGTTCCTCGGCGGTCCAACGACCCAACCACCGGCCCCAGTAGTCCTCGAGGATGAAGTGGTCGATGAGCTCGCGGTGATGGGCGGCCAGATTGTCCTTCGTGAGCAGCAGGATCTCGCAGGCGTCGATCAGCGGCCGGGGCAGCGTGGCCTGAGAGGGATCCCAGTCGCGCCCACCGAGGAACGCGAAGTTCTCACCGCGGTCGAACGGTACGTAGTCGTGGGCGAACCACAGGTCCTCTGTGCTGAGGTGGCGATCGTGGAGGGCTTCGACCACGGGTTCGAGTTCCAGCGTCAGCGCATTAGCGACAGGTTTCTGTGCCATGCGGTAACTGTAACTCGCATACACAGACGCTTTCAAATTTGACGCGCCGTGATCGCCACCACCCGCGACAGACGCATGAGCACCCGTTTTCGGGGCTGTTCCGGCTCCCGGCTCAGCGGCCGACCAGGCTCCAGTCTTCGAGGCCGTCGTACAACGGGAACTCGCGGGCCAGCCGCGTCACCCGCTCCCGCAGCCCGGCCACCTGCCCCTCGGAGGCCGAGGTGCCGGCCGCCAGCGCCGCCGCAATGATGTCGGCGACTTCGGCGAACTCGGCGTCACCGAAGCCGCGGGTCGCCAACGCGGGGGTTCCGATCCGCAGGCCCGACGTCACCATCGGCGGTCGCGGGTCGTTGGGGACGGCGTTGCGGTTGACGGTGATACCCACCTCGTGCAGCAGGTCCTCGGCGGCCTGGCCGTCCAGCGGCGAATTGCGCAGGTCGACCAGCACCAGATGGACATCGGTGCCGCCGCTGACCACCGAGACACCGGCACTGGCGACATCGTCGGCCAGCAGCCGCTCAGCCAGGATCCGGGCGCCGGACAGCGTGCGCTGCTGACGTTCGGCGAACTCCGGGGTGCCGGCGATCTTCAGCGCGACCGCCTTGCCGGCGATGATGTGCATCAGCGGCCCACCCTGCTGGCCGGGGAACACCGCGGAGTTGATCGCCTTGGCGTACTCCTGCTTGCCCACGATCATCCCGGACCGGCCACCGCCGAGCGTCTTGTGAATCGTGGTGGACACCACGTCGGCGTGCGGCACCGGCGAGGGGTGCAGACCCGCGGCGACCAGACCGGCGAAGTGCGCCATGTCCACCCACAACTTGGCGCCGACCTCGTCGGCGATGGACCGGAACGCGGCGAAATCCAGCACCCGCGGGTAGGCGGACCAGCCGGCAATGATCACCTTCGGGCGGAACTCGAGCGCTTGGGCCCGCACCACGTCCATGTCGACCAGGTGGGTGGTCGGGTCTACACCGTAGAAAGCGTTCTCGTACAACTTGCCGGAGAAGTTCAGGCGCATGCCGTGGGTCAGGTGGCCGCCGTTGGCCAGGTCCAGGCCCAGCAGCCGCTCGCCGGGCGCCATCAGGGCGTGCAGCACCGCAGCGTTGGCCTGTGCGCCCGAGTGCGGTTGCACATTGGCGAAGTCGGCGCCGAACAGCGCCTTGGCCCGGTCGCGGGCGATGTTCTCCACGACGTCGACGTATTCACAGCCGCCGTAGTAGCGCCGCCCGGGCAGCCCCTCGGCGTACTTGTTGGTCAGCACGCTGCCCTGGGCCTGCAACACCGAACGCGGCACGAAGTTCTCCGAGGCGATCATCTCGAGGGTGTCGCGTTGGCGCCCGAGTTCCTTGCCCAGCAGCTCTGCGATGTCGGGGTCGACCTCGGCCAGCGGGGCGGACATCACATGGGAGGAAACGCGGGCGTCAGGTGCGGCAGTCACGGTGGTCAGTCTATCCAGCGCATATTTGACCGGCCCACCCGTGAGGCCCGCTGACGTTGCTGCAAAAATAGGCCAATGCCGCGGCCGAGCGAGCCGAGCCCGTATGTCGAGTTCGACCGACGGCAGTGGCGCGCGCTCCGGATGGCCACCCCGTTGGCCCTCACCGAAGAAGAGCTGATCGGGTTGCGCGGCCTCGGTGAGCAGATCGACCTGTTGGAGGTCGAAGAGGTCTACCTTCCGCTGGCCCGGCTGATCCACCTGCAGGTCGCGGCCCGTCAACGACTGTTCGCGGCTACCGCGGAGTTCCTGGGCGAACAGCAGCAGAACCCGAACCGTCCGGTGCCGTTCATCATCGGAGTGGCCGGCAGTGTGGCCGTCGGCAAATCGACCACCGCCAGGGTGCTGCAGGCACTACTGGCCCGCTGGGATCACCATCCCCGGGTGGACCTGGTGACCACCGACGGCTTCCTCTACCCCAACGCCGAACTCGATCGACGAAACCTGATGCACCGCAAAGGGTTTCCCGAAAGCTACAACCGTCGCGCGCTGATGCGGTTCGTCACTTCGGTGAAGTCCGGTTCGGAGGCCGCCTGCGCCCCGGTGTATTCGCACCTGCATTACGACATCATCCCGGGTGCCAAACACGTGGTCCGCCACCCCGACATCCTGATCCTCGAGGGTCTGAACGTGTTGCAGACCGGTCCGACGCTGATGGTGTCGGACCTGTTCGACTTCTCGCTGTATGTCGACGCCCGGATCGAGGACATCGAACAGTGGTACGTCTCGCGGTTCCTGGCGATGCGCAGCACGTCGTTCGCGAACCCGGAATCGCACTTCCATCACTACGCGGCGCTGTCGGACCCGCAGGCCGTGGTCGCCGCCAAGGAAATCTGGCGCTCGATCAACCGGCCCAACCTCATCGAGAACATCCTGCCGACCCGGCCCCGCGCCACGTTGGTGTTGCGCAAGGACGCCGATCACTCGATCAACCGGCTCCGGCTGCGCAAGCTCTGACGGCGGCCCCGCGTCGGCTCTGCGGTGCGGGCGGCGGGCAGCCGCACTTAGTCGCGCAGGGCGCAACGTCAGCGCGATTCGTCCTAGACCGCCTGCGCTTCGAGCACGCTGAACGGCGAGGCGGTCGCCACCACCCGGCGCAACCGGTAGCCGGCACGGTCGAACAGCCGCTCGAATTCCGCTGCCGTTCGTTCCCGCGCGTCGAGGGCGAGCAGCATCTCGAGGTCCAACCAATTGCCTACGAATTCCCGGTGGTGTTCGGGGATCACAAACTCGATCAGCAGCAGGTGGCTGCCCACTTCCGCCGCCGCCCGCACGTTGCGCAGGATCCGCACCGCGTCGTCGTCGGGCCAGTCGTGGATCACGCTTTTGAGGACGTACGCGTCTCCCCCGGCCGGGACCGACTCGAAGAACGACCCCTCGACTACCTCGATGCGGTCGGCCACACCGCGTTCGGTCAGCACGGCCGGGGCCCCCGCCACCACCTGCGGTTGGTCGAACAACACCCCGCGCGCGGTCGGGGTAGCCGCCAGTATTTCCGCCAGCAGGCGGCCGTGCCCACCGCCGACGTCGACGATGGTGGCGAACGCGCTGAAGTCGTAGGCGGCGATCACCGGGCCGATCGACAACGCCGATCCGCCGGTCATCGCCTGGTTGAAGATCTCGCCGAGTTCCGGCTCAGCGGCGAGGTACTCGAACGCCGGCTTGCCGCGCAGCGCCGGTATGACGGATCGGCCGGTACGGATCGCGTCGGTCAGATGGCTCCAGTGCTCCCGGTGCTGAGGCGACCCCAGCCAGCGGGCCCAGCCGGTGAGCGGCACCTCGGCGTCCCGGCGCAGCGTGCCGGCCAGTGGAGTCAGGTCATACCGACCATCGCGGCGCTGCCGGAACACGCCCCTGCTGATCAGCGCCCTGAGCAGGCGGGCCACGGCATCGGGATCGGCGTCGACCGCGGTCGCCAATTCCTGGGCCGTCAGCGGCCCGTCGGCGAGCGCGTCGGCGATGCCGAGTTCGGCCGCCGCGACGATGGCCTGGGACACCCACGCGTTGGAGACCATCTCCATCATTGCGACCGGCGGCGGCACCATGCGGCGGTGCAGCGCGGCCAGATGATGGCGCGCGGTGTCGATCAGCTGAACAACTCTGGGCGGGGGAAGTTTGGGCATGGGATGTCCTTTCCTTGCGCGCGTAAGCGCAGTCGGGCTTCGGGCGACGACGGTCAGTCGTTGGAAACGGGGACCCGGCCGCGCAGATCGGCGGCGATCAGCTTCGCCGCCGCATACTGCCAGTTGCGCAGCGAGCGCTGCGGCACCTCGGTGACCAGCCACTGCCCTGCCTGGCGTGCGGCCGGATCCAGACCTGCCGCGAAGCCGCACAGCCCGGCTGAGGCCAGCACCGGCACGGGCTTACGCGGATCGCGGCCCAGCAAATACCGACCCAGCCACCCGCTCAGTGGGCACACCGCCACCGACAACGCAGCCATGCAACCTAGTTTGGCACGGCCAACTTGCCATCGCTGCGTCAGCAGCCGGCCTACGCCGCTACGTGGTGGTGGTGACGAGGCTCGCCCGGAACGGCGAAATGGCTGCCAGCGCCTGTTGCAGCGCACTCATCTGGCCGTGCAGGAAACCGGAGACCTGGCTGCCGATGTTGCCGACGCCAGACATCAACGCGGCCCCGGCCACATCGCTGGTGTTGGCGATGCCCGACATCGCCTCGCCCAGGTTCTGCCAACCCGACAGCAACGAACCGGAGTTGTACCAACCCGACGTCAACGCCCCGTTGGCATTGGCGAAACCCGAACTCAGATCGCTGGAGTTGAAGAACCCGGACGTACCGCTGGAACTGCCGTTGAAGAAGCCCGACGACAGCGACCCGGAAGAGTTCCCGATACCGAGCAGGCCCGGTGCCGTGAGGTTGAGTTGGCCCAGCAGTGTCATGTCGATGGGGATCTGGATATTCGCCCCGACCATGAGGTCCTTCAGGACGATCGGGTTGATGACGATGGGGTCCACCACCGGGGACAGGAGGGTTCCCTCGAAAGTGAAAGTGAAGAGAACTTGAATCGAGACGTCGACTGGGATGCCGAACTGAGGGATCGGTTGAATGGTGATCGGGTAGAAGAATCCGGTGATGGGGATGGCCACGTTGGTAGCCGCCACCAGATCGATCGGAATCGCCGGGAAGTTGATCGGGATGGTAGCTCCTTCCAGCCCTTGGCTGTCGGCGAGCATGAATGAGCCGAGGTTCATGCTGCCGGTGTTGAAGGAACCGGTGTTGAGGTCGCCTGCGTTGGCGAAGCCGGTGTTGATGCTGCCGACGTTGAAGCT
>NZ_JBVAXK010000017.1:0-53798 GCF_055419285.1 Mycobacterium sp. IDUB_28 | reverse complement strand
CGCCAAACCATCCCACGCAGCAGCCACCGACACCATCGGCGCCGAACCCGCACCCCGCAGCATGTTCAACGAATTGATCTCAGGAGGCAAAGTCACAAAACTCACCGGCTCAACCCTCTTCCCTTACAGAGTCAGACGTTCGCTGTTCGACGTGTGTGGAATATTGCCTGGGAGGGCCGCGCACGCGTGGCCGATATCGCTTGGTTGCTAGGTGCCGTTCGGCCCGTTGCTGCCCGGAGCGCCTGCGACGCCGCCCGTACCCGGAGTGCCCGCGAGACCGCCGGTACCGCCTGTACCAGGGTTACCGTCGGTGCCGCCGATGCCGTCGGTGCCGCCGCCTAGGCCAGTTCCGCCCGTGCCACCGTTGGCGTGGTTGCCGCCAGCGCCGCCGTTCGCGCCGTTGCCGGCCCCTCCACCGATGCCGGTGCCCGTCGGGTTGCCACCGCCGCCGCCGGTACCGCCGTTCCCGCCGGCACCGGAGTTTCCGGCGTTTCCGCCGTTCCCGCCGCCGTTGCCGTCGCCGCCGTCGCCGCCGGCACCACCGATGCCGCCCGAGGCGGCCGTACCGGCATTGCCGCCCTTACCACCATTCTGGTTGGTGCCAATGCCATTGCCGCCTTTACCGCCGGTACCCGACGTGCCGCCTGAGCCGCCCTGCCCGCCATTGCCACCGACTGCGCCTGCGGTGGTGTCGGTGCCGGCACCACCGTTACCGCCAGCACCACCGGCGCCGCCGGCACCGCTGGCACCACCGTTGCCGGCGATGCCGCCGGGGTTGGACCCGCTGGATGCGTTGCCGCCGTTGCCGCCTGTACCGCCGCCCCCGCCGGTGCCGCCGGCACCGCCGTTGCCCCCGGCACTCGCCGCCCCGTTGGTGCCGCCGCCGATCGCGGTGCCACCGGACGCGCCATCGCCACCGGCACCACCCGCACCAGCGTTGCCGCCGACGCCACCGTCTCGTCCCGCGTTGTTAGCAACCGTGTTGCTGTTTTGGCCAGCACCGGCATTTCCACCGGTACCGCCGTTGCCGGCGGCGCCACCGGTCCCGGCGCTACCCGCGTGACCACCATTCTGGCCATCGCCACCGGCACCCGCGTTACCGCCGGCGCCTCCCTTGCCGCCCGTACCACCGTTGCCACCAGCGCCACCAGTCGTACCGCCACCGTTGCCACCGGTACCCCCGGCGGAACCAATGCCACCCTTGCCACCGCTACCACCAACGCCACCGTCGGTAGTCGCGGTGCCGGTACCGCCCGTACCACCGTGGCCGGCATCCCCACCAGCGGCCCCGTTACCGCCGACACCGCCGACGGTGCGGTTGCCGGTGCTGTTACCGCCGATGCCGGCAGTCCCGGCGTTACCACCGTCGCCGCCGTCGCCGGCATTACCGGCGGTGCCGTGGTTGCCAGCCCCCAGGGCCGTACCCGCGGCACCGCCGTTGCCGCCGTCTCCGCCCTTGCCGCCGCCGCCCGCGTTACCGCCGGCGCCACCGGTGGTGCCGCTGGTTCCGTTTGTACCGTTACCGCCCTGGCCGCCTTTACCGCCGTTTCCGGCCTCGCCGCCATTACCCGCGTCACCAAGGACGGATCCGCCAGTACCGCCCGCACCACCGTCGCCGCCCCGGCCGCCGGTACCGCCAGCGGTTCCGGCGGTGCCGCTGGTAGTACCGGCGGTGCCGGTCGCGCCGTTGCCACCGCTGCCACCGTTACCGCCGTCACCGTGCGAACCGCCGGCGCCACCCTTGCCGCCGTTGCCGCCGGCCGCACCGTTGGTGTTCGCGCCGTTGTCGAAGCCATTGCCACCGTTACCGCCGTGCCCACTGTTGGTGGCATCGGCTCCATCAACGCCGTCGTTGCCAACGGTCGAGCCAGTGCCCGCCGCGCCACCGGTACCGACCGCGCCCGCATCGCCACCCTTACCGCCATTGCTGGCGTGGATGTTGCCCGCCGTGCCGTTGGCGCCGTCGCCGCCGTCACCGCCAAGGCCCGCAGCACCGCCGGCACCGCCGTCTCCGGCAGCACCCTGGGTTCCCGCCTTGGCAGTACCACCGTTACCGCCGGCGCCACCCTCACCACCGGCGCCGCCGGCACCACCGGCGCCACCGACTGTGGTCGGGTTCGTCGAGTTGGCGCCGGTACCGCCGGTTCCGCCTTGTGCGCCGGCGCCACCAGTACCGCCTGCGCCGCCATTGCCAGACACCGAGCCGCCGGCCCCGCCGTCACCACCGGCACCACCGAAACCGCCGCCAACACCGGCGCCACCGGCGCCGCCCGAGCCGACCCCGGCCGCGCCGGCCGCGCCCGTCAGACCCGCACCACCGGTGCCGCCCGCGCCACCGTTGCCACTCGCCCCCGCATCACCGCCGTGACCGCCGGCGCCACCGCCGGCCTGACCCATACCGCCGACACCGCCGGCGCCACCGTCACCAGATGTCGCACCGCCGGCACCGCCGTGACCGCCAGCACCGCCGAGACCCGCCTTCGATCGACCGAGGCCACCCTCGCCACCGATGCCGCCGGTACCTGTTTCCCCGCCGGCGCCACCGGTGCCACCGGCACCACCGTTGCCGGCCTGCGCCCCGCTGTCGCCACCGTGGCCGCCTGCGCCTCCGGCGCCGGTGCCGTCGCCGGCACCACCGTGGCCACCGGCACCACCGCTACCCAGCACACCGCCGGCACCACCGGTGCCGCCCACACCACCGGCGGCGTTCGACCCGGCGTCGGCGGCATAACCGTCGCCACCGACACCACCGTCGCCGCCATTGGTGGCGGCAGCGCCAGTAGCGCCGTTCGGACCACTACCGGCGCCGCCGCTGCCCTTTGACCCGCCGGCCCCACCGGAACCGGCGTTACCGCCCTGACCGCCCGTGCCGCCGTTGACGCTGCCCGAGTTGCCGTCACCACCGAGACCACCGGTGCCACCGACACCGGCCGCGCCACCGTCACCGCCGGCGCCTCCGGCGCCGAGCGCACCCGCAACCCCCTTGGCAGAGGCACCGCCGATACCACCGTTACCGCCGGCGGCACCCTGCCCGCCGATGCCGCCCTGGCCGCCGGTACCGCCGGTCCCTCCGCCGTCAGCGCCGTCCGCGCCAACACCACCGGTACCACCGACACCGCCGTCACCACCGGCACCACCGGCACCACCGGCACCACCGTTGCCCGCCAGCGACCCGGCCGCACCACCGGCGCCGCCGTTACCGCCGATACCGCCGGCCTCGCCCGTGTCGCCAACCAGACCCGTACCACCGGTCGCGCCCTGGGCGCCCGCGGCACCGGCCCCGCCGGCACCGCCGGCACCACCGTTGCCTACCGAGCCACCCGCGCCACCCGCGCCACCATTACCGCCGGCTGCACCGGTCACCGTGCCCGCGGCGGCGTTGTACCCGTCGCCGCCGGCACCGCCGTTGCCCCCGTTGGTGGCCGCGGCGCCCGCGGCGCCATTCGCGGCAGCGACGGTCCCGTTGCCGTTCAATCCGCCGGCCCCGCCGGCCCCGACGGTGCCGGCGTTACCGCCGAGCCCGCCTGCGCTGCCATGGATGTTGGTGATGGTGCCATTACCGCCGTGGCCGCCGTCACCGCCGAGGCCGGCGTCACCGCCGGCACCACCGGCACCGCCGGCACCCAGGTTGCCGAGCGGGTTCTGTGCCAGGCCGCCACGACCGCCGCCGCCGCCTTGGCCGCCGGCTCCGCCGACCCCGCCGGTACCGCCGATCTGGGACGGGTCAGCTGCGTAGGCGCCGACTGCGCCGGTGCCGCCCTGCCCGCCAATGCCGCCCTGGCCGCCGGTCCCGCCAGAGCCCGCCTTCGTACCGGCGTCACCGCCGGCACCACCGGTACCACCGTTGCCGCCGGTACCACCGGCACCACCGGTTTGGGTTGGGTCGGTGCCGGTTGCACCGATGGCACCGTTGCCGCCGGCGCCGCCCGCGCCGCCGTTGCCTACCAGACCACCGGCACCACCACGGCCACCGTTACCGCCATGAGCCCCTGGCGTGACGGCGTTCCAGCCCGCGCCACCGGTGCCGCCGTTGCCGCCAGTCAGGGCTGCGGCGCCTGCGGCACCTGTTGCTGCGGCGGTGGTCCCGGTGCCGTTCAGTCCGCCGGCCCCGCCGGCCCCTTGCGCACCGGCGTTGGCGCCCTGGCCGCCTACGCCGCCGTTGCGGACGGCAGCGTTACCGGCGCCACCTGTCCCGCCGTCACCACCGAGTCCCGCAGCACCGCCGTTACCACCGATTCCACCCACACCGGTGACGCCACCGGTGCCGGAACCCAGCGCGGTACCCGCGGCGCCTCCTGCCCCACCCTGACCGCCGGCGCCACCCGAACCGCCGAGACCGCCAGCCCCACCGGTAGCACCGGCGACTGTCGCGTCGGCGCCCTTGGCGCCGGTCCCACCGGCTCCGCCGAGCCCTCCGGCACCGCCGGCTCCGCCGTCACCGCCGTTGCCGGATGTCGTGCCACCGTGGCCACCGGCCCCGCCGACACCGCCGGTGCCACCGACCACTCCAGCACCGCCTGCACTACCGGGGGCGAGCCCGTTCGCACCCGCGGCGCCGGCCACACCGGCACCACCTGTACCACCCGCACCGCCGTTAGCGGTCGCACCGCCGTCACCACCGGCACCACCGGTCCCGCCGACCACACCCACGCCGCCGTTCCCGCCCTTGCCGCCCGCGCCGCTGCCGTCGCCGGCACCGCCCTCACCACCGGCGCCACCGTGACCGACCGCCCCGCCATTACCGCCGACACCGCCGTTGCCGCCCGCCGCGTTGGAGCCACCGGCGGCGGTGAGACCCGCTCCACCCGTACCGCCGTTACCGCCGCCGGTTGCCGCAGCACCGGCGGCGCCGTTTGCCGCACCGAGTGAACCCGCCCCGCCTGCACCGGCGATGCCGGGGTTGCCACCCACACCACCGGCACCGCCGTTGGGGGTGCCGATGTCGCCAGCGCCGCCGTCACCACCTTCGCCACCGAGCCCGGCCACGCCACCGGCGCCACCCACACCGCCGGCACCGAAGATGCCCGTGCCACCGGCGGCACCACCCGCACCGCCATTACCGCCCTGGCCTCCGCCGCCACCCGTCGCGCCGGCGACGACGGCGTCCGCACCGTCACCACCGAATCCACCAGCACCACCGACGCCACCGGCACCGGCCGTGCTGAATACCAGCCCTCCGTTGCCGCCCCGTCCCCCGGTTCCACCGGTGCCGCCGGCGATGGCCAACGACGGGTCGCCTTCACCACCGGCACCGCCCACGCCGCCGGCACCACCGGCGCCGAAGAAGCCGGCGTTTCCGCCCATGCCTCCGATACCACCGGTCAGACCGGCGGCGGCACCGATGCCGCCGGCACCGCCCATACCGCCGTTGCCGTACAAGATCCCGCCGGAGCCGCCATTACCGCCCTGGGCGCCGGCGCCGCCCGTACCGCCGATGCCACCACTGCCGAATAACCCGGCGGCCCCGCCGTTACCGCCGACCTGTCCCACAGCACCGGACCCACCGGCACCACCATTGCCCCACAGCAATCCGCCGGCACCACCGTTGGCGCCGGTGCCCGGCGCACCGTCGGTGCCGTTGCCGATCAGTGGGCGACCCAGCAAAGCCTGCGACGGTGCGTTGATCAGGTCTCCGACGAGCCCGAGCGGGCTGGCGGCGGCCGCCTCGGCGCTTGCGTAGGAGCTACCTGCGGCGTTCAACGCCTGCACGAACTGCTCGTGAAACGCCTGGGCTTGGCTGCTCAGCGTTTGATACCCCTGCGCGTGCGTCCCGAACAACGCGGCGATGGCCGCCGACACTTCGTCCTGGGCCGCCGGCAGCAGCGAGGTGAAGGGGCTGGCCCACGCACAATTGGCCTCGGACATCGACGTGCCCAGACTCTCCAGGTTCGTCGCGGCGAGGGCGAACAGATCCGGGGCAGCCACCAAATACGACATCGCTGAAACTCCTGTGGTTCATAGCCGACGAGGTCACTCGGTTTGGGAATGTACATCTTCGGTAAGCGAAAACACCAGATGCTGAAACGGGAATTTCCAGATTTTTCTATCTCACCGATTCGACGACTGCCTCCGCGCCCCTGCGCGCCAACCGCGCAGATGTTTGCGGGAGCCTGAAGGATTCAACCTTCAGCTATCCATCTTGGTGGGTCGACTCACACGGTCACTGACGTGAGCGATAAAGTGTTGTACGCCAACACTTTTCAGTTCATCAGTTATCTCGCAGTACCGAGCGGCCTACTGACGCCAGTTGAATAATTATTGTCAATAGCGTCAGAAACCAGCAGGGAAAGCGACTCGCCTGACACCGCCGTGACCGGGCGTAAAGTTTGCTGTGTGCCGCACTACCGCCTCGGGATTGCGAAGTGGCGATTGACAAATTTTCTCGGGAGTGTCACGGCAACGGCACGACGCAGAGCCAGCCAAACGGTTGCTGGAAGTAGACCGACCGGTCTTCTGATCTGCCGGCGTCGGCTACTTGCCGTACCGGCGATGCCGCATGCTGTAGTCGCGCAGAGCACGCAGAAAATCGACTCGCCGGAACGCCGGCCAGTGCGCCTCGGTGAACCACATCTCCGAGTAGGCGCTCTGCCACAGCAGGAAGCCGGACAGCCGCTGCTCCCCGGAGGTGCGGATGACCAGGTCGGGGTCCGGCTGCCCGGAGGTGTAGAGGTTCTCCGAGATCCCGTCAACCGTCACCACCTCGACGAGTTCCTCGGCGGTGGCGCCGTTGGCGAGTTCCTTGCTCAGCAACGCACGTACCGCACCGACGATCTCCTGCCGGCCGCCGTACCCCACCGCCACGTTGACGTGGAACGCGGCGTTCTGCGGGGTGGAATCCACCGCGTCGCGCAGCCGCCGGGCCGGTTCTTCACCCAGCAACTCCAGGTCTCCGACGGTCCGCACGCTCCAGCGGTTGGCCGGCGCGCAGATCTCCTCGACCACATCGGTGATGATCTCGATCAGCGCACCGAGCTCTTCGGGGTCGCGTTGCAGGTTCTCGGTGGAAAGTAGATAGACGGTGGTCATCTCGATGCCGGCGTCCTGGCACCACCGCAGCATCTCGGCGATCTTCACCGCCCCCATCCGGTAACCGACGCTGACGTCGTCGTACCCCAGGCTGCGCGCCCACCGCCGGTTCCCGTCGCACAGCACCGCGATATGCCGTGGCAACTCCGATCTGGACGCGGCCAGGCCCTGCCGGAGCCGTAGCTCGTAAAGCCGGTACAACGGCTCCTTGATCCGCGGCGGGACGATCTCCACGAAGATCCACACTACTGTGAACCGCACCAGTTTCCGGTGGCGAATTCGGGCTATATCACGTCATGTCATCAGGTTTCACTCAGCTGATTTCGCTACCCTGATCCGTGACCCCAACGGCCGAACACAAGACGAGGCAGAACAGATGAGCAGCCAATCCAGCACGCTCACCAACGCTGAGCCGAACAAGAACACTGAGCCGGACAAGGACGACTCCTCGCCGGTCCAGGCCGCCCAGGACGCCGTGGAGGGCGCCGCCCACCAGATCGCCGAGGGCGTCGCCAAAGTCCTGACCAAGCCCCGGTTCCGCGGCTGGATCCACGTCTACTCAGCCGGCACCGCCGTCGCCGCGGGCGCCTCGCTGGTGGCGGTGTCGTGGGCGGTGGATTCCACCAGGGCCGGTCTGGCGACAATGCTCTACACCTTCGCCACGATCATCATGTTCACGGTCAGCGCCACCTACCACCGGGTCAACTGGAAGTCCCCGACCGCCCGGATGTGGATGAAGCGCGCGGACCACTCGATGATCTTCGTGTTCATCGCGGGCAGCTACACGCCGTTCGCGCTCCTGGCCTTGCCTCCCGACCAGGCGAAACTGATGTTGTGGATCGTCTGGGGCGGTGCGGCCGGCGGCATTCTGCTCAAGATGCTGTGGCCTTCGGCGCCGCGCTGGGTCGGCGTGCCGCTGTACATCCTGCTCGGATGGGTCGCGGTCTGGTACACCGGCACCATCCTGCACAACGCCGGCGTGACGGCCATGGTGCTGCTGTTCGTCGGCGGCGCCCTCTACAGCATCGGCGGCGTGCTGTACGCCATCAAGTGGCCCGACCCGTGGCCGCGGACCTTCGGCTACCACGAGTTCTTCCACGCCTGCACCGCGGTGGCGGCGATCTGCCACTACATCGCGATGTGGTTCGTCGTCTTCTAGAGCTGGGTCACGTCGGCCGCTGACCAGTAGGCCTTCATCGCGGTGACCTTGCCGTCGCCGTCGAACACCATCGTCTCGATGGGCTCGATCCGCATCTTGCTGTCGCCCATCGCGACCGTCAGCCGGAAGTGGAAGGCCGCTTCGTTGCCAGATACCCGCAGCGTGACCAATTCGCATTCGCGTTGCGCGCCGGTCACTGCCGAATAGAAGCCGTGGATAGCACGGGTGCCGATGTGCACCTCACCACCCACCGGATCCTCCAGCGTGGCGTCGTCGGCGTAGAAGGCCGCCAGGTCCTCGGCGGTGCCGTCGCTCACCGTGGCGATGTAGCGATGCACGGTGTCGGTGATTGCTTGCACCCGCTCGGCATTTGGCATGTGACGCACGCTACTACCCGGGTACGTTCAGTGCGGTAGCCAGTGCCGCCGCGTCGGTCACCGGCAGGTCACACGTCCGGCCCCGGCACACGTAGGCGGCGTCGGCGCCGGCCACCTGGTTCCGCCCGGCCAGCAGCGGCGACGAGTCCGTCTGGCCGCCGACAACGATCGCCCCGCCGGGGGCCAGCCGACGGGCTTCGGCCAGCAATGATGCGGGCTGCTGGCAGGCGACGGCGATCTGCAGTGGCCCGCGTACCGCCGCCTCGGCCACCGCCAGCCAATGGCCGGCCGACCGAGGGGCCCGGGCCAGCAGCACCGCATGCGCGTCCAGTGTCTGGCCGGCAAGCCGTAGATATCGCTCGGCGCGGGTGCCAGCCACCAGGTGAGCCGCGGTCAGCAATGCCTCGGCGATTGACGAGGCTCCTGACGGCGTGGCCCCGTCCAGCGGGTCGGCGGGCCTCAGCAACAACTGCTCGGCGTCGTCGGCGGTGTCGAACCACCGGCCGGGATGCTGCGCATCCGCGAAATGCCTGATCGCGGTGTCCAGCAGACCGGTGGCCGCGGTGAGCGACGCCGGCTCCGCGGTCAGCTGGTGGAGCGCAAGCAGGCCGGTGGCCAGCATCGCATAGTCCTCCAGAATCCCCGCGCTGTCGCCGACCACCCCGCCCAGGCTCGCGCGGCGCAGCCGCCCGTCCACCAGGTGACGGTCCAGCAGCGCGGCCGCACAACGCTGCGCGGCCCGGGTCAACTGCGGGTCACTCAACGCGACGCCGGCTTCGGCGAGCGCGGTGACGGCCAGCCCGTTCCAGGCGGTGACCACCTTGTCGTCGCGTCCAGGTTGGACCCGGGTACGCCGCGCCGCCAGCAGCCGCTCGCAGACCTCGTCCAGGCGATCGTCGGGGTCCACCGACAGCCGCAGCACCGACGTGCCGTGCTCAAAGGTGCCGGCCTCGGCGACACCGAAAACCCTTGCCGCCCAACGGCCGTCGTCCGGACCTAAAATTTCGGCCAGCTGGGCCGGCGTCCACACGTAGGTCGAGCCTTCCCGGCCGTCGGCGTCGGCGTCCAGCGAGGAGACGAACAGGTCGCCGTCGGCGAGGTCGTCGAGCAGGAACCGCGCCGTCTGCGCGGTGATCCGCCGGGCCAGCGGGTCGCCGGTGCGTCGGAACCAGTGTGCATACCAGCGCAGCAGCAGCGCGTTGTCGTACAGCATCTTCTCGAAATGCGGCACCACCCAGGCGGTGTCGACACTGTAGCGCGCGAAGCCCCCGGCCAGCTGGTCATACATGCCACCGCGGGCCATCGCGCGGCCGGTGCGCGTCACCGCGGCCAGCACCGCCCGCGACCCGGTGCGCTCGTAGTGGCGCAGCAGCGCCTCCAGCAACGCCGACGGCGGAAACTTCGGAGCGCCACCGAAACCGCCGTGCTCGACGTCCTGGTCACCCAGCACGGCGGCCACCGCCTGATCACACAATTCCGGGGCCACCGCCGGGCCGCCGCCCGGCAACCCGGCGCTCATCGAGCGCAGCTCACCGGCGATGTGGTCCGAGGCCTCCTCCACCTCACCACGGCGTTCGCGCCAGGTCTCGCTGATCGCCGAAAGCAGTTGCAGGAAGCTGTCTTTCGGGTAGTAGGTGCCGCAGAAGAAAGGCCGGCCGTTCGGGGTCAGGAAGCATGTCATCGGCCAGCCGCCCTGGCCGGTGAGCGCGACGGTGGCGTTCATGTAGACCGCGTCGATGTCGGGGCGTTCCTCGCGGTCCACTTTGATACAGACGAAGTCGGCGTTCAGCACCTCGGCCACCCCGGGATCTTCGAACGATTCATGCGCCATGACGTGACACCAATGACAGGCGGCGTAGCCGATGGACAGCAAGATGGGCACGTCGCGGGTGGCCGCGTCAGCCAGCGCATGCGGCGTCCACTGCTGCCAGTGCACCGGGTTGTCGGCATGCTGACGCAGGTAGGGGCTGGTGGCGAGCGCGAGCGTATTGCGGCCGGCCTCAGCCGGGGTCATGAGCCGATCCCGGCGGCCGCGCGGACCCGTCGCCCCCTGGCGGCACGGGCGGGTCGTCCAATGCGTCGGTGCCCTCGTCCGCTGCCTGGTCGGCCTCGGGGTGCTGCCGGTCGAACGATTCGGGGACCTTCTTGAGCTGTCGGTTCATCGACCGCACCAGGAAGATGGTGGCGACCACCAGCAGCACCACGATCAACAACCCCAGTGGACTGGCCTTGCCAAAATCGGGCCCGTGGTTGCGGGTTCCGCCGTCTGCAATCACTGTGAGCACAAGAGCGTTCATCGGTCGCCTTCGATTCCGGCGAACAGATCGGTCTCCGGCAGGGTGGCCGGCACCCGCGACCGGGCCAGCTCGAATTCCTCGGTCGGCCATAGCCGCTGCTGCCAGGCGATCGGCGCGGCGAAAAACTCGGCATTCGGGTCGATCTGGGTGGCGTGCGCGAGCAGCGCGTCATCGCGCTGACCGAAATACGACGAGCATTCGACGCGGGTGGTGACCCGCTTCTCGAACTGGTCGTGCTCAGGCAGCCAGTGCTTGAGCCACTTGTCGAACGGCCCTTGCTGCCCGTGCTTTTCGAACTCGTCCTGCAGTAGCTGCATCCTGGCCCGCAGGAAGCCGTGCACGTAGTAGAGCTTGGACACCGTCCAGGGTTCCCCGGCGTCGCCGAAGCGGCGGTAGTCGCCGGCCGCCTCGTAGGCACCGACAGACACCTCATGGCAGCGGATGTGGTCGGGGTGCGGGTAGCCGCCGTTCTCGTCGTAGGTGATCATCACGTGCGGGCGGAATTCGCGGACCACCCGCACCAGCGCTGCAACCGATTCCTCCAGCGGCACCAGCGCAAAGCAACCCTCCGGCAGTGGCGGCGGCGGGTCGCCCTTGGGCAGCCCGGAGTCGACGAAGCCCAGCCAGGTGTGCTCGACACCGAGGATCTCGGCCGCTTTGGCCATCTCGTCGCGGCGAATCTCATGGATGTGTCCGCGCACGTCGGGCAGGTCCATCGCGGGGTTGAGAATGTCGCCGCGCTCACCGCCGGTCAACGTCACCACCAGCACCTGATGACCCTCGTCGGCGTACCGGGCGAGAGTCGCGGCGCCCTTGCTGGATTCGTCGTCGGGGTGGGCGTGCACCGCCATCAACCGCAGTTTGCTCACGTGCTCCCTTGTGTCTGTGGGTACGAGTCCGTCCACCGGCCCTGCTCAGTGCTCCCTATACTTCCAGTTCTGCTGTACCCCACAACTCCCCAGGGCAAGACTGACGGCTTGACTGACGAATCGATTCCGCGTCCCGAGGCACGCTACGGACGGTCCCGGCTTTCGCGCAAAGCACGGCGCCGAGTCGTCATCGGGCTCGCCGCGGCGGTGCTGGCGGCGGGCATCGGCATCGCCGTCGCCGGCTACCAGCGGATCGGCACCGCCCCGGTCACCGGCACGCTGGCGGGCTACCAGGTGATCGATGACGAAACGGCCTCGGTGATCATCAGCGTGACCCGCAAAGACCCGTCCCGGGCCGTGGCGTGCATCGTGCGGGTGCGCGCCAGGGACGGCAGCGAGACCGGCCGGCGCGAGGTCCTGGTGCCTCCCGCCGACCAGGCGACGGTGCAGGTGACCACCACCCTGAAATCCGGCAAGCCGCCGATGATGGCCGACGTATATGGCTGCGGCACAGACGTACCCGCGTATCTGCGCCCGTCCTGACCGCGCGACAAACGCCGAACTGCGGCGATGCAGGTCATCAGTTGTTAGCGCGGTGGTAACATAGGTGAATGCACGGTCCTGCCTGGGACCGTGTATTGCTGCATTAGAGGCCTTCGGCACGCGGGACTTGGCAGCAACCGGGGTGGGGGAAGCCGCTTACGTCAGCAAGCGGATCAGAGGACTTACGCGACACGCGGAACGACAACACAAGGAGCGGTACGAGATGACGGACACTCAGGTGACCTGGTTGACCCAGGAATCACATGACCGGCTCAAGTCCGAGCTCGACCAGCTGATCGCGAATCGTCCGGTCATCGCCGCGGAAATCAACGATCGCCGCGAAGAGGGCGATCTGCGCGAGAACGGCGGGTACCACGCTGCGCGGGAGGAGCAGGGTCAGCAGGAGGCCCGCATCCGGCAGCTGCAGGATCTGCTCAACAACGCCAAGGTCGGCGAGGCCCCCAAGCAGTCCGGGGTCGCGCTGCCCGGCTCGGTGGTGAAGGTCTACTACAACGGCGACAAGTCGGACAGCGAGACCTTCCTGATCGCCACCCGCCAAGAAGGCGTTAACGACGGCAAACTCGAGGTCTACTCACCGAACTCTCCGCTCGGCGGTGCGCTGATTGACGCGAAGGTCGGCGAGACCCGCAGCTACAAGGTGCCCAGCGGTAACACCGTCGAGGTGACGCTGGTCAGCGCGGAGCCGTACCACTCGTAGTTCCTGCCCAGTGTGCACGGCACGACGTATCTGCGGCGTGTCGCGTCGTGAGACGCACAGTCGGCGTCAGGCCGGTGGGTCAGCCCAGCGCCTGCTCGAGGTCGGCGATCAGGTCGGCGACGTCCTCGATGCCCACCGACAGCCGCACCAGGTCGTCGGGAACTTCCAGCTGTGAGCCGGCCGTCGATGCGTGCGTCATCGCGCTGGGGTGTTCGATCAGTGACTCCACCCCGCCCAGTGACTCGGCCAGAATGAAGACTTCGGTCCTGGCGCACAACTTCTCGGCCGCCTGCCGTCCCCCGCGCATCCGCAGCGACACCATGCCGCCGAAGCCGCGCATCTGGCGCGCGGCAACCGCATGGCCGGGATGGGTGGGCAGACCCGGGTAGAGCACGGCACTCACCGCCGGCAGCTCGGCCAGGAAATGCGCTACGGCAGCGGCGTTTTCGCTGTGCCGCTGCATCCGCAGTACCAGCGTCTTGATGCCGCGGATGGTCAGGTACGCATCGAACGGCCCCGGTACCGCACCCGCGCCGTTCTGCAGGAAGGCGAACGCCTGATCCAGTTCTTCGTCGTTGGTGACCACCGCGCCGCCGACGACGTCGGAGTGGCCGCCGATGTATTTGGTGGTCGAGTGCAGCACGATATCGGCACCCAGCGTCAGCGGTTGCTGCAACGCCGGCGAGGCAAACGTGTTGTCCACCAATACTTTTGCCTTGACATCGGCACCCAGCTGGCCGATGCCGGCAATGTCGGCGACCGACAGCAGCGGGTTGGTGGGCGTCTCCACCCAGATCAACCGGGTCTGCGGGGTGATCGCCGCGCGCACCGCGTCCAGATCGGATAACGGCACCGGCGTGTACCGGACGCCCCATTGGGTGAAGACCTTGTCGATCAGCCGGAAGGTGCCGCCGTAGGCGTCGTCGGGAATGACGACATGGTCGCCGGGGCGCAGGACGGCGCGTAGCACACAATCGCTGGCGGCCATCCCGGAACTGAACGCGCGCCCGAACGCACCCTCCTCGATCGCCGCCAGGGAGGCTTCCAGCGCGGCCCGGGTCGGGTTGCCGGTGCGGGCGTACTCGAAGCCGCCGCGCAACCCACCGACCCCGTCCTGGGCGAAGGTGCTGCTGGCGTAGATCGGGGCGTTGACGGCGCCGGTCGCCGGATCGGGGCGGTAGCCCGCGTGGATCGCTTTGGTGGCCTGGCCGGTGAATCTGTGGTCGTGGTTCATCGACGGCCAGCCTAATCGCTCCTACCGGGTGGGCTCCCTCCTCAGCTTTGCAGCGGCAGACAGACCGTCGTCATGATCTTGTCCGCCAGGGTCTGGCGCTTCTTGTCCCACAACGGGAATAAGAATCCGATGTAGCAGATGATCGCGTCGACGAAGTGCGCGAGTTGACGCACCAGTGACATGGCGAATCCCAACGGAGCGCCGGAGACCTCGCTCACCACTTTGAACTTCAGGATCGACTTACCGATGCTCGATCCGGTGGTGCCCTGCTTGTAGCCGTAGTTCCACACGACGTAGGCCGCGACCAACCCATTTCCCAGCATGTTCAGGAAAGTGCCGGCCATCGAGTCGTCCGGGACGGCGATCAACAGGGCCGTGGTGATACCGACGATGATCAGCACCGGGACGTAGTCGATGAGGAATGCGAGCGCGCGGGAGACCCACGGTGTGTAGGACTCCGTCGACAACTGGCGCACGGCCGGTCCCGGCGGTGGCGGCGCGACCGCGCCGGCCGGCGGGGGTGGCGGCGGGTAGCCACCGGGCGGCGGGGGCGGGGGCGCGGACGGATAGGGCCCACCGGGCGGCTGATCGGTCATGGACAACCTTCCGATACGGAGTTTGCTGAACTAAGCCGGTTAGAGTACCGGAGCGCCGGAACCAGCGGGACCCCGCTAGCGTCGTCGCGTTCCTTCGGACAGGAAGCCCAGCAGGTCGTAGCGGGTGATCACCCCGACCGGCTTGCCCTCCTCCACCACCATCAACGCGTCCCAGTCGCGCAGCTCCTTGCCGGCCACGCTGACCAGCTCGCCGGCCCCGATCAGTCGCAACGGGGGGCTCATGTGCTCCGACACCGCGTCGGCCAGCTTGGCGCGGCCCTCGAACACCGCAGAAAGGAGTTCGCGCTCGGAGACACTGCCGGCGACTTCGCCGGCCATCACCGGCGGCTCGGCGCCCACGACCGGCATCTGCGACACCCCGTATTCGCGCAGAATCCCGATCGCGTCGCGCACCGTTTCCGACGGGTGGGTGTGCACCAGGTCGGGCAACGCACCGGACTTGCGCCGCAGCACATCTCCGACGGTGGACTCCGCCGATGACCCGTCGAGCCTGCTGCGCAGGAACCCGTAGGACGACATCCACGCGTCGTTGAAGATTTTCGCCATGTAGCCGCGCCCACCGTCGGGCAGCAGCACGACGACCAGCGCTTCGGGCCCGGCCTGCTCGGCCACCTTGAGCGCCGCGACAACGGCCATCCCGCAGGAGCCGCCGACCAGCATGGCTTCCTCGCGGGCCAGGCGCCGGGTCATGTCGAAGGAATCGGAGTCGGAGACCGCGACGATCTCGTCGGGCACCGAAGGGTCGTAGGCCGCCGGCCAGAAGTCCTCGCCCACGCCCTCGACCAGATACGGCCGGCCGGTGCCGCCGGAGTACACCGAACCCTCCGGGTCGGCGCCGATGATCCGCACCCGCCCGTTGGACACCTCCTTGAGGTAGCGACCGGCGCCGGTGATCGTGCCGCCGGTGCCGATGCCGGCGACGAAGTGCGTGATCTTGCCGTCGGTGTCGGCCCAGATCTCCGGACCCGTGCTGGCGTAGTGGCTGGCCGGGCCCTCGGGGTTGGAGTATTGGTCGGGCTTCCAGGCACCTTCGGTTTCCCGCACCAACCGGTCGGACACGCTGTAGTAGCTGTCCGGGTCCTCCGGGGGCACCGCCGTCGGGCAGACGACCACCTCGGCACCGTACGCGCGCAACACATTTCGCTTGTCCTCCCCGACTTTATCGGGGCACACGAATACGCATTTGTAACCGCGGCGCTGGGCCACCAACGCCAGGCCGACACCGGTGTTGCCCGACGTGGGTTCGACGATGGTGCCGCCCGGCCGCAGCGCGCCGCTGGCCTCGGCCGCGTCGATCATCCGCTCGGCGATCCGGTCCTTGGAGCTGCCGCCCGGGTTGAGGTATTCGACCTTCGCGGCCACGATGCCCGAACCCTCGGGGACGACGGAGTTCAGCCGAACCAGCGGAGTGCCGCCGATGAGATCACTGATGTGCTGCGCGATTCGCATACGCCTATGGTCTCAGGCGGTCCCGCGCGGTGCACTCGGGTGTCTAGCCGGTGGCCTCGCGGATGTACTCGCCGATCTGCCGCAACGAACGCTCGGCCTCCGGCAAGATCGGTCCGGCCACCTGGAAGTCGTGCACCTGGCCCGGCCAGACCCGCACCTCGGCGGGCACCCCCACCGCCGCCAGCCGCTGCGCGGCCAGCTGGGCGTCGTGCAACAGCACCTCGGAGCCGGAAACGTGGATCAGCGTCCGCGGCAAGCCGGGCTCGATGTGCTCCAACGGCTCGTAGATCTCCTCGGGCGCACCGTTCTTCTTGTTCTTGGCGGCGCAGCTAGCAACCAATTCGCCAAGCGCGTCAAATGCTCGCGGCGGGAACATCGCGTCGCACTTGATGTTCGGGTGGGCCTGCTTCTCTTCCTTTGCCAGCTGCAGCAGCGGCGAGATCGCCACCAGGGCCGCGGGCTCCTCGTCCTCCCGCAGCAGACGTTGCGCCAGGGACAGCGCGAGGTAGCCGCCGGCCGAGTCGCCGGCAAGCACAATCTGCTCGGGTTCGTACCCGAGCAGCCGCAACCACCGGTAGCCGTCGTAGCAGTCATCGAGCGCCATCCCGATCGAATGCTTGGGCATCAGCCGGTAGTTGACGACCAGAACTGGGGCGTCAGCAAACTTCGACAGCGTCTCGACCAGGCGACCGTGCGAGTTTGCTCCGCAGGTGAGAAAGGCTCCGCCGTGCAGATACAGAATCACGCGCCGGGTACCGTCGGCCGGCAAGACGCCGGTGGCCCGCACCAATTGCGCTGAGGCATTGGGCAAGTCGACTTCGGCTCGGACGGTGTTGGTGGCCGGCAGCAGTACGCGGGCG
This sequence comes from Mycobacterium sp. IDUB_28, assembly GCF_055419285.1. NCBI lineage: Bacteria > Bacillati > Actinomycetota > Actinomycetes > Mycobacteriales > Mycobacteriaceae > Mycobacterium > Mycobacterium sp. IDUB_28. Next base: position 36,649 of record NZ_JBVAXK010000017.1, on the reverse strand, counting down.
GCGTGGTCGATCAGAGCCCACGGCCAGGGAAACTGTGGAACGTAGCTGCCGACCGCCAGAAACGGACGGATCGTGACACGCGAAGCAAGCGTGGCTATTCGCGCAGAGACACTTGGACCAGACTCGACCACCTGAACGGGGGCACCGTCACTGATCGCAAACCTGCGGGCTTCAAGTCTACGAGACTTCAGCACATCGCGCGGCCGAATGTGAACCCGGGGGGAACCAGATACTTTACTGGGAGCGGTCATTGCTCACTACTTCCTACGCCGTTGTAGTCCGATAGCATGCGACGAAGACGCTGAGCAGTGACTCCAGCCAACCTCGCCAACTTAGCTTGGCAGCCGTTTACCCACTCGGCACTCGATTATTCAGTTCGATATCACTTCTGGTTCACACCGTAATCGCTTTGTTCTTCAGCTACCCACGAAATCAGCACAACCGTCCTAAACTGATTGCCGTGAGCATGCGCGTGCCACGTCGTTCGACGATCGCTCTGGCCACCGCGGGTGCACTCGCCTCGACAGGCTCGGCCTATCTGGGCGCACGCAACCTGCTGGTCGGCCAGGCCATGCATGCGCGCACGGTGATCCCCAAGTCGTGGGACATCCCGCCCCGCGCCGACGGCGTCTACACCCGCGGCGGCGGTCCCGTGCAACGCTGGCAGCGCGGCATGCCCGTGGACCTGCACCTGATGATTTTCGGCGACTCGACGGCGGCCGGGTACGGGTGCGTGACCGCAGAGGATGTTCCCGGGGTGGTGATCGCCCGCGGGCTGGCCGAGCAGACCGGGCTGCGAATCCGCCTGAGCACCAAGGCCATTGTCGGAGCCACGTCGAAAGGCCTCTGGGGTCAGGTCGATGCGATGTTCGTCGCGGGACCGCCACCCGACGCGGCGGTCATCATGCTCGGCGCGAACGACATCACCGCGCTCAACGGGGTCAGCCCGTCGGCCCAGCGACTCGGCTCCTCGGTGCGCCGGCTGCATGACCGCGGCGCCGTCGTGGTGGTGGGGACCTGTCCAGACCTGGGGGTCATCACGGCAATCCCCCAGCCGTTGCGTTCGCTGGCGCGCACCCGGGGTCTGCAACTGGCCCGCGCACAAGCCGCCGCGGTGCGCGCGGCCGGGGGTGTGCCAGTGTCGATCGCGCATCTGGTGGCGCCCAAATTCCGGGAGATGCCGGAGCTGATGTTCTCCGCCGACCAGTTCCACCCCTCGGCGGCCGGGTATGCCGTCGCGGCCGAGCAGTTGCTGGCGGCGTTGCGCAGCGCGCTCAGTGACAAGCTGGACCTGCCGCCGGTTCCGCCGCCGGTTTCAGCCGAGATCGTCACCCCGGAGGTCAGTGCCACCCGACGCGCACTGGTGTCCCGGTTCTGGCCGCGCCCGTCGGCTGCGCGTGCGGCCGAAGGTGAAGCCGTCGCCCTACCTTGACTCCGGCGCGTTGGGCCGCGGGACTAGGCTCGGCCTGCCAGATTCGAATGGCCACCGCCCACCGGAGGAGCCGACATGCCCGAAGCCGTCATCGTCTCAACTGCCCGCTCACCGATCGGCCGTGCCATGAAAGGGTCGCTGGTCGGCATGCGGCCCGACGACCTGGCCAGCCAGATGGTGCGCGCCGCACTCGACAAGGTGCCGGAGCTGAACCCACATCAGATCGACGACCTGATGCTGGGATGCGGACAGCCCGCCGGTGAGTCCGGCTTCAACATGGCGCGGGTCGTCGCCGTCCAACTCGGCTACGACTTCCTGCCCGGCACCACCGTCAACCGGTACTGCTCGTCGTCGCTGCAGACCACCCGCATGGCGTTTCACGCGATCAAGGCCGGTGAGGGTGACGCTTTCATCTCCGCCGGTGTGGAGACGGTGTCCCGCTTCGCCAAGGGCAGCGCCGACTCGTGGCCGGACACCAAGAACCCGCTGTTCGACGAGGGGCAACAGCGCACCGCCGCGGCGGCGGCCGGCGCCGACGAATGGCACGACCCGCGCGCCGACGGGAATGTGCCTGACATCTACATCGCGATGGGGCAGACCGCCGAGAACGTCGCTGCGATGACGGGCATCAGCCGCGAAGACCAGGACCACTGGGGTGTGCGCAGCCAGAACCGCGCTGAAGAAGCGATCAAGAACGGGTTCTTCGCCCGCGAGATCTCCGCGGTCACCCTGCCCGACGGCAGCACCGTCGACACCGACGACGGCCCGCGCGCCGGCACCACCTACGAGAAGATCAGCGAGCTCAAGCCGGTGTTCCGGCCCAACGGCACCGTCACCGCGGGCAATGCCTGCCCGTTGAACGACGGCGCGGCTGCGGTGATCATCACCAGCGACACCAAGGCCAAGGAGCTGGGCCTGACGCCGTTGGCGCGCATCGTGTCCACCGGCGTCAGTGGGCTCTCCCCGGAGATCATGGGGCTGGGCCCGATCGAGGCGGTCAAGAAGGCGCTGGCCCGCGCCGGCATGTCGGTCACCGACATCGACCTCTTCGAAATCAACGAGGCGTTTGCGGTGCAGGTGCTGGGGTCGGCGCGCGAGCTGGGTATCGACGAGGACAAGCTGAACGTGTCGGGCGGTGCTATCGCGTTGGGTCACCCGTTCGGCATGACCGGCGCCCGCATCACCGCGACGCTGCTCAACAATCTGCAGACGCACGACAAGACGTTCGGCGTGGAGACCATGTGCGTCGGCGGTGGGCAGGGTATGGCGATGGTGGTCGAGCGGCTGTCGTAGCTGCGCTTCGTCGGCGCTGCGCCGCCCCTCCCGCCGTTCACTCTGCGTCGGCCCACCCGGTCACTCTGCGTCCAGGGCGACAGAGTGCGAGAGCGCAGCGCCCTCAGCGCAAAGTCAACGGCGGCACCGGACAGAACACCTTCGCGGTGCGACCACAACCACGCGGCGACGGTGCGGTCGCGCAATGACGGGTCCACACGCTTGTCCAGGTAGACATTCGGCATGATCGGGCGGTAGTAAGTGCGCAGCTCGTGCCGGCTGAGTCGGCCGTCGGTGAGTGCCTCGCTGCCGATAAAGGGCTGCTGTGCGTACCACATACCCCGCATGGTGGCAGCCGGCACCGACACCGCAATTCACTCTGCGTCCAGGGCGCAAAACTGCGAGAACCCCCCGCCACCAGCGCAGAGTCACGCCCGGGGAAGCCACCCACCGCGCCGCCAGCGCAGCGTCAACGCCGCACACCCGCGGCGCCACCCGCGCGGCGCCACACGAAAGAGGGCGCACACAAAAGAGAAAGCCGGCACGCCATGGCGTGCCGGCTTTGCCCGTCCAGGGATCAATCGTTCTGCAGATAGCTCAGCAGTCGCAGGATCTCGATGTACAGCCAGACCAGGGTCACGGTCAGGCCGAGCGCGATGCCCCACGCGGCCTTCTCCGGCGCCCCTGCGCGAATCATCTGGTCGGCGGCGTCGAAGTCGATCAAGAAGCTGAAGGCCGCGATGCCGATGCAGACCAGCGAGAAGATGATCGCGATGGTGCCGCCACCCCGCAGCGGGCCCGCCGAGTGGGTGAAGAAACTCAGCACGAGGTTGCCCAGCATCAGGAAGAACACACCGAAGATCGCAGCGGTCATCATCCGAACGAACTTCGGCGTGACCCGAATAGCACCGGTCTTGTAGACGACCAACATTCCGAAGAACACGCCGAGAGTCCCCAGGATGGCCTGGCCGATGAGCGAACCCGCGTTGGCCGAGCCCACAGTGAAGTGCGCCAGCAGGAACGAGATGGCGCCCAGGAACAAACCCTCGAGGACGGCGTAGCTCAGCACGATCGCCGGGTTGTCCTGCTTGCGACCGAACGTCGCAATCAGCACCATTACCAGACCACCGATCCCGCCGACCATGGCCAGCGGCATCGCCAGGCTGTTGTTCGCCGCGACCAGGAAGTAGGAGACGACCGCGGTCGCCGACAGCGTGGCCAGCGTCAGGCCGGTCTTGGTGACGACATCGTCGATGGTCACCGGACGAGAAGTCCCCGCCTGCGGCTGGTAAGGCTGGGACGGCTGGTAGGGGGCGTATGGGTCGCCCTGGTAGCCCGGCGCGACGCCGGGGCCGAACTGCGCGTATCCGCCCTGCTGCTTCGGCAGCGAGCGGAATACCGGGTTGCTTGTCTCCCGCACCGTCGGATCCTCTCTGAAATGCTGTGGTTTCGAGCTGTGCAAACAGTTACTCAACGTTTGGCGGTCCGCGCGGGTTCCCGCGGAGCTGCTTATCGACCTGGTCCGGATGAAGGTCCGGATAACCATAAACCTTAGACCCGCGGGCACCGCCGAGCGAGTAACGATCTAGATTGCTGGTCAAACTCATGGTCACAGCGGCCAGGGGTGCTTCACGACGAGGGGAGACGTGCGCGTGACTGGCGCCGTGACTGGGGAATCCGACGAGGTCCTGACCCGCGTGGACCACAACGTCGGCTACGTCACACTGAACCGCCCGAAGGCGATCAACTCGCTCAGCCAGACGATGATCGACCTGCTGAGCACGGTCCTGACCCGGTGGGAGCGCGACGACGCGGTGCGTGCGGTGGTGCTCACCGGCGCCGGCGAGCGCGGGTTGTGCGCCGGCGGTGACGTGGTGGCGCTGTATCACTCGGCCCGCAGCGACGGCGCCGAGGCGCGGCGGTTCTGGCGCGACGAGTATCTGCTCAACGGAAAGATCGGCCGCTACGACAAGCCCTACGTCGCGGTGATGGACGGCATCGTGATGGGCGGCGGGGTCGGCGTCAGCGCCCACGCGAACACCCGGGTGGCCACCGACACCTCCAAGGTCGCGATGCCCGAGGTCGGGATCGGCTTCATCCCCGACGTCGGCGGGACCTATCTGTTGTCGCGGGCGCCCGGCAAGCTCGGCCTGCACGCCGCGCTGACCGGTGCACCGTTCGACGGTGCGGACGCCATCGCGCTGGGGTTCGCCGACCACTACGTGCCACACAGCGAACTCGATGCTTTCACCGCCGCGGTCGCCACTGAGGGCGTCGAAGGCGCGCTCGCGCACTACGCCGTCGAACCGCCACCGAGTAAGCTTGCGGCGCAACGTGAATGGATCGACGACTGCTACTCGGGCGACACCGTCGCGGACATCATCGCCGCGTTGCGCGCACACGACGCGGAGCCGGCCCACGACGCCGCGGACCTGATCGCCACCCGCTCCCCCATCGCACTGTCGGTGACCTTCGAGGCGGTACGCCGTGCCGCCGAGCTGGAAACGCTGGAAGATGTTCTGGTGCAGGATTATCGGGTGTCGTCGGCGTCGCTGCGCTCGCACGACTTCGTCGAAGGCATCCGCGCCCAACTGGTCGATAAGGACCGCAACCCGAAGTGGTCCCCGGCGCAACTGGACGAAGTCACCGCAGCCGACGTCGACGCATATTTCGCACCAGTGGACGACGATCTGACGTTCTAGGGAGGCAATCGCATGTCCTACGAAACCATCCTGGTCGAGCGTGATGAACGAGTTGGCATCATCACCCTGAACCGGCCCAAGGCCCTCAATGCGCTGAACAGCCAGGTAATGCACGAAGTCACTGATACCGCAACAGAACTAGATTCCGACGACGGCATCGGGGCGATCATCATCACCGGTTCGGCCAAGGCGTTCGCCGCGGGCGCCGACATCAAGGAGATGGCCGGACTGTCCTTCGCCGACGCGTTCGGCGCCGACTTCTTCGTCACCTGGGGCAAGTTGGCCGCGGTGCGCACCCCGACGATCGCGGCGGTGGCCGGCTACGCGCTCGGCGGCGGCTGTGAGCTGGCGATGATGTGCGATCTGCTGATCGCTGCCGACACCGCGAAATTCGGTCAGCCGGAGATCAAGCTGGGCGTGATCCCCGGTATGGGCGGCTCGCAACGGCTGACCCGGGCGATCGGCAAAGCCAAGGCGATGGACCTCATCTTGACCGGACGCACCATCGATGCCGCCGAGGCCGAACGCAGCGGACTGGTGTCGCGGGTGGTTCCCGCCGACGACCTGCTGACTGAAGCCAAAGCCGTCGCGACCACCATCTCGCAGCTGTCGCTGTCGGCCACCCGGATGGCCAAGGAAGCCGTCAACCGCGCCTTCGAGTCCACCCTGGCCGAGGGACTTCTCTACGAGCGCAGGCTGTTTCACTCGACCTTTGCCACCGACGACCAATCCGAAGGCATGGCTGCCTTCGTGGAGAAGCGCCCGCCTGACTTCACCCACCGATGAACGGTTCGGCGGCCCTGGCCACCGACGAGGAATCGGCCGACGAGCCGCGCCCTGACGACAAGGATCTGGCCCCACCCCTGGTCCACGGCCGTTGGTGGGTGCGAAATTACACCTACACCGGGACCATGCTGGGCCTGATTTTCGTGTGGTTGTCGCTGACCCCGTCGCTGCTGCCCCGCGGGCCGCTGTTCCAGGGAGTGGTCAGCGGGTCTTCGGGCGCAACCGGATACGGGTTGGGTGTGTTCACCGTGTGGCTGGTCCGCTACATGCGTTCGCAGAACACCACTCCCCCCGCGCCGCCGTGGGCGTGGCCGCCGCTGATCGTGGTCGGCGCGATCGGCGTGGTGGTGATGGCGATCCGATTCCATGTCTGGCAGGACGACGTGCGCGACATGATGGGCGTCGAGCACCTGCAGTGGTACGACTACCCGCTGACCGGCGCGCTGTCGATGGTCGTGTTGTTCACCTTTGTCGAAATCGGCAAGTTCATCCGCTGGATCGTCACTCGCCTGGTGGCACAGGTGGATCGGGTCGCCCCGTTCCGCGTTTCGGCGGCCATCGTGGTGATCGCGCTCACCGCGCTGACGATCACTGTGCTCAACGGCGTGGTGCTCAAGTTCGCGATGCGGTCCATGAACGGCTCGTTCGCCTCGCTCAACAACGAGATGGACCCCGACAGTGCACCGCCGAAGACCAGGCTGCGCTCCGGCGGTCCGGAGTCGCTGGTGTCGTGGGAGTCACTGGGCCATCAGGGCCGGATCTTCGTCCGGGGTGGACCGTCGGTGAAGAAGCTGACCGCATTCAACGGCGTTGCGGCGCTTCAGCCGATCCGGGCGTACGCCGGCCTGAAATCCGCGGCAGACATCGACGCGACCGCCCAACTGGCGGCCCAGGAGCTGCTGCGGACCGGAGGCCTGCAGCGCGCCGTCGTCGCAGTGGGCACCACCACCGGCACCGGGTGGATCAACGAGGCGGAGGCCTCGGCACTGGAATACATGTACAACGGCAACACCGCGATCGTCAGCATGCAGTACTCGTTCCTGCCGAGCTGGCTGTCGTTTCTGGTGGACAAGGAGAACGCCCGGCACGCCGGGCAGGCGTTGTTCGAGGCCGTCGACAAGCTGATCCGGCAGATGCCGGAATTCAAGCGTCCCAAGCTCGTCGTCTTCGGCGAGAGCCTGGGCTCGTTCGGCGGCGAGGCGCCGTTCATGAGCCTCAACAACGTGCTGGCCCGTACCGACGGCGCCCTGTTCAGCGGGCCGACGTTCAACAACACCATCTGGACGCAGCTGACCGCGACGCGGGACCGCGGTTCGCCGGAGTGGTTGCCGATCTTCGACGGCGGTCACAACGTCCGCTTCGTCGCGCGCCCGGAGGACTTGAACCGTCCCAGCCGGGAGTGGAGCAGACCCCGGGTGGTGTATCTGCAGCACGCCTCCGACCCGATCGCCTGGTGGACACCGGACCTGCTGTTCAACAAACCGGACTGGTTGCGCGAGAAGCGTGGCTACGACGTGTTACCCGAGACGCGGTGGATCCCGCTGGTGACGTTCCTGCAGGTGTCGGCGGACATGGCGGTTGCGGTCGACGTTCCCGACGGCCACGGCCACCGTTACGTGGCCAACTGCGCCGACGGCTGGGCCGCGGTGCTGTCGCCGCCGGGGTGGACGCCGGAAAAGACCGAACGGCTACGGCCGATGCTGAACGCCAACGCGATGCCGCTGGGCTCGGGCGACGATCAGGACGCCACCGGTTAGCGGCTGACCGGTTCCAGGTCGCCCAGCACGCCGGCGGCGCTCAGCGCGTGATAGCCGCCGATCACGTCGGTCGCGCGGTGCAGGCCCAGGTCCAGCAGCGCGGCCGCGGCCAGGCTCGAGGTGTAGCCCTCCGAACACAGGATCACCCACTGCACGTCGTCGTCGACGGCTGCGGGGAGCCGGGCGTCGCTGGTCGGGTCCAGGCGCCACTCCAGCACATTGCGTTCGATCACCAGCGCACCGGGCACCTCGCCTTCCCGGGCACGCTGAGCCTGCGGCCGGATGTCGACGAGCAACGCGCCGCCGCGAACCGCCGCGGGCACGTGTTCGGCAGGCAACCGGCGGTATCGGTCCCGGGCCGCGTCCAGCACGGCGTCGATCCGGCTCATCCCGGGCCTTCCGGCTGGTCGGTCAACTCGGTTCGATTGCGGCGCAGCGTGTTTCGCTCGGTCACCTCGTAGTAGGACATCGCCGTCAGCGGCGGCGAGTAGGCGTGCACGCTCAGGGTCGGAGCCGACGCACCGGTGCCGATGTCGACCGGTCCCTCCACCGACCTGGGCGCCCACACCACGTCGTGCACCCAGCCCAGCGGAAATCCCGCCTGGTCGCCGGCCTCGAGCCGACGGCGACGCAATTTCCTTCCGTCCCAACGGAACTCGCTGAGCGCACCGGAGAGCACCGTCAGCGCACCGAGCGAACCGCCGTGGTCGTGCAGTTCGGTGGCGTGCCCGGGAACCCAGCTGATCAACCAGATGTCGAGTTCCTCGTCACCGTGGATGCGGGCGAACCAGCGCTGCTGCTCGGGCACCCCGCCGTCGGGCAGCAGGTGGTCGCAGCGTCCGCTCAGCACGTCGTCGGCGGCCTGATCGGTGGCGTGCAACAGATCGGGCACGCGCAACCGGGTGGGCCCCGGGTAGGGGGCAGTCAGCGTCGGATAGGGCCGGGACAGGGGCTGCAGAACAGGGTGAGCCATGAGAAGAACTCCGGAGTCGAAACGGTCAGGGCAAGCGGCGGCGTCAGGGCCGACAACACTCGCAAAAACCGAACCGCTCCAACACAGGGAAAGTGTTGCATAGATTGGGTGGCGTGCGCCGATCCCGATCTCAGCTGCCCCGGCCGGACGCGACCTGCCGAACGGTCATGATTGCGGCAATTCTGCCGGTGCTGGCCGGCTGCTCGTCCGGTGACCACGGCGGCCACCCCGCTTCCACGTCGGCGCAGTCGTCGGCGGCGACGGGTTCGCTGGCACCCGGTGCGATCGGCGTCTCCCCGGCCGGTGTGACGACCCGCGTGGACGCTCCCGCCGAATCGACTGAGGAAGAGTATTTCCAGGCCTGCCATGCCGCGAAGGTGTGGATGGATGAGCGGTCGACCACCGGTGAGGCGGCCGTCGAGCCGTATCTGCAGATGGTTCAGACGGCTGCGGCCGGGGTTGCCGGCAGCTTCAACAAGCAGTGGAGCGAGTTGGGCCCTGCTCGCCAGGCCGCGGTGATCGTCGCGGCGCAGGCGGCCGCCCGCGGCGAGTGCGGCTGACGGCAGCCTTACCAATTGCGATCAGGGGTGCAAAAAACTATGGCCGGTCCCTCAGCTGCTCGCCCGCGTGCCCGCGTCGCGTTGGCACTGGGCAGCGGCGGCGCCCGCGGCTACGCCCACATCGGAGTGATCCAGGCGCTGCAGGAACGTGACTATGAGATCGCCGGGATCGCCGGTTCCTCGATGGGCGCCCTGGTCGGCGGCGTGCAGGCCGCCGGGCGGCTCGACGAACTCGCCGACTGGGCCAAGTCGCTGACCCAGCGCACCATTCTGCGGCTGCTCGACCCGTCGTTGACGGCGGCGGGGGTGTTGCGGGCCGAGAAGATTCTGGATGCGGTACGCGACATCCTCGGCCCGGTCACCATCGAGGAACTGGACGTCCCCTTCACCGCGGTGGCCACCGATCTGCTGACCGGTAAGTCGGTGTGGTTTCAGCGCGGTCCCGTCGACGAAGCCATCCGCGCGTCGATCGCCATTCCGGGGGTGATCGCACCGCACGAGCTCGACGGCCGCCTGCTCGCCGACGGCGGCATCCTCGACCCGCTGCCGATGGCACCGATCGCAGCGATCAACGCCGACCTGACGATCGCGGTCAGCCTCAACGGAAGTGAGCCGGGCGCCACCCGCGACGCGGAACCGGGGATGACGACCGAATGGATGAACCGCATGGTGCGCAGTACCACCGCGTTGTTCGACATCAGTGCCGCCAAGGCCCTGCTGGACCGGCCCACGGCCCGCGCGGTCCTCGGACGCTTCGGCGCGACCGTGCCGGAGCAGGAGCAGGAGTCGGGGTCGGACTCCGGCGCCGAAGACGACGGGGAGCTGCCCGAGCTGCCCAAGCTCGGCGGCTTCGACGTGATGAATCGGACGATAGACATCGCGCAGTCCGCACTGGCCCGGCACATTCTGGCGACCTATCCGCCGGACGTGCTGATCGAGGTGCCGCGCAGCACCTGCCGCAGTCTGGAATTCCACCGGGCCGTGGAGGTGATCGACGCGGGACGCGCGCTGGCCGACCGGGCACTGGACGACTTCGAGGACGGCGGCGACGACGAGTAGGGGCCCCTGCTCAACGACTCAGGAAGCGCGCGACCGCCCGCGCCTCGCGGCGCCCCTGCGCCCGGCCCGCCGTCGCCGACCCGACCCGGCAGCGCGGATCCAGCGGGTTGGCCCCGAACGCCGCCAGGGATTCCTCGTCGGCGAACACACTGAACGTCGTGCCTGCGAACGCCGCGATCTCGGCGGCCGGCCCGGCACCGAACGGCGACGGGGCATCCGCGGCGGCGGGCACCAGCACCACCACCTCGTCGCAGTCGGCCGCGACATCGACGTTGACCGAGCTGTTCACCCCGCCGTCCATGTAGCGTCGCCCACCGATGGTCACCGGCGGCCACGCCCCCGGCACCGCGCAGCTGGATGCCACCGCATCGACCAGGCCGACACCGGACGCGCGGTCGAAGACCACCAATTCCCCGGTGGCGGTGTCGATTGCGGTGATCCGCAGCGCGCGGTCCGGCCACTCGTGCGACGGCAGGCGCTGGGCGATGACGCCGCGTCGCACGTCCTCGGGCACGGTGTGGGTGCCCAGCGCCACCGAACCGATCCGCTGCAGGCGTTCCCGCTTCGGAATGCCCGGCTCGCGCAGGGCGTCCAGGAACAGTTCGGTGATGGATTCGATGTCGACGCCGGGGTCGATCTCGGCCGACGCCTCACCCGTCTGCCGTTCGAACAACGTGTCCAGGGTGCAACCACTGCTGAGCTGCGCGGCCACCGTCGAGCCGGCGGAGGTGCCGACCAGCACGTCGGATTCCAGCAGCAGCCGCGCCGCATCCGGCGACTCGTCGGCAATCCCACGCAGAATGCCTGTCTCCCAAGCGATTCCCGCTACTCCACCACCAGCCAGGACAAGTGCACGCATAGCTGACTACTCTGCCAGTCGCCGCTATGGGAGGTGCCGCGTGCCCGGCAGGGCGTGCTGGGCACGGAAGACCGGCTGACTCAGATCGTCTCGGCGCACCAGGTTCTTGGGCGGGTCGGGCAGCACCACCGAGCGGCTGATCTGCAGGTCGGCGTCGACGTAGACGAGTTCGCCCGGGTCGAGCAGCCGCCAGCGGGGATCGTCGTCCATCGGTTCGGTCGCGAACACCACCGCCGAGCTGTCGGTCAGCGTCTCGGATCGGGCGTGGATCCTGCTGGTGGACATGTCGAAGTCGGGTTCACCGTCGCGACGACGATCCAGCATGAACAACTGATGCGTCTGCGGGTACCGCAGTGCCCACATCTGGGTGCCCATGCACAGCAGGATGTTGACGGCATAGATCGGCACGTTGGCGGCCAACCAGCTCACCGCATCGACCAAACCCGTTGTCACGTCCCCTTTTCGGGCCCGGATGGCAGCGGTGATCAAGGCGAACACCCGCTCGGAATCGGTCTGGCCCAGCACCAGGTCATAGGTGCCGAGTTCGCGCAGCCGGTCGTCGAGGATGTCCAGACCTTCGATCATGCCGTTGTGCGCGAAAATCCTGCCGTCCTGCAGGAACGGGTGGGTATTGCGCACGTCGAGGGACCCCGTCGTCGCGTACCGGACATGCGCGATGAACGCGGTGCCGGTCAGCTCATGCGCCTCGGTGGCGAACGTCGCGTCCTGCCAGGCCGCGATCGGCTCCTTGTGCAGGTGCGGCCGGCCGCGCTCGTCGAACAGCCCGAGGCCGGTGCCGTCCGGGTTCTTGCGGCTCTGCGCAGCGAGGCTGTCGGGCGCGTCGAGCAACCAGAACGTGGCGGTGACAACTTCCGTCCCGGCGTGCAACCCGAAAAGTCGACACATGGCGGGACTCAGCCCACCAGCTCAGCGGACAGCTTCTCCAGCACCACCCGCGCGTAGCCCTTCCACATCTTGGCGAAGACCGGCAGCAGCGACGCCGCCGTCGCAGACTTGGGGTGCAGCGTCCACTGCCAGCTCACCCGCGTCCCGGTGCCCGCCGGCGTGAACGACCACTTACCGTCGATCGAGCTGACCAGCGCCGAGAGCGGGCCGGTGAGCTGGGAGAGCGTGTAGGCGAACGAGTGCGGCGGGTCCACCGCGGTCAGCTGCTCGCGTACCCGACCGCCGCCCACCATCAGAATGGTGCGGGTCTGGCCGGGCGCGTCCCAGGCGCCCGTTTGATCCCGCACTTCCCTGATCGGCGGGATCACGCCGTACCACTGCGACATCGTCTTCGGCAGCGATATCGGCATCGTCTGCGCGAACGCATCCTCGACGGAGACGGGTATTGCGCGCGACTGTTCGACGGTCACGGACCTGGCCATATCTCTCTCTTCCCGACGGCGAGCGCTCGCGGAGTCCTAGCTGTGCACTTCGGTGACGTCATACTCGCCGTCGGCGTAGCGCGACCGGATGGTCTTTTTGTCGTACTTGCCCACGCTGGTGCGCGGAACCTCCTCGACGAACGTCCACCGTTCCGGCAACCACCAGCGAACGACCTTGTCCGCCAGATACTTTCGCAGCCCGTCGGCACTGACGTCGGCCCCGTCCCGGGCGACGACGACGGCCAGCGGCCGTTCCTGCCAACGCTCATCGGGCACTCCGACGACGGCGGCCTCCACCACATCGGGATGCGCAATGAGGCAGTTCTCCAAGTCGACCGAGGAGATCCACTCGCCACCGGATTTGATGACGTCCTTGGCTCGGTCGGTCAACGTGATGAAGCCCTGTTCGTCGATGCGCCCGACGTCGCCGGTACGCAGCCAACCAGAATCGAACTTGGACTCGTCCTGCCCCCGGTAGTACGAGCCGGTGATCCACGGACCGCGAACTTCCAACTCTCCCACCGCTTCACCATCGTGCGGCAGCGCGTTGCCTTCATCGTCGACGATGCGGGTCTCCACGCCGCAGACCGGTTGACCCTGGGTCACGCGGAAGGCCCAGTGCTGATCGTCGGGGGTCTTGGGCGGCGGCCAGGCCATGGACGCCAACGGCGAGGTCTCGGTCATGCCCCACAATTGGCGGATCTGCACGTTGTGTTTGTCCTCGAAGGTGCGCATCAACGACTCCGGCACCGCCGATCCACCGCACGCCACCCGCCGCAGCGAGGACACGTCATGGTCGGGTTCGCGTTCCAGGTAATGCATGACGTCATTCCAGATCGTCGGCACCGCCCCGGCCAGGGTGGGTCGCAGGGTCTCCACGAGATGAATCAACGACGGCGCGTCCAGGTGCCGGTCGGGCAGCAGCAGATCGGCGCCGGCAGCCAGCGCCGCGTACGGCAGGCCCCAGGCGTTGGCGTGGAACATCGGCACGATGGGCAGCAGCCGGTCGCTGGCACCCACCCCGATCCCGTTGCTGGTACATGCGGCCATCGTGTGCAGGAAGCTCGAACGATGGCTGTACACAACACCTTTGGGATGGCCAGTGGTGCCGCTGGTGTAGCACATGGCGGCCGCGGAGTTTTCGTCGAGTCGCGGCCAGTCGAATTCGGCTGATTCGCCGTCGATCACGTCGCGATAGCGCAGCACCGTCTTGCCGGATTCTTCCAGCGGCGCGATGTCGCCCTCACCGACCGCGATCACGGTGTGCACGGTCTCGAGATCGCCCAGTACCGGGGCGAGCTGCTTGATCAGAGACACATCAACCAGCACCACGCGGTCCTCGGCCTCGTTGGCGACGTAGCTGAGTTGTTCGGCGAACAGTCGAATGTTCAGCGTGTGCAGCACCGCGCCCATCGACGGCACCGCGAGATAGGCCGTCAGATGTTCGGCGTTGTTCCACATGAAGGTGGCCACCCGCTCGTCACCGGTGATACCGATGCGGCGCAACGCATTTGCCAACTGGGCAGCCTGCTGGCCTACCTCGCGATAAGTGGTGCTGCGATAGCCGTCACCGGTTGCGGTGACGACCTCCCGCAGTCCGTGCACACCGCAGCCGTGCCGCATGATCGCGGTGATCGTCAGCGGAAAGTCCTGCATCGTGCTGTACATCGATGTACCGCCTCACGCGTCGCGGCTGAGCATCATGGCCTCCTGCGCGATGCTAGCGCCGAACCGTGCGACGAGGAACGCCCGCCCCGGGCGGGGCTACACCAGCGCCGGGTCGTACTGCAGCACGTCGGGGACGAACAGATCCACCGACCGCTTGCTTTCCAGGGCCGCCGGCTCGACGTCGGAGTGCAGGCTCGCCGCCAGCGGCGTCACCAGGACCACACCGGAGTAGTCGGCGATGTAGAGGTAGCGCCCGTCCCGGCTTTCGGCCACGCAGGACGGCTCGGCCGCGACGTTTACCGAGTCGATGACGTCTTGGGTGAGGGTGCAGAGGATCGTGACGCTGTCATCGCTGACCAGGTAGGCCCGGTCGCCGTCGCCACTGAGGGTGAGCCGGGTCAGGATGCCGGTGACCTCGGTGATCTTGCGGGTGCCGGTGATCTTGGTGGTGCGGGTGTCGACGACGTCGATCACCGCGAAGTCCGGGCCGGTGCTGGCGACGTATGCCAGTGACCCATTGGGACTGATCGCGACGTCGCGCACGGGCAGGCCGGTGCCGATCGTCGCGATCACGGCCGGCGCGTGCGGGTGGGCGTTCCTGCGACGCCAGCGCGAACGGCGTCCGGTTTCTTCCGGCACGCCGGTGTCCACGACCACCAACTGCCCCCCGGCCGGTCCGTTGACCCCGACATACAAGCGGGTGCCGTCGGGACTGAGCCGGACGCAGTCGGTGGTGGTGCCGGGGTCGGTGGCGATGTCGACCACCTGGATGCCGCCGGTCGCGGTGTCCAGCACGGCGATATCGGCGTTGCGGACGCCGTTGCGGCCGATGTACACGTGCTTGCCGTCTGCGCTGACCGCGAGGTCGCTGACGCTGAGCGCAACGGGGTGTGTCTCGATGACGGCGCCGGTGGTCGTGTCGAGGACCTGGATCGCGTCGTAAGCATTCGACACCGTGCTCAGGTAGGCCCGGTCGGTCGCATCGGTGGCGATGACGAAAGGTTCCTCAAGACCGGCGATGGTCTGAACCACCCGGTAGGCGGCGGTGTCGATGACCGAGACACTGTCGCCGCCGTGGTTGGTGACCAGCAGCCGGCTGCCGTCGGGGCTGACGGCGATGTCGCTGATGGGTCCGTCGCTGACCGGAATCTGGACAGCCACTGGCTCGGGAGCGGTCTCCACATCCCGTAGATCGGGGCCGTTCATCTTGCTGTCGAAAATCACGAGGCTCACCTGGCACCGCCTTCAATGTCGATCGTCGGATCTCCCGGATGTACCCCGCGCGACGTTGCACGACATTGGTAACCGGCTCACACGCACCACAACCATTCCGTGCGTTTAACCGACAATTTTAGTCGCATAATTCCGGGTAAATAGAATGTAAAACTATTGGTGTTACCCACGTCACGTCGCGCACTCAGCTTGCCCTCAGGTTCGCAAATTCGCCGACTCGGAAATTCGCTGCTCAGCAAATCGTTTTGCCGTGTTCACGCACGGTTTTACGCGCAGCGGCTAAGTTTTTACCATTATGTGTGGTAACCGTTAAATAAGAATATTCTTATTTAAGCGTCAGCAAAAAGAGGCGCATATCACAGCGCCGGTGGCCGTGTTGTCGCCCGCCCGGGCGCACCCGACTGCGTCGGGTGGTTCCGCTTCGGTGCCGGCTTGCCACGGCGCCAGAGGCCTGCGGCGGTTCAACCGACTCGGAACGAGACCTGCACCGTCTCCGTCGTGGCCGTCGGCTTGGTGGTGTCGACGATCAGGAATTCGCCGCTGTCCTGGGTGCCGTTGGGCAACACCTTGGGTTTGAGCCGAAACGGCGGAGCGTCCGAGGCGATGCCGGCCAACCCGAAGTCGCTGTCGTTGGCGATGACCAACGTGTTCCCCCCGTCGCGGGTGAACAGGCCTTCGACCTTGCTGTGACCGAAGAAGTCACCGTCACCGGACAGCGAGCGCACCAGCGCACCGAGATCGAGCTTGAGAGTCTTTGTGGCAACGGCGATTCCGACGGACTTGAGTTTGGCGACGGCGTCGGTGTCGGTGCCGGCACCGATCAGGGTCTCGATCGGCACCCGGTCGATCAACAAGCCGCCCGCGTCGGCCTGGTACGCGGCGCCGGGCACCGTGGCGCGGGGCCCGACGTCGGTGGCGGTGGCCACGTCGACGAAATAGATCTTCTTGCTGGCTTTCGGGGCGGGTTTGGAGTCACCTTCGTCGATCAGGAAGGTGGTGGCGCTCAGCGCGGTGATCTCCGACACCCCGACCTTCGACTCCCGCGGATTGGCCAGCGGATACAGATACTCGTGCACGATGCTGCGGTCGACGAGGTTGACCGTCACGATGCGGGTCACCGGGACGTCCCTGGCCGAACCCGACAGCCCCGGTGTCTGGATCGCCGACTGCATGACCCCCACCAACGTGTTGCCGTCCGGGGTGAGGGTGAGCCCCTCGAGCCCCTGATTCGGCGTGCGCAGGGACAGCTCCCGCGGCAGGGTGTCGTCGAACGGCGAAAGACGTTCCAGCTCTTTGCCGTTGGCGTCGAAATGAATGATGTAGGGGCCGTATTCCTCGGACACCCAGAAGGTGCCGTCGCGGGTGACGGCCAACCCTTCGGGATCCACGCCGTAGTCCGACGGCGGCAGTGGCACTCCGTCGAGGTCCACCAGCGACTCGCCGGTGCTCGCGTGCGGGTCGATCAGCCCCACCAGCGGGACACCGTCCGAGGCCTGCAGCGGGATGGTCCGCTGGACCGTCGCGACGCCGGCGGAAAGCTTGAGCCTGACGATCTGGGGGTGATAGTCGGGCAGCGGCAACACCTTCTCGCCGGGGCCACGCCCGTCGACGTTGGGTCCGCGGTCGGTGAGTCCGTAGATCTCGTCGGCGCTGCCCGGCACCGCGGCGATGCTGGACCCGTGCGCACTGGCCTTGATCGTCACGCCGCCCATCGTGGCCAGCGGCAGTTGATCTTCGGCGTAGACCTGCACCGCGCGGCTGACGGTGACATCGAGGTGGTCGGTCCCGGTGAAGCCGCGATCCGGCGCGTACACCATGCTCCCGTTGTCGCCGTAGCTGATCTTGCCGTGGGCGGGTTTACCGAACGCGACGGGCGTGGCGCCGCCGGTAGCCGCCAGCATGCGGCCCGGTGCGATGGTCAGCGGCTGTCCCGCGGCCGTGCGGAATTCGGATTTTGCGGTCGACGGTGACCCATGCGAGGAACAGGCCACGACGGTGGCCAGCACCGTCGCGAGCACGATCGACGTTCTCACGCTGTCTGCCATTCGCTGTGCATAGCAAGCCAAGTTGACGCCGCGGTGTACGCAGGCCGGCGTCGCTAGCCCCTCTTGTCCCGCACCTTGTAGGTCGAGGGCCACGACTTTCGGGATTCGTCGCCGGTCAGCGGGGTGCCCATGCCGCCGACCTTGACGGCGTAGGCCTCCTTACCCGGACCCACCTCCCGGTTGGCGTGCTCCTGGGCCAGGAAGTAGAGCTCGTCGATGGTGGCTTCGTCATACGCCACGAACGACGTCTCCCGGGCGACGTCGTCGATCCCGGCGAGCATCCGTTCCGGCAGGAAGCGCGAGATCAAGGCGGCCAACCCCAGCAGCGAGAACGGGATCACCCAGTAGAAGACGAACGACAGCGGGGTCCTGGTGTCCAGGATCGTCGCGTCACCCTCCACGATCGGCGGGATCGCCGATGACACCGTCATGCCGGCGAAGGCAGCGACCCAGACCCAGGTCAGGATGCCGGTGATGCGCCGGAACAGCTCGGTGTTGACGACGTCGGGGGGCTGCTCGGCGGCGGCGAACTCGCGCACGAACGGTTTCCCGATCAGCACACCGGTCAGCGCCACCAGGAAGATCCCGACGTTGCTCAGCGGCTGGATCCAGCGCGTCATGAACGCGTCGCTGACCGCCAGGGTCAACACCGTGAGCGCCACAAAGATTGTGACAGCACCGATTTCGAGCGTCTGCCCGGATTTGCCGGAGGCCCGCCCGACCGCGAACACCGCGACCGCCATCAGCAGCGCGACCGACACGGCGGTGATGAATGGGACGTTACCGACCAGGATCCAGTAGACGATCCACGGCGCAAAGCCATAAAGCATGCCCACGAGGGGTCAGTGTATGGCTGGGCCGGATGCCGTGGCGGCGGGGGCGGCACTGCACGCGACGACGACTGCTACCGTGACCACGCAAACTCGACGTCGAGGAGCCCCGATGGCCAGTGCATTGAACGGCATTCAGCAGAAGCTGCAGCACATCACCGAAGCGGGACGCGCGGTCAAGCGCCTCGCCGACACCGGCATCATCGACCTGCGGGACCTCAATTCGACGGTGCAGGCCGGCAAGCTCACCCGCGTCTACGGACCGCAGGCCACGATGACGATCCTGGGCGGCCGCAGGTATGCGGCGTTGCCCGCGATCGTCGACGAGCGCGGCACTCTGACCTACCGGCAGGTCGACGACCAGTCCTGGGCGCTGGCGCACGGCCTGCAATCCTTCGGCGTCAACGCGGGCTCTGTCGTCGGGCTGCTGTGCCGCGACCATCGGGGACTGGTCATCGCGATGGCCGCCTGCGGCAAGCTCGGCGCCCGCCTCGTGCTGATGAACACCGGGTTCGCCAAACCGCAGTTCGCCGAGGTCTGCAAGCGTGAGAACGTCAAGGTGGTGCTGCACGACAGCGAGTTCCTCGGCCTGCTCGACGCGCTGCCCGCCGACCTGCCGCGGGTGCTGGTCTGGGTCGACGACGACGCGGAAGTGCCCGCGGGGGCGCACACGCTGGACGACATCGTCGCGGCCAACTCCACCGAGCCGCTACCTCCGCCGAGCAAAGCCGGTGGGTCGGTCATCCTGACCAGCGGCACCACCGGGCTCCCCAAGGGCGCGCCGCGCGACACCGTGTCGCCGCTGGCGACCGCGCAGATCGTCGACCGGATCCCGTTCCCCCGCAAGGGAACCATGGTGATCGTCTCGCCGATCTTCCACAGCACCGGGTGGGCCACGTACACCGTGGGCGCCGCCCTGGGCAACAAGGTGGTGACCGCCCGGCGGTTCAAGCCGGAAGCCACCTTGAAACTGATCGCCGAGCACCGCGCCGACATGCTGGTGGCGGTGCCGACCATGCTGCACCGGATCGTCGAACTCGCACCCGACGTCATCGCCAAGTACGACACCTCGTCGTTGAAGGTGATCCTGATTGCCGGATCGGCGCTGAGTCCGGAACTGTCCAACCGGGTGCAGGACACCTTCGGTGACGTCCTCTACAACATGTACGGGTCGACCGAGTGCGCGATTGCGAGCGTCGCCACCCCCGCCGAACTGCGCCAGGCGCCCGGCACCGCCGGCCGGGCCCCGCTGACCTGCGAGGTGGTCCTGTACGACGAGCACGACCGACGTCTCGAAGGCGCGAACCGTCGCGGCCGGATTTTCGTCCGTAACGGGGCGCCGTTCTCCGGCTACACCGACGGTCGCAACAAGCAGATCCTGGACGGCTTCATGTCCAGCGGTGACATGGGTCACTTCGATGAGAACGGCCTGCTGTTCGTCGACGGCCGCGACGACGACATGATCGTCTCCGGCGGGGAGAACGTCTTCCCGCAGGAAGTGGAGAACCTGCTCGAGGAGCGCCCGGATGTCGACGAAGTGGCGGTAGTCGGTGTCGACGACGTGGAGTTCGGAAAGCGGTTGCGCGCCTACATCGTTTCCGAACCCGGTGCCGCCCAGGATGCCGCCGAGATCAAGCAGTACGTGAAGGACAATTTGGCGCGCCACAAGGTGCCGCGCGATGTGGTGTTTGTCACCGAACTACCGCGCAATGCCACCGGCAAGCTGCTACGTCGGGTCCTGGCCGAGATGGACATCGAACCGTCGAGCTGACACACGACAAATCGTCTGTCCCCGGCGCGTTGGATCGGTTAGCGTAGCTGACTCGACGACAACTTCGGATTGGTAAGCGGCAGCGGGGAGCCGACCAGCTTTGGCAACGATCACGAGCTCGACGGGGGTGCGAGCCAGTTCTTGCACGCCCGCGTCGACACGCGCTCGGCTGGGCAGACTCCCGGGAATCGACGGGATACGCGCGCTCGCGGTGAGCGCGGTGGTGCTGTATCACGTCAACCCGGCGTGGCTGCCCGGCGGCTACCTCGGCGTCGACGTGTTTTTCGTGATCAGCGGATTCCTCATCACCCGGCTACTGATCGCCGAACGCGCGGGCTCGGGTCGGATCAGCTTGCGGCAGTTCTGGATTCGTCGGGTCCGGCGCATCTTGTCGCCGCTGCTGCCGATGCTGTTCGCGACCGTGGCGGTCACCGCGCTCGTGGACCGGACGATGTTGCATGCGCTGCGCAACGAAGTGCTGGGCGCGGTGACGTTCACCAGCAACTGGGTGCAGATCAGCGAACACCAGTCCTACTTCACCAGATTCGGGCCACCCTCGTTGCTGCAGCACCTGTGGTCGCTGGCGGTGGAGGAGCAGTTCTACCTGGTGTGGCCCGTGCTCGTCATCGCGGTGCTGTGCTGGTGGGGCCGCAACACCGCGGTCGCGATCGTCGCGGGTGCCGGTGCGCTCGCCGCTGCCGCGGCCATGGCCGTGCTCTATCAACCCGGCACCGATCCGTCGCCGATCTACTACAGCACCGCGACCCACAGCGCCGGCCTTTTCGGCGGTGCGGTGCTGGCCGTGGTGTGGCCGGCCGTCGCGGCGCGCGTGGGTTCGTCTTTCGGCAGCGGCGTGCTGGCCGGCGCGGGCCTGGCCGGGATCGCCATCGGCTACTGGCTGCTGGACGAGGACGGGTCCGCCACCTATCGGGGTGGCATCCTCGCCGTCTCGGCGGCCTGCGCGTTGCTCATCAGCGGCCTGGGCCTCGGCCGCAATTCCGTCGAGCGGCTGCTGTCGCGACCCTCGCTGTGCTGGCTCGGCGCCCGGTCCTACGGCCTGTACCTGTGGCACTGGCCGGTTTTGGTGCTGGGTGATCGCCTGCTGGGGCGCCGGACGCTGCTGGTCGCCGGCGTCGAGATCGCCGCTGCCGTGTTGCTCGCCGCGGCCTCGTACCGATGGATCGAGAAGCCTGTCCTGCGTCTCGGCTACCGCCGCGCGTGGCAGGCCGGCTGGTGCGCGGTGCGCGGCGGCCGCACGGGACGAATCTGGGTGGCAGGTGCGACGGCTGCGGGCGGTGTGTTGGTCCTGGGTGCGCTGGTGTTCGCACCTGCACCGCCGTTGACGGGGCTCGACAAGCAATTGGCCGAGGCGCTCGCCGCGCAACAAGCAGCGGCCGTTGCGGCGCCGGGTGCGCGGCCGCAGGCGCCCGTCGTCGACGCCCCACCTGCGTCCCCGGCGGCAACTGAGTCGGTCGGGCCGCCGCCCGGCGACCAGATCAGCGCGGTGGGCGACTCGGTGATGCTGGCGTCGTCGTTTGCGCTGCGCGACCGGCTACCCGGCATCCGGATCGACGCGGTGACCAACCGCAGCATGCAGGCGGCGCCCGGCATCCTCAGTGCACTCGATGCCGGCGGTGCGCTGCGCCCGGTGGTGTTGCTGGGTCTGGGCAGCAACGGGTCGTTCCCGCGCGACCTGCTCGAGGGCATCGTCGACGAGCTCGGCCCGGAGCGGAAACTGTTCCTGGTCAACCTGTATCTGCAGGACAGACCGTGGACCGACGAGGTCAATCAGACCTTGACCGAGGTGGCGCTCGCGCACCGCGCCAATGTCCGCCTGATCGACTGGCAGAGCGCCGTCAGCGGACACGAAGACCTGCTCTACGCCGACCACGTCCATCCGCAGCCGGGTGCCGGCGCCGACCTCTACGCGCAGACGGTGATCGCCGCCATGAGCGAGAAGCCGGCTCCGCCCGCAGCGCCCGCGGCCGCCCTGGATCCGGTGGTCCCGCCGGTTGGCCGGGCACCGGCCCCGCCGACGCCCACCCCGGCATCGCGCACCCCCGATCACAGCGAGCAACTGCTCCTCACGCTGGTGGCGCTGGCCATGGTGCTCGCCATCCCGATCCTGGTCGCCGTCCGTGCCGCTGTCGGCACCCGGCGTGTCCAGCTGGCCGTGGCGGGCGACGACCGTGCCGCTGCGTCGCACGCACTGTTCGCGCCGCCGACGCGAGCGCGCTCACCACCCCGTGCGACGGCGGATACCACGCCGGTTCGTACG
Source organism: Mycobacterium sp. IDUB_28 (assembly GCF_055419285.1). NCBI lineage: Bacteria > Bacillati > Actinomycetota > Actinomycetes > Mycobacteriales > Mycobacteriaceae > Mycobacterium > Mycobacterium sp. IDUB_28. The sequence goes on along the minus strand of NZ_JBVAXK010000017.1, from coordinate 14,036 downwards.
TCAGAGTTCGTAACCACCGCACACCACCCGGACAGGAGTGAGGATGTCTACCCGGACCATCATCGCCGTGATCGGAGTATGCCGGGCTGCCGGCGGCGCGGCCGCTTACTTCTGGCCGACGGCCTTCGCCAGACACGGCAAGATCACCGGGGCAGGCGCCAGCACCGACAGTCGGTATGTCACCCGACTTTTCGGCGCCCGCGACATGGTGATCGGCGCCGCGACCGTGACCGGACCGGCGCAACATACCGCGCTGTGCATGGGAGTCGTGTGCGACGGCATGGACACCGCGTCGGGGTTGCTGGCCGGCCGGGACGGCAAAGACGCCGGCTGGGTACGCGCCGCGTCGGTGCTCACCACAGTCTTCACGCTCGCGGGTTTGGCTGTGGGCGTGCGTAATTCGCGGCCCTAGCCCGAGCAGCGGCTACGGGGACGCGGCACCCGCAGCGTCCTGCAACACCTGCTGCAACTTGTTGAGTGGATCTCCCTCGGTCGGATTGAGCCGACGTGCCGGGGTGTCGCGACTGTCGGGTACCGCGAGGGGCGCGAGCGGCGGCGGCAGGGGCAGTAGCGGCGGCGGCGGTGGCGGTGGCGGCGGTGCCGCCGGCGGCGGGGCGTTCAATGCAGCCTGCTTGGCGGCCAGCCGGCTCGCAGCGTCGTGGCGGATGGCCTGCCGCTGCAGGTTCACGTCGCTGTTCCCGGCAAAGCAACCCTGGGGCGCACCGTCGACGATGGTCAACGCGCTCGCATAGCGTTCTTCGGCGCGGGCCCGGTCCCCCGCCGCCGCGGCCCGATCACCCTGCGTCTCGCGGACCAGTTCGAGGTTCACCCGCACCGGGCAGGAATCGTCGGCATCGGCGCGGGACAGGGCGGCGCTGAAGTGGCGGTCGGCGTCCTCGAGACGGCCGGCGAGCACGGCGGCGGCGCCCGCGGCGAACGGCGCCTTGGCCGGTTCCACGATGTTGGCCACGCCGAGCACCTCCGCATCGGTGCGCACCGCATTCCCGTTCCGGCTCGCGTAATCCGACACAGCCGAATTACCCAGCACGACAACCGATATCAGCTTGACGGCGATCAGCAGCGCCAGCAAGGTCAGCGGTGCCGAACAGATCAGCAACCGTCGCCGCAGCCGCAGCCGGGCCGGCCTCACCATGACACATCCCGTCGGGCGATGCGGCTGCGCCGAAAGTCGCGGACCGATAGATAGATCTCGCCCAGCAGCAGCACCGCTGCCAGCATCGTCAGCAGCCAGTACAGTTCGATCCGGTCGACGGCCGCCGGCCGGATGCCGGTCTGCGGCAGGGTGGGCCGGAAGGGCTGACCGGGTTCCCGGTGTTCATACAGCACGCCGAGCTGCGCAGCGAGTTGCCGCAGCTTTGTTTCGTCGATCGCGGCGCTGCGGCCGTAGCCCAGCACCAGCCCGCCGTCCACCAACCCGCGGGCGAGGTCGAAGTCGGCCTGTGCCGCGGGTGTTCCGCCAGAACCGAAATACAACACCACGTTCCGGGAACCGGGATACTGCTGCGCCGCCTGCAACAGCTGATACCGCAGCACATTTCGGGCCGCACCCGCGGCTACGCCCTGCCCGTCCGGCGTCGGCACGGAACCCAGCGCCGCGATCGTCGGACGCAGGCTCCACACATCCTGCGACAGTGGCCAATCGAGCGAGGCCCGGGAACTGAAGGTGATCAGCGCGTATCGTGCCGCAGGATATTGATCGATCAGCGCCGCCATGTCGTTGTGCATCCCTGTGACGCTGGAGTCCACGGACCGGTCGACGACCAGGAACACGTTGAGATTCGCGCCGGCCGCGCCCGGACCGCGGTGCGTCTCCTCGCCGCGGATTCCCGGGCGGGTGGTCGCCGCAAGGATCAGCAGTACGGCCAACGTCACAGCGCTCCAGCGCAACATTGCGGATCGACGGGTTCCATAGCTCACGCTCAGCACCAACCGGAGTGCCACCGCGCGGGCCAGAACGAGCGCCGCGATCACGACGGCGAGGATCGCCCACGGCAGCACCGGCTGAAACGTCATCGGCGCAACACCAACAACGCCACCGAGAGTGCGGCCGCCGACACCATGGCGATCACCAGCGGCACGACCGGTGCGTCCGGAAAGTCTCCGGTCACCACCGTGCCGTCGGCCAGCCGCGCCGGCGGGGTGTTGGACCGAATCTGGTTGAGAACCTTGGGAATCTCGCTCACCGAGCCCGGTCCCGGCACGAGGTAACGGCCCCCGGTCTGCTGGGTGAGCGCGAGCAGCGAACCGCTCGAGCGCGACGGCGCCGTGTCGATCACGTTGAGCTGGATGCCCGCCCGCTCCACCAGACCGCGCACCCCGTCGGCGGTGAACAGGGCGGCGCGCGGTTCGCCCGCGGCCCGCAGATCGGAGGGGCCGAGGTAGATCACCGACCGTCGCCGCAGGCCGCGTTCCTCGAGCGTCGGGAAGCCCGAGATACACAGCGCCAGAACATCTTCCATACTGGGGGCGTAATCGATGTAGGGCACTGGTGCCGTGAACGACGCCTGACGCGCGCGGGCGAATTCCGCGAACCGCTCGGCGGCGTAGGCGTAGTCGCGTGTCAGCGGCACCAGGCGACGGTTGATCGAGGTCAGTCCGATGCGTTGAGTCTGATACGTCGAGATCTGCCGGGCGAAGTTATCGAGCAGTTCGGCCGTCGCCGCGTCGGGGACGGGTTGGCCGACACACACCATAATGTCCTCGGGATGAGCGGCGTCGAAACCCTGTCCCGCTCCGGTCGGACGGGCCGATGTCCAGGTGGCGGCGCCGAACATGACGGTCAGCAGCAGCAACGTCAGAACGGTCGACAGCGAACGCAGCCGGGCCACCTTCGCGTACTCGGGCAGCCGGGTCAGTCGTGCGACGTTGGCCAGTGGACGCAGCCGGCCGCGGGCAGCGGTCATCGGCAGCAGCGCCGCCAACACCACTGCGGCGATCAAACCGGCCAGGCCGACAGCGGCCACCGGCCACCACCTCACGTCCACGAGCGGATCAACTCCTGCGCCTGGGCGCTCACCTCGGCGACGTCGATCTGGGACTCGGCGTTGAACTGCGCATCACCGAGCCGGATCAGCAACGGCGCCGCCGGTGCCAGCTCGCCGGCGGCGATGGCGTCGACGTGCAGGTACTGGGCCCGGTCGCCGGTCGCTTGGTGCAGGAAGCTGCGGACGGTCCGGCTGATCGCCGCACATGCCGCCGCGGCGGGCAGCCGCCCGGCAACGTGCCTGTCACCGATGCCCCGCACCCGTCGGGCGAACCGGTGACGGATCAGCCGCGCATGCACATGACGCACGAACGGGATCCGCCGCAGCCGCTCCGCAGGCAGCGTCCACACGAAGATGCCCAGATACCAACCTATTACGGCCAGGATCAGCAACACGGCCCAGCACAGCCACCACGATGAGTAGGGCTGCGGGCCAAAGACATGGCGTAACAGGTCATCCGGCACGGGCGGCCGTCTCGGACAGGGCGACGAGTTCGCGCCGGATGTTGTCGCTGCCGGCGATCGTCGCGTGCGCGATCGCGTGACCGGTGAGGAACGCATCGAGGCGGTCCCGGCGAGTTTGCTCGGCACGGCGGTAGGCGGCGACCACCCGCGGGCCGAGGTCGGCGCCGTTCAACACGAATCGTCCGGTGGCGACATCGAATCCGTCGGTGTTGTCCGGACCGACGGCGGGCATGTCCGCCACCATCGCCCACATGATGTCGTGCCGCGCGCTCAGCTCGGCCAGCAGGCTATCGAGCTGATCGTCGACCTCGGGTTCGTCAGACACCACGATGATCAGCATGCTGTGTCGGTAATGCGTTGCGACATAGTCGAGTTGGGCGGTGATGCGGCTGGCGCCGGGGTCGGTCATGGTGTGCTGATACCACCGGTGCAGCAGTCCTTCGATGTGCGGCTCGCCGCGCCGCTGGGGGATGTTCACCGAGCCGCGCCGGTCGCCGTAGACCATGCCGATCTGATCGGAGCGACGCAGGCCGATCAGTCCCACCGCACCCATGGTGTGCGCGGCCACGTCGCGCTTGTACTCCCCACTCGGAGCGAGTGCGGTCATGTTGCGGCCGGCGTCGGCGACGAGCAGGATCTTATGGTGTTTCTCCGAGACGAACCGTTTGATCAGCACGCTGCCCGAACGTGCCGAGGCTTTCCAGTCGATGTCCCGGACGTCGTCGCCGGGGACATACGGGCGCAGGTCGTCGAATTCCATGCTGCGCGTGTGCAACAGGGTGTAGCGGCCGCCTTCGAGTAGGCCGCGGGTGTCAGTGCCGAAGTGCGCCTTGGCCTGGTTGAGATGCTTGCCCACGATGAACCGCCGGCAGCTCAGGGGACCCGGACGGTCCGCATCGCGGCGTCGATCACAGACTCGGCAGTGACGTTGTTGCTGGCCGCTTCGAAGCCGAGGATGAGCCGGTGCCGCAACACCCGGTGGGCGAGCTTGGCGATGTCCTCGGGCAGCACGTGCGCCCGCCCGGCCAGTACCGCCCGCGCCCGCGCCGCCTTGCAGAACGCGATGGTGGCGCGCGGGCTGGCACCGTACTCGACGAGGCGCGCGATCTGCTTGGGCAGCGTCTGCGCCGGGTGACGGGTGACATCCACCAGCTGGCTGGCGTAGAGCATCAGCGCACGGTCCATGTGCACGCGGCGCACCACGTCCTGCAGGCGCAGCACATCCTCCAGATTGACCACCGGCTGGGCGGGCCGCCGCTTATCGTAGAGACCGGCGTCGATCCGCGCCATCATCTCCACCTCTTCCTCCGGAGACGGGTAGCGCACGATCTCTTTGAGCAGAAACCGGTCGGTCTGCGCCTCGGACAGCGGATAGGTGCCCTCCTGGTCGACGGGATTCTGGGTGGCGATCACCAGGAACGGCTCGCTGATGGGGTGCACCTGCCCGCCGATCGTGGTCTGCCGCTCCTCCATCGCCTCCAGCATCGCGCTCTGGGTCTTCGCGCTCGACCGGTTGATCTCGTCGAGCAGCAGGAAGTTGGCGTGCACCGGACCCAGTTGGGTGACGAACGAGCTGGTCGACGAATCGTAGATCTGGGTGCCGATGATGTCGCTCGGCAACAGGTCAGGGGTGCACTGGATGCGCCGGAACCGCCCTTGGACCGAATCGGCGAGCACCTTGGCGGCGGTGGTCTTGGCCAGGCCGGGCACGCTCTCCAGCAGGATGTGGCCACCGGCGAGCAGGCCGATCAGCAGCGATTCCCGCAGGTTGCGCTGCCCGACGATTTTGGCGTCGAACGCCTGTGAGACGGCATCGACGATTGGCCGGATGCTGTCGATTTCGCGTTGATCCGGTTGCGTCCGTGCTGTAGTCATACGCTCGCATTTATACCCGGGCGCCTGGTGTTCACACGTGAGTCGCCTCGCTCCCCGCAGTTCGGGTTGAGCACCACACCCTCGGGTATGCGTGCCGACGTGATGATCGGCACGCACCAGCAACCGGCCGGCAGCCAACTCGGGCCGTTCGGGCGGGTCCTGTTCGCGGTGCTGCTGTCGGCAGGGTGTTCGGCTGATCCTCCGCATCCTGCTGTCGGGTCTGCGCCCCCTGCTGCGGCTGCCGGCACGCTGGTGTCCACACCGGTGGGCGTGCCCGCCGCGCTGGCGCAGGCACCGCTGGACCAACCGCGGCAGGCGCTGGTTCCCGACGGCTGGACGATGTCGGTGTGGGCGCGGGTACCGAAGGCGCGGCTGGAGACCTGGACTCCGGACGGCGCGCTGCTGGTGTCGGTTCCGGCGAGCGGGCAGATCGTCAAGCTGACCCCGAAACCCGGGGCGGCGCCGCACCAATCGACGTTCTTGGATGGGCTGCACCAGCCGCACGGCATGGCGTTCGCCGGCTCGGCGTTGTATGTCGCCGAGAGCGACCGGATCGCTGTCTACGACTATGTCGACGGGCGGGCAGTCCACGCCCGGGTCGTCGCAGGAGGCCTTCCCGACGCGCGCAGCCCCGATTTGCAGGGGGCCTACGCGCATGCGTTGAAGAGCGTGGCCGTGGGACCCGACGGTGCGGTCTACTTCTCGATCGGCTCGACCGCCAACATCTCACCGCAGGATCGCGCGGCCACCCCGCCCAGAGCGACGATCATGCGCGTTGCGCCCGGCGGCGGCCCGGCACAGCCGTTCGCGACCGGCGTGCGCAACGGAACCGGCCTGGCCGTCGCCCCGGACGGTGCCATCTGGACGGCGGTCAACAACCGCGACAATGCACCCGACCCGGCGGGCCATGTCGACGCCGGGTACGTCAACGACCATCCGCCTGAGTCGCTGGCCCGCCTGACGTCGGGCCGGGAGTTGGGCTGGCCGTTCTGCAATCCCGACGGCGGCCCGGCCAACGTGCCGTTCATCCGTGACTTGACGACTAATACAGACGGATCCCGATTGGACTGCGCCGCACTGCCTGCGGTCGAGCAGAGCATGGGCGCGCACTCGGCTCCGCTGGGTCTGGCCTTCACCGCCGGCGTGCTGCCGCAACCATATGCCGACGGCGCGCTGGTCGGTATCCACGGTTCGTGGAACCGGCAGCCGCCGCGAGCGCCGGAGGTGTCATTCTTCCCTTGGCACAACGGCACTCTCGGCAATCAACAGACGCTGGTCGGGGGCTTCCAGAGCGGCGACGGATCGCGGTGGGGCCGCCCGGTGGCCGCGGTAGTCGGACCGGACGGCGCAGTGTACGTCACCGACGACGCCGCCGGCGCCGTCTACCGCGTGGCTCCGCCGGGCCGATAAGTGTTGGGGGCCAGGCAATCAGCGGGTCAGCAACGCCAGGGCCGCCTGTTTGAGCCGGCGCCGCGGCCAGTTCAGCGCGCCGTCGCCGGCCAGGGCGGCCTTGGCCGCGTTGTAGCCGCACATCCCGTGCACGCCGCCACCCGGGTGCGTGCCGGCACTGCCCAGGAATATGTTCTGCACCGGCGTGTGCGGCCCGCCGAATCCGGGTGCGGGACGAAACACCAACTGCTGGAACAATTGTGAGGTACCACCGTTGACAGCGCCGGTGTGCAGGTTCGCATCGCCGGCTTCCAGGTCGGACGGACGTTGAACGGTCTTACCGACCACGCGAGCGGCGAAACCGGGCGCATACTCTTCGAGAACGCGGTCCACGGATTCGGCCAGCTGGTCGGCGGATGCGTCATCGGCGCGGGCACGCGGTAGATGCGTGTAGGCCCAAGCGCTTTCGGTCCCGGCCGGTGACCGACTCGGATCGGACGTGGTCATCTGACCGAACAGCATGAACGGATTCCGCGGCACCGTCCTGGTGTTCAGATCGGCCATCCATCGAACGAGACCGTCGCGATCCGCCCCGACGTGCACGGTGCCCGCCTCGTTGAGGCTCTTCGATCGCCACGGGATCGGCGCGTCGAGGGCATAGTTGACTTTCAGCACCGGTGTGTCCCAGACGAACCGCGACATCGCCGCTGCCACCGCGCTCGGTACCGAGTCTTCGGGCAGCAGCTCGTCGAACAGCATCGGGGCGGACGTATCGGCGATCACCGCGCGCCGCGAGCGCACCGTACTGCCGTCGGTACAGCGCACCGCTGTCGCGCGACCGCCCCGCACCTCGATGGCGTCAACCGTTCGTCCACAACGGATCTGGGCCCCGGCAGCACACGCGCGTGCGACGAGCGCGGCGGTCAGCTGACCCGCTCCCCCGACGGGCACCGGATACCCGCCGTCCTGGGCCAGCATCACCAGCATGTAGCCCATCAGGCCGCTGGCCGGGGCGTCGATGGGCACATCGGCGTGCATGGCGTTGCCCAGAAACAACAGTCGTGCGGCCTCTCCCTCGAACAACTGCTCCACCAGGACGCCGGCAGGCAGCAGCAGTTGATGAACGAACTGCAGCGCCTCCGCCGTCCCCAGGGTGCGCAGCAACCCCACCGCCGGACGAACCGGGGGAAACGGCGCCAGCAGCGCGCCGAGGAACGGTTCCTTGATGCGCTGCCACTGGGCGAAGAGTTCACACCATCGGGCGCCATCCCCGGGGGTACGGCGGTCGAGTTCGGCAGCGGTGCGGTCGATATCGCGATAGATCAGGGGCGCGTCGTCGTCGGCTGCCGAGCTCGGATGGCCAACCACGGCTGGGGCGTGTGACCACCGCAACCCGTGGTCCTCCAGATTGAGGTCACGCAGCCCCGGCGAGGCAACCGACAGCGGATAAAAGGCGCTGTACAGATCGCTGACATAACCCGGGAACAATTCGGCGCTCTTGACCGCGCCGCCCGGCTCCTGCTGAGCCTCGAGCACCACCACGTCCCAGCCCGCGTCGGCCAGGACCGCGGCAGCCACCAATCCGTTGTGCCCGGCGCCGATCACCACGGCGTCCGCGACGGTCATTGACCTTGCTCAGGCTCAGAACGTCGTTCGGCAAGCGCGGACAATCGCGCCAGGCACTCGCGGTTGCGCGGCCACGCGGCGGCCAGGGCCAGCCGCCGCGGGATCAGCCGCAGCGGACCGCCCAGCGGCACCTCGGCCATCTCGATCAGACAACCGCCGCTGTCGGTGTCGGACAGGCGCAACGTGATTCGCGCGCCACCGAAGGGGCGCCCCTTGGCCAACAGCACGAGTTCGGTGACCGGTACGCAGACTTCGACTTCGGTCTCGTCGTTCAACGCCACCGGCCACACCCCGATGGTGTGGTGAATGAGGCTGCCCGGCGAAGGCCAGTTCGGGTCGACGGCACGCATCCGGCTGTTGCCCACGACCCACTGCGAATACGTCCATCCGTCGGCCATCACGTCCCACACCTGGCGGCGCGACGCAGTGGTCTCGCGCCGTACGGTGAGCGCGCTGTCAATTTCGGCAGGTTCTTTCATCGACCGATCACTCCTTCAATGTCCTCCGAGAGGGCTGACGATCAGCCGGTTGGCTGCCGCCTTCCACGAATCGGGCAGCACCATACCGGCTGCGCCCATCGCCTTCGACGACAGAGATGCCGCCACGACCTTCTGCTTGCCCGCCATCAGCGCCCGGTAACCCTGCTCGGCGACGCGGGCCGGATCGTCTTTCGGGATGAACCGCCCGAGCACGGTGTCGAGCATTCCCACCCTGCGGAAAAAATTCGTGTCGGTGGGCCCCGGCATCAGCGCGGTCACCGTCACGCCGGTGTTGCGGAACTCGTCGTGCAGCGCTTCGGCGAAGGACTGGATGAACGACTTCGACGCGTTGTACATCGTCTGATGCGATCCGGGCATCATCGCCACCACCGACGAGGTGAGCAGCATCTTGCCTGCGCCGCGCGTGGCCATTCCGCGCAGCGCCAGCTTGGCCAGCTGGACCGTCGAGCGGACGTTGAGGTCGATCACGTTCATGTCCCGGCTCAGGTCGGTGTCGACGAAAGGTCCGGAGTCGCCGGTGCCGGCGTTGAGCGCAACAACATCAAGGTGACGGCCGTCTTCGGTCGCGTCGCGGTACAGCTGTTCGACTTCGTCCGGTTGGCGGAGATCGACGCGGACCGCCCGCACGTCGACGCCCTTGCTGCTCAATTCTGCGGCGGTGTCGTGAATCCCGTCGTCGTCAGCAGCCAGAACGAGGTCGTACCCGTCGCGGGCGAGGAGCTTCGCCAGCTCGCGGCCGATGCCGCTGGAGGCGCCGGTCACCAGGGCCAGCTGTGCTGTCATGCAGCCGGGCTACCCGGCGGCGGGCCGACCAAACGCTCCGACGTCGGTCGGAGGCTGCGTCAGCCCTATACCGGGAGGGGCGGGCGCGGCGATGCGTGTTGTTCGTAGCGCGTCAGCGACGCCATGCGCGGATACAGGATCGCCGGACCAAGCCACCGCGCGACGAAGCTGCGGAGGGAGGCGGCTTCCGACCGCCCCTGCCTGGGGTCGATCAGCAGGGATTGCACTGTGCGCAACGTCATTTCGGCCAGTTCACCGCGTGCGGCGGCGTCGAAGCCGTGCAGCTTCCAGTCGACGTCGAGGCGATCGAACACCGACAAGCAGAAGGCGATCGCCGTGTCGGAGGTCAGCGAGGTGACGGCCTCCCCCTCCTGTCGCCGGGTCAGCAGGGTCTCCAGCTGCGGATCACCGGAGAGATTCTCCACTCCGAACGAGACGCACTCCACAACAGCGGTGGCCGGGTCCTCGATTCCGCGGGCGTGTGCTACCACCTGGTCGATGAAGCCGTTGACCGCACGCATCGAGCTGGCGATGAGCAGCGCGTCGGCGTTGGGAAAGTAGCGGTACACGGTCTGGCGGGTGACTCCGAGTCTGCGGGCGACGTCGGCAAGGCGTATCCCCGGTCCGCGCTCGGCAACCTCGGCGTCGACCGCCGTCAGAATTCGCGAGATCGCCTCGTCGTCCGACGACGGGGTCGAACCCGCCCAGCCCCGACTACGCATCGGCGGCTACCAGCCTGTCGCTGGTGAACTCGATCGGAAGGGTCGTCGGACCGGTCATCCCGAGCACGGATTTCCACGGCGCCGGACCGGCGCGATGGGGGGCGGGCAGCCGACGGGTGAGGACGATGAGCGCTTCGGCCAGTTCCCGGCGTGCGAGGTTGGCCCCGAGGCAGTAGTGCGCGCCGCCGCCGAAGGTCAGGATGGCGGGAACGTCCTTGCGTGTGATGTCGAAGCGGTCGGCATCGGCGTAGATCGCTGGATCCCGGTTGGCTGCAAAGGTATTGGCGAGTACGAAGGTTCCGGCCGGGAACAGGTAGCCGGCGAACTCGACATCGTCAACGGCGGCTCGGGGCACGATGCAGGCCGCCGGAGAGTGGCGCATGCTCTCTTCGACCGCCTGCATGGCAAGTTCCGGGTGATCGCGCAGCTTCGCCCACTGGTCGGGATGTTCGCAGAGCACCTGGACCGACGCCGCCAGCTGGTTTCGTGTCGTGTCCGTTCCCGCCATCAGGAAGCCGGACACCAGCATGCGGAGCTCGTCGAGGTTGAGCCGGTCGCCGTCGCTTTCGGCTCGGATGAGTTCGGAGAGCAGGTCCTCGGTGAGGTTGTTTCGGCGGGTGGCCACCATGTCGTCGACGTAGGCGTCCAGTTCGCTCCAGGCGCGCATGATCGCGGACTCGTCGAAGTTGGCATCGGGCTGGAAGTTGAGGGCTTTGAAGACCTCCTCGGTCCAGTCCGCGAACAACTGCCAGTCCTCGCGTGGGGCGCCGAGCAGCGCACACATGATCGGAGTGGGGTACCGATACGCAATGTCGGTCACGACGTCGCAGCGTCCGGCGTCCATCACCTGGTCGATGAGCCCGTTCACGACTTCGTGGATCGTGTCCTGCAGACGCGATGTCGCGCGCGGCGTGAACGCCTTGGCGACCAGCTTGCGCAACCGCACATGCGGTGGGCCGTTGAGGCCGAGCAGGCTGTTCGCCATCTTGTCGTACAACGGGCCCGACGTGATGCCCTGGGCCGCCAACGTGATACCCGGTGGCAGGCGGAATCTGTTGTCGCGCAATATTTCCCGGGCGAGATCGTAGGACAGAATTTCCGGGCCGAGGGGGCCGATCGCGATCGGAGCACGCGACTGCGCCGCTCGGACATCCTCGAGAATGTCGTGCGGAGTCGCGGTGAGGCTGTAGTCGAACCGCGGGAGACCGGCGTCGAAGACGTTGGGCGTGGGGCGGTGCGCGTTCATGAGTCTCAACTTCCGTGGGCTGCCCAGACGGGATCAGGTACAGACGTTTATACCTGCAATGTATGACCATCGCCGGGGAACAGTCAACCTTTCGCTCGTCGTTGGCCCTGTAACGAGCACATGGTCATACATCCATTGGATGAACGTCCCGGCGTCGGTGCAGCGCTTACGAAGCCCGCTGAGGACCACTGTCCGGGTGCAGCCTCTGCAGCGGACCACCGGCGACTGTTGATGGCGCAACTGTGCTGTGACCGTTAATGATCGTTACCGCAATTGTGATTGCGCGTTCCTATCGTGGTTTAACGAGAGATCCGGTTTTTCACCTCAACCAACGCCGATCGCCACGTGTAGGGCCTAGGGGGCTGACATGAGTACCGCATTCGCTGATCCAGTCGCAGGTCATGCAGCACACGTACCCGACGATGTCGCCTTGGCGGTCGCCAGACTCAACGCTTTCGCCGGCGGAAGGGAAACCGCCGAGACACGGGCGCGTTGGCAAGTCGACGAAGAAGAGATCTTGCGCGCGTCGATCACGGTGATCTTGATAGCGCTCACGACGGTGATCGCGGTCGCCGTGATCGCGATCCTGACGATGGGTTAGCAGCAGGTACGAACCGCACGCTGGTGCATCAGCGGCTTGAGTCGCTTTCTCTGACAACGCATATCGGGTTGCCGCGTCGTTCGCGACACGTGGCGATGCCGTCGTGGTAGTGACCGATTGCTCGGCTCCCGGGGGCGGACCAACAAATTTGACCTGTCACGGAACGATGCCGTTGCACAACGGATGTGGGCCGTCGGCATTGCCTCCGGTGCTGATGTGGCCGCCACTGCTGACGCTGTACATCGCCTCCTTGCCGAGGAAAAAGGCGTCCATTTCGCTCATCCCGTAGCGGCTCATCAGCATATTCTTCAGCCCTGCGGTGTAGTCGGCCCCGCTCGCAACTGCTTTGCAGGCGAACGTGACCGCTTCAGGACTCCAGTTGCCGCAGACCTCTCCCGTCGCTGTGTCACACACCCAGGTGTGGTGTTCGCGCCAATCACCCTGCTGCCCCTCTGTTCTAGGGGGCGCTGCGCGCAGGGAACTCAGCGTCGGCGCCGTCGACGCGGTCGCAGGAACAGTTGACGCGACGCTTGGACGGGCCTTCTCGTCATGGTGGTCAGCCCACGGTCGCCAGAAGGCCGCACTTCCGACCAGTAACCCGAACACCATCGCGGCGGCCAGCGCCAGCAGTACCTGCGATCGCCTCTGGGGCGCCGATTCAGTCATTGAGGGGCCTCTTGCGTTAGTGCTGTCGGGGACGTCCCACGGTTGGCAACGTCCGGCGTCGTGAACTCTATGGCAAGTCCCAGAATCGGCGAAACAATCTTCGGGTTTCTTGGCGAACTGCGCAGCGGCCCTTCGGCAATTGTTCGATCTTCGAGAACTGTATGACGTGGTCGTCATTTACACTCCGAAGCTATGCCCCCCGCATCTCAGGTGCGGCCCGCCTGGGCCCCCGGTGCCACACTGAGGGCAGTCTGGGTTACCGCCCGGGAGTCATCAGAATGGATCGCCAGCCATACCAACAAGTTACTGATCGCACTCGGATCGACGCTTGACATACCTGGGTGGGAAACACCCCAGGGCGAGCTATGGGCGGGAACGCTAGAAGCGTTGGCAGAGATAGTGATTAAGCACGTAACGGTAGGCACATTCGGCGGCCCGGAACCGGAAAGTGGCTATCGCTTCACCGTATCGGGCACTAACCAGCGACTGCTGCTGCACGTGCACATCTCTGCCGGTGCTAAATCGAGAGGCCGACGGGTCCCTCTACACACCGTCTCCATTGACATCCGTGAGCTGATGTTCGGCGGCGTCACCTCGATCGTTGGTGACACGGTCTGCGCAGCGGTTGCCGAGACGTGGAACCCGTTGGCCCTCAGTCTGTCCGACCTGCTCGTGAACCGCACGGCCAGACGTGGCGGCTGGAAGATCCCCGTCGGCTACCGAACCTGGTTCGACGCACAAGTCGGAACAATCAGTCAGCTGGAGCAAGGACTGACCGCCACCGAATTAGCAGGTGGCACGCTCATCTCAGCGCCCGATGACTGGCCAGCAGAGAAGGTCGTGGCAGCGATGACGTCAACGCTAGCCGCTAGCGGCCTCGACGAGGTGCCCCGCCAGCGAATACCCTCGCGGTAGGCCACCCGGGCCCTCGCCAGGCGTTCAGCCTCCGTCAACCCTTGAACACCATGGCAATAACTTCATTGGAATGCCGCAGCTCCGCTTTTTGCACGAACTCGGCGATGTCTGGTACTGCGTGCGGGATATTCAGCTCAACTACCTGCTCACCGGACGGTCCGCGCTTGTGAGGGGGACCCGTTTGGTGGTCTAGTCGCTATGCGACTTGGGGTTGGTGGGTCGTGGCCCACTGTAGGGCAAACTC
>NZ_JBVAXK010000016.1:0-58834 GCF_055419285.1 Mycobacterium sp. IDUB_28 | reverse complement strand
CCTTTCCTTCGATGACTTGGCGGTCTCGAAGCAGAACCTACGCCCGGCCCCTTTTACACCGGCTTTAGGACGCGACCTTCGTACCACAACGGTGGGCGGTGCAGCGGTGAGTCCCTGGTTGCCGACGGCGTCGAACCGGCCGGCGTTATCGGGTGCGGGCGTGGGCGTTGAGAAAGTCGTCGATGAGGTGTTCGCAGTCCTCGCGGTTGATGGCGCGCAGGCCGGTCAGGCGGGCGAAGGCGATCGGGCCGACGAGTTGGCACATGGCGAGGTCAACATCGAAGTCGTCGAGTTCGGCGGCGGCAGGGCTTTGCAACAGCTCGGCGAAAGGCTGCCGATAGTGGGCCACGACGCGGGCGCGCAGGGCGTAGCGGTCACGGACCTCGTCGGGGCGCTGCGGTGTTGGCCCCAGGGCGACCCAGGCCAGCGTGGTGGCGTGCAACGGTGCCTCCTGAAACAGGACCGCTTGCCGGTTCAGCAGCTCGATGAGCTGTTCGCGCAGCGGGCCTTGCGCCGGCGGCGGGCTGACCTGGGGCAGCAGCCGCTCGAAGGTGGCGGCCAGCAGGTGGGTGGAGCTGGTGAAGTGGCGGTACAGGGTGGTCCTTGCCACCTTGGAGGCCTTGGTCACTGCCTCGATGGTGACAGCTTCGACACCGCCGGCACTGAGCAGCTTGGCCGCGGCGTCGAGCAGCCGGGTCCGTGACCGCGCCAGGCGTGGATCCACCTCGTCGTCGTCATCGACCACGCGTTCCTCTGCACCCGACTCCACCTGTTCACCGTAATCCTCACCGCTGGGCGTTGACGCCGATACCGCGGACCCGCACCGCTACGGGACTGGCGCTCTCCGAAACGATACTGTTAGTATCGGAGAGATACCATTAGTACTGGCATCGCCGCGCAGGCCAACACCGAGGGGGTAAGGCCATGGTGAATCACTTACAACGCCGGGAACTCATCCGGCGCCAAATCCAGGGCCCGACGGCGGCGACGTCGCCGAAACGGCGGCTTGCAACAGCTACCGGGCGCACCGGCGCAGCGGTGGCGCGGGCGGCCAAGCGGCTGCTGCCCGGCGTGGCGCTCGTCGAGGAGGTCCGCCACGTCCGCCACGACCTGGCCAAGCTCGGGCACGCCCGGGTCGCGACCACGGGCGATCGCGTGCGTCCCCGCCACTATCCGCCGCGGTCGTGTTCCTATCTCGACGACGAATTGATGAACCGGGAGATGTCGGACTGAGCGCAGTCGCGACTGCCGCTGGCGGGGGGCAGTGGCGTGACCGCGCGGGCAGGCGGCGATCGGCAATCGGGGGTGTTGCGATTCGCCAGATGCCGCACGAAGATACCGAGAGTACTGTTGCGATACCGACAGTTTTCTTAATGCCGCCGGGGGGCCGGGATGGTAATCAAGGGCTGGGGCGATGCGGGCATGGCGACGTTGAGCCGCCCCGAGGAGCAGCGTGACGCCGCGGCGGCGGCGCGGGGCCGCGACACCTACAGTGAGCGCCTGGCGCGGCTGTCGGGCTTCGCGATCCGGCATACAACGTTGGTGATCGGAGCCTGGATCGTCGCCGCGGTGGTGCTGGCGATCCTTTTCCCGCAACTGGAAACGGTCGTCAAGCACCAGTCGGTGCATCTGATACCGCCCGGTGCGCCGTCGCTGCAGACCGTGGACCGGATGGGCTCGGCGTTCGGTGAACAAGGCTCCAAGACCACGATCTTCGTCGCGATGGAGGATCCCAGCGGGCTGACCCCGCCGGTCCGGCAGCGCTATGACGCGCTGATCCAGCGGTTACGGGCCGACACCAGCCACGTCCAGCAGGTCCAAGACCTCTTGGCCGACCCGGTCACCGCAGCGCAAGCCCTCAGCGCGGACGGCAAAGCATGGTATGTGCCGGTGGGGGTGGCCGGAACCCTCGGTGATCCCAGTGCCGCGGAATCGGTGCGGGCGGTACGCGGGATCGTCGCCGAGGTTTTCGGGCACTCGCCGACCACCGTGCGTGTCACCGGCCCGCCGGCCACCTTCAGCGATCAAATCGACTCCGCTGAACAAGATCTGATCCTCATCTCGGTGGCCACCGCCGGGCTGATCGCGATGATCTTGCTGCTGATCTATCGGTCGGTGTTCACCGCGATGCTGCCGCTGCTGGTCATCGGTGTCAGCCTCGCGGTCGGGCGCGGTGTGCTCTCCGGACTCGGTGAAGCCGGCATGCCGGTTTCTCAATTCACCATTGCGTTCATGACGGTGATCCTGCTGGGCGCCGGTACCGACTACTCGGTGTTCCTAATCAGCCGCTACCACGAACAGCGCCGCCAACACGTGCCCGCCCAGGCCGCGGTCATCCACGCCACCGCCACCATCGGCCGTGTCATCGCGGCCTCCGCCGCCACCGTCGCGCTGGCATTTCTGTCCATGACCTTCGCCGAACTGAGTGTCTTCGCCGCACTCGGCCCGGCCTGCGCCATCGCCGTGGTCATCGGGTTCGCGGCCACGGTCACCCTGTTTCCCCCCGTACTCACGCTGGCCGCCCGCCGCGGGATCGGTGAACCCAACACCGACCGGACCCGCCGCTACTGGAACCAGATCGCGGTGGCCGTCGTACGACGCCCCATGCCGCTGCTGGCAGCCAGCCTGATCTTCGTCCTAGCGCTCTGCGCGGTGGCGACCACCATGCGCATCAGCTACGACGACCGCCACGGCCAAACCACCACCTCAGCCAGCAACGAAGGGTATCGACTGCTGGATCGCCACTTCCGCAAAGACACCGTGATCACCGAGTTCCTGGTCGTGCAATCACCCACCGACATGCGCACCAGCCGAGGACTGGCCGACCTCGACGAAATGGCCTCCCGCATCGCACAACTACCCGGTGTCACCAAAGTCTCCGGAGTTACCCGCCCCGGCGGTAACCGCCTCGAACAAGCCCAACTGTCCTGGCAGAACGGCCAAATCGGCGACCGGCTCGCCGGCGCGGTCAACGACGGCCAATCCCGCCGCAGCGATCTGGGCCGACTCGCCAACGGCGCCGACCAGCTCGCCGACGGGCTCACCCAACTCGACACCAGCCTGGGCACCGCGCTGACCCCGCTGATCGGGCTCTTAGGCAAAGCCCAAACCGCGGGCATCCAAACCCAGCGTTTGCGGTCGCTGCTGCAAGAGCTTTCCACTACCGCCCCGACCGTCGAGCACGCGATCGCCTCTGGACCCGCACTACACCACCAAGCCGAACAAGCCCAAACCGCCATCGCCACTCTCGAACCCCTCATCGCCGCGATCAGCAGCTGGCCCGCCTGCGCCGCCGCCACCGAATGCACCCAACTGCACGACCAAGCCCAACTACTCATCACGTTGCGCGACAACGGATTCTTCGACCACCTCACCACCCTCGCCGACCTCTATCAGCCGGACACCAACGCCGGCGGCGGCACCCTCGCCGAAGTGACCCGGCTCATCACCACCCTGGACAACGCCTTAGGCGCCGCAGGCTCCGGCGACCTCGCCGCCAACATCGGACAGCTCCAAACCGGCGTCCACCAACTCGCATCCGGTGCCCACGCCCTGGCCACCGGCGTCCACACCCTCGTCGACAGCAACCTCGAAACGCTCTCCGGCATGGGAAAAATCGCCGCCCAACTCCAACAATCAGCACGCTCAGCAACCGGAACAGACACCGCCAGCGGCTTCTACCTCCCGAACGACGTCTTCGACAACCAACAATTCGCCGACGTCGCCAAACACTTCCTGTCCGGCGACGGCAAAACCGCCCGCTACGCCATCGAATCCAGCTACGACCCCTACAGCAGCGACGCGATGACCCTGGCCCGCCGACTCACCGAAGTCGCCGACGCAGCACGCCCCAACACCTCACTGGCCAATACCACCATCGCCATCGCCGGATTCCCCGCCGTCAACGCAGACATCCAACGCCTGCTCTCCGCCGACTTCCGTCTGATGGCCATCGCCACCCTGCTCGTCGTCGGCCTCATCCTGATCGTCCTACTCCGCGCCCTGGTCGCACCGCTCTACCTACTAGGCACCGTCATCCTCAACTACGGGGCATCACTAGGAATCGGCACCCTGGTATTCCAATACGGCCTCGGCAATGAAATTGCCTGGCCCGTACCACTTCTGGCGTTCATCATCCTGGTCGCCGTCGGCGCCGACTACAACATGCTGCTCATCTCACGACTCCGCGAAGAATCCACCCGCAACATCCGCGTCGGCGTGCTCCGCACCATCGCCAACACCGGCTCCGTCATCACCTCCGCCGGACTCATCTTCGCCGCCAGCATGTTCGGCCTCATGATCGGCTCGATAGCAATCATGATCCAAGCCGGACTCATCATCGGCTGCGGCCTACTCCTGGACACCTTCGTCGTGCGCACCCTCACCGTGCCCGCCATCGCCACCCTGCTCCGCGAAATCAGCTGGTGGCCACAACGAAACCCACTGCGCCACAAACCCGCTCCCGCCCAAACCTAGGCACACCCACCGGGACCGACCATGACCACCGCCAACCCCACACCCCCCACCCTCAGAGACCGACGCCGCACCGAACTACTCACCCACATCCACGCCACCGCACACCAACTCTTCGCCCAACACGGCTACTCCGCAGTCACCACCGACGACATCGCCGCCACCGCCGGCATCTCCATCAGCACCTACTACCGCCACGCCCCCAACAAAGAACACCTACTCACCGCACCGATCCAACAAGCCATCGCCCACATCACCACCACCTACAACACCCGCCCACACACCGAAACAGCGGCCACCTCCCTCATCCACCTCCTCGCCGATCACCTCGGCGAAACAGCCAACCGACACTCCCAACAGTGGAAACAAGCCCTGCAGACCGCACCACACCTACTCAACAGCTCAACACTGCTCAGCGACAACCAAACCCGCCAACTCACCACCATGGTCGCAACCCGCATGAACACCGACCCCACCACCGACATCCGCCCCACACTGCTCATCCACACAGCCCTGAGCACTGCACAAATCGTGCTCCAACACTGGCTCAACACCACCACCCCGCCACTGCACACCCAACTACAACACGCCCTTCACATCACCCTCGCCGGATTCCAATAAAAGCACCGCGCCTTCCCGCCGAAGCTTGAGCGGCCCCATCCCCACACCCCACCCACCGACCCCAGGACGCACTACTCACATCGCCCCATCCACCAGCAACGCCAACGAATCTCAACAACACCGCCACCATCAGATACGACCCACAGATAACACTGTCCCCCACGAAGGAAACCACCCTCAACGACATCATGGGACACAACCAGAAACACCCCTTAACCGCCTACAGATAACACGGCCGCGGCGAGCTGGGTGTGCAGCGCGGCCCGGTCCAGCCCGCCGAGCGCGCCGAGTGCCTCCAGCCGGGCCGGTACCTCACCCGGGCTGTTGGCATGCACGGTGCCCGCACCGCCTTCGTGTCCGGTGTTCAGCGCGGCCAGCAGGTCGACCACTTCGGCGCCTCTGACCTCTCCGACCACGATCCGGTCCGGGCGCATGCGCAGCGCCTGGCGGACGAGTTGGCGCACGGTCACCTCACCGACGCCTTCGACGTTGGCCCGCCGCGCGACCAGCTTCACCAGATGTGGATGTGCCGGCGCCAACTCGGCGGCATCCTCGACGCACACGATCCGCTCGGCCGGTGAGACCGCGCCGAGCATCGCGGCCAACAGCGTCGTCTTGCCGGCCCCGGTGCCACCGCACACCAGGAACGCCAGCCGGGCGGCGATGATCCCGGCCACCAGCTCGGCGGCTACGGGGGTCAACGCCCCGGCGGCGGCCAGCGCCGCGAGATCCTGCGTTGCCGGCCGCAACACCCGCAGGGACAGGCAGGTACCGCCCGCCGCCACCGGCGGCAACACCGCGTGCAGGCGCACCGCGAACCCGCGTGCGCCGATCCCGGCCAGCTGTCCGTCCACCCACGGCTGGGCATCGTCGAGCCGCTGGCCGGCCGCCAGCGCCAGCCGTTGCGCCAACCGCCGCACCGCCGCCTCGTCGGGAAACCGAATATTGCTGCGTCGCAATGCGTTTCCATCATCAACCCACACCGAGTCGGGCGCGGTCACCATGACATCGGTGGTGCCGTCGGCGCACAGCAATGGTTCCAGGATGCCGGCGCCGGTCAGTTCGGTCTGCAGCAGCCGCAGGTTCGCCAGCACCTCGGTGTCGCCGAGAATGCCGCCGGACTCGGCGCGAATCGCCGCGGCCACCACATTAGGCCGCAGCGGTCCCGACTCGGTTGCCAGCCGTTCCCGGACGCGTTCGATCAGCGAGCCGTTCATGCCGCGCGGCCGTCCAGCGTCGTTCGGCCGCTTGCCAACACGCCGACGACGCGGCGCGCCGCCGCCGCCAACGCCGATCGCCGCCCCAGCCGCAGCCCGGCGTGCTCCAGTCGTTCGGCGAGGTGCGGTTCGGCACGCATCGATGCCAGCAACGGCACGCCCGCGATCTCGGCGACCTCGGCCGCACGCAACCCCCCTGGGGACGGACCGCGCACCACCGCGCCCACATTCGGATTGATCGCGGCCAGCACCGGCGCGATCGTGGCAGTGGCTGCGCAAGCCCGCACATCACACCGGCTGACCAGCACCACCAGATCGGCGGCGGCCAGTGCGACGTGGCTGGCCTCGGACAGACGCCGCGGCAGGTCGCACACCACGGTGACTCCGCCGCGGCGGCCGGCTTCGGCGATCGCCTCCACCGGTGCGGCGTCCAGCTCGCGGCCGTGCCGGGTCCCGGACAGGACACTGATCTCGCGGCGCCGCGGCAGCACGTCCCGCACCGCCGACCAGTTCAGCCGACCACCCTGCAGCGCCAGGTCGGGCCACCGCAACCCCGGCGACGCCTCGTCGCCCATCAACAGGTCGATGCCGCCACCCCACGGATCCAGGTCGAGTAGCAGCGACTCTCCGGCGACCTCCGCGACGGCGGCGGCGAACAGCGATGCCCCCGCCCCGCCGCAGCCGCCGACGACCGCAAGGACCTGGCCACGCCGCCTGACATCACGCGCCGATTCGGCCGCTTCCGCCAGTGCGCACACCAGGTCCGCTTCCTGCTCGGGCATCCGCAGCACCTGCTCGGCGCCGACGGCGACGGCGGCCGCCCAGGTCGCCGTGCCGGACTCAGCACCGGTCAACACGCTCACGTGGGCGCGACGGGGCAGGGCGGACTGCGCACAGCACTGCGCTGCGTCCGAATCGAGCACCACCGCGGCCGCGGCCAGCCACGTTTTCCTGCTCACCGGGGTGTGGGCACCGGTATGCACCACCCGCGCGCCGACGGCGGCGCCGACGCGATCCAGCTCCTCGCGCAGATGCGAATCGGTCAGCATCGCCAGCACGCCGGAGCCGGCGGTGCGCGGGGAATTGGTCACCCTTCTACGCTGGCGCGCCACCGGTATTGCCCGCCAGTGCCGAAGGCCAATTTGTGGAGAAAGTCCGGTCTGTGTACAAATGTTCGCTGAATGGCGCGACTTCGCGACCAAGCGCTATTTCGGCAATGGTCGACAAACGGGTTCTGAGACCCGTAGCGGTGAATTTTTTACCCCAGAAAAGGGACGACCCCCGCCAGGGGGGGAGGAGGCGAGGGTCGTCGTGTATCAGCCCCGGGGGGTCGGGCTGATACACCCTCGGCTCACGGCCGAGTAATGCTTACTATACACATGCCAGCCGGGCTTCACGCAAGTACTCAACCAACCGAAAGTGCCGCCTGAGCCGTGAAAACACCGACCGGAGAAAGACACCCTTCGTATTCGCGTGCTCGATTCGGGCCGGAGATCACGGGTTTGCCGCATCCCGGACCTATGCTGGATCGGTGACCGTCCCCGACCCGGCCGCGCAGCAGCAAGTCTCGCCGCAAATACCGGGACCGACAGTGCCGGGCCTGCGCACCGCCGCTTTCTTCGATTTGGACAAGACCATCATCGCCAAGTCGAGCACGCTGGCGTTCAGCAAACCCTTCTTTGCGCAGGGGCTGCTTAACCGTCGTGCCGTTTTGAAGTCCAGCTACGCGCAATTCATCTTCCTGCTCTCCGGGGCAGATCATGACCAGATGGACCGAATGCGAGCTCACCTGGCCAATATGTGCATCGGGTGGGACGTCGAACAGGTCAAGTCGATCGTCAGCGAGACGCTGCACGACATCGTGACGCCGCTGGTGTTCGCCGAGGCCGCCGATCTGATCGCCGCGCACAAATTGTGTGGCCGTGACGTCGTGGTGGTATCGGCATCGGGTGAGGAGATCGTCGCGCCGATCGCCCGTGCCCTGGGCGCCACGCATGCCATGGCGACCCGGATGGTGGTCGAGGATGGCAAGTACACCGGCGAGATCGCGTTCTACTGCTACGGCGAAGGCAAGGTCCAAGCGATCCGCGAGCTGGCCGTGCGCGAGGGGTATCCGCTGGAGCACTGCTACGCGTACTCCGACTCGATCACCGACCTGCCGATGCTGGAGATCGTCGGCCACCCGTCGGTGGTCAACCCTGACCGCGGGTTGCGCAGGGAGGCCCTGGACCGCGGCTGGCCGGTGTTGTCGTTCTCCCGGCCGGTCTCGTTGCGCGACCGGATCCCGGCGCCGTCGGGTGCCGCGATCGCGACGACGGCCGCGGTGGGTGTCACCGCGGTGGCTGCCGGCGCCGTCACCTACGCGCTGTTGCGGCGCTTCGCGTTCTAGTCTCCGGCGACAGGGCGCCGACGGACGTCGCCCCAGCTTTCCCAAACGCCACGGCAGCAAACACTTTTCGCGCACGAGCCGAATCCGTTGCGCAACTTTGAGGCGTCAGCCCCTTGCTGTGCCAGTGCTCTAGTAGTACAAAGGAGACACGGCAGCCCGGTGAGGCCAAGGTCGATCCGGAAGAGAAGGTTCGATCTCCCGACCCGGGCACCCAGCACGGTTCCCGGCACCCACGCGGAGTCATAGCCGCGATAATGGCAGAAGTGTTGCGGGCCTGCGTAATTGCGAAGATGGAATGCCGCGACGGCCCTTTGGGTGGGGCTGCAGCAGGAAGTGTCGCAAACGCGCCGAGGCCACCCACGCAGCCCACATAATGCACGCTTGGTAACCGAGAACCGTGTTGGCGGGCGGCGATTCGAAATCTTCGTGTCGCCGCCCGCTTCGCATTTGTCGCAGGGTTATTTCGGCGGGCCGCCGGTTACTGATTCAGCAATCATCAGCGCCTCCTGCGCACCGGCTCTCATCGCCCGGCAACACAGCACCAACCACGCCGCGACTCCGTCGGGCGAGCCCGAGGCGAACTTCAGCGCGGCGTCCCGGTACGCGGCGGACTGCCGCATCCAGTTCACCTCCGGCACTCCCAGCCCGTGCGGATCGAGCCCCCGTGCGATCGTCACCAACCGCGACACCGCGCGGGCCACCACCCCGTCACCGCTGCCGAATGGCTTGAGCGTCAACAACTCCCCGTGCGCCACCGCAGCAACTACGGCCGCCGATGCTGCTGTCGGGCGAGTCACCAGGTCGGCCAGCAACTCGAGGCGCGGACCGATCTCCGGATCGGTCCGCGGCCGGCCGAGCCGGTCGGCGTCGACCTGGTCGGCGGCGGCAAGCATGTGCAATCGGGCCAGTGCCTGCAGCGGCGCCTTCTGCCAGACCGCGATCAGCGGGCCGCTGCCACCTTCCAGCGCCTGGGCCACCCGCAGCGCACCGCCGAACACGGGATCACTGACGCCACCGTGCTGGGTGGCGGCCTCCGCCACGTCGTCCAGGCGCACCGGGCCGCCGTCGAGCACCGACGACGCCCGTGCCGCGCGCAACGACGCCTCGGCGGCGGTCACCGGCCAGCCGCGCAGGTTGGCCCGGTGCCGGTGCGCCCGACCCAGCGCCTCACGCGCCCGGTCGCTGGCTTCGGCGACACCGGGCAGGTCCATCAGCGGAGCCAGCGGGTCGGTCACAGAGAGCCAAACTAGCGGGACGCCGCCGGGGCGCCGGGGATGGCCTCCAACAACTGCCGGGTGTAGTCGTGCTGTGGCGCGGTGAAAACCTGTTCGGTGGCGGCGTGTTCGACCACCCGACCGTCCCGCATCACCAGCACGTCGTCGGAGATCTGGCGGATCACCGCCAGATCGTGGCTGATGAACAGATACGTCAGGCCCAGCTCGGCCTGCAGTTCGGCCAGCAGGTTCAGGATCTGCGCCTGCACCAGCACGTCGAGCGCGGAGACCGCCTCGTCGCACACCAACACATCGGGCCGCAGCGCCAGCGCCCGCGCGATCGCCACCCGTTGCCGTTGCCCGCCGGACAGTTCGCGGGGCAGCCGGTCCAGCACCGAGGACGGCAGCGCCACCTGGTCGAGCAATTCGCGCACCGCCCGCCGACGCTGGGCACGGTCGCCGACCCGGTGGATCCGCAGTGGCTCCTCCACCGCGCGGGCCACCGAGTACATCGGGTCCAGGCTGCTGTAGGGATTCTGGAAGACCGGCTGCACCCGACGGCGAAACGCCAATTCTGCGCGGCGGTCCAGCGTGGTGATATCGGTCCCGTCGAAAATCACGCTGCCCGACGTCGGCCGCAACAGGCCCAGCACCATCCGCGCCAGCGTCGACTTGCCCGAGCCCGACTCGCCGACCACGGCCAGGGTGCCGGCCCGGGCCAGCCGGAACGAGACGGCGTCGACGGCGCGAAAATCCGCGCGACGCCACGGCACGCCGGGTGATTCGCGGTAGGTCTTGGTCAACTCCGACACGACGAGGATGTCCGCCGAACCCCCAGCGTGCTCGGTCGCCGTCGCTGCTACCCGTTCCCGAATCTGGGCTGAGCGCTTGTCCCGAGCCCGCAGCGACGGCGCGGCGGCCACCAGCCGACGCGTGTACTCGTGTTGCGGGTAGCGCAGAATCTCCTGCGCTGCACCGGATTCCACCACGACACCACGATGCACCACGATCACGGACTCGGCCCGCTGCGCCGCCAGCGCCAGGTCGTGGGTGATCAGCAGCAGCGCAGTCCCCAGTTCGTCGGTGAGGTGGCCGAGATGGTCGAGGACCTGGCGTTGCACGGTGACGTCCAGCGCCGACGTCGGTTCGTCTGCGATCAGCAGCCGCGGCCGGCCGGCGAGTCCGATCGCGATCAGCGCGCGCTGGCACATCCCGCCGGACAGCTGGTGTGGATACCGGCCGGCCTGCCGGGCCGGGTCGCGCATCCCCGCCTCGGCGAGCAGCTCAACCGCGCGCCGTCGCGCCGCACGCCCATCGGCATTGGCCCGCAACGCTTCTCGAACCTGAAAGCCGACTTTCCAGACCGGGTTGAGGTTGGTCATCGGATCCTGCGGCACATAGCCGATCTCCCGGCCCCGGATGTCACGCATCGCGCGTTCACCGGCCCGGGTGATGTCGCGGCCGTCGAAAACAATGCGGCCGGCGGTGATTCGGCCACCGGGCGCGAGCAGTCCCAGAACGGCCGCCGCCGCGGTGGACTTGCCCGACCCCGATTCCCCCACCACCGCGACGGTCTGCCCGGGCAACACCGAGAAAGACATCCCGCGGACCGCCTGCTGGTCGCCGAAGCGGACCTCCAGACCCGCTACCGACAACAGCGCGCTCATGCCCGCCACGCCCGGGACGCCGGATCCAGACCGTCGCGCAGCGCGTCCCCCATGACCATGAACGCCAGCACCGTGATCGCCAGCGCGCCGGCGGGATAGAACAGGATGGGTGAACCGGCCCGCAGCCGCATCTGCGCCACGTTGATGTCGCCACCCCAGGAGACCACCGACGGCGGTAACCCGACACCGAGGTAGGACAACGTCGCCTCGGTCACGATGAAGGCGCCCAAGGCGATGGTGGCCACCGCGATGACGGGGCCTATCGCGTTCGGCACCGCATGCCGGAGCAGGATACGAAACCTGCCCAGCCCCAATGCTTTCGCCGCCAGCACGTAATCGCTGCCCCGTACCTGGAGAATCGAGCTGCGCGCGATCCTGGCCACCTGCGGCCAGCCGAACAACGCCAGGATGGCGATCACCGTCCACACCGTTCGGTGCCGCAGCACCTGCATGAGCACAATGGCGGCCAACAGCAGCGGCAACCCGAAGAACACGTCGGTCAGACGGGACACCACCGCGTCGAGCCAGCCACCGTAAAAGCCGGCCAGGGCGCCCAACACCCCGCCGACGACGAACACGGCCATCGTTGCGCCGAGCCCGACCATCACCGACGCCCGGGCGCCATAGATGGTGCGCGCGTAGATGTCATGGCCCTGCAGGTCCGTGCCGAACCAGTGCGCGGCCGACGGGGGCAGCAGGCTCTGACCCGGGTCGGCGTAGGTGGGGTCGGCCCCGGTGAACAACGACGGAAACGCCGCTACGAGCAGGATCAGCACGATCATTGCCGCAGCGATGACGAACTTGGGTCGCCTATACATACCGGATCCTGGGATCCAGCGCGGCGTAGAGCAGATCCACCAGCAGATTGCTCACCAGGTAGATCAGCACCAGCACCGTGACGATCGACACCACTGTAGGCGCCTCCTGCCTGGTGACCGCCTGATACAGCACACCGCCGACGCCGTGGATGTTGAAAATCCCTTCGGTCACGATGGCGCCACCCATCAGCGCGCCCAGGTCGGCACCCAGGAACGTCACCACCGGGATCAGCGAATTGCGCAGGATGTGCACGGTGACCACCCGCGACCGCGACAACCCCTTGGCGGTGGCGGTGCGCACATAGTCGGCGTGGGCATTGGCGGCCACTGCGGAGCGGGTCAGCCGCACCACGTAGGCGAAGGACACCAGACCCAGAACGATGCCGGGCAGCAGCAGCCGGTCGAAGCTGGCCCGTCCCCCGACCGTGACGGGCGCCCACCCCAGCCGGACCCCGAACACGAACTGCGCCAGGAAGCCCAACACGAAAATCGGGATCGCGATGATGACCAGTCCGGCGACCAGCACCGTGGCATCGAAGACACCGCCCTGGCGCAGTCCGGCGATCACGCCGAACCCGATCCCCAGCACCGCCTCCACCACCAGAGCGATCAGCGCCAGCCGTATCGTCA
This sequence comes from Mycobacterium sp. IDUB_28, assembly GCF_055419285.1. Lineage (NCBI taxonomy): Bacteria > Bacillati > Actinomycetota > Actinomycetes > Mycobacteriales > Mycobacteriaceae > Mycobacterium > Mycobacterium sp. IDUB_28. The sequence goes on along the minus strand of NZ_JBVAXK010000016.1, from coordinate 45,805 downwards.
CCGGAAAGGCATGTGCCAGAACGGCGCTGACCGGAAGACCGGAGTACGCGCGGCCCAGATCGCCGTGCAGCAGGCCACCCAGGTAGCGCAGGTACTGCACCAGGAACGGGTCGTCGAGGTGGTATTGGGCGCGTAGTTGCGCGGCGACCGCCGGGCTCAGCGGCCGGTCGCCGGCGATGGCGGCCACCGGATCGCCGGGCAGCAGGAACACCATGCCGTAGATCAGCAGGGTGGCGCCCAGGAAAACCGGCACCATCACCGCGATCCGGCGCAGCACATACCAGCCCATGTCAGCCCTTGTGCAGGTTCTCGTAGTCGGGCAGACCGTTCCAGGTGGGCTGCACATTGCTCACCTGAGCCGACCAACCGATCACACTGATGTAGTACCACAGCGGAATGGCAGGCATGTCGCGCAACAGAATTCGCTGTGCGATGTTGACCCGAAGATCGGCCTCGTGCACGTCGGGCGCCGCTTCGGCGGCGGCCAGCGCGGCGTCGAACTCCCGACTGGAGTACCCCACATCGTTGGAACCGGCGCCGGTGGCGTAGAGCGGTGCGAGGAATTCGATCATCGACGGGTAGTCCCCGATCCAGCCGGCTCGGAAGGCCGTATTGATGGTCCGGTTGGTGATTTGGGTGCGGAACCCGGCGAACGTGGGCTGTGGCGCCCCGGCCGCGTCAATACCGAGCACGTTCTTGATGCTGTTGGCCACCGCGTCCACCCACTCCTGATGACCGCTGTCGGCGTTGTAGGCGATCGCGTACCGTCCCGTCCACGGCGAGATGGCATTGGCCTGTGCCCAGAGTTGCTGCGCGCGAGCAGGATTGAAGTCCAACGCATCGCTTCCCGGAATGTTCGGGTCGAACCCCGGCAGCGAGCTGGCAGTGAAATCCCTTGCCGGCTGCCGTGTTCCGCTGAATATCTGTTGGCAGATCTGCGGGCGGTTGATGGCCGCCGACAGGGCCAGTCGGCGCAACCGGCCCTCCTCGCCGCCGAAGTGGGGCAACCGCAGCGGTGTGTCCACCGACTGGCTGACCGCGACCGGCGCCTTGACGGCATTGCCACCCAGGTCGCGCTGATAGATAGGCAACGCGCTGGACGGAATCGTATCCAGCACATCCAGATTGCCCGACAGCAGGTCGGCGTACGCGGTGTCCAGGTTGGCGTAGAACTCGAACCGCAGACCTTTGTTGTGCGGCTTGCGGTTGCCGTGGTAGTCGGGGTTGGGCACCAGGTCGATCTTGACGTTGTGTTCCCATGCCGGCCCGTCGGCACTGTCGGCGAGCCGGTAAGGCCCGTTGCCGACCGGGCTGCGGCCGAATGCCGCCATGTCGCGAAATGCCATGGGCGGCAACGGGTAGAAGGCGCTGTGCCCCAGGCTCATGATGAAGTCGATGGTCGGTGCCTGCAGCCGGACGGTGAACTCGAGATCGTTGACGACGCGCAGCCCGGACATGCTGGTAGGCCGGCCGTCCCCGGGTGGGCCAGCCACTTCGTCGTAGCCGGCGATCGGGCTGAAGAAGTTCTGCTGCAGTTGGGCGTTGGCGCTCAACGCCCCGTAGTTCCACGCGTCGACGAACGAATGAGCGGTGACCGGCGAGCCGTCGGTGAACTTCCATCCCGGTTTGAGCACAATGCGGTAGTTGATGTTGTCGGTGCTCTCGATCGACTCGGCCACCTCCGGGGATGGCCGGCCCGCCGCGTCGTACGACATCAGGCCCGCGAACAACCGGTCGATGATGCGGCCGCCGTTGGAGTCGTTGGTGCCGGTCGGGATCAGCGGGTTGGGTGGCTCGGCACCATTGACCACCACCACCTCGGGTGTCAGCATGCCGCCGCCACAGCCCGCCAAGTGAGCAGACACCAGCAGGGCGGCCAGCGCGGCCCGCATCCGACGCATGACAGCGACCCTAATAGGCTCGCTACGTGACAGACGCCACCGCCGAAGGCCCGTCTACTTACCCACCGCCCGAGCACTTCGTCGACCAGGCCAACGCCCGCGCGGAGCTCTACGAGAAGGCCGCCGAAGACCGCCTGGCGTTCTGGGCCGAACAGGCCGACCGGCTGGCCTGGGAGACGCCGTTCACCGAGGTGCTGGACTGGTCGGACGCGCCGTTCGCCAAGTGGTTCGTCGGAGGCAAGCTCAACGTCGCCTACAACTGTGTGGATCGCCATGTCGAAGCCGGCCACGGCGACCGGGTCGCGTTCCACTGGGAAGGCGAGCCCGACGACCACCGTCGCACCTTCACCTACGCGGACCTGCAGACAGAAGTGTGCAAGGCGGCCAACGCGCTGACCGACCTCGGCCTGGTGGCCGGGGACCGGGTGGCCATCTACCTACCGCTGATCCCCGAGGCGGTGATCGCGATGCTGGCCTGCGCCCGACTGGGCGTCATGCACACCGTGGTGTTTGGCGGCTTCACCGCGCACGCGCTGCAGGCCCGGATCGCCGACGCCGACGCCAAGCTGTTGATCACCGCCGACGGCCAGTTCCGCCGCGGCAAGCCCGCACCGCTGAAAGAGGCCGCCGACGAGGCGGTCTCGGTCGACGGCAGCCCGGTCGAGCACGTGCTGGTGGTGCGGCGCACCGGGGTCGACGTGTCCTGGGACGACGACCGCGATCTGTGGTGGCACGATGTCGTCGACGCGGCCGCCCCGGAGCACGTGGCCGAGGCCTTCGATGCCGAGCAGCCGTTGTTCCTGCTCTACACCTCGGGCACCACCGGCAAGCCCAAAGGGATCGTGCACACCAGCGGCGGTTACCTGACCCAGTGCGCCTACACCATGCACGCGATCTTCGACGTCAAGCCGGACAGCGACGTGTTCTGGTGCACCGCCGACATCGGCTGGGTCACCGGACACACCTACGGCGTCTACGGGCCGCTGTCCAGCGGCATCACCGAGGTGCTCTACGAGGGCACCCCGAACACCCCGAGCCAGCACCGGCATTTCGAGATCATCGAAAGATACGGCGTCACAATCTATTACACGGCTCCTACGCTGATCCGCACGTTCATGAAGTGGGGGCGGGAGATTCCGGACGCGCATGACCTGTCCAGCGTGCGACTGCTGGGCACGGTCGGCGAGATCATCAATCCCGAAGCCTGGCGCTGGTACCGCGACGTGATCGGCGGCGGGCGGGTGCCGGTAATCGACACCTGGTGGCAGACCGAGACCGGTGCGGCGATGATCTCCCCGCTGCCCGGCGTGGCCGCCGCGAAACCCGGTTCGGCGATGGCGGCGCTGCCCGGCATCTCGGCGAAGATCGTCGACGACCACGGCGAACCGCTACCTCCCGACAAGGAGGGGGAAGAGCACGTCACCGGTTACCTCGTTCTGGACCAGCCGTGGCCGGGGATGTTGCGCGGTATCTGGGGCGACCCGGAGCGGTACCAGAAGACCTACTGGTCCAAGTACGCCGAGCACGGCTACTACTTCGCCGGCGACGGCGCCCGCTTCGACCCCGACGGCGACATCTGGGTGCTGGGCCGCATCGACGACGTGATGAACATATCCGGGCACCGGATCTCCACCGCCGAGGTGGAGTCCGCGCTCGTCGGACATTCCGGAGTGGCCGAGGCCGCGGTGGTCGGGGTCACCGACGACACCACCGGCCAGGCCATCTGCGCGTTCGTCGTGCTGCGGGAAGACTATGAAGCCAGCGACCGTACCGTCGAGGATCTACGCGGCGAGGTCGCCCACGAGATCTCCCCGATCGCCAAGCCGCGCGAGGTCCACATCGTGCCCGAGCTGCCCAAGACCCGCAGCGGCAAGATCATGCGGCGACTGTTGCGCGACATCGCCGAGAACCGGGAACTGGGCGACACCTCGACGTTGCTGGACCCCGATGTATTCGACGCGATCCGCGAGGCGAAGTAGCTCAGTCGGCGATCGGCACGAATCCTGAACCGGGCCGGTTCTTGGCGTTGATGTCGGCCAGGTCGGCATTGATCGACATCACCACCGCGGGCGTGTGGAGCGGGATGTACTTGGTGACACAGGTGGGCAGATTGTCGCTGAAAGCGCCGTGAATCATCCCGACCAGCATGTTGTCCACCGTCACCGGCGCACCGGAATCCCCCGGTCCACCGCAGACCTGCATCAGGATGGTGCCTGGGTCCTGCCCGGGTCCCCAGGTCACCCCGCACGAGTTGCCGGTGGTGCGGCCCTGCTTGCAGGCGACCTGACCGGCCGTTGGTTCGGGGCCGATGCCGTTGACGGCAAAGCCGTTGAAGTTCGCCACCGGCGTCACCTTGGCCGGATCGAACCTGATCACCGCGTAGTCCAGACCGTCGTTGCCGGCGACCATGGTGCCCACCTGGCCCCGGTTCTCGGCCCCCTCGGCGGCGACCGGCGCGCCGGGACCCCCGCAGTGCGCGGAGCTGAACCCGATGAGGTCGCCGAACTTGTCGTGCCCGATGGCGGTCAGCGTGCACAGGGTGCCGGTGTTGACGACGATGCCCGCACCGGCGCCGAGCGGGACTTTGTCGTCGGCGGCCGCGGTGCTGACGGGCAGGATCAGAAGGCCCAGGAACGCGGCCATCACCGCCGCGACCCGGAGGGGCTTTCGGCCGCTGGGCGCCTTCTGCAAAGTGATACTCCCGTCAGGATGGTCGAAAAGAGGAAGAAGATGGATGAGAGGTTCGGAGAACAGTCCGCCCAGTGTATTGGCCGGGTTCGCCGCGGGTTCGGCTGGCCTCGTCGGGCATCGGGCCACATGGCAACATGAACCGCGACGACTGACGCGCCACCGGAGCTGCAGGGGCGTTGCAACGGAGAGGATCGTCTGTGAGCAAACCCGACAAGAACGGTGTGCCCAACACGCTGACCACGATTCCGCTGGCCGACCCACATGCCAGGGTCGGCGACCCGTCGGTGGGCGACCTCATCAAGGACGTCACGACGCAGATGTCGACGCTGGTGCGCGCCGAGGTGGAATTGGCCCGCGCCGAGATCACCCGGGATGTCAAGAAAGGGCTGACCGGCAGCGTCTTCTTCATCTCCGCGCTCGTCATCTTGTTCTACTCCACCTTCTTCTTGTTCTTCTTCCTCGCCGAACTCCTCGACACCTGGCTGTGGCGCTGGGCGGCGTTCCTGATCGTCTTCGCGATCATGGTGGTGGTCACCGCCGTGCTCGCGCTGTTCGGTTTCCTCAAGGTTCGCCGAATCCGCGGCCCGCAGCAGACCATCGAATCGGTGAAAGAGGCGCGCACCGCGTTCACTCCGGGGCACGACAAGAACCTTGCCGCGGCACCGCAGTCCAAGGCGATCACGGCCGACGCCAAGACGCCCGCCGATCCCTCGGGTTGGTAGATGGCGGCTCCCGATCCGTCGATGGTCCGGATCGACGGGCCGTGGCGGCATCTGGACGTGCATGCCAACGGCATCCGGTTCCACGTCGTGGAGGCTGACGCCGGCATACCGGCCACCGGGCGGCCGCTGGTGATCCTGCTGCACGGCTTCGGCTCGTTCTGGTGGTCCTGGCGGCACCAACTGCGGGACTTGACCGGCGCGCGGGTGGTCGCGGTCGACCTGCGCGGATACGGCGGTAGCGACAAGCCGCCCCGCGGCTACGACGGCTGGACGTTGGCCGGCGATACGGCGGGTCTCATCCGGGCGCTCGGCCACTCTTCGGCGACGCTGATCGGCCACGCCGACGGCGGACTGGCCTGCTGGGCCACCGCGCTGCTGCACTCGCGGCTGGTGCGCGCCATCGGTCTGATCAGCTCGCCCCACCCGGCCGCCCTGCGCCGCTCCACGCTGGCCCGGCGCGACCAGGGTCGCGCGCTGCTGCCCACCCTGCTGCGGTATCAGGCGCCGTGGTGGCCCGAGCGGTCGCTCACCAAACACAACGGTGCCGAGATCGAGCGCCTGGTCCGCAGCCGCAGCAGCTCTCCATGGGTTGCCTCCGCAGATTTTTCCCAGACCATCGGGTATCTGCGCACCGCCATCCGGATCCCGGGGGCCGCGCACTGCGCGCTGGAATATCAGCGCTGGGCGGTACGCAGCCAGTTGCGCAGCGAGGGACACCGCTTCATCAAATCGATGGTCGCCCCGCTCGCTGTCCCGCTACTGCACATCCGCGGCGACGCCGACCCCTATGTGCTGGCCGCCCCGGTGGAACGCACCCAGCGCTACGCGCCGCACGGCCGCTACATCTCGGTCACCGGCGCCGGGCATTTCAGCCACGAAGAGGCGCCGCGGGAAGTCACCCGACACCTCATGCGGTTCCTCGATCAGGTGCACCGGGTCAGTTGACGCAGGCTCCGGTGGCCACCGGCTGGCTCGCGCCGATCCTGCCCAGCTGACTGCGCACCTCGTCGGCCGTCAACACGAATCCGGTGTCGGCGTCGTCGACCGCTGCGCCGAACACCACGCCGAGCACGTTGCCGTCGAGGTCGACCAGCGGCCCACCCGAATCGCCCTGTTCCACATTGGCCCGGATGGTGTAGACATCCCGGGTGACCGGCTGTGGGCTGCGGTAGATGTCCGGTCCGCTGAGCTTGATCCGCTCGCGGATCCGGGCCGGGGAGGCGGTGAAGTTGCCGCCACCCGGATAACCCAGTACCACCACGTCGGTGCCGGTCTTGGCGGGAGAGTACTCGAAGACCAGCGGCGTGGCCTGCAGGCCCGGCACCGCGAGGATGGCGATGTCCACCGCCGAGTCGTAGGACACCACGGTGGCATCGAGGGTCTTGCCGTTGGCCTGGATCGAGACGCTGTTGGACCCCGCGACCACGTGCGCGTTCGTCATCACCCGTTCCGGGGAGATCACGAATCCGGTGCCTTCGAGCACTTTCTGGCAGCTCTGCGCGATGCTGCGGATCTTGACGACGCTGGGCGCGACGGCGGCCACCACCGGGTTGTTGGCCAGCGCCGGATCCGGGGAGGCGACCGGGATGACCGGGGTGCGGCTGAAGGGTTCCAGCACCGCGGGCAGCCCGGAGGTGTTCAGCAGGCCCGAGAGCCGTTGCCGCAGCGGCTGTTTCAGCCACGACGGGGCCACGTCATTGACCGTGGCGAGCACCTGCGAACCCTTCACCGCGGCGGCGAGTTCGGGCTGGTCCTTGGACTGCGTCAGCGGGGTGGCCAGCAACCAGGCCGCGGTCAACACCACCTGGAGCTGGATAGCTACGCCGATCACCGAGTCGATGGTGCGGATCGGCTTGTTGCGGATCGCCCCGCGCACCGCGCGTCCCAGCACCACGCCGGCGACCTCACCGACTACCACCAGCGCCAGGATCAGGAACAGCGCGGCGAACAACTTCGCCCGCGGCGCGGCGATATGGCTGACGATGTGCGGCGCCAGCAGCACCCCGGCGACCGCGCCCAGCAAGACACCCGCGAACGACAGCACCGACCCCAGCGCGCCGGACCGCCACCCGGAGATCGCTGCGATCAGAGCCACCGCCAGGATCGCGATGTCCAGCCACTGCGACGGGCTCATCGAGTTCACCGCAACCCACCCCTGTTCGTCGGGGTTTGCGCCGCAGGGTCGCCCACCAGCACCATCGCCTCGTCCAGCTCGCGGATGTCGTTGGTGTCCCAGGGCTGTGCCCAACCGGCGACGTCGAGAATGGCAGCAATCACCTGGCCAGTGAATCCCCACACCAGCATCTGGTTCAACAGAAACGCCGGACCGGCCCAGCGCCTGCCCAAGGTGCCGCGGTACACCATCAGCCTGTTCTCCGGATTGATGAAGGCCCGCACCGGCACCCGCGCCACGATCGCCGTCTCGGCGTCGTTGACGACGGTGACCGGACCGGGATCCGGTGAATAGGCCAGCACCGGCACGACATGAAAATTCGACGGCGCGATGAACGTCCGCTCCATCGTCGCCAGCGCGTGCAGCCGGCCGACGTCGATCCCGGTCTCCTCGCGTGCCTCGCGCAGCGCAGTGGCGACGGGTCCGTCGTCGCCGGGGTCGGACGCACCGCCGGGAAACGCGGCCTGCCCGGCGTGGTGACGCAGTGTGGCGGCGCGCACGGTCAGCAGCAGGTCGGCGTCATCGGGCACGCGACCGTCCGCCGGGCCGTCCTGCGGCCCGGAGAACAGCACCAGCACCGCGGCGTCCCGGCCGGTACGGCGCAACGACGATACCGATCTGGCCGCGGTCACCATGGCCAGCACGTCGGCCGGCAGGCGGCGCCGGTAGGCGTCGGGAATCTGGTCGACGTTGTCGACCAGCGGTCGTAACCAGGGCGGGCCGATATCGGGAGTCAGAGGAGTCGCAGCACTCACCGGCGTCTCCCTCCTGTCTCGACAGCCCGGCTCGCTCACCCCGCCCCGTCTCCGATCACGGCCGCGATCTCCTCAGCGCTGCCGAACGCCCGCGGCAGGGTTTGGGCAACGCTACCGTCCGGCCGCAGCACCACCGTCGCAGGCATCACGTTAACAACCCGCAGCGCAGCCGCCACTTTGCGGCGACCGTCCTGCAGGGTCGGCAACCGCACGCCGAGTTCGGTCAACCGCAGCAGCGCGGCTGTCTCGTTCTCGTCCTGATGCACCGTCACCACGGTGACGTCGGAACCGACCCGGCGCTGATATTCGGCCATCGCAGGCAGTTCTGCAGTGCACGGCGCACACCAGTACGCCCACAGGTTGAGCACCACCCGCCGGCCGGTCAACGCTCTGCCCAGGTCCACGGCCGCACCGTCGGCCGCGCACTCCACCACGACGCCCCGCAAGGCGCCCTCGCCCTCCCCCGGTCCCGGCCCCGGGCAGGCCGGCAGTCCGGCGCGCCGGCGTGGGCCCGCCAGCGCTGCGGGGGTGTCGGCGTCCCGGTGTTCACGCTGCACCGGCACCTGCGTGTGCGCCGGCGGCACCGGCTCCCCGCGCAGTTCGGCCACGAAAGCGACCACCAGCGCGACCACCAACACCAGGACCGCAATCGTCCAGCGAGCCGTGCCGGAAAGTGCTTTCATCCGGGCGGGTTACAACCCGGCCAGGGCCAGCAGGTGGTCGGTTTCGGGTCCTTGGACCAGCGGCGCGGCCAGCAGTGGCTCGGTCGGGCCAAGCCCGTAGGAGGGACAGTCCTTGGCCAGCACGCAGACTCCACAGGCCGGTTTGCGGGCGTGGCACACCCGGCGGCCGTGGAAAATCACCCGGTGACTGAGCAATGTCCATTCCTTGCGCTCGATCAGCTCACCAACGGCGCGCTCGACCTTGACCGGGTCCTCTTCCTCGGTCCATCGCCACCGGCGCACCAACCGCCCGAAATGGGTGTCGACGGTGATGCCGGGAATGCCGAAGGCGTTGCCCAGGATGACGTTGGCCGTCTTGCGGCCCACCCCGGGCAACGTCACCAGTTCGTCCATCGTCCGCGGCACCTCGCCGTCGAACCGCTCGACCAGGGCCTGCCCCAGCCCGATCAGCGACGACGCCTTGTTGCGGAAGAAGCCGGTGGGATGGATCAACGTCTCCAATTCGGCGCGGTCGGCCTGCGCGTAATCCAGCGCCGTGCGGTACTTGGCGAACACCGCCGGGGTGGTCAGATTCACCCGCTTGTCGGTGCTCTGCGCCGACAAGACGGTAGCCACCGCCAGTTCCAGCGGCGACGTGAAATCCAGTTCGCAGTAGACGTGCGGAAACGCTTGCGCCAGAGTGCGATTCATCCGCCGCGCCCGTCGCACCAGACCCGTCCGGGTCTCATTGGACCAGCGCTTGGACGCCTTCGCCGCTGTCACCTACGACAGAGTACTTATTTCGTGATCTGACTGAGACCCCGCCTTGATCGAAGTCCGTGTTTACTCTCCCTTGTGTTGTGGTTGCTGGTGGCCTGCATTCCCGGGTTGCTGATGCTGGCGGCGCTCGGGCTCGGGCGGCTGGAGAAGACCCTTGCCCACGACGCCGTCAGCAGCACGGACGTCGCCGCATTCCGGGAGCAGGCCGAGGCGGTCGACGTGCACACCCTGGCCCGCGAGGGCATGCCCGAGGCCCTGGAGTATCTGCACCGCCGTCATGCTCTGGGACTTGCCGCCGCACCCCAGTCCCGGTTGCTGACCGGGCGCCATCACGCCGAGACATTCTTCGTCGCCGACGTCGTCGGACGAATCGAGACGGGACTCCCCACCCGCATCCGACACGTCAATCGTGTGTAGCGTTGGCAGGCCGCACAGATTGGCCTACCTTTAGAATCGTGTCGGCCGTCACAGGTTGGCCTGCCCGTATCAACTTCGTCACCAACTGAAGAGGCAAGAAGAGGCAACGTGGACGAGATCCTGGCAAGGGCAGGAATCTTCCAAGGGGTTGAGGCCAGCGCGGTCGCCGCGTTGACCAAGCAACTGCAGCCCGTTGATTTCCCCCGTGGACACACGGTTTTCGCTGAAGGCGAGCCGGGTGACCGGCTGTACATCATCGTCGCCGGCAAAGTGAAGATCGGTCGCCGGTCCCCGGACGGCCGGGAGAACCTGCTGACCATCATGGGACCGTCGGACATGTTCGGCGAGCTGTCGATCTTCGACCCGGGCCCCCGGACGTCGAGTGCGACGACGATCACCGAGGTGCGCGCGGTCTCGATGGACCGCGACGCGTTGCGGGCCTGGATCGCTGACCGCCCGGAGATCGCCGAGCAGCTGTTGCGGGTGTTGGCACGGCGGTTGCGCCGCACCAACAACAACCTGGCCGACCTGATCTTCACGGACGTGCCCGGCCGGGTGGCCAAGCAGCTGCTGCAGCTGGCGCAGCGGTTCGGCACCCAGGAGGGTGGCGCGATGCGGGTCACCCACGATCTGACCCAGGAGGAGATCGCCCAGCTGGTGGGCGCCTCCCGGGAGACCGTCAATAAGGCGCTGGCCGATTTCGCGCACCGCGGCTGGATTCGCCTGGAGGGCAAGAGCGTCCTCATCTCGGACTCCGAACGTCTGGCCCGCCGGGCTCGCTAACCGGACTCGGCGCGCAGGTAGTCCAATTGCACCTGCACCGACCACTCGGCCGCGTCCCAGAGCTTCTCGTCGACGTCGGTGTAGACGTGTTCGACGACCTGCCGGGCAGTCGCGTCGTCGCCCAGCGCGCGCAATGCGGCGCGCACCTGCTCGAGCCGCTCGTGCCGGTGGACCAGGTAGTCGTGCGTGACGGCGGTCAGATCGCCGAGGTCGGGCCCGTGCCCGGGCAACACCGTGCGCCGGCCGAGTCCGCGCAATCGCTGCAGTGACTCGAGGTAGTCGGTCAGATTTCCGTCTTCGGAGTCCATCACGGTGGTGCCGCGACCCAGCACCGTGTCGGCGGTCAAAACCGCGTCGTCGAGGATGAAGGACAGTGAGTCGGCGGTATGGCCGGGAGTGGCCATCACCTTGATCGTCAGGCCGGCGGCGTCGATCACCTCGCCGTCGGTGAGATGACCGCCGAGTCCGCGCAGGAACCCGCTGCCCGCCGACCGCACGGTCGCCCCGGTCAGCTCGACCAGCTTGTCGATGCCGTCGGTGTGGTCCGGGTGGCGGTGGCTGATCAGGACCAGGCTGATGCGTCCGAGCGCCGCCACCCGCGCGATGTGCTCGTCGTCGTCGGGCCCGGGGTCCACGATCACCAACTCGTCGCTGCGCGGGCCGCGCAGCACCCAGGTGTTGGTGCCGTCCAGGGTCATCAGACCCGGGTTGTCGGCGAGCAGCACCGAGGCAGTCTCAGTGACCGCCCGCAGCTGACCATAGGCGGGATGCGTCAACGCCGACTCAGTCACGGCCCGTTACCCGACCTCCACGATCAGCTCCACTTCCACCGGCGCGCCCAGGGGCAATTCGGCTACGCCCACTGCCGAACGCGCGTGCACGCCGCTGTCCCCGAAAACCTCGGCGAGCAATTCCGACGCGCCGTTGACCACACCCGGCTGACCGTGGAAACCCGGCGCGGACGCGACGAATCCGACCACCTTGACCACCTTGGTTACCGAGTCCAGGCCCACCAGCGAATCCACCGCGGCCAGAGCGTTGAGCGCGCAGATCCGCGCCAGGCTCTTGCCGACGTCCGGGGTGATGTCGCTGCCGACCGCGCCGGTGGCGGGCAGCTTACCGTCGACCAACGGCAGTTGGCCGGCGGTGTAGACCAGGTTGCCGGTGCGCACCGCGGGAACGTAGGCCGCCAGCGGCGCGGCCACTTGGGGCAGCGTGATGCCCAGCTCCGCGAGCCGGGCAGTGACGCTCACTTGGGGCGTTTGAGATAGGCGACGTGCTGTTCGCCGGTGGGACCTGGCAGCACCGCAACCAGCTCCCAACCGTCGGCGCCCCACTGGTCGAGAATCTGCTTGGTGGCGTGGGTGAGCAGCGGAATCGTCGCGTACTCCCATGTCGTGGGTTGGGTCATGACGCGAGCTTATCGGCCGGTGTTGACCAGCTCCGGCCAGCCCGCTGGCCGGCCGAACCGGTAGGGCTAGCATGCGATGGTGGCAAACACATCGAGCGGCGGTAACTCCGTCGGGTGGCCGTCGCGGCTGTCGAAGGCCCGGCTGCATTTCGTGACGGGCAAGGGCGGCACGGGGAAGTCGACGATCGCGGCCGCGCTGGCACTGACGCTGGCGGCCGGCGGCCGCAAAGTCTTGTTGGTGGAAGTCGAAGGCCGCCAAGGGATTGCGCAACTCTTCGACGTACCGCCGCTGCCATACCAGGAGGTCAAGATCGCCACCGCCGAACGTGGCGGGCAGGTCAACGCGCTGGCGATCGAGCTCGAGGCCGCGTTCCTGGAGTACCTGGACATGTTCTACAACCTGGGACTGGCCGGCCGGGCGATGCGCAGGATCGGTGCCATCGAGTTCGCCACCACCATCGCACCCGGTCTGCGCGACGTGTTGCTCACCGGCAAGATCAAAGAAACGGTCATCCGGCTGGACAAGAACAAGCGGCCGCTCTACGACGCGATCGTCGTCGATGCGCCCCCGACCGGTCGGATCGCCCGCTTTCTGGACGTCACCAAAGCGGTCTCCGACCTCGCCAAGGGCGGCCCGGTGCACTCGCAGGCCGAAGGCGTGGTCAGACTGCTGCACTCCGACCAGACCGCCATCCACCTGGTGACGTTGCTGGAGGCGCTGCCGGTGCAGGAGACGCTGGAAGCGATCGAGGAACTCGCCGAGATGCAGTTGCCCATCGGCAGCGTCATCGTGAACCGCAACATTCCGGCCTACCTCGACTCCGGCGACCTGGCCAAGGCCGCCGAAGGTGTCGTCGACGCGGACTCGGTCCGCGCCGGGCTGGCAACGGCCGGCATCGAATTGGACGACAACGACTTCGCCGGCCTGCTGACCGAGACCATCCAACACGCCACCCGGATCGCCGCGCGCGCCGAGACCGCACAACAGCTCGACGCGCTGCAGGTGCCGAGGCTGGAATTGCCGACCATCTCCGACGGCGTCGATCTGGGCAGCCTGTACGAGCTTTCCGAAGCGCTTGCCCACCAGGGGGTTCGATGACTACGACGCAGTCCCATAAGCCGGAAACCCTTGACATGGCGGCTCTTTTGGCCGACACGTCCAACCGGGTCGTGGTGTGCTGCGGTGCGGGCGGTGTGGGCAAGACCACGACTGCCGCAGCCATCGCGCTGCGGGCAGCCGAATATGGCCGCACCGTAGTGGTTTTGACGATCGACCCGGCCAAACGCCTCGCACAAGCGTTGGGGGTCAACGACCTTGGGAATACGCCGCAGCGGGTACCGCTGGCACCCGAGGTCCCCGGGGAGTTGCACGCGATGATGCTGGACATGCGCCGCACCTTCGACGAGATGGTGATGCAGTACTCGGGTTCCGAACGGGCGCAATCGATTCTGGACAATCAGTTCTATCAGACCGTCGCGACCTCGCTGGCCGGCACGCAGGAATACATGGCCATGGAGAAACTGGGCCAGCTGCTGGCTCAGGACCGGTGGGACCTGGTGGTCGTGGACACTCCCCCGTCGCGCAACGCGCTGGATTTCCTGGATGCCCCCAAGCGGCTGGGCAGTTTCATGGACAGTCGGCTGTGGCGCCTGCTGCTCGCGCCCGGACGGGGTCTCGGTCGCCTGGTGACGGGTGCCATGGGCCTGGCCATGAAGGCGATGTCGACGATCCTGGGTTCGCAGATGCTCGGGGACGCGGCAGCGTTCGTGCAATCGTTGGACGCGACATTCGGCGGTTTCCGCGAGAAGGCGGACCGCACCTATGCGTTGCTGAAACGGCGCGGCACCCAGTTCGTGGTCGTGTCGGCCGCCGAGCCGGACGCGCTGCGCGAGGCGTCGTTCTTCGTGGACCGGCTGTCCGAGGAGTCCATGCCGCTGGCGGGCCTGGTGTTGAACCGCACCCACCCGATGCTGTGTTCGTTGCCGGCCGAACGGGCCATCGATGCCATCCAGAAGTTAGCGGCCGAGACCGATTCGGAAGCCTCCTCGCTGGCCGCCGCCGTGCTGCAGATTCACGCCGACCGGGCGCAGACCGCCAAGCGGGAGATTCGACTGCTGTCGCGGTTCACCGGCGCCAACCCGCATGTGCCCGTCATCGGGGTGCCGTCGCTGCCGTTCGACGTCTCCGACCTCGAAGCGCTGCGTGCTCTGGCCGACCAGATCACCTCGACCGCATAACCAGCGGCGATACCCCGCCTGGGCGATTTATTTGACGCCGTTACAACGGCAGTAGTCACCATTTGCCCCATCAGTAACGCTCAATAGCAGCTTGACCTGCGCAAATAAGCATCATTTCATGGTGCGATCAACTAACTTGTAACACTTTCGTCATGATGAAGGCTTGCCGTAGCGTCGGTCCGCGCTGGGCTGCAGGCATGCTGCGCGGGGGCGGAATCAGCGTCCACCCGCTGCGCGTTCGCAGGTTTCCGACTCCGCTGAGTCCAGCGTCCGGCACGGCCCCCCACCTGCACCGATATGGGGGTAACCGGCCTTTATTTGACGGCCGTTCAACGGATACACCAAATGCGACCCCGCCCAGGGGGCCGAAAAAGTGCCTTTGAGCTGCGCATATAAGATTAGGGCCGCAGCATACTGAGGCAGGTTGTAACAGAAAAGTAATAGGGAAGGACGTGCCGTGCGGCCCGGGTCAGATGATGCTGCGACGCCTACGCTTGTCGAAGTAGTCGGACCAGGAGACCACCTCGGGGTGCTGCTTGAGCAGGGCCCGGCGCTGACGTTCGGTCATGCCGCCCCACACGCCGAACTCCACCTTGTTGTCCAGGGCGTCTGCACCGCATTCCTGCATCACCGGGCAGTGCCGGCAGATCACCGCAGCCTTGCGCTGGGCGGCCCCCCGCACGAAGAGTTCGTCGGGATCGGTTGCCCGGCACAGTGCCTGCGATACCCAGGCGACGCGGTCATCGGCTTCGACGCTGCGCAGCAGGTTTCCGGTGGACGTGAGGTTCGTCTTACGAGCGCCCGGGCGCGATCCTGACACGAGCTGATCCCTTTCTCCCGGCCGCGAATCGCGACCGCCTCCTCGGGTACCAGCCGATGATGCGATCTGAGCCACACTGCGCATATCGGTGTTACCTGAATCTCAATGCGTATCTAAGTTAGGTGGTCAGGTGCTAATTGCGCAACAGTCCGATAACGGTTTTTCTGGGACGTCCGTGCCGTCTGGATCGTGATGCGGGCCTCGACGGCCGCCGCGGGCCGCCGTTGGGCCCTCTGACCTGTGATATCGCCGCCAGGTCGGCCGGCGACGTGGTGCGAATCCTGTTCAACACCTGCCGAAGAAAGTTTTCCCACCCCGCACGGCGCGGGGACGTGACGCGAGGTCGCTACTGTAGTACGCATGTCCGAGCGCCCCCCGGTCCCGCTGACGCTGCTGAAGCTGGCGGGGTTCTGTGTGCTCGCCAGCGTGGTCGCGACAGCGTTGATGTTCCCCTTCGCCGGCGGCGTCGGGTTGATGTCGAACCGCGCGTCGGAAGTCGTCGCCAACGGATCGGCGCAACTTCTCGAGGGTCAGGTCCCGGCCGTGTCCACGATGGTGGACGCCAAAGGCAACGTCATCGCCTGGCTGTATTCGCAGCGCCGTTTCGAGGTGCCGTCGGACAAGATCGCCAACACCATGAAGCTGGCGATCGTGTCCATCGAGGACAAGCGGTTCGCCGACCACAACGGTGTGGACTGGAAAGGCACGCTGACCGGGCTGGCCGGTTACGCCTCCGGCGACGTCGAGACCCGCGGCGGCTCGACCCTCGAGCAGCAGTACATCAAGAACTACCAATTGCTGGTGACCGCGCAGACCGACGCGGAGAAGCGGGCGGCCGTCGAGACCACCCCGGCGCGCAAGCTGCGCGAGATCCGGATGGCGCTCACGCTGGACAAGACCTTCACCAAGCCGGAGATCCTGACCCGTTACCTGAACCTGGTGTCGTTCGGCAACAACTCGTTCGGCATCCAGGACGCGGCCCAGACCTACTTCGGCGTCAACGCCATCGACCTGAACTGGCAGCAGGCCGCGCTGCTGGCCGGCATGGTGCAGTCGACCAGCTCGCTCAACCCGTACACCAACCCGGAGGGCGCACTGGCCCGGCGCAATCTGGTGCTAGACACCATGATCGAGAACATTCCCAATGAGGCCGATGCGCTACGCGCAGCCAAAGCGCAGCCGTTGGGCGTCCTGCAACAGCCCAAGGAGTTGCCGCGCGGCTGTATCGCGGCCGGCGACCGGGCGTTCTTCTGCGACTATGTGCAGGAATACCTGTCCCGGGCCGGCATCAGTAAGGAACAAGTGGCCCGCGGCGGCTACCTGATCCGCACCACGCTGGACCCGGACGTGCAGATCCCGGTGAAGGCGGCGATCGACAAGTTCGCGCCCCCGACGCTGAGTGGCATTTCGAGCGTGATGAGCGTGATCCTGCCGGGTAAGACATCGCACAAAGTGGTCGCGATGGCCAGCAACCGCAAGTACGGCCTGGACACCGAGGCCGGCGAAACCATGCGGCCGCAGCCGTTCTCCCTTGTCGGCGACGGCGCCGGGTCGATCTTCAAGCTGTTCACCACAGCGGCCGCGCTCGACATGGGCATGGGCATCAACGCCAATCTGGAGGTCCCCGGCCGGTTCCAGGCCAAGGGCCTGGGCAGCGGGGGTGCCAAGGGCTGCCCCAAGGACACCTGGTGCGTGGTCAACGCCGGCAACTACCGCGGATCGATGAATGTGACCGATGCGCTGGCCACCTCGCCCAATACCGCGTTCGCCAAGTTGATCTCCCAGATCGGGGTGTCCCGCGCGGTGGACATGGCTATCAAACTGGGCCTGCGGTCCTACGCCAACCCCGGCACCGCCCGCGACTACAACCCGGACAGCAACGAAAGTCTGGCCGACTTCGTCAAGCGACAGAACATCGGCTCCTTCACCCTGGGCCCCATCGAGGTCAACGCGCTGGAGCTGTCCAACGTCGCGGCGACGCTGGCGTCCGGGGGCATGTGGTGCCCGCCCAGCCCGATCGACAAGCTGATCGACCGCAACGGCAATGAGGTGTCGGTCACTACCGAGACCTGCGAACAGGTGGTCCCCGAGGGGCTGGCCAACACCCTGGCCAATGCGATGAGCAAGGACGCCACCGGCAGCGGTACCGCGGCCGGCTCGGCCGGTGCGGCCGGCTGGAACCTGCCGATGTCCGGTAAGACCGGCACCACCGAAGCCCACCGTTCGTCCGGCTTCGTGGGATTCACCAACCGGTACGCGGCCGCCAATTACATCTACGACGACTCCCCGGCACCGACCGACCTGTGTTCGGCGCCGCTGCGCCATTGCGGCAGCGGTGACCTGTACGGCGGTAACGAGCCGGCGCGAACCTGGTTCACTGCGCTGCAACCGATCGCGAACAACTTCGGTGAGGTGCACCTGCCGCCGACCGATCCGCGTTACCTGGACGGTTCACCGGCCGGGCGGGTGCCCAGTGTGGCCGGCCTGGACGTCGACCAGGCCCGGCAGCGGCTCCGGGACGCCGGTTTCCAGGTCGCCGATCAGCCCACCTCGGTCAACAGCTCTGCCAAGTACGGCGAGGTCGTCGGCACCACGCCCAGCGGCCAGACCATCCCCGGCTCGATCGTGACCATCCAGATCAGCAATGGCGTCCCGCCGGCACCGCCGCCGCCGCCCGAGGGGAGTCTGCCGCCGGAAGTGGTCGGATCGCAGGTGGTCGAGATTCCCGGTCTGCCACCTATCACCATCCCGCTGCTGGCACCGCCCCCGCCGGCGGCGCCGCCACCGCCGTAGCGGCCGGTCGGGCAGTAAACTGCCTGGCATGGCTGACGTCCGTCTGACTGCCCCGCTTCCCACGCTGCTACGCGCCGGCGCCGCCGTCGTCGGCTCGGCGGCTGCCGGAATCGGCTACGCCTCGCTTGTCGAACGCAACGCGTTCGTGCTGCGCGAGGTGACGATTCCGGTGCTGAGCCCAGGTTCCACACCGCTGCGGGTGCTGCACATCAGCGACCTGCACATGACCCCCAATCAGCGGCGCAAACAGGCCTGGGTGCGTGAGCTGGCCAGTTGGGATCCCGACCTGGTGGTCAACACCGGCGACAACCTCGCCCACCCTAAGGCGGTGCCCGCAGTCGTGCAGTCGCTGGGCGATCTGCTGTCCCGGCCCGGCGTGTTTGTCTTCGGCAGCAATGACTACTTCGGTCCCCGGCCGAAGAATCCGGCCAACTACCTGACCAACCCCGGCCACCGCGTCAAGGGTGAGCCACTGCCCTGGCAGGATCTGCGCGCGGCCTTCACCGAACGCGGCTGGCTCGACCTCACCCACACTCGGCGCGAGTTCGAGGCGGCCGGCCTGCATGTCGCGGCCGCAGGCGTCGACGACCCGCACATCGACCGGGACCGCTACGACACCATCGCGGGTCCGGCCAGTCCCGCGGCCAACCTCAAGCTGGGCCTGGTCCACTCACCCGAGCCACGCGTGCTCGATCGCTTCGCCGCCGACGGTTACCAGCTGGTGATGGCCGGACACACCCACGGCGGGCAACTGTGCCTGCCGTTCTACGGCGCCATCGTGACCAACTGCGGCCTGGACCGGTCCCGGGCCAAGGGGCCGTCGCAGTGGGGCGCCAACATGCGCCTGCACGTCTCGGCGGGACTCGGCACTTCGCCGTTCGCGCCGGTGCGATTCTGCTGCCGGCCCGAAGCGACCCTGCTGACCCTGATCGCCACCCCGATGGGCGGCCGCGACTCGACCAGCAACCTGGGCCGACAGCCGACTGCTACGTCGGTTCGTTGACCGACCGGACCCGCATCGCGGTCCGGAGTAAATCTCGCAGCTGGACCGACAATGCGATCCGGTTGATCGAAGCCGACGCGCGGCGCAGTGCCGACACCCATCTGCTGCGCTATCCGCTGCCCTCGGCGTGGGGTGACGACTCCGGCGTCGCGCTGTATCTCAAAGACGAGACGACCCACATCACCGGCAGCCTCAAACACCGGCTGGCCCGCTCGCTGTTCCTCTACGCGCTGTGCAACGCATGGATCGACGAGGGCACCACCGTGGTCGAGGCCTCGTCGGGTTCCACCGCGGTGTCCGAAGCGTATTTCGCTGCGCTGCTGGGTTTGCCCTTCGTCGCCGTGATGCCGGCCGCCACCAGCACGGCAAAGATCGCGCTGATCGAATCCCAAGGTGGCCGTTGCCATTTCGTGGACAATTCCAGCGAGGTCTACGACGAGGCGGTACGGGTCGCCGCCGAGACCGGCGGCCATTACCTCGACCAGTTCACCAACGCCGAACGCGCTACCGACTGGCGGGGCAACAACAACATCGCCGAATCGATCTATCTGCAAATGCGCGAGGAGACCCACCCGATCCCCACCTGGATCGTGGTGGGCGCCGGCACGGGTGGCACCAGCGCGACGATCGGGCGGTACATCCGATATCGCCGGCATTCGACGCGACTGTGCGTCGTCGACCCGGAAAACTCCGCGTTCTTTCCGGCCTTCGCCGAGCAGCGCTACGACGTCGTGACGGGAGCGTCGTCTCGGATCGAGGGCATCGGGCGTCCGCGGGTCGAACCGTCGTTCCTGCCGTCGGTGGTCGACCGGATGGTCGCGGTGCCCGACGCGGCCTCGATAGCCGCCGCGCGACACGTCAGCAGCGTTATGGGGCGCCGGGTGGGCCCCTCCACGGGAACCAATCTGTGGGGAGCCTTCGGTCTGCTGGCCGAGATGGTGGCCGACGGCCGCGGCGGTTCAGTGGTCACCCTGCTCGCCGACAGCGGCGACCGGTATGCCGACACCTATTTCGACGACGACTGGGTGGCTGCTCAGGGGCTCGATCCCGGCGGCCCCGCCCAGGCTCTGGCCGTCTTCGAGCGCTCCTGCCGGTGGGGCTAGCCACGCGTTTGGCGGTGCCGCCGGACGGTGCGATAGGCTGGCCAAGCTTCAAGCGGGGTGTGGCGCAGCTTGGTAGCGCGCTTCGTTCGGGACGAAGAGGCCGTGGGTTCGAATCCCGCCACCCCGACTCGCTGAAGACGAGCAAGGCCACCGACAGTTTTCACTGTCGGTGGCCTTCGCCGCATTCGGGTGCTAGTACCAGACTTTTCGACCGCCGATGGGGCGACCGACCGCGCCCAGAATCCACAACACCACGCCGACGAGCAACAAGATGCCGCCGATTGTGTAAAGAATGCTGATGCCGGTGAAGTAACCGACCACCAGCAACACGATCCCCAGGATAATCACGTCGCGCCCCTTCTGTTGAACGCTGTCTAATTGACTGACAAGTTGTTGAATACCCCGCTGCGCGCAGTTCAATCACGGGGTAGCGCAAGAGGATCTGGACCCGCTGGCGTGCGGACGGAATCGCACTCTGGTGCCGCGTCGCGGCGCCAGCATGATGGAGCGACGTACGATCCGCTCGGACGTGCTGTCCACCGCATCGAATTCGCCCTCGCGCACCAGCACCTGCAGCACAGTGATCAGCTCCCGCATGCTGAAAGCCGCACCCAGACAACGTTTTACGCCGCCCCCGAACGGTACCCAGGCATATGTCTGCGGCCGCGATCCCAGGAAGCGCTCCGGCCGGAATTCGCTCGGGCGGTCGTAGACGGCCGGATTCCGATTGATCGCAACGATGTGTACGACGATGCGGGTGCCGGCAGGGACCAGGTAACCGCCCAGTGCGAACGGCTGCGCGGCGACCCGCGCAGTCAGCGGCGCCGGCGGACGCACTCGCAGCGTCTCGTCGATCACTGCCGTCGTGAATGCTTCCTCACCGGCCCAGGCCTCTGCCCGCACCCGGCGCAGCGCGTCCGGATGATGCAGCAGCAGATCGAACACCCAGGCCAACGTCGTCGCGGTGGTTTCGTGACCGGCCAACATCAGGGTGATCAGATCGTCGCGAATTTCGCTGTCCGACAAGACCTGGCCGTCGTCGCCACGCGCGCACATCAACAGAGCCAGGATGTCGCGCTGAGTCGCCAGCGTGGGGTCGGCGCGGCGCGCAGCGATCAGGGGCATGACGACGTCGTCGATCTCCCGGTTGGCCCGCGCGCGCGAAGGCCAGATGCGCAACGTACCGAGGCCTCGCAACGCGTAGCGAACCGTCAATTGCTCTGAGACACCAAGGTTTAACAGCCGATCGAAGGGCTGTCCCAACCGCCGGACTTCGTCGGGATCGTCGACCCCGAAGATCACCCGGACGATCACGTCCAGCATCAACTTCCGTGCGGCATGCAGCATCTCGAAGGGGCGGTCCACCGGCCAGTCCCGCATCGCCGCCCGCGCGGCCTCTTCGATGATGGGCACGTATCCGCTCAGCGCGGACCCGTGCAGCGGCGGCGTGAGCAACTTGCGCCGCCGCAGGTGTTCCGGTTCTTCCTGCACGAACATCGATCCCGATCCGTAGATCGCTGCGGCGGGCCCCACTCCCGCACCGCCGAGTAACACGTCGGTCGGGGCGGTGAAGACTTCTTTCGCAAGTGCCGGATCGGACACGATGGCAACGTCACCGAGGCTGAGGATCGGCATTGTCATCAGCGGTCCATATCGACGGATCAACCGCATCATCCGCCGCTCGCCGCCGAGGAGGTACATCACGGCATACGCGGTTGCGCACGCGCCGCGCAACCCGCGCGGTGCGGGCAGACCGGGCGGCGAAGGTAGCCCCACGGTCGGTGACGCTACTGCATAGCCGATGCCATATGGCTGAGCCGGCTGAGTGTCAGGCGCAGTCCGCGCAGATCTGGCGTCCGCCGGTGGAGACGCGCAACCGGTTGCGATGCTGGACCAAATAGCAGCAGGAGCAAGTGAACTCGTCGGAGCGCTGGGGGATCACCACCACCGACAACTCCTCGCCGGACAGGTCGGCGCCCGGCAACTCGAAGAAGGACGCATCGTTGAGGTCGTCGTCGACGACCGCCGTCGCGAGCTTGGGCATGGACCCCAGTTCGCTGAGCGCATTCTTGTCGGCGGCGTCGGCCTCGGTCACCCGGCGGGCGTCATAATCGCTAACTGTCGGCATAGCTCTTCCCTCCTGAGTGACCGGGCTAAGCACCTAGTGGTCGCCCGTTGGCTCAGGCAGTACCCCGTTCGAATGCTGCTCACACCCACCGGAGAACAAGAAATTGCACACCCGCAAAATTTGCGTGACGCGGACTCAGAGCGCGGGCCAACCACCCGCATAGGACGCCACCGCAGGGACGGTTGTGGTGCGCGCGTAGGCTTTCCGCCGCTGCGTGCGGGAGGCCCAGGCCATCCCGAACCACGGCGACATGATGGCTGCCACCAGGGCGACGCCCGCCAGCAGTTCGTGGCCGGTCGCCAGCGCCACCAGACCAGCCAACAGTCCCAGCACCCAGACCGCGGCGGCCGCCACACCCGGCACGCTGATCACCCGACCACCGGTCGTGGTGTCCAGGCGCCCGAGCGGGTCAGACCCGAGATGAACCATGCTGCACTCCCAAGGCCGAAGCGAAAACCAGTATCCAGCTACTATAGCCTATGGATACTGTTGCTTGGCGCACTGAGTGGCGGGCGGCACGCCAACCGCACGCAGGGACGGGATGCGATTCCCGCTGCCCTACGTGCGGACTGGCATGCTGACGAAACTCAGGGGCGCGTTGCCGGGCCCGTGACGTGCGTCGCAGTGGTGTTGGCGTTCGGCCGACGGTCACGACGGAGCAGACCGGCCAAGCCGCCCAGCCCGAGCAGTCCGAGCAGTCCCCACTTGCCCGAGTTGTCCTCCTGACGCTGGTTGGTGTCGTTGTCCGCCAATGTGATCGTCGTCGCCGACGGCGCGGGAGCGATCTCGGTGGCGGCGGAAGCGACCCCGGCACCGCCGAACAGCAGGGCGCCGGTGACAGACGTGACAGCAAGGGTCTTGTGCATGGTGATACTCCTGAAATGGATGAATAGTGACGCCAGAGACCGAACCGGCTGTTTGAGTTCGACTGGCAACGCGACCTGCGGTGGTATCCGCAACGCTGGCAGAGATCTACCCGCCCGCGCGTCAGGTAAACCGGATCGCCGAGAAGATTTCAACAGGTGTGCAATGCAGATCCGCGGGTAGCCTGCGACGGTGAGCGACACCGCAGTGCTTGTCATCGACATGTTCAGTGACTACGACCATCCGGATGCCGAGCAGTTGGCCGAAAACGTCGCTGCCGTCATCGATCCCCTGACCGGGCTCATCAACGAGGCGAACGACCGCGACGACGTCGACCTGATCTACGTCAACGACAATCAGGGCGACTTCACCGCAGACCACGACGCCATCATCAGCAAGGCGCTGGCGGGCAAGCGACCGGATCTGGTCAAGCCGTTGGTTCCGGCATCCGGCAGCAATTTTCTGGTCAAGGTGCGGCACAGCGTCTTCTACGCCACATCGGTGGACTATCTGCTGCACCGGTTGGAATCCAAGCGCATCGTGCTGACCGGCCAGGTGACCGAACAGTGCATCCTCTACAGCGCATTGGACGGCTATGTCCGCCACTACGACGTCGTCGTGCCGCCCGATGCGGTGGCTCACATCGACGAGGGACTCGGGTCCGCCGCACTGAAGATGATGGAACGCAATATGAGTGCCGAATTGCTGGCCGTTGCCGACTGCCTGGGCTGACGTGCCCAGCTTGCAAAACCGAAGGGACAGTTCATGACCGAACACAAGCCGCAGAACGCCGAGTCCGACGCGGACTCCGACGACAGTGTCGCCGAGTCACGCGCTGGGCGCGAAGAGGACGGCGACTACGTAGGGCGCACCGGGGCCGACGACGACTTCGACGCCGGGGAAACCGGCGCGGAGGCGCGCAGCAACGACGGCTGAGCTACCGCTGTAGATCGACCATTAGCGGCCGGTGGTCGGAGATGGTCATCAGATCCGCTGCCCCGGCAGCACCGACAAGTTTTCGATCGTCGGTGAGGATGTGGTCGAGCTGGCGGACGGGGTCGGTCGCGGGGAACGTCAGCGCAGTTGCCAACGGCCGCATGCCCGTCCAGCGGTGCACGGCTGCCGGCGTCGCATTGAGGTCGCCCAGCAGCAGGCGCGGCCCGGGCGAACCTCGCAGCGCGCGAACCAGCCGCCGCAACTGGTACCTGTTCCAGCCCGGCACGAAGGACAGGTGGGTATTGGCCACCGTCATCGGTCCCAGTGGCGTCTGCAACCGCGCGATGACCGCCGCCCGTGGTTCCTCGTCGACAACCACCACTTTTCGGGCTCCCGGGAGGTAGACGGGTAGGCGCATCGGAATTCGGGGTAGCCGCACCACCTGCCAACTCGACGCCGGGAACCGGGAGAGCAGCGCGATCCCGTAAGCGGCGGTGCCGGGTTGTTCCTGTCCGGTGGCCGCCATCCACGTTGCCCCGGGCGTGCCGGAGATGGCTGCGACAAAGCGGTGCTCGACCGCGGCCATCGCTTCGGCCGCTGCCGCTGTCAGATCGGCCCGGCCGGATCTGGGCTGGTCGACGTCGACTTCCTGTAACGCAAGCACGTCAGGATCGAGTCGCCGCACGCAGTCCTGCAGCCGCTGCAGGTCGACCCCATCGCCCACGGTGCGACCGTGCAGGATGTTGAATGTCGCCACCCGCACGGCTATTCCCCTGCTCCGGGTACATCTTCTCGTGCCGCCACCGACCGTCCGTCGCCGGTGTCGAATACCTCGATGACGACGTCGTCGTCGCGGTAACCGCCCAGTGATTTGAGCCCCGGGGTGGCGTGCAGGATGTCGTGTGCCTGGTCGCCGGTGAGCGGGTAGTCAGCCACGGGATGCCGCCAGTGGGCGGCGAGCACGGTTGCGCCAGGTTGCAGGCGAGGGCATTCCCGGCGCAGCACGGCAGCCAGCGTGTCGGCGGTGAGGTAGTAGGCGACTTCGCTGAGCACCAGCAGGTCGAACGGCCCCTTGGGCCACGGCTCGTCCAGCGACCCGCGGGACAGTGTCACCCGGTCCCGGCAGCCATGGTCGACAAGCCGTGCGTCGGCGGCGCGGATTGCGGCCTCGGCCACGTCCGTCGCGGTGACGTGGGCGCAGCGCGACGCGAGCAACGTGGTCAACGTTCCGATCGAACAGCCCGGCTCAAACGCGTGTCTGTACCGGCGAATTGGCAGCAATGCCAGGGTGATCGCGTATTTGCGTTGTTCGTACCACCGTGACGACAGCTGCCAAGGATCGTCGGCGCTCGCATACATGCGGTCGAAGTACGCGTCGGGCAGTCGCGCGGTCATCGAAAGACCAACTCCCCCACCGCCATCAGCCGATCCAGCACCACGGGAGGCAGCACCGCGTGGGGGCCGTGCGGTTCGAACTGACTGCGAAAGCAGTGCGCGGCTTGTTGTTTGCGCTGCATTGCCCGACGGTCCGACGGCAGCGTGTGGGCGCTGCCCCAGGGCACGTCGGTATCACCCGGAGTGGCCCAGTGCCACATCCACACCGGATACTCCAACAGCTGTACCCCGTTGCGCGCGCACGCGGTCACGGCCGCGCGACCCACCGCCTCGTGATCGGGATGCCCGTCGCCCCGCCAAGTCGCCGCACACCAGGTACCGGGCGCGGACCCAGTGAGGATGTCGGTGAGCAGATCGGCGATTCGCTCCTCACACTCGCCCAATCTGCCGTCGGGCAACCCCAGCGATATCGGTGCGG
Organism: Mycobacterium sp. IDUB_28; assembly: GCF_055419285.1. Classification (NCBI taxonomy): domain Bacteria; kingdom Bacillati; phylum Actinomycetota; class Actinomycetes; order Mycobacteriales; family Mycobacteriaceae; genus Mycobacterium; species Mycobacterium sp. IDUB_28. The sequence goes on along the minus strand of NZ_JBVAXK010000016.1, from coordinate 19,812 downwards.
CAACGCCTAATACCATTGCTGCACTGCGCAATTCGCTTCGACGCAGGTTTTCGAGACGGGTCCGCTCCGCAGCAGGCGCGTGCGGCTGCGCGGCACCGCCGTCGCTGACCGAGACCACTTCGACCGCCACCCGCGACGCGACGAGCTGTGCGATGGTGGCGCCCATCCCCAGCGTCTCGTCGTCCGGATGAGCTCCGACGACGACCAGTCGCGTGCACGGACTCAGATCCAGGGGTGGCGGCCGGTCGGCGGCCAGCCACTGCTGTGCGGACGTCCCACCGCTGGCCAGCGGAGTCGCAGCGAACCGGTGTCCGTTGCTCACGGTCCTCAACGGCCGGGCCGCCCGACCAATCGCCCGATCTCCGCCAGGTCACGCTCGGCATGGCTCTGCCGGATGTAGATGCTCAGGTCGGCGACCCGCTGCGCATGCCGCCCGTCCTGGCACAGCGGACCGGGTCCCAGTGCGCGTCCGGTGCGGGTGATCGCCTCGTCGGCCGCGTGTTCCACGACGGCGCGGACCCGCCGGGCCAGTAATTGCGCTGTGCCCGAACGGTCGAACGGATCCGCGTCGATCTGGGCTGCCGTGCCCGCCAGCATCGCGTCCCCGGCCGCCAGCGCGGCGTCGACCGCCCCCAGGTGCGCCAGCGCATACGCGTCGGCCGACTCGCTGCCGGCGCAGCGGTACAGCGGGTCGGCGACCCGGCGGGCACCCCCCAACCAGCACGCGGCAACCCCGATCGCCCCGTGCCAGAAGCCGGGCCGGGTCAGATACTGACCCGGGCTGCCGACCAGGATCGCGTGCACGTTGTTGAACTGCACCGACCGGGTGTCGCTGCCGGCCATTCCGGGGTTCCACCAGGTGCTGGGCAACGGTTTGACCCCGGTATCGGTCAGGGTCACCGCGAACAACCCGCGGCCGCCTTCCGGCAGCCGGGCGGTGACCAGCGCATTGGTGCAGAAACCAGCCCCCGAGCACCACACCTTGGTGCCATTGAGCAGATATTCGTCACCGGCGATGCCGGTCGCGGCCAGCACGGCGTCGGAAGCCTCCGCCGCCCACACGCCCCACAATTGGCGCGGCTCAGGTGGTTTGCCGCCCAGCTCGTCCAGGATTGCGACCGCGTCGACGTGCGCCTCCGCGATGCGGGCGGCCGGGATGTCCTCCTCGGCCAGCTTGGCCAGGCGCTGCCAGCGTTCGGCCGTGTGTCCCGAGGCGGGCAACGGCATCTCGAGCAGTCCGGATTCCAGCCAGTGCTGGACCAGTCCCGCGGTCATGAGCGGTCCCCTGCCATCGACTTCTTGCCGGCACCGGCCAAGGTGCGCAAGTGGTGTGCGAAACCGCGCGGTGCGCGGCCCTTGGTGCGCGCTGACGTGATCACCGACTGCGCAGCGTCGCGGCGTATCCGGTATCCGGCGGCCTCAAAACGCCCGACGAGTTCGACGTCCTCACCGGACGACAGCGCGCGAAACCCACCGACGTCCCAGTACGCCCGGGAATCGAATCCCATATTCGCGCCGTGCACGTGATCGTGCTCACCGTTGATGCGCTGGTTGTAGGCCCGCAGATACCGGCGCGCGACTTCGACACCGTGCCGGCGCCAGTCAGCCACCCGCACCAGGCCGAGATACATATCGGCGCCGCAATCGAGTTGGCGCACCAGCCAATTCGGTTCCACGGTGCTGTCGGCGTCGGTGGTCGCATACCAGCAGTCGGCGTCGGATCCGAACTGGGTACGGACGAAGTCGAATCCCGCTGCCCGCGCAGCACCGACATTGCGCGCCTCCACCCGAACGAAATGCACGTCGGCGCCGTACCGCCCGGCCAGCTCGGCACTGTCGTCCTCACTGGCGTCCAACACGACGACCACGGTAACCGGTATGGGGGCACACAATGCCGCGGTCAGGACCGCGCGCAAGCAGGCCGGCAGACTCGCGCTCTCGTTGTGGGCGGGAATCACGACCGCAGCGTGGTGATATGGACGCGGCGCTGCGGTTGACATAGCGAGATGAATTTCCGGTTTGCCCACTGCTTAAACGGCGCTGGTCAGGTTGCCAACGACGGCGCACCGGGTATGTGATTACCGCGATGACCACTCAATTGCGCGAGGCACTCCGAGTCGCCGCGTCCGCGCTCAAGGAACACGGCCCGCCCTTCGCCTTGGCGGGCGGCTATGCGCTGTGGGCCTACGGTGCGCCCGAACCTACCCACGACGTCGACTTCGTAGTCGCCGAGTGCGATGTGCCCGCTGCTGTCTCGGCGCTGGAGAAGACGGGCCTCACCATCGAGCGGCCACCGGAGGACTGGCTGTTCAAGGCACACAACGGTGACGCGGTGGTCGATGTGCTGCACCGGGTCAACGGCGCTCGGGTGGAGCCTGCTGACCTGGATCCGGCCGAAGACCGTGTGGTGCTGGGACTTTCGTTGCCCGTGCTGCCACCGACGGTGGTGTTCATCCAGCGGTTACGCGCTCTGACCGAGCATTACTGTGACTTCGGCCATCTCATTCCGGCGGCGCGAGCAGTGCGGGAGAAGATCGACTGGGCCCTGGTCGAGGCCGAGACGGCCGACAACGACTTCGCAGTCGCGTTCCTCGTGCTGGTCGATCGACTCGGTGTGCGCGCGTGAAATGTGCGCTGCTGGGTATCTCCTAACCCATGGACTCACACCCTGACCGGGACGAAGACCTGGCTAACGTGGTCGACGACCTCGAGGAAAATGTGACGGGCGAGACCGCGGAAGAAAGGCGCGCGGCTGAACCGGAGCCGCCGGACAGCGCTAAGCAGGAACCGCCGGATTGATCGCCGGTCAGTGGTTGCGCAGCTTCGCGACCAGCTTGTCCTTGGTCAGACCTGAATATTTGGATATGCCAAGCTCTTTGGCCCGCTTCTTCAACTCCGGCACCGTCCAGTCGTCGTAGGATCCCGACTTGCCGCCCTTGCGGCTGACTTTGGACTTGCCTTGACCGGCAGCCGCATTGGAGATCCGTGCCGCCTTCTCTTTCGAATCACCCTGTTTGCGCAAGTCTTTGTAGAGTTTCTCGTTCTTGATCGACGAGTTCGGCATACTTGTCACCCTCCTGCCCGGTGCTCGGAAAACCGCAGCTAGGTTGCCCCGTTACGGCGCAATCTAACCGCGCCGGTGATTCACCGAGATTCACCGACGGCCGCTGGTTTGGCCGGGTCGCCACCGGGAACACGGGACTCGACTGGCCGAAATGGACTGGCACCACATACGAAAGGAATGAATCGATGGGCGACAGCGGACCCGAAGAAGGCGCCAAAGGCGTTGCCGAAGGCATCAAGGGCAAGGCCAAAGAAGTCATCGGAAACGTGACCGGCAAAGAGGACCTGGCCAACGAGGGTGAGGCGCAGCAGGACAAGGCCGACGCCCAGCGGGACGCGGCGAAGAAGGAAGCCGAAGCCGAATCCGCGCGGGGCGGAGCTGAGGCAGCCGAGGAGCGCCAGAAGTCCAACCAGTAGTTCCTGGTCAGGTGCGCCGGCGGTAGGTACAGGTACAGCCCGCCGCCGGCGCTCCTGCATGCCCCGATCAGCCTGCGCATCTATCCGAAAAGCGAACCGCTGGGCCGTCGCCGTTTGCCCAAACCATCGAAAGGGATATCTCCGACTTCTCGTAGTACAGACGAAGGAGTCTCGAGAAATGAACTGTCAGTGAGAGTTGCCGTCGTCAGCGGGGATGACGCGTTTTCTGATTACGAACAATATGGGGTCGCCGACGAGGCATCGTTCTGCGCCGCGCTCGCGGAACAGGGAGTGACCGTGCAGGCACATCGCCGCCGTCGAGACGAATTGATCGCGACACCCGTCAAACCAACTTATCGCCAAGCCTCTGCTGAGGTCGGCCCGTACGATTCGGTGCCGCCGGTGGAGGTTTTGCCGTGGATCGGTCAGTGGTCTGCGATGCTGACCCGGCAGTGGGCGGCGGACCCGCCCGACATCGTGCACGCCTTCGGGTGGCTGGGCGGGTTGGCGGCACAACTGGCCGCCCGACCGGACCGGTTGCCCGTCGTGCAGAGTTTCTACGGTCTCGCGGCGCCGGACGGCACCGCGGCCGACGCGGAACGCGCCCGGATCGAACCGCTGCTGGTCCGCAATGCCGCGTGGGTGACCGGCGGCAGCACTGCCGAGGTAGACACCTTGACCCGGTTACGCCGCCGCCGCGCGCAGCTTTCGGTCCTGTCCACCGGAATCGACGTCGATCTCCACACGCCGCCCGGACCGAGGGTGGTCGACGACGGCTCGTTTCGCATTCTGCAGCTGGCACCGAACAGCATGCCCTGCAACGGATTCGACAAGTCCGTTCGCGCACTGGTCAAACTTCCCGCCGCGGAGTTGGTGATTGCGCAGACGAACCCCCTGGACGCAACAGACAGACCGACGGCAGCGCTGCGGGAACTCGCCGCCAGACTCGGTGTCCGCGACCGGGTGCACTTCGTCGGACACGTTGTCCCCGAAGATGTTCCGGCTCTCATGCGGTCCGCCCACGTGGTTGCGTGCACACCCCGACGGGCGCCGCAGGCGACGACGGCGTTGCAAGCCATGGCCAGCGGAGTGGTAGTAGTCGGTGCCGCCGTGGACGCTCTGAACGATGTGGTGATCAACGGGGTCACCGGACTACTGGTGTCCCCCGATGATTCTCGCGAATTAGCGTCAGCCCTGCGCGCTCTTGAGCACCAGAGCTTTCAGCGGGACAGCATGGGTTCGGCCGGCCGCTCCCGGGCGGTGTCGCGGTTCAGCTGGAATCGGGTCGCGATGGATGCACTGAGCATCTATCACCAGACCCTGTCGCGACACCTGGGGGTGCCACGAGACCCGGCAGGCCGCGTCAAGTTCCACACCGTGGCATAGGAACAGATGCCTGTGCTACCCGCAAGAAACGGGAATTACTACTCCAGCAACGCAATTCGATACCGGCAATTCCGTACCACCACGTCCGAGACCGCGACTCAGTTCTTCGCCGAGGCGTACCAGCCGGGGTGGCGGATCAGCAGTCTGGCGCGCGGCACCTCGATCACCCATCGGCGTTTCGAAGCCGATTGCGTCACGGTGGACGAGTTGCTGGTGGAAGGTCGGGTGGGGTGTGAGATCCGACCCACCGACTCTGTCGTGGCCATTCAGCCGCGCGCGGGTTCGCTGACCGTGGCAGGCGACCCGGGCGCTCGGCTGGAAATGGCAGTGCTCGCCGCCGACGGTCTGCCCTGCGTGCTGCAGGCCAACACCGCACGCTTTCACGTCGTCAGCATGAATCTGCAGCTGTTGAGTCACGTTGCGGCCGAGCGAGGTGGGCCGCTGGCGCAGCGATTCCAGTTCCTGGACTGCCGTCCGCGCACCGACGCTGTTGCCCATTCCTGGAGTCAGGCACTCGATTACGTCATCGCCAGCTTCGGACGCGCGGAGACGACCAGTCAGCCGTTGATCGTTGCGGCGGCAGCGCGCCTGCTCGGTGCTGCGCTGCTCGAGTGCTTCCCATCCAATCTGCACGCCGACCGCGAACTGCTGAGCAACCCGACCCTGCCGCCCAGCCTGAAGGTCGCGGTCTCGTTCGTTCACCGCCACTGCGGAGATGGTATCGGCGTCAACGACATTGCCGACGCGCTGCGCATGACGCCGCGGGCGGTGCAGTACCTGTTCCGGCAACACCTGGGCACGACGCCGACCGAGTATCTGCGGCGCACCCGGTTGCAGCGTGCCCATCAAGACCTCAGCGCCGGCGACCGGTCCACCACCACCGTCGCCGAGATCGCGCAACGCTGGGGCTTCAGCCACACCGGCCGATTCGCCTCGATCTATCGTGCCAGCTACGGGCAGAGCCCGCACACCACCCTGCAGCAGTGATCAGTGCCCGTCGCGCGGAGTTCGCAAGAGCCGGTCGACCCGATAGGCAGCGTCGTCTTCGTCGTCCTGCGTGGTGATCTCAGCGACCACCCGCTCGGCGATATTGCGCAGTTTGACGTTGGATTCCTGGGACAGTCTGACCAGTATGTCGAAGGCCGAATCGGAGTTGACGCCGTAGCGCAGCATCAGGATTCCCATGGCCTGGTTGATGACGGCGCGGCGGGAATCGACGGCCAGCAGCGCCTCGCTGAGATGCTTTTGCAGGTCGGCGTCGAACTGGTCGGTGATGTCGATGTAAAAGCCGCCGATTCCAAGCAATCGGCCGTCGGGCCCGGAGAATCGGTCTCCCACCACTACGACAACGTGGGTCTCGCCCCGGGTGTCGATGATCCGGTGTCTGCTGCTGAACGCGGCACCGTGCCGGCGCACCTGCTCGATGAGCTCCGGCACGGTGGGTTTGTCGTCGGGATGTTTGTGCTTGAGCAGCAATTGGGTGTTCGGCGTGACGGTACCGGGTTCGTAACCATGCATCCGTGCGACCTCTTCGGACCACTCCCAACGGTCCTCACGGGTCAGGTAGCGGAATCTACCCACCGCGGGCCACCGGCGGCCCTTCTTTCGCCGCGAATCTGCGCACACCCGCCTCATATTATTCGGCCCCGGTACGCACGGACCCCTTTTGCACGACTCAGGCCGTTTTGGCCAGCCTCGCAGTCCCAGATGCATTGTCACTTCGGGCGACTCGCCGGATCAGCTTGTGGGTGGCCTCTTCCAGAATGAGTTGACCGGCGCCAGCACGACGGGCCCGTGCGGCCCGCTGCACCGCCTTCTCGATGGTCGCTCCCTGCCGGTAACCGCGGACCACCCGCGGATCGACGTAGGAGCCGCGCGCGACCGCCGGGGTGTTGCCCAACTCCGCAGCGACCTCCCGCATGACGGCGGCTTCGATCTTCTTGGCCTGCCGTTCCGATACCGCGGGGTCGGCGTCGGCGAACGCCGCGGCGGCCAGCACCGTGCCGTGCCAGGTGCGCAGGTCCTTCACGCTGTACTCGCTGCCGACCAGCTCCTTGAACCGCGTGTTGATGTCGTCAGCCTTCACCTCGACCCAGTTGGAACCGTTGCGGCACACCAGGAATCGACCGCTGCAGTCGGTCCTGCGTAATAGCGCGCGTACCGCCCGGACCACTTCGGCGTTCTTGACCTCGTACTGACGTTGCACACCGCTCTTGGCGGGGTAGTCGAACGCCACCGCGTCCTTACTTACCGTCACGTGCTCACACAACAGCGTCGCCAGCCCGTAGGACTCGTTCTCCTCGGCGTACTGCTCACCGCCGGCCCGGAAGTAGCCGAGGTCCAGCAGGTGCAGACCCAACGCCAGCACCCGTTCCCGATTCAGTCCGCGACTGTCCAGGTCGCGTGCGATCTGCTCGCGCCAGGCCGGCAACTTGGTGGACAGCTCCAACACCCGGTCGAACTTCTCCTCGGCGCGTTCCTGTTGCCAGAGCTCGTGATACAGGTATTGCCGGCGGCCGGCCGCGTCGGTCCCGACAGCCTGGATGTGACCGTTGGGATACGGCGAGATCCATACCTTCTTCCAGGCCGGCGGGATGACCAGGTCCTTGATCCGCTGCACCGTCTTGTCATCCGTCAGCAGGTCACCGTCCGGGCCGTAGAAGGCGAAGCCCTTACCGCGGCGCTTGCGGGTGATTCCCGGCTTGCTCAACACACTGCGGCGCAGCCGCATGGTGGGTCCTCCGCATGTCCCCGACTCGCGGTCGGCTGCAGCCTGAATTACCCGCGCGGCCAGCACTTACACCTTGCGCAGCACCAGCGGCACCAGCAGCCAGGCGACACCCAGCAACGCCAGTGCACAGCTCCCCGCGGTGATGCCGGCAATGTTGCCGGCGACCGCACTGAAGATGATCACCGTCATCCCCGTCAGCGCCAGCCCCAACAGGCACAGCCCCCAGAACGCACAGCGGTGCGCCGCGGAAACCAGGACAGCGGTCCGGTGCCGCCGGAACAGCAGGCGGTGCAGGCCGACCGGTGTGATCAGCATGATCGTCGCACCCACTGAGCACCCGACGGTCACCAGGTACACCACCCGCATGTCGTGGTTCAGCACGTCGAACCGGGTTTGGAACGGCAGCGTCAACAGGAACCCGGTGAGCAGTTGCACACCGGTCTGCACCACTCGCAGCTCTTGCAGCAGGCTGTTCCAGTTGCGGTCGAGCCGCTCGACTTCGGTTTCCCCACGTTCGCGGCGATCCCAGTTCTGGTCCCGTTCCGGATGATCGACATCCATGGCGTGATCATGCCGAACGACCCGCCACCGGGTGGTGGCGGGTCGTTCGGTTCAGTGCGGTTGAATCAGCCGGCCATGAACTCGTGGTAGGCCGACTCCAGGTTCGACGGCAACGCCGTCACATTGCACTGCCGTTCGGTGTCGCCGATCGGCGCCAGAATCCCACGCAGGTCGTGGTACTCGTTGGGATGCGCGGTGAAGTAACCGCGAATGTTGGCGGCCGCCTCACCCCGCGGCTGACCGTAGGCGTCCATTACCACCCGGTTGGCGCCCGGGTGACCGGCGAGGTACTGCTGCGCTGCGCCGGTGACGGACGAGACGGTGGCGTTGACGCCTTCCGGGCTGCAGTCGGGTGCCGCCGCGGCCGATGGCGCGCCGACGATTCCGATAACGACTCCCCCGAGCAGACAACCGGCGCTGACACCGGCCACTCGTCGTGACGCGACGATACTGCTGAATCTCATAATGATGTGTTCCTCCGAATTAGCGAACTGATCGCCAGGGCTCCCGAGTCCCTGAAATCCAAAGTAGCGGAAGCAAAATCGCGATCGTTTGTTGTTCGCGGCTGCCGAACAAACCAAACCATCCGGGCTCGGGGAAATATGTGACACGAGCAACTCGTGTTGCCCTATTAGCTAAACGAACGAGTAAACGTGCACGCAAACGCTAAGAATTCTCAAAAACTCGGCGAGTTTCTTAACGAATCGTGACCTGAATTCGTGACGCAACCGTTATCTCGGATCCGCCCGGGTCAGCGGTTGAGCTTGCCGTCCCGCGCGCCGGTCAGGGCGTCGTCGAGAGACGGGTACAGCGGAAATGTCTTGTCCAGACCGGTCAGATGAATCGGTCGCCGGGTCGCCGGACCCCGGGCCACCACGCCGAACTCCGCAACGTCACCGAGTTTCTCGTAGGTGGCCGCCAGGATTTTCAAGCCCACCGAGCCCAGGAATTCCACCGCGGACAGGTCGATGATCAACGCGGCCGGTCGGTCGACCAACACGCCGTCGATTGCTTCGTCGAGGGCGGGCGCCGTGACCAGGTCGATTTCGCCGCCGATGCTGAGCACGACTACTCCGTCGTGGTCAGAGACCGTGGCGGTGATCGAATCAGGAGCTGACAATGGCGATCCTTCGTCCGGGTGTGGTGCAAGCCTAACCTGCTGCGGTAATGGCGAGAAGAAGAAGACCTCAACATCCTCAACCCTGCACCTCAAGCTAGTCTCCCCATAGCACCCGCGCCCGGCAGGCCTTGGAGGCAACGATGTCTGATTCGACGATGTCTGATTCGACGACGGATTTCACCAGCAATGCCGCCGCCGGCGTCTCCAGCGAAGGCTTGCTGCCGCAGCTGGTCCAGCACCTGAGACGGAACCGGACCGCGCTGCGCGAAGAGTGGGCCCGCAGAATCACCGAAGCCGAACTGCTCACGGCGATGACGCCGGAGGAGATCTTCTCCGAAGCGACCGCCGTCTACGACAACTACGTCGAGGTGCTGGAGACCGGCAGCGTCGAGGCGCTGCAGGACTACGCGCGCGACCTGTCTGAGCGGATCATTCCGCGGGGCGTGGAAACCGACGAAGTCCTCGGCATCGTGCTGCTGTTGCGCGACGTGCTGGCGCGCTCGCTGTTCGAGAAGTATCAGGCCGAGTTCGACATGCTGAACCAGGTGCTGGACGCCTATGAGCCCGCCGCCAACCGGATCGCCAACACCGTGGGCGTCAGCTTCGTCCAGGAGCGCGAACGCATCATCCGCCAGCAGCAGGAGGCCATCCGCGAACTGTCCACGCCGGTGCTGCAGGTGCGCGAACAGCTGCTGATTCTGCCGATCATCGGCGTGTTGGACAGTCAACGCGCCCGGCAGGTCACCGAGCAGTTGCTGCGGGCGATTCGCGCCAACCGGGCCAAGGTGGTCGTCATCGACATCACCGGTGTGCCCACCATCGACTCCACCGTGGCCAACCATCTGGTGCAGACGGTCGACGCGTCCGGGCTGATGGGTGCCAGCGTGATCATCACCGGGCTGTCCTCGGAGATCGCCCTGACGCTGGTGACGATCGGCCTGGACCTGTCCAAGATGAATGCCGTCGGCGACCTGCAGGGTGGGATCGAGGAAGCCGAGCGGCTACTCGGCTACGAAGTCACCCGCACCGGCGAGTAGCCAAGCTCCGCATGCCAGTTCCGATTCTGAAACAGGGCGCGATTCTGATCGCGACGGTGCAGGCCGCGTTGACCGACTCGGACACCGAGCGCCTGCGCGAAGATCTGATGGAGCGGGTCAGCCGGTTTCGCGCGCAGGGCATCGTTGTCGACGTCACCGCCATCGACGTGATGGATTCGTTCGCCGCCCGCTCGCTGCGGACGATCGCGCACATGACCCGGCTGCGTGGGGCGACCACCGTGATCGTGGGTCTGCAGCCCGAGGTCGCCTTCGCCATGGTGCAACTCGGCCTGGCCTTCGACGACATGAGCACCGCGCTCGACCTGGAAGAAGGCATCGCGGTGCTGCACAAGAAACTGGGACTGAATAAGTCGACGATCGGGCGCGACGGTGGCGGGTGAGATTGTGGTCGCCATCAACACCTCGGACGACATCGTCGCCGCCCGCAAAGCCGGGCATCAGCTTGCCCTCGACCTCGGCTTCTCGTTGACCGACGTCACGATGATCTCCACCGCGATCTCCGAGATCGCGCGCAATATCACCAGCTACGCCGGCCGCGGCGAGGTGCGGGTCGCGGTCGCCGACCGGGAGGGCCGCAGGGCGCTGGTGGTGCGCGCCGAGGACGACGGACCCGGCATCGCCGACATCGACCGCGCCATGGAGGACGGTTACACCACCGGGCGCGGGCTGGGTATGGGCCTGCCCGGTGCGCGGCGGCTGATGGATCGGTTGATCGTGGAGTCCGCGCTCGGTCGGGGCACGGTCATCGAGATGTGGAAATGGGTCCCGGCCCGTGCCTGAGCAGGTCCGGTCCGCGGGCCGGTTCGGTCCGATCGAGTGGGCGACGGCAAGTCGGGCACGGCCGGGCGAGCACGTCTGCGGCGATCAGTCGATCGCCGTCGATATCGACAACGACCACGCACTCTTCGGTGTGCTGGACGGCCTCGGTCATGGCCCGGAGGCCGCCAGCGCCGCGCTCACCGCGATCGAGGCACTCGACGGGGCTCGTAGCGAACGCCTCGAGGTGCTCATCCAGCTGTGCCACCGGGTGCTGGAGGGCACCAGGGGTGCCGCGATAACCCTGGCGACGATCGATTTCCAGGCGTCGAAACTCACCTGGACCGGCATCGGCAACGTCAGCGCCCACTTGGTCGCCAAAAGCATCAGCGGCGCCCAGATCCGGTCCAGCGCCCGACTGGCCGGCGGCATCGTCGGCTACCGGATACCGGAAACCCGTCCCGCACAAACGGTTCCGATCCGCACCGGGGATCTCCTGGTCGTCAGCAGTGACGGGATCACCGAAGATCACCTCGACCACATCGACTTCGCCGCGTCGGCCAAAGACATCGCCGAGCAGATACTCACCAAGCACGCCAAGGAAAGTGACGACGCGATGGTTCTTGCCGCGCGGCACCGGGGCATTCCGACATGAGCAGTTCGGACGACTTCCACACCCAGTACCGGTCCGCGCTGAGCAGTTACCTGGATGCCCGCGACGAGGACGTCCTGGCACGGGGTTACGAACTCGGACGCCGGGCGCTGCAGGAACGAATCAGCATGCTCGACATCATCGAGCACACCTTCCAAATGCTCAACGACCTGTCCAGGACCGCTGCCGCCGAGCGCGCCCCCGCCCTGGAATTCCTGCTGCAGACACTGGCGCCGCTGGACGTCGCAACCCGCGGATTCCTGGACGGCACAAAGAAATTCGCGGCCGAGCGGGCCCGGGCAGAGGATCTGGCGGATCGTGACAAATTCCGCACCGCGCTGGTGAACTCACTACAGGAGGGGTTCTTCGTCGCCGACCAGGATGGTGCGGTGATCGAAGTGAACAACGCGTTCGCCGATATTCTCGGCTACGGCGCCGAAGGCCTGCCCTACCCGTGGCCGCAGCCCTGGCTGGTCGATCAGGAGGGCGTCTACCGGCACCAGCGGCGGCTACGCAGCGAAGGCAGCGCCCAGTACGAGATTCCGGTCCGCCACCCGAGCGGCCATCTCTTGTGGGTGGCAGTGAGCATCAACGCAGTCCGCAGCCCCGACGACGAGGGCGACGTCTACGTCGGCACGGTGCGTGACGTCACCGCCCAGCGCGCATTCGCCGCGCGCGAGGGTGCGGTGCTGCGACTGGCCACCTCGGTGGCCGTGGCCAAGAGTGTGGCCGAGGTGCTGCAGGTGACCCTCGAAGAGTGCCGCACCGCCGTCGACGTGCAGCGCGTGGTGGCGGTGTTGTGGCCCAGCGGCGATGGCGAGCCGACCGTCGAGGTCGCCGGCGAACCCGCTGAATCGAGCTGGCGCACAATGGATCCGGTCCTGCGGCAGACTTTCCTGGATGCCCGTCACCAGTTGCCGCTGACGGCCAAGACGGTCGAGTGGCCGGACGCGCCGGGCAAGGCCCGCGGGTTGGTCGTCATGCTGTCCGGCACCGGGGATGTCGCGCTGTGGTTGGAGCTTCGTACGCCGCGCTGGGTCAGCGGGGAGGACCGGTTGCTGGTGACCGTTCTGATCGGCCATCTCAGTCTGGCCATTCAGCATGTCCGCCAGTTCGAGAATGCGCGGGTGACGTCGCTGACGCTGCAGCGGGCCATGCTGCCGCCGATGCAGCCGCCGCCGGGCTTCGCGGTGCGGTATGAACCGGCGGTCGAACCGCTGGAAATCAGCGGCGACTGGTACGACGTGATCGCGATCGACGACCGGCGCATCGGGATCGTCGTCGGTGACTGCGTGGGCCGCGGGTTGCCGGCGGCCGCGATCATGGGTCAGCTGCGCAGCTCGTCGCGGGCCTTGTTGCTCACCGGGGCCAAGCCGGCCGTGCTGCTCGAGCAGCTCGACGCGGCGGCGTCGCTGATTCCGGACGCCTACTGCACGACGGTGTTCCTGGCGATCTTAGACACCGAGTCCGGGGTGCTGGAGTACAGCAATGCCGGCCACATGCCCGCCGTGCTGGTCAAGCCCCGACCGGGGTCGGATTCGGAGACGACGCTGCTGACCAATGCCGGTTCGGTGCCACTTGCCGTGCGCCGCAACACAAGTCGTCCGCAGGCCGCCGAGGTGCTGCCGCCGGGATCGACGCTGATGTTGTTCACCGACGGCTTGGTGGAGCGCCGGCACGAGTCGATCGACGATGGCCTGGCCCGGGTCGCCGAAGTGCTGACCGACGCGGCTCAGTTGCCGGTCGACGCGGTGGCCGAAACGGTGCTGGACAAGCTGGCGCCGCAGGCCGGCTACGACGATGACGTCGCGATGGTGGTCTACCGGCACCAACTGGCGCCGCTGCGCATCGAAACCGATGCCACCGCAGCTCAGCTGGCGGCGGTGCGACGGCGGCTGCGTTCGTGGTTGCGGGCCGCCGAGGTCCCGGAGGAGCTGGCGGGCGACATCGTGCTGGTGGTCGGAGAGGCCTGCACCAACTGCGTCGAGCATGCCTATGCCGGGGAACCCGCCATGAAAATGCTGGTCGAGATGCGTGCCGACCACGGCGAGATCCGGGCGCGGATCGTCGACACCGGTCGTTGGAAACCCCCGGCGGCGAATCCGCGCACTGGCGGGCGTGGCCTGCCGCTGATGCGGGCGATGAGCGAGTCGATGGAAGTCGACCACGGCGTCGACGGCACTACGATCGAGGCCGTCTTCCGTTTGCCTGACCGATAGCGGGGTAAAAGATCGTTGTGACTCATGTGTCGGTAGCCGTGGAGCCTGTCCTGCCCGCGGCACACGGTCCCCTGTCGACGGCGGTGTGCCGCGCGTTGACGGCGCCGGCCGCGCGCGAGCAGTCCGGCCGGATCAGTGCTGCGGTAGGTGACTCCGACCCGTACGGCCTTGACCTGCAGCTGGCGCTGTACCTCTGCTACGAGCTGCACTACCGCGGTTTCGCGTCGGTGGACCCGGGTTGGGAGTGGAATCCCGCTCTGCTGGGTTTCCGGGCCGAATTGGAGCGGGTCTTTCTGGCCGGCGTGCGCCGCGACGTGGGACCCATCGGGCCCACCGACACGGCAGCCGCCGAGATGGACGCCCTGGCAATCGAACCCAAGAACGGCACGGGTCTGTCCTACTACCTGCGGGACAGCGGCACCTGGGAGCAGATGCGGGAGTACTTCGTCCACCGATCGCTGTACCACCTCAAGGAGGGCGACCCGCACGCCTTCGCCATTCCCCGGCTCACTGGTACCGCCAAGGCAGCCTTCGTCGCGGTGGAGTTCGACGAGTACGGAGCCGGCCGGGGTGCCCAGATGCACCAGCAGCTGTTCGCTGACCTACTGGAGGCGGCAGACCTGGATTCGACGTACCTGGGTTATCTGGATTCGGTGCCCGCGGAGGCGTTGGCGGTGGTGAACCTGATGTCGATGTTCGGGTTGCACCGCAGGCTGCGGGGTGCGGCGGTCGGTCATTTCGCGGCGACCGAAATCACGTCGCCGCCGGGGTCACGACGGATGGTCGACGCCCTGCACCGCATGCAGGCGCCCGCGGCGTGCGTCGAGTTCTACCGTGAGCACGTGGAGGCGGACGCCGTGCACGAGCACGTGGTGCGCCTCGACGTGGTGGGAGATCTCGTTTCCCGCGAACCGCAGTTGGACTGCGATGTCGTGTTCGGCATCCGCGCCAATGCGGCCGTGGAGAACCGCCTGGCAGATGTCATCATGGCGTCCTGGCAGCGGGGGGAATCGTCGCTGCGGCGGCCGCTCAGCTAGTCAGGTTCTTGACTTTGGTCGACCGGCATCTGCGATGGCTGGTATCGCACAGCGGATAGTCCTGGCTGCGCCGACAGGTGCAGATCGCGACCATGAAGCGGTCCGATTCCACGACATTGCCGTCGGGCATCTCGATTCGCACCGGACCGGAGACCAGTACCGGACCGTTGGGAATGACCTGCACTCGCGTGGTGCTCATGGCTTGTCTGCTCGAATGACCACGATTTCTTCCTCCCGATGGCCCGGGCGGATGAGCCCCAGTTCCTCGAGCCATTCTGCTCGTGCCGTCAGCACCGGTCCAAACGGAATGAGTTGACTGGCAACGACGTCGGCGTCCAACCCGGTGGCACGCAGCTGGTCGATCGACTGCTGCACACCGGCCAGCGCCGAGTGCACCAGGAGCAGAGATCCGCCGTTGCACAACAACTTTGACGCCGTTTCGCACAGCGGGTCCAGTACTTGCCGACCGTCGGGGCCGGCGTTCCACGCCCACGACGGACCGGCTGCTGCGGGGATACGGTCGGTGTCGTCGAGCGGAGGGGCGGGCACATACGGCGGATTGGAGACCACCACGTCGAACGGAGCGCAATCCAACGCGTCGACCCACGAGCCTTGGCGCACATCGACATCGGCTCCGACGCAGGAAGCGTTGCTGCGTGAATAGCGCACGGCCTGCGGACAGATGTCGAAGGCGGTGATGCTGGCACAACCCATCTGTGCCGCCGAGATCGCGACGTAACCCGATCCGGTACACAGGTCCAGCACCCGACGGCCCCGGATCAGACCCGTCCACCGCATGGTGTCCACGAGCAGGTGCGAGTCGTGCTGCGGCTGGTAAACCCGTTCGGCAATCGGAGTCGAATCCGAAGCTGGCAACGTGGCTGTCATGGCCAGATTAATGCCCGCAGACGATCGTGTTAAACCTGCTTTGCCAATGCCCGGTGCTATCGGGCGCGCGCCGGAGCCTGGGCAAGCTGCTTGATGACGGCTTTGCAGAACGCGTCGAGGTCCTTCGGTGAGCGACTGGTGATGATGTTTTTGTCCTCCACCACCTCTTCGTCGACCACCCGGGCACCCGCGTTGCGCAGATCGGTGCGGATGCTGCCATACGACGTCATCCGGCGGCCGGCAACCACGCCGGCTTCCACCAGCGTCCAGGGCCCGTGACAGATGGCGGCGACGGGCTTCCCGGAGTCGACGAAGTCCCGCACGAAGGTGACGGCATCTTTGTTGGCGCGTAACTTGTCAGGATTGACCGTGCCGCCGGGCAGAATGAGTCCGTCGTACTCGTCGACCGATGCGTCCGAAACCTTGCGGTCGACCTTGATTGTGCCCGCCGGCTCCAGATCGTGGTTGCGGGCCTCGATTTCACCGTCTTCCAGCGACAACAGGTAAGTCTGGGCTCCGGCCTCCTGCAGCGCCTGGCGGGGTTGCTCGAATTCGACCTTCTCCACCCCGTCGGCGGCCAGAAACGCGATCCGCTTGCCGTCCAATTCATTTGACATGGTTTCCACTCCTTTACGGGTTGAGGATCACCTTGGTGCAGCTGTCCTGCTTGTGCTTGAAGATCTCGTAACCATGCGACGCCTGGTCGAGTTGCAGGTGGTGACTGATGATGACGGTCGGGTCGATATCGCCCTTGCGGATGCGTTCCAGCAACGGTCGCATATACCTGTGCACGTGGCACTGACCCGCCTTGATGGTCAACGATCGGTTCATGACCGCGCCGATGGGGAACTTGTCGATCAACCCGCCGTAGACGCCGACGATCGAGATCGTTCCACCGTTGCGGCAACTCATGGCCGCCTCTCGAAGTGCGTGTGGCCGTTCGGTTTCCAGCCGTGCGGCCTGTTTCACCCGGTCATAGGCGTCGACCAGAGTCGATCCGTTGCGGGCCTCCGACCCGACGGCGTCGATGCAGTGGTCCGGTCCGCGGCCGGCCGTCATGTCCTGTAGCTCATCGAGTACCGACGTCTCAGCGAAGTTGAGCGTCGTGGCTCCCAATTTCTGCGCCAGTTCAAGCCGGTACGGGACCTGGTCTATGGCAATGACTTTGGAAGCACCCAGCAACAGGGCGCTGACCATGGCGAATAAACCCACCGGGCCGGCGCCCCATACGGCCACCACATCACCCGGCTGGATGTCGCACATCTCGGCGCCCATGTACCCGGTCGGCAGGATGTCGGAGAGGAAGAGCACCTGATCGTCGGTCAGATCGTCCTCGACCTTCAACGGGCCGACATCGGCGAACGGCACCCGCACGTATTCGGCCTGCCCACCGGCGAACCCGCCCATCATGTGGGAGTAGCCGAAGATACCTGCGGGCGAATGCCCCAGCAACTTCTCTGCCATCCCAGCATTGGGATTGGAGTTCTCGCATAGCGAGTACAGGTCGCGGCTGCACGCCGAACATGCCCCGCATGCGATCGGAAAGGGGACCACCACCCGGTCACCGACCGTGAGGTTGCCGACATTCTTTCCGATTTCGACGACTTCGCCCATGAATTCGTGTCCGAGCACGTCGCCGCGCTTGACGGTGGGGATGTATCCATCGTAGAGGTGCAGGTCCGACCCGCAGATGGCGGTCGAGGTCACCCTAATGATGGCATCGCGGTCGTTGAGGATCTTCGGGTCCGGAACCGTTTGCACCTCAACGCTATTACGCCCGGCCCACACTGTTGCTTTCATGCTTGACTTCCTTGGTTGGCGGGTTGGGCGTTCTGCTGGTGCATCTGCTGGAAGGAGACCGTCCCGCCGGGCGATCCGTCCGAGCGCGTCACCTGGCCCGTTTCGATGATCTGTTTGAATCGACGGAGATCGTCGTTGACCTGCTGTTGCGGTGACTCACCGAGTAGCGCGGCCGCCGCCTTGGCCAGACCGCCACCCGGCAGTTGATAGCCGATGGTGACCCGGACTTCGGTGCCCTTGCCGGAGCCGTCGGGGGTGAAGTCGACACAGCCGCTGTTGTCAATTCCCGAGCCGGGCAACGACTGCCACGATATCCGCTTGCCGGGCACGTCGTCGACGATCCGCGCGTCCCATCGAATGGGTTGCCCCACCGGAGCGTTCGCGACCCAGTGGGAGCGGCCGTCGGCGTCGATGGTGACCGACTGCAGGTGATGCATGAAGCTGGGCAGGTTTTCCAAGTCCCGCCAAAAGTTGTAAACCTCGTCGGGAGAACGCAGTACGGTAACAGCGGCGCGCAGCGATTCATGATGTTGTCCGCCCGCATGGCGCGGGCTTTGACCGCCGGTGGTACTCAGAGCGGCGTACAGATCGAGGCCGCCGATCACCGTGAGGGCGGCGAGGGCGATGCTGCCCCTGGTGCGGCGACCGGGCCCACGCCGGGCTACGCCGGCAGCCAGCACTGCGACGTCAAGTACGTCGCCGGCCACCCGCGTCCACACCAGCTTTTCGGAACCCAGCAAAAGCGCTGCGCCGTGGCCACATTCGCGAACACCCAGCGCCTGCATGATCTTCCGAGCCCGCGGTGTCTCGTCGACACCGGCGAGGTCCGCCACTCTGCTTGGTGCCAATATCTCCGACAAACCAAGCCCAAAACTGGCTACGCCAAGGCCTTTCACCAATGCCACGGTCCTGCTAGCGGACTCATTCATTACCAACACCCCTCGTTCAGACCCGGTAGCGGATCCGACCCGCTCGTGTTACGGCAGCCATACCCGGGCTCTGGCCAGCCAAACCTGCCTAGGTCGAGGCTGCGCGCAACGACTCCAGCAGTGGTTCGGCGGCTTCCTCGAGGAATTGCTGCTGTGTGTCGCCGCCGATTTGGATGAGCGCGACGTCGCTGAAACCGCCTTCCCAGAACGGCTTGACTGCTTCGACGATGGCGTCCAGGTCCGGGCCGCACGGAATGCTCTCGGCGACATCTTCGGGCCGGACGAATTGCGTCGCGCCGGCGAAACCCGCGGGTGTCGGCAGGTCGGCGTTGACGGCCCAGCCGCCGGCAAACCACCGGAACTGGTCGTGTGCGCGCTTGATGGCGGTGTCGCGATCGGGATCCCAGCAGATCGGGATCTGGCCGATCACCCGCCCGGCCCCGGGCCACCCGCCGCTCTGCCGCGCCACATGCCACGCGTCGACCAGTTCGCTGTCGGGCTGCACCGCCACCAGGTGGTCGGCGAGTTTGCCCAGCTTGTCGACGCCCCTGGCACCCGCGAGCGCTACCGCGATGCCGGGCAGCACGTCGGGCACATCCCACAATCGCGCCGAATCCACTTGGAAGTAGTCACCCTTCCAGTCGACCAAGTCTCCGCTGAACAATTCGCGGATGATCTTGATGGCTTCGCGCAGCATGTCCTGCCGTCGCTCGACGGTCGGCCAACCTTTGCCGACCACATGCTCGTTGAGGTTTTCACCGCTGCCCAGACCGAGGGTGAACCGCCCGTCGGCGAGGATCTGAACGGTGGCGGCTTGTTGCGCGACGATCGCCGGGTGATACCGCATCGTCGGGCAGGTCACGTACGAGTAGAGATCTACGTTTTCCGTCGCGTGTGCCACGGCGCCGAGCACCGCCCACGCATTGGGAGCATGGCCCTGGGTAGCAAGCCACGGTGAGAAATGGTCGCTGCATACTTCGAAGTCGAACCCACGCTGTTCGGCCGAAACGGCATCGCGCACAAGCTCTTTCGGACCGCATTGCTCTGTCATCAAGGTATAGCCGAACCGTGCCATACCTAAGCGGGTACCCCGGCCCACCGAGTGCAAACGGTGCCGGTCAGAAGGGTGGTGGGTCGTCGTCGGGGTGGGGTGGTGGGTGGTTGTCGGCCCAGTGGGTCCAGTCGGTCCAGTTGG
>NZ_JBVAXK010000015.1:0-72987 GCF_055419285.1 Mycobacterium sp. IDUB_28 | reverse complement strand
CGCATCAACCCCGCCTTGGCACCGAACGCCGACTGCGACGACACCAACTGCGGAATATGAGCATCCAACAAACTCATAGCTCTTCCTTTCCATCTCTTCGATTCAGCCGAATCGCAAAACCATCACTGCCCGTTACGCGGTAAGTCATCTCGCTGACTTTCCGGCCCCCCTTCCTCTCCGGCCTGCTCCCAGGTACCTGGCATCATCGGAACCTTTGGGCCACCGCCGAATTCGTCGCCGGCCAGCGCCGTCAGCCCGGCGGCCCGCTGCACCGTCTGCCTGGGTATGGTGCCGGCGTAGCCGAACGTGCCGGCGCCGCGCTCGGACGCCTGCGCGTCGTCGCCGTTCCAGATGGGATCGACGGCGGAGTCCATGTCCAGGAACTCGTCGCTGTGGTCGTGCAGCGGTGCGCGACGCCGCCGCTTGGCCCGGGCCGCTGCGCTGCTCACCGCGGCCGCTCCGGCGGCGGGAATGGTCGCGGCTGGCGCCTTGGCCGCGGTACGGCCACCCACGGTCGGACCCAGACTCGGCCCCCAGTCATCCGGTCCGGCAACGGCATACGGGAAAGCCGCCGTCGCCGGGGCGGTCGCGGGCACCGAACCGGCGGGCGCACCCGCGGCCGGCGCGGACGCCGGCGCCCCGGCCGGACCCGCCACCGTCGAACCGAGTCCCACGGCCGGGAAGCTCTGGTGCTGGGCGACCGGCATCGGCGCAGGCGGCGGTGCCGCCGCCGGGACCTCCGGAACCACGTCCACGTTCAGCAGACTCAGGAAACCCAGACTGGCCAGCCCGACGGCGAGCAGCGGGGGTGCCCACAGCGGCGCACTGAGCACCGTGCCCCAGGTACCCCAACCGACCGGCTGGAAGAACGCCTGGTAACCCAGCGCGAACAGCAGCGGCCCCCAGGTGACCAGGGCGGCCTGCGGGTTGGTGGCGAAGTCGATGATCATCTGCTCGATGGCCGGCAGCGGATTGGACAGGAAGTCCCACAGCAATTGGCCGTCGGGCAGCGTCAGCACGTAGGAACGCAGCAGGTCCACGATGATCTGCAGGATGTTGAACTGCGAACCGGCGTCGGCGGCGGGTGCGGCTGCGGCGGCCTGGGTGACGTCGGCCGCCGATGCTGCCTCCGCACCGGGGTTGACGATGGTCGGCGCCGCAGTGCTGCGGGGCGCCGAGGCCAGCGCCGTCCCCGCGGCCGCCTGGTACAAGCCCATCGTGGCCGCGGCCTGCAGCCACATCCGCGTGTAGTCGGCTTCGTTGAGCGCGATCGGGATGGTGTTGAGCCCGAAGAAGTTCGTCGCCACCAGCACGCCGTGCATGACGTGGTTGGCGGCCAGCTCCGCCAGTGTCGGCATGGCCCCCAAGGCGGCGGTGTATGCCGACGCCGCGATGTCGTGCTGGGCCGCCGTTCCGGCCGCATCGGCGCTGGCCTGTTGCAGCCACGCCACATACGGCAGATGTGCCGCGGCATATTGTTCGGCGGTCGGCCCCTCCCACGAACCCGCCTGTACTCCGCCCACCAGACCGCTGAGTTCTGCTGCCGTCGCCGCGTATTCGGCGCTGAGCGCGTTCCAGGCCCCGGCGGCCGCCAACAGCGACGCCGGTCCCGGTCCACTACTCAGCAACGCCGAATGCACCTCAGGCGGCGATGCAATCCAGATCGGCCCCAGGGGGGAGCTCATGGTCAGCCGCCCGCGATCCCGTAGGTCGCAGCGGCCGCCGCGTCACCGGCGAGGTAGCTGGCGCCCGCCGTGCCGACACCGACACCGGCCCGGCCCAGCTCTTCGACACCCTGCGCCGCGACGGCGGCGTGCTCCTGGCCCTGGGCGCTGAACCCGGCAGCGGTCTGCAGCGACACGGGGTCCGCGGCCGGTGGCACCACCGCGGTGATCAGCGGCGCCGCAGCGGCGTGCGCCGCCGCCAATCGGGCGGTCAAGGCTTCCACGGCGGCGCTCGCGCCGGCCAGTCCTTCAGGAACTACTCGCAACGCCATTACTGACTTCCTTTCTGTTGCGTATCACCGAATATCGCGGCTGCACCGACGAGCGGATTGACCAACTGGATGAAGGTCGGGTAGTCGCTGTCGGTGAGGAGCATGGCGCGGCCGGCGGGCAGCCGGCTGAACCGCTGGCCGCGAATCTTGCCGCTGTCCTGTGGATTTCCGGCCAGCATCAGGGTGGTCGCCTGCAAGTCGTTGAACCGGCGCAGCAACGGATTGGTCATCAGGCCGTGTGCCGACCCCGAGGCACGGCCGGTGACGATCACCCGCAGTCCCAGTTCGCTGGCCTGGCCGAGCAGACCGATCAGCGGGGTCCACGGTCGCTGCCCGAGGTAGGGGCCGCTGGTGGCCGGTGAGTCCGGGATCTGATCGACGTCGTCGATGATCAGGTAATGGGTGTGGCCGGACGGGTGGTCGGCTGACTGGTCCCGGAAGTTCCAGCGGGACAATTCAGCCGGCGACAGGCCCGCCGGCGGACGGCGCGATTCGATGAGGTTGGCCAGCCCGATCATCGCCGGGGTGATCCGGTCGATGTTGGCCGTGTACTCGTTGTCGGCGAACAGCGGCTCGTCCACCAGGTGCAACCGGCGGTCCAGCACGGTGAAGGCCACCTGGTCGGCGGTCGAGTTCTCGCGGATGGTCCGGATGATGTGGCGCAGCAGCGTGGTCTTGCCGGACTTGCCGTCGCCGAACACCATCAGCAGCGGGTTCTCGACGAAGTCGTGGACCACCGCCGCAAGGTCTTCCTCGCGCTGGCCGAGCACGACCCGTTCCGGTCCCCGATACAGCGCACCGACCGCTGCCGGCGTGAGGTCGGTGGGCAGCAACCGCACCGGCGGTGCGGCCTGGCCCGGGTAGCGCGCGTTGATCGCGGGGATCTGGTCCAGCTCCGGTTCGGCGAACAGGAAATGCTGGGCGGCCATGGTCAACCCCCGACCCGGCTGGTCGTGCGGCACCGCCTCGGCCGGGCGTTGCAGCGCTCCGGTCACCCGGACGTTGCTGTCCCGGGCGTCGTGCAGCTTGAGCTCCAGGCGCAGGCCCAGCCCGTCCCGCATCGCCAGCGGCACCTCCAGCCAGCTCGGCGTGGTGATGACCACGTGGATGCCGTAGGCCAGGCCGACGTTGACCAGTTCGGTCACCTTGGCCAGCAACGGGTTTCGAGTGTTGAACTGGTCGGTGTTGTCGCGGCCGAAACCGTACAGGTTGTCGATGACCAAGAACACCTCGCCGAACCCGTCGTCCGCGAGGCCGGAGTCCGGCGCGGCGTGCTGGCCGTTGCCGGGACGGTCGCGGAAGGTCTCGCGCTGCTGACGCGACAGCAGCAGCTGCTCGAGCTCGCCGAAGGTGCGCCGGATGCGTTCGGGCTCCAGCGCCGAGGCGACACTGCCGACGTGCGCCAGACCCTCCAGCGCGCGCAGCTGACCGCCGCCGTAGTCCAGGCAGTAGAACGTGACGTCGCGCGGCGAGTGCAGACCGGCCGCCGACATGATGAACGTCTGCAGCGCAGTCGATTTCCCGGACTTCGGACCACCGTGGATGACCATGTTGCCGGCCGACGAGGTCGCGTCGAACACCAGCGGGTCGCGCCGCATCTCGAAGGGCTTGTCGACCTCGCCGAGCGGCCAACGCCACTGCCGGGGCGGTATCCCGGCCCGGGCGAGCACCGAGGTCAGCGGGATCGGCTCGTCCAGCGGCGGCAGCCAGAGCTGCGGTGCCCGCGGCCCGTAGGCGGCCAGCTGCTCGCCGATGGTCGCGATCAGCTTGCGCGGCGGACCGGCCGGTTCGTCTTCCTCGATGCCGGAGATCACGGTGCCCGGGTCCGGCTCCACGGCGCCGGCCGTGAACAGCTTCGGTTCTGGAGCTGACTGCACGACAAGGGTTTTGGCGGTCTGCGGCGGCTCGTAGATGCCGTCGACGTAGGTGGACCGGAACTTGATCGGGGTCGCACCCGGCGCGGGCACCAGGAACCCGATGCCTTTGTGCTCCTTGCCCGATTCGATGTGGTAGGCGTCCTCGACGCCGATGATCTGCCGGGACACGCTGGGGCTGGCCACCTTCAGACCGATCCGGTATGAGGTGTTCTTGTCGATGTCCTTGATCTTGCCGACGTCCAGGGTCTGCGACGCGAACAGGATGTGGATGCGGAACGAACGGCCCTTGCGCGCGACGTAGTCGAACAACTCCGCGTACTCCGGGTGATCGGCCAGCATCAGAGTGAATTCGTCGGCGACCACGAAAAGTGTTGGCACGGGCGGTAAGTCGTGCCCGGCAGCCTGCGCCGCCTCGTACTCGGTCACCGAGTTGAACGCGCTGCCCTGCACCCGCCGGCCGGCCTCGCGCAGCAACATCTCGCGCCGGGCCACCTCGCCGCGCAGCGTGTCGGCGAACCGGTCGGCCAGCGACTTCTTCTCCGCCATGTTCGAGATGACCGCGACCACCTGCGGGAAATTGCGGAAGCTGTCGGCCCCGGCTTCACCCTTGAAGTCGGCGTAGATGACGATCAGGCGGTCCGCGGAGTGAGTGGTCAACAGCGACAACAGGATCGACATCAAGGTCTGCGACTTGCCCGAACCCGTCATACCGATCATCAGGCCATGCGGACCCATCCCGCCCTCGGCCTCGTCCTTGAGGTCGAACATCAGCGGCTCGCCGGTCGCGGTCACGCCGATCGGCACGCGCAACTCGTCGTCGCGGCGCCGCGGTGCGAACAATGCGGGCACATCCAGCCGGGACGCATCCGGAATCCCCAGCAGCGTGGTGAAATTCGCCCCGCGGGTGGCCGCCGACCGCAGCCCGGTGTGGGTCGGGTTGGAGTCCCAGCGGGACAGCCGACGCGCCAGGTGCGACGCGTCCTCGGCCCCCAGTCCGTCGGCGGAGTCGATGTAGGGTTGCCAACCGCCGGTCTGCCAGCGCTGGATGCCGCCACCCGCGATCCGCAGGATCGGCTTCTCCGGGTCGGAGTACTGCTCGCGGTTGGGCGGTGTGGCCGAGATGTGCAGGACGGTGACGCCCGCGCGTCCGACGGCCAGCGTGGACGCGGTCAGGTCGTAGTCCGGGTCATCGACGACGATCAGCAGATGACGCAGGGCGTCGACCGGCTGCCCGGTGAACGCCGGGCGGTCCTCCAGCGCCGGCGCCAGCAGCTCGGCCAGATCGTCGGCATCGGTGGTGAGGTAACGGGCCGGGCCGACGCCGTCGACCTGGCCGGGAATGTCGACGTGCGGCAACCACTTCAACCACGACCAGTCGGCACTCTCCAGATTGCGGGAGGCCAGCGCGACACCGAGCACGGTCGGGTCATGCCAGGTGACCGCGTGGGCGATCCACGCGCGTACCGCCGCGTGCACGTCCGGCTCGCCGCCATCGGGGCCGGGCAGCACGCTGATCCGCGAGACCTTGCTCAGGTCGATACCCGTCGGCACGTCGGCGACGGTCCGCTGGGTGTCGAGCAGGCTACGTAATGCGCTGTGCGACACCGGTTCCAGGTCGATCTCATCGGCGATGTCATTCACCCGCAGCGTGGTGGTGAGCGGCGCGGAGTGGCGACCGGCGCGCAGTACCAGGAAGTCCGGGTCGTGGGGGTCACGCTCCCACTGGCGCCGGGAACCGGGCACCGCGGCCAGCGCCCCGGGCTCCGGATGCGACCACTGCGCGGCGGCGCGCTGCTCGGCGGCGGCGGCCCGGATGTTGTCCCGGACCACCGACAGGTACCGCAGGTAGTCGGCACGTTCTGCGTCGACTTCCTCGGTACGCATCTTGTTGCTGTCGCCGCGGTAGAGCGCGGTGGCGGCCAGCAGCAGCACGAACGGGAAGAACAGCGTCTGCGGCGAGATCAGCCGCATGCCGGTGGCGAACAGCGCGACGATCATGCCGACGATCAGGATGCCGATCAGGTACGGCATCGCACGCCGGAACAGCGACGGCGGGATGACCCGCGGCAACTCCGGCGGCGCCTCGATGGTGATGGTGCCCTTGCGGGCATTCGGCGGCGCCAGCCGTCGGCGTGCCTCGAAGATCAGTCTGCTCATCGGGGCTCCCCTTCGGCGGATACCGGACGGCCCGGTCGGCTGTCCGGCGGCAAACCGTCATGCGCCAACAGCGCATCGGCGCGCGACAGCGTCGGACCTGCTGCGAACAAGGACAGGATCGACCACGGGATGGCCAATGGCGGCGACTGCAGCCCCAGTGCCTCAACGGCTTTGCCGTTGGTCCCGGACCGGTCGGACTCGTTGTCGATGCCGTACCGCACCCCGGTGTCGGAGACCCAGAACAGCGAGCCGGTCGCCGGCGCCGCCGCACCACCGCCCACCGTCTGGGTGAAGTATCCGGTGCCCGGGGTGAGCGCGATCTTGGCCCCACCCCCGACCAGATCGACGGTGCGCACGCCCTCGGCCACCGGCAGTGCCGAACCCGACAACAGGGTCAGGGAACTGGTGGCGGCGCCGGACGGCTTGCTCCAGAAGGCACAGGCGAGCGGGTTGCTGGCCGCGTTGACCAGGGTGACCGGCTGGGCGGGGTAACGCGAGGTGTCCAACATCCGCGAGACGGGCAGCTTGGCCACCTCGTCGGCGGCCAACCGCGGCGGTTGTTGCAGGCCATAGGAATTGGTGTTGCGCAGGATCGAGGCCAACACCGGCGAGATCGGCTGCAGACCGTCGGGCAGTACCGCGTAGAAGGTGTCCGAGCCGGCCCTGTCCAGCGAATAGGCCACCACCACGCCGCCGATCGGGGCGGGGACGGGGTAGCCCGCCGGGGCACCGGCGTTCGGGATGGGCGGCGCCGCCAACGGCGCCGACTCCGGAATCGCATTGAACAGTCCGGCCGCAACCGGCCGCGGCGCCGGCACCTCGGTGCCCAGGCCGAGCGCGTTGGTGACCGCATGGTCGGCCAGGTTGATCTGGCTGCGCTTGCCTTCCCACAGCAGCCAGGTGCCGTTGCCCCCGGAAGCGGCTGCGTCGACCAGGATCACCTGCGTCGGACTGATCGCCGCGGCCCGGGTGCCGTCGGTCTTCGGTTGTCCCGCAATAACAGTCACACCGGTGCTGCGGGCGCCGCGCCCACCCTGCCCGGTGACGCCGTCGCACACCGTCCAGGCCGCGTCGCGGGAGCTGCTCTGCACCATGCGCTCCGGGGCGCCCGGGATGCCGATCAGGTTGCCGCGCGCAAACCGGTCCAGCTCAGCACTTTTCACTGTGGTCGGGTTGACCGGCTGACCGGCGATCAGCCGGGCGGAGGTCAGGTTCAACACCGGGTGCAACTGATCGCCCACCCGCACATACAGTGCGGCAGTGGACCGGTCGGCCAGTACCACGTTGTTGCCGACCTGCCCATTGGGCCGGATCAGCGAGAATACGAAGCAGCCGATCAACCCGGTGATCAGCAGCAGCACGCCCATCATCACCGCGCGCGACTGGGTGCGCAGCGGGTCGACCAGCATCCTGGTGTCGTGCAGCGCGATCCCGGAAGCGATGCGGCGCATCACAAATCGCCAACCTGTCACCTGGTGCCGGGTGACGAAACCGCGCCTATATTCCACCTTGTCGGGGTGCTCGTTGACCGGGGTGCGAGAGGTGAACGAACGTCGGTCGTCCGCCCATTCGCCGTCGGCGTCGTTCTTGCTCATGCCGGCACCGACAGTCCCAGCCCGCGCAACAGCGGGGCCACGGTGTTGCCGACATCTTGTGCGGTGATTGTCATCAGGTCCTCATCGGTGAATTCACCCGTACCGGCCTGCTCGGAGTGGTCGAGCCGGAATTCGCGCTCCTCTTCCGACCGTTCGACGATGTTCCGGACGAACCGGCCGTTGCCCGCGATGTCGAGGCTGCGCCGGCTGATCCCGTTGCTGTCCGGCGAAGACGTCTGCGCCAGGTGGGTGAAGAGTCGCTGCATGTCCTCCAGCGCGGCCGGCTCGAATACGCTGTCCCGTTGCTGCGCCATGAGATTCGCGATCTCGGTCAGCTCCGCCGGCTGGTAGGACGGGAAGTCGATGCTGCGGGTGAACCGCGACCGCAGACCCTCGTTGGTGTCGAGGAACTTGTCCAAGTCGGCTCGATATCCGGCGATGATGACCACCAGCCGGTCGCGGTCATTCTCCATGCGCGCCAGCAGCGTGTCGATGGCCACCAGGCCGAAGTCGTTCTTGGCGCCGGTGGCCACCAGAGCGTAGGCCTCGTCGAGGAACAGCACGCCGTCCAGGGCGCTGTCGATGATGGCGTTGGTCTTGGCTTCGGTTTCGCCGATGTGCTGACCGATCAGGTCGGCACGGTGCACCTCGCGGATGTTCTCGCGTTTCAACAGCCCCAGGCCGCAGTAGATCTTGGCGACCACCCGGGCAATGGTGGTCTTACCCGTTCCGGGCGGGCCGGCGAACACCAGGTGGTGGGTGCGCTGCGCGACGGTCAATCCGCGCTGCTGGCGCAGCACCGCCATGGCGACCGAGCTCTTGAGCCGGGAAACCTGGTTCTTCACCTCGTCGAGACCGATGAATTCGTTGAGTGCCACCTCGGCCTCGGCCAGCAGGGTCGCCTTGCGTTCGCGGGCACCCGGGTCCACGAAGTCGGCGTCGCTGGGCTCGGTGTCGCGGTTCCACGGGTCGGTGCGGGCTTCGATACGCGCCGCGGTGGTGGTGACCATCCCGAAACTCGGGTCGGACAGCGCCTGCTCGATCTCCTGGTTCTCCGGGTTGGCCGCGTAGAGCTCGTGCAACACGTCGCTGGCCGCTTCTTCGTCCACGTGTGCGCGCAGCGCCAGCGCCTTGGCCAGCGCGCCGTCGACCGCGGCCACGGCGATAGGGCCCTCGGGTTCCTCGAGGTAGGACAGCGCCGGAGCGAACATGCCCAACCGGGCCAGCGAGGTGCCCAGCGCGATCTTCACCGCGTGCGCGAAGGCCTCGTCCAGGTCGGTGTCGTTGACGATCGGGGTCAGCAACTTCACGACGTCCGACCAGCGCTCCGCCCGGTAATTGATGACGACCGCGATCCAGCGCGCCTCGCGCGACTTGGGCCGGCGTTCGACGATGCGGCTGACGATGTCGTAGGCCTCGGCGAACTGTTCTTCGGAGGCCAGTGCGGCCGCGCAGGCCAGGTGGAAGTCGTCCGCGGTGGTGGCCCGGAACTGCAGGTACAGGCCGGTGTCGTACCGGTAGCCGAGTGCACCCGGGGTCAGTTCCACCTGTCGTTGCAGCACACCGGCCGTGGCCACGGTGCGCGAAATCTGTTCCAGCACACGCTTGGAGGTGTCGCCGGAGGCGGCCAGGCCGATCCAGGCGTCGCACTGTTCGTGCGCGATCCGGGTCAGCGCGCTGAAGCCCGAGCGGGCCGCGCTCAGGTCGGCGGGACGTTGCCGCTCGTAAACCGCGATGCCCAGGGCCCGGCAGCAGGTGGCGAACCTGCTGATCACGTCTTCGTCGACCCTGCTGTCGGTCCGGGAGGGTCGGGGTTCGGCCGCAACCATGCCCGTCGACAGGCCCGACCGACCACCTATGTCACCGCGTTCCACGCCCCCGCCTTCACCTGAGGTTAAGATCTCCATTGGCAGACTCCGCCCGTTAGCCCCCCGAAGTTAGCATTCCCTAAGCTAACTGTCGAGGCGGTCAATTGCGTGCGCTTCACCACACCAACTCCCGTCTCAGCCCTCTGACCAGCGAGTCTTCTGCTCTTCGCGGCCGAACGACGCCCAGCGGCCCAGCTTACTGAATATGGTTTTCATTAACAACGGCGGGGCGGAGCGGTGCCAGAACCGTTGCAGCGGCGCCTTTCGACACCCGGTGTTACGACTTCGCAGCACTCACCAGCGTGATGCGGGAGAACATCGGCGTGGCCTCGGAGTCCGGGCCGGGGACGGGCCGGCCCACCTCACGCAGGTAATCGTTCAGCGGCGTACCGACCGCCGTCCAGCCGCGCCGGCCGAACCATTCGGTGGCCGGGGCGCATTGCTCGTTGTAGACCAGCTGAAAGAAAGGACGCTGACCGGCATCCGGATCGGCGCGTTCTGCTGCCACCTTGGCCTCGTATTCGTCTCGGGGCAGCGGGGCGCCTTCCTCGATCGCCGCGTGACTACCTGGACCGGCCAACGCGTCGATCCCGGTGAACAGCGCCTCCTGGGCGGTGGCCGGCAGATAGATCAGCAGACCTTCGGCGATCCAGGCTGAAGGTCGTTCGGGGTCAAATCCTTTGTCCCGCAACGCTTGTGACCAGTCGTCGCGGAGGTCGACGGCGATCTCCCGACGTTCGGCCCGCGGCTGCGCACCGTGCTCGGCGAGCACCTGCCGCTTGAAGTCGAGGACTTGCGGCTGATCGAGCTCGAAGATCGTGGTGCCGTCCGGCCAAGGCAACCGGTACGCGCGGGAGTCCAATCCGGCCGCCAGGATGACCACCTGCCGCACACCGGCCGCGGCGGCGCGCTCGAAGTAGGCATCGAAGTACCTGGTGCGGCAACCCTGGAAGTTGACGAAGTGCTGACCGAAGTCCTCGCTCTTCAATTCGTGGTCGGGATCCCTGCCGTCGAGGACATCCGCCCACGAACCACCGACCGCACGACAGAACAGCTCCGCGTAGGGGTCAACGACGAGCGGATCGGCCTTCTGCGCCTCCAACGCCCGCGCGGTTGCCACGAACAGTGCCGTCGATCCGACACTTGTGGTGATGTCCCAGCTGTCTCCGTCACTGCGCACCGGGCCGACCTTACGCGCGGCCGGGGTTCCAGCTGTTCGGCAGCATCGGGACCCGGGGGCCGCCGCCGTACTCGTCGCCGGCCAGGGCGGTCAGCCCCGTCGCATCGTCGGCCGACTCGTTGCGAACCGTGCCGGCAAAACCCAGCTTCCCCGCCCCCCGGTTCGACGCGAAGGACTCCGGTTCGGCATCCCAGTCGGGGTCGACGTCGACATTCATGTCGGCGAATTCGTTGCCGTGTTCGTGCAGCGCCGTCCGTCGGCGCCGCTGCCGGCGCGCCTGCTCGCGTGCCGCCGCGGCCGCCGCCACGGCAGCCGCATCGGGCTCTGACGCTTTTCTGCTGGCGTAGGCACCGGCACTCATACCGGAGCCGAACCCGACGCCGGGTCCCCCGCCCACCAGGAAGGGGAAGCCGCCGCCGGCGACCGGAGCCGGCGGGGGCGCCGACGGGGCACTGGTGACCGTGGCTGTTGCCGTCGCGGTGGTAGGTGCCGGGGCGGCCGACGCGGGCGCCGATGCGACGACGGACGGGGCCGCGGTGCCGACGGCCGGCAGCACCGGCGCGGCGGCGACCGGGGGGACGATCGCGGCGACGACGGGGGCTGGAATGGCACCGAGCCCCGCGAGCCCGGCGAAACCGGTGGTCGCACCCAGGTTGGCCACGGCGCTACCCATTGCGGCCGCCAGCAACTGCGGCGACTGCAGCAACGGCGCAAGTTGCGCAAGGTGCGTCGGCCAATCGAATTCGGCGAGCTCGACGACGTATTCCAGCGCCCCCGCGGGATTGGTGAACAGCTGCTGGACGAAGGTTTCGAACTGCTGACCGAACTCCAGGGAACGGGCGACCCACCAGATGGGCTGGGTCGCGTCGGTGATGTCATGCATGTGGACCCCGTTGAGGGTCTCCTCGAGCGGGTCCCAGTTGATCTGGCCGTTGGTCAGCGCGCGCAGCAAGTCCGCGACGAGGAAGTCCAATTGGGTCGGGTCGCCGTGCTCGTGACCCCCGTGGCCCTCCTCCCCCTCGTGTTCGTGGCCGTCTTCGTCCTCGTGCTCGTGCTCGTCGTGCACGATCTCCGGCGCCGGCGACGTCACTGGCGTCGCCGCCGCTGCCGCACCCGAGAGGGCGTCATAGGTCGCCATGGTGGTGGCCGCCTGCACCCACATCCGCGCGTAGTCGGCCTCGTTGAGCGCGATCGGGATGGTGTTGATCCCGAAGAAGTTGGTCGCGACCAGCACGCCGTGTATCGCGTGATTGGCCGCCAGCTCCACCAGCGTGGGCATAGCGGCCACCGCGGTGGTGTACGCGGCCGCCGCCGTCTCGTGCTGGGCGGCGGCGCTGGCGCTGTCGGCACCGGCCTGCGTCAGCCAGGCCACGTAGGGCGCGTGGGCGGCGACATACTGCGCGGCACTCGGCCCCTCCCAGGCCCCGCCCTGCACCGCTGCCAGGGTGGCCACGAGTTCGTCGGCCACCGCGGTGTACTCGGTGCTCAGCGCCGTCCATGCCGCGGCGGCCGACAACAACGGTCCCGGTCCGGGCCCGCTGCTGAGCAACGTCGAGTGCACCTCAGGGGGTGACGCCATCCAAGACATGCATCAGCCAACCATGTTGATGAATATGGTTTTCATTATCGGCCATTCGACACCATATGCGCGCCCTGCGCAAGTCCTGCGCAGCGTGCGTCAGGCGGTATTCGTCGCCGCCGGCAGGCGTCGACGTCCGCGTTCCTGCTGTGGGGCCGACGGCCGGCTACACCAGGGGACGACCGGCCTTGATTCGGCGGTCGAGATCCCACAGCAACACGTTGAACGGGAACTGCCGGACGACGCGCGGCAGCAATCCGTTGCCGATGCGCACCACCGTCATCAGCTGGTCGAACAGCAGTTGCCGGGTGCGGTCCCACGGGAAGCCCATCTCGTCCCGAAACTTCTGCGGCAGGAATCCGGTGGTGATCAGCAACGCGAGACTTTCCGGGAGCGCGGTCACCACGCCCGGCAGGGGCAACTTCTTCAGGCGCGCGACGGCGATCGGGTACAGGTACTCCCGTACCGCGTCGTCGATGTGCACCAGCTCCAGTGATTCCTGCCAATACCGGTCAAAAGCGGCCCGGTCGGCCGGCCACATCTCCGGCGGCACCTGCAACGTGGTGCCCAGGTTCATGCCCTCGCGGTAATGACGCTCGGCGTCGGCTTCGCTCAGTTCCCCGACGAACGTGCGGTGCACATCCACCGCGCCCTTGTACAGGCAGGCAGCCACCCACAGCTGCAGGTTCGGATCGAAGGCGTTGTACTGCACCGGGCTGTCCGGTGCCGAGCGAATCTGGGCGTGCACCCGGTTGACCGCGCGCCGGTAGGCCGCCTTCTGGCTGTCACTGCCGGCGGTGGCGACCGCCAGATAGGTGAATGTGGTGCGGGCCCGCTTGATCGGGTGCAGATCTACCCGCCCGCTGTCGACCGGGCTCTCCATCACGCCGTAGCCGACTCCCGGCCGCGCCAGCTGCATGATCACGTTGGCCGGTCCAGCCAGCAGCGCGACGCCCATCATGCCTTCGTCGATGCCCGGCCGGCGCTTAGGGACGGATCTTCGATCCCTGCGAGCCGGCTCCGCGATGGTCCGCTCGACGTGTTGCAGGGGCTTAGCTACCCCTTCGAGGATGGCCATTCCACGACCTTTCCGGTCCCGCGGGGTCCGCTAATTGTGCGTACCCGTGTTTCCAGATATTTGTCGGTACCTGGCCGCGGTGTCAATATGAACTGATGGCTTTGGATAGTGGGGGGGTGCCCGCCCGGCCGTACCGCGGCGTCGGGGCGGCAGCTCGGTTCGCCGAGCGACGCCAGAAATTGCTGACAGCCGGTCTCGATCTGCTCGGTGCAGATCAACAAGACCTGTCCGCGGTGACGGTGCGCGGTATCTGCCAACGGGCGGGTGTCGCCACCCGTTACTTCTACGAGAACTTCACTGACAAAGACGAGTTCATCGGCGCGGTGTTCGACTGGATCATCGCCGACCTCGCGGCACAGACGCAGGCCGCGGTACTCACTGCACCCATACAGCAACAGACCCGGGTCGGGCTGAGCACCATTGTGCGCACCATCGCCGGCGACGCCCGGATCGGCCGGTTGATCTTCAGCAACAAACTCACCGACCCTGTCGTCATCCGCAAACGAGCGGAGTCCACCGCCCTGTTCGCACTGCTGTCCGGTCACCATGCGACGACCGCCCTGCACATCGGCGCCAACGAGCGCATCAAGATGGGTGCCCACTTCGCGGTGGGCGGGGTCGGGCAGGCGATCAGCGCCTGGCTGACCGGTGACGTCCGCCTCGACCCGGACGAACTGGTCGATCAACTGACGTTGCTGGTCGGCGAACTTACCCACCCCAGCCTGTACGGACTGTCGGGACGAGCCGACGCCGCCACCTGAGCGGCCTCGCTCATACCACCCCGGCCGTCACCGGCGGGCGGCGGTCGGCCGCCGTCCGGGGCACCGCCGGCGTGTCCGCCTCGTTGAATTCCCTGACCCAGCAAGCGAATTCCAGCATGATGCCGTCGGGATCCAGAAAGTAGAAGGAGCGTACGTACACGCCGGGATGCACGGTCGCCGAAACCTGCATAGGGCTCTCGTCGTGATTGAGCACCGGTCCGACCCGCACGCCTTTGTCCTTCAGCCGCTGCCGGTAGGCATCGAACTGCTCTGCCGGCACGTGGAACGCAAGGTGGTTCATGGTGCTCACCGCGCTGGTGATGTCACCGAGACCCGGCAGCGCTCCGGGCGAGCTCAGTCCCGGGACCCGGTCGGCGGCCTCGGCGAACCAGAAGAACGCGACGCAGTCGCCGTTGCCGGCGTCGAAGAAGAAGTGCTGGCCGGCGCCCCCGGGCAGGTCAAGCGACTTGATCAGCGGCATGCCCAGCACGTTGCTGTAGAAGTCCACCGTGCGCGCCATGTCCGAGCACACCAGCGCGACGTGGTTGATCCCGCCGAGTTCGAATTCGGTGTTGGGGTTGTTCGGCTTGATCATGATGCGTCTCCCTACCTAAGATCCAGACCTGAATCTAACATCAGATTCAGGTTCCGGGGAGGTGCTGGTGACGGCGGCGCAACAGGCAGGTCCCCAGTACCCCACCGACCGCGGCCGGCGGACCCAGGCCGCCATCGATGCCGCAGCCCGAAAAGTGATCGCGCGCAGAGGGATTCTGGCGACGACCATCGCCGACATCACCACCGAGGCCGGACGCTCGGCGGCGTCGTTCTACAACTACTACGACTCCAAGGAAGCGATGGTGCGCCAGTGGGCGCTGCGCTTCCGGGACGAGGCCAACGAGCGGGCCATGGCGGTGACCGAGCACGGCCTGTCGGACCGCGACCGTGCCCACCAGGCGGCCGCCGCGCACTGGCACACCTACCGGCACCGGTTGGCAGAAGTGATCAGCGTCTCCCAGTTGGCGATGGTCAGCGAGGATTTCGCGCGGCATTGGGCCGAAATGTGTTCCATCCCGCTTTCATTCATTGCCGAGTCGGTCAGACGTGCTCAGCAGCAAGGGTTTTGCCCCGACGACGATCCGCAACTCATCGCCGAGGCGATTGTGGCGATGTTCAACCAGTTCTGCTACATCCAGCTGACCCGTCACCAGGTTCCGGACGACGAGGCGTGCATCCGGACGCTGGCCAACATCTACTATCGCGCCATCTACAGCGAGAAGGACCGCTCTTGAGTGAGATCGTCCGCGAGTTCCTCGGACTGACGTCCCCCACCGGAGCGCGGGCCGGCGCCGGCGGTCATCCCTGCCAGGGCCTCTACCACCACGCCGCCGGCCACCGTCCGAAAGTGGCGATGATCGCGACGCACTACCAGATCGACTTCGCCGAGCACTACATCGCCGAATACCTGGCCGCCCGCGGCATCGGGTTCCTGGGCTGGAACACCAGGTTTCGGGGTTTCGAAAGCAGCTTCGTGCTCGACCACGCACTCGTCGACATCGGGGTGGGGGTGCGTTGGCTGCGCGACGAAGCCGGAGTGGACACCGTGGTGCTACTGGGCAACTCAGGTGGCGGGTCACTGATGGCGGCCTATCAGTCCCAGGCGGTGGATCCGAATGTGACTCCGCTGCCCGGCATGCGGCCCGCCGCCGGTGTCACCGAACTCTCCGCCGCCGACGGCTACGTCGCCACCGCGGCCCACCCGGGCCGCCCGGATGTGCTGACCGCCTGGATGGACGGTGCCGTCGTCGACGAAAACGATCCCGTCGCAACCGATCCCGATCTGGACCTGTTCGACGAGAACAACGGGCCGCCGTATTCAGCGGAGTTCGTCGAGCGCTACCGGGCCGCTCAGGTGGCGCGCAACCACGCGATCACCGGCTGGGCCGAGTCCGAGCTCAAACGTGTTGGCGCCGCAGGCTTTTCGGATCGTCCGTTCACCGTGCAGCGCACCTGGGCCGATCCGCGCATGGTTGACCCGAGTATCGAACCGACCAAGCGGCAGGCGAATGCGTGCTATGCCGGTACCCCGGTGAAGGCCAATCGCTCCGCGCGGGGCATCGCCGCGGCCACCACGCTGCGAAATTGGCTGGGCATGTGGAGCCTGCGGGTGGCGCAGACCCGCGCCGAGCCGCACCTGGCCCGCATCACCTGTCCGGCGCTGGTGATCAACGCCGAGGCCGACACCGGCGTCTTCCCCTCGGATGCGGGTCGCATCTACGACGCGCTGGCCGCAACCGACAAGACACGCGTCGCTATCGACAGCGACCACTACTTCACCACGCCCGGTGCCCGCGATGAGCAGGCCGACACCATCGCGGACTGGATCGCCAAACGCTGGCCGTGAGATCCACCCAACCGACCGGTTGTTAGCTTGGTAGAAACCGCGCACGGGAAGGCGACCAATGCCGATCGCAATCAGCCCTGAACATCAAGACCTGGCCGACTCGGTGCGGTCCCTGGTGGCGCGGGTGGCGCCGTCGGAGGTGCTGCACGAGGCCATGGAAACTCCGGTTTCCAACCCGCCCCCGTACTGGCAGGCCGCCGCGGACCAGGGTCTGCAGGGAGTGCACCTTGCTGAAGCGGTCGGCGGCCAGGGCTTCGGTGTCCTG
Source organism: Mycobacterium sp. IDUB_28 (assembly GCF_055419285.1). Lineage (NCBI taxonomy): Bacteria > Bacillati > Actinomycetota > Actinomycetes > Mycobacteriales > Mycobacteriaceae > Mycobacterium > Mycobacterium sp. IDUB_28. Next base: position 56,230 of record NZ_JBVAXK010000015.1, on the reverse strand, counting down.
GAGCTGGCCATCGTGCTCGCCGAGTTCGGCTACGGCGCAGTACCCGGGCCGTTCGTGCCGTCGGCGATCGCCAGTGCGCTGATCGCCGCGCACGATCCCAAGGCGGCTGTGCTCACCGAACTGGCCAGCGGGGCGGCCATCGCCGCCTACGCGCTGGATTCGAGCCTGACCGCAACGCGGCACGGCGACGGCCTGGTGATCCGTGGCGAAGTGCGCGCCGTACCCGCCGCCGCACAGGCCGCCATCCTGGTGCTGCCGGTCGCCATCGACAGCGGCGAAGAGTGGGTAGTGCTGCGGTCCGATCAGCTCGAGATCGAGCCGGTGGCGAGCATCGACCCGCTGCGTCCCATCGCCCACGTGCGGGCCAACGCCGTCGAGGTCGGCGACGACGTGGTGCTGGGCAACCTGAGCATGACCACCGCCCACGCGCTGATGACCACGCTGCTGTCCGCGGAGGCGGTGGGCGTGGCGCGCTGGGCGACCGACACCGCCTCCGGCTACGCCAAGATCCGCGAACAGTTCGGCCGGCCGATCGGTCAGTTCCAGGCCATCAAGCACAAGTGCGCGGAGATGATGGCCGACACCGAACGCGCCACGGCAGCGGTGTGGGACGCAGCACGCGCCCTGGACGGTGCCGACGAGCACGTCCCGTTCGCCGCGGCGGTGGCGGCGACCCTGGCACCGGCCGCGGCGCAGCGGTGCACCCAGGACTGCATCCAGGTGCACGGCGGCATCGGGTTCACCTGGGAGCACGACACCAACGTCTATTACCGCCGGGCGCTGCTGCTGGCCGCCGGTTTCGGCCGCATCTCGGAGTACCCGCAGCGGGTGGTGGACACCGCCACCACCACTGGAATGCGGGCGGTGGACATCGATCTGGACCCGGAAACCGAGCAGTTGCGTGCCGAGATCCGGGCCGAGGTGGCCGCGTTCAAGGACATGGACCGCGCGGAGCGCACCGTCGCGCTCGCCGAGGCCGGCTGGGTGCTGCCGTATCTGCCCAAGCCGTGGGGCCGGGCATCCAGCCCCGTAGAGCAAGTGATCATCGCCCAGGAGTTCACCGCCGGGCGGGTGAAACGGCCGCAGGTCGGCATCGCCGCGTGGATCATCCCGTCGATCGTCGCGTTCGGCACCGAAAAACAGCAGCAGCAGTTCCTGCCGCCCACTTTCCGCGGCGAAATGGTCTGGTGCCAGCTGTTTTCCGAGCCCGGCGCGGGCTCCGATCTGGCCGGGTTGTCGACGAAGGCGACCCGGGTCGACGGTGGTTGGCGCATCACCGGCCAGAAGATCTGGACCACGGCGGCGCAGTTCTCGCAGTGGGGTGCGCTGCTGGCGCGCACCGACCCCAGCGCGCCGAAGCACAACGGCATCACCTATTTCCTGCTGGACATGAAAAGCGAAGGCGTGACGGTCACACCGCTGCGTGAGCTCACCGGGCAGGAGTTCTTCAACACCGTCTACATCGACGACGTCTTCGTGCCGGACGAGTGCGTACTGGGCGAGGTGAACCGGGGCTGGGAGGTCAGCCGCAATACCCTTACCGCCGAACGGGTTTCGATCGGCGGCAGCGACCTGAACTTCTTGGCCAGCCTGCCGGCGTTCGTCGAGTTCGTGCGCGACGGCCACTTCGACCAGGCCGCCCGGCAGCGGGCCGGTCAGCTGATCGCCGAAGGGCACGCCGCCAAGGTGCTCAACCTGCGCTCCACGCTGCTGACGTTGGCGGGCGGCGATGCCATGCCCTCGGCCGCGATATCCAAACTGCTCTCGATGCGCACCGGCCAGGGCTACGCCGAATTCGCGGTGTCGTCCTTCGGCTCGGATGCGGCGATCGCCGATCCTGAACAGCCGCAAGGCAAGTGGGGCGACTATCTGTTGTCCAGCCGGGCCACCACCATCTACGGCGGCACCTCGGAGGTCCAGCTGAACATCATCGCCGAGCGGCTGCTCGGCCTGCCCCGCGACCCGTAACGACTTGGGGACACTCCCATTCGAGCGTGAAGCTACGGCGTCCGGGGTGAACAGGTGGCGGGATTATTTTGCCGAATTTCCCGCCGTGCCTTCACTCGCAACGCCGCAGCGTCACTCGGCTTTGGCCTTGTCGTCTTCGGCCTTGTCGTCGTCGGCCTTGTCGTCGTCGGCCTTGTCGTCCGTTGCCTCGTCGCCCTGGGCTTTGTCGCCGTCCGCGGAGTCCTTGTCCGAACCCTTCTCCGAGCCCTTCTTATCGGACTTCTCGTCCAGGTCCTTGGCCTTCTCCTTGGCCTCGTCCTTGTCGTCGACGTCCAGCTCGCGCAGCTCGCGCTTGAGGATCTTGCCGGTGGGGTTGCGCGGCAGCTCGTCGAGGAAGATGACCTCCCGCGGCACCTTGTAGCGGGCCAACTCCTCTTTGACGTGCTTCTTGAGGGTGTCCTCGTCGACGTCGGAGCCGTCCTTCTTGACCACAAAGGCGCGCAGCCGGTGCCCGTACTCTTTGTCCTCGACACCGATCGCGGTGGCTTCCACCACTTCCGGATGTCCACTGAGGCAGTCCTCGACCTCGGCCGGGAACACGTTCTCGCCGCCGGAGACGATCATCTCGTCGTCGCGGCCGCTGACGAAGAGCAGGCCTTCTTCGTCGAAGTAGCCGACGTCGCCCGAGGACATCAGGCCGTCGATGATCTCCTTGTGGCCGCCGCCGGTGTAGCCCTCGAACGGGAACGCGTTGCCGACGAAGATCCGCCCGACCTCGCCCTGCGGCTTCTCCTTGCCGTTGTCGTCGAGGATCTTGACCTTGACGCCCTTGACCACCGGACCGCACGTGGCCGGGTTCTTCTCCAGGTGCTTGGGCTCGGCGATGGTGGCGAACGCGATCTCGGTGGACCCGTACATGTTGTAGATCACCGGACCGAAGTCCTTCAGCGCGCGGCTGGCCAGTTCCCCACCGAGCTGCGACCCGGACACGAAGATGATCTTGAGCTTCGACAGGTCCGGCTTCTCGTCCATCTCCTCGATTGCGTCGAGCAGCCGCGTCAACATCACCGGCACCACCACCATGGCGGTCGCGCCGTGCTTCTCCAGGTCCTTGAGCACCAGCGGCGGCTTGAACTTGCGGCGCAGCACCAGCGTGGAGCCCAGGAACATCGCGATGGTGGCGTGCAGGAATCCCAGCGCGTGGAACATCGGCGCCGGCAGCGAGGTGATCTCGTTGGCCTTGAACGGGACGTGCGACAAGATGCCGCCCACCGGGGCCAACGTCGGCGGCGTGCTGCGATTGGCGCCCTTCGGGGTGCCGGTGGTGCCGCTGGTCAGGATGATGATCGAGGCGTGCTTGGCGGCCTTCGGCGCCGGATCCTTACTGCTGCGCTCGATCAGGTCGGCCAGCGTCTCGTCCTCGCTGCCGGAGTCCTCGTCGCTGTCCGGGTTGGTGCCCAGCGCCCGCAGGAAGCCCAGCTCCGGCTTGGCCTTGCTGACCACCTTGGTGTACTCGTCGTCGTAGATGATGATCTTGGCGCCTTCGCGCTCGGAGACCTCTTTGACCTGTGGCCCGGAGAACTCGCTGTTCAACAGGATGATGCGGGCACCGACGCGGGCCGCACCGAAGTAGGCGACGAGGAACCAGCGGCTGTTGCGGGCCAGGATCGCGACGCCGTCGCCGGCTTTGACGCCTTTGTCGATCAACCCGTTGGCGACGGCGTGCGCGGCATCGTCGAGTTCCTTGAAGCTGAATTCGCCGTCTTCGTCGATGCACGCCGCGCGGTCCGGGGTGCGGGCGGCATTCAGGGCGGGCAACATGCCGAACTCGCCCCATTTGACCAGGCCGGTGGCCAGCGCGGCATAGTTCTGCGGCGGTTCCAGCCGGAATGCGCCCGATTCAAAAATCTTGCGCACGTAATGCAGTTCGGCTGCGCCGCGTTCCACGTACTGCTGAAGTTTTCCGACCCCGGGTACATCGCTCAGGCTAGGCATGGTCCTCACCATATGTGACGGAGGTCGCAATGCGACCAGTGGTTTCCCCCGAATTACCATCAATTTCCATGACCAAACCCGTGTCGCTGGAAGTGAGCGGCCGCCCGGTCACCGTCACCCACCCGGACAAGGTCGTCTTTCCCGACCCGGGCATCACCAAAATCGAGCTGGTCCGGTATTACCTGAGCGTGGCCGACGGCGCCCTGCGTGGCGTGCGGGGTCGGCCGATGATCCTCAAGCGGTTCGTCAAGGGCATCACCGAGGAGGCGGTGTTCCAGAAACGCGCTCCCGCCAACCGACCGGACTGGGTGGACGTGGCCACCCTGCGTTACGCCTCGGGCACCTCCGCCGACGAGGCGGTCATCCACGACGCCGCCGGTCTGGCGTGGGTGGTCAACCTGGGCTGCGTGGATCTCAATCCGCATCCGGTGCAGGCCGACGATCTCGATCATCCCGACGAGCTGCGCGTCGACCTGGATCCGATGCCCGGGGTGTCCTGGTCGGGCATCGTCGATGTGGCGCTGGTGGCACGCGAGGTGCTCGAAGACCACGGTCTGACCGCGTGGCCCAAGACCTCCGGGTCGCGGGGTTTTCACATCTACGCCCGGATCCACCCACACTGGCCGTTCGCCAAAGTGCGGTTGGCCGCGCAGACCGTGGCCCGCGAAGTCGAACGCCGCGTGCCCGACCTGGCGACCAGCCGGTGGTGGAAAGAGGAACGCGAAGGCGTATTCGTCGACTTCAATCAGAACGCGAAGGACCGCACGGTCGCCTCGGCGTATTCGGTGCGTGCCACCCCCGATGCCCGGGTGTCCATGCCGCTGCGCTGGGACGAGGTCGCCGATTGTCGGCCCGAGCGGTTCACCATGCGTACCGTCCCGGATCGGTTTGCCGCGCAGGGCGATCCCTGGGCCGGCATGGACGATGCGAAGGGCGGCCTGGACAAGCTGCTGGCCCTGGCCGACGAGCTCGGTCCACCGGAGAAAGCACCCAGGGGCGCCGGCAAGAGCGGCCGGCGGCAGTCGGTGATGCCGCTGATAGAGGTCGCCCGGACCAAGACCCGGGACGAGGCGATGGCCGCCCTGGACACCTGGCGCGCCCGCCATCCGGCCGCGGCTGAACTTCTGCAGCCCGCCGACGTCCTGGTCGACGGGATGCGCGGACCCAGCTCGATCTGGTACCGGATCCGGATCAACCTGCAGCACGTGCCCGCCGCGGCCCGCCCGCCGCAGGAGGAACTGATCGCCGACTACTCCCCCTGGGTGGGACACACGCCCAAGCAGCGGCCACGCGACTGACGGCCGGGGAAGACACGCGCTACTCTCACGCTGTGACCGGGCTGAGTCGACGCGGATTCCTGCAGGTTGCCGCGGCGTCCGGGCTGCTCGCGGCGTGTTCGGACCCGAAGCCGAAGCCGGGCACCCCCGGCGGCGGGTCGGTCACCGTCACCCACCTGTTCGGCGAGACCGTCGTCAAGGAGCCGCCCAAGCGGGTGGTCAGCGCGGGCTACACCGAGCAGGACGATCTGCTGGCGGTGGGTGTGGTGCCCATCGCGGTGACCAACTGGTTCGGTGATCAGCCCTTCGCGGTCTGGCCGTGGGCCCAACCCAAACTCGGCGCGGCACAGCCCGCCGTGCTGACCCTGGACAACGGGATTCAGGTCGATCAGATCGCCGCACTCAAGCCCGACCTGATCGTGGCGACCAACGCGGGCCTGGACGCCGACACCTATCAGAAGCTGTCGGCCGTCGCCCCGACTATCGCGCAGTCCGATGGGGACGCGTTCTTCGAGCCGTGGCAGGACCAGGCCGCCGCGATCGGCCAGGCCGTCTTCCAGGCCGACCAGATGAAGTCGTTGGTGGACGCCGCCAAGGCCGGGTTCACCGATGTCGGCCAGCAGAATCCCTCCTGGAAGGGCAGGAAGGCGCTGCTGATGCAGGGCCGGATGTGGCAGGGCACGGTGGTGGCGACCGCGGAAGGCTGGCGCACCGACTTCCTCACCCAGATGGGCCTGGTCATCTCCGACGGCATCAAGGCGTACACCACCGACCACCGCGCGCTGATCCCCCGCGATCACATCAAGGACGTGCTCGATTCAGCCGATGTGGTGATCTGGTGCACGGAGAGTCCGGAGGAACAGCAGGCGATTCTGGCTGATCCCGAGGTGGCGGCAGCGCAGAACACCGCCCGCCAGCGCCATCTCTTCACCGGCAAGGACCTGGCCGGCGCCATCGCGTTTGCGTCGCCGCTGAGTTATCCCGTCGTCGCCGATCAACTTCCCCCGCAGCTCGGTAAAATCCTGGGCTGATTGAGTATTCGCTAAGGCACCTCTGGCAGTGCTCCACATTCAGTGCCGAGTGCCCGGCGGCGGCGTTACCGTCGAATTATGACTGTGATGGAGATCACTACCATCGAGGGGGACCGCGACCTGAACGGCGCCGTGATGGACTACGGCGACCAGGCGTTGCTGGTGCAATGTGCTTGCACCGCTGACGTTTTGGCGTGGGCCGAGGCACTGCGTGCGGCGCGGCTGCCCGGTGTCGTCGACATCGTCCCGGCCGCGACCACGGTGCTGGTCAAGCTCGACGGGCCGCGGCGGCAGGCGATCACCCGGCAGCGGTTACGCACGCTGCGCATCACACCTGGCGCGCAGCCGCACCCGCACCAGGCGACGCGCGAAGTCGTCATCGACGTCGGCTACGACGGACCCGACCTGGCCGAGGTCGCCGAACTCACCCGGCTCAGCGCGGCCCAGGTGATCGACGCCCACACCAGCACCCGGTGGCGGGTGGGCTTCAGCGGATTTGCACCCGGGTTCGCCTACCTGATCGGTGGCGACGAACGGCTGCGGGTACCGCGACGCCCGGAACCGCGGTCCGCGGTCCCGGCCGGATCGGTGGGACTGGCCGGCGAATTCAGCGCGGTTTACCCGCGGCGATCGCCCGGCGGGTGGCGACTCATCGGTCGCACCGATGCGGTGCTGTGGGACATCGACCGACCGGACCCGGCCCTGCTCACCCCGGGCACGTGGGTCCGGTTCCGGGCCGTGTGACGGAGGTCGGCATGGACACGGACACCACCCTGGAAATCCTGCGCAGCGGGCCGCTGGCGGTCATCCAGGACCTCGGCCGGGCCGGGCTGGCCCACCTCGGCGTCGGCCGCTCCGGGGCCGCTGACCGTCGGTCCCATACCCTGGCGAACCGGCTGGTCGCCAACCCCGACGACCGGGCCACCGTCGAAGTCACCTTCGGCGGCTTCTCGGCCCGGGTGCGCGGCGGCGACCTGGACATCGCCGTGACCGGCGCCGACACCGAGCCGACGGTAAACGGAAAAGTTTTCGGCACCAACAGCATTCAGCATGTACGCGACGGCGAGGTGATCTCGCTGGGCACTCCGCGGACAGGCCTTCGCACCTATCTGGCGGTGCGCGGGGGCATCTGCGTCACACCGGTGCTGGGCTCGCGCAGCTACGACGTGATGTCGGCGATCGGGCCGCTGCCGCTGCAGGCCGGCGACGTGGTGCCGGTCGGCGAACACACCGACGACTACCCCGAGCTCGACCAGGCGCCCGTCGCAGCGATCGACAACCACCTGGTCGACGTCATGGTGGTGCCCGGGCCGCGGGACGATTGGTTCGTCGATCCCGACGCCCTGGTGCATACCGTCTGGATGGTCTCGGATCGCAGCGACCGGGTGGGCATGCGCCTCGAGGGTCGCCCCATAGCGCACCGCTGGCCGGACCGGCAGCTGCCCAGCGAGGGCACCACCCGTGGCGCAATCCAGGTGCCGCCCAACGGATTACCGGTCATCTTGGGTCCCGATCACCCGATCACCGGCGGTTACCCGGTGGTCGGCGTCGTGGTCGACGAGGACATCGACAAGGTCGCCCAGGTGCGGCCCGGCCAGTACGTACGTCTGCACTGGGCGCGGCCGCGGTCGTGACGGCGGCTGGATCCTGGTAGACAAGGACGGTGCACACCGCACGCCTGGTCCACACCGCTGATCTCGACGACAGAACCCGGCACAGCGCCTGCCGGATGGTCACCGAGGCATTCGACGGTGACTTCGCCGAGACCGACTGGGAACACGCGCTGGGTGGCATGCACGCATTGATCTGGCACCACGGCGCGATCATCGCGCACGCCGCGGTGGTGCAGCGCCGGTTGCTCTACCGGGACCGCGCGTTGCGCTGCGGCTACCTCGAAGCTGTTGCGGTACGCGAGGATTGGCGTGGCAAGGGCCTGGTGACGGCCCTGCTGGACGGCGCCGAACAGGTGCTGCGCGGCGCCTACCAGCTCGGTGCGCTGAGCTCGACCCTCGCGGCTCGCGGACTGTATGCCGCCCGCGGCTGGGCGCCGTGGCTCGGTCCGACGTCGGTGCTGGCCCCGGCGGGTCCGACCCGCACACCTGACGACGACGGCACGGTGTTCGTGCTGCCGGTGAGTGTGACCCTGGACACCTCCGCTGAACTGATGTGCGACTGGCGCGACGGCGACGTCTGGTAGTCCTCACACGGTCACCGGCACGATGGTGAGCGGAAGTTCACCGCCCGGGGTCACTGCGGGAAGCGCCCGGGCAACAAAGGATTTCTAGCGTGGCGACCAGGTCTGCAACAGGTCAAGCCATGAGGAGTCCTTCGTGTTCGCCAAGCTCACGCGCCGTTCACACACCCTTTCCGACTGGGATCCCGACGACGTGGCGGCGTGGGAAGCCGGCAACAAGCACGTCGCGCGCCGCAACCTGATCTGGTCGGTGGCCGCCGAACACGTCGGCTTCTCCGTCTGGTCCATCTGGTCGGTGATGGTGCTGTTCATGCCCGCCTCGGTGTACGGCTTCTCCGCGGGCGACAAATTCCTGCTGGGCGCCACCGCGACCTTGGTGGGCGGCTGCCTGCGGTTTCCCTACACCTTTGCCACCGCCAGATTCGGCGGCCGCAACTGGACCATCTTCTCCGCGCTGGTGTTGCTGGTCCCCACCGTCGGCAGCATCGTGTTGCTGGCCCACCCAGGTCTACCGCTGTGGCCGTATCTGGTGTGCGCCGCGTTGGCCGGTCTCGGTGGCGGCAACTTCGCCTCGTCGATGACCAACATCAACGCGTTCTATCCGCAACGGCTCAAGGGCTGGGCGCTGGCCCTCAACGCCGGCGGTGGCAACCTCGGCGTCCCGATGATCCAGCTGGTCGGACTCCTGGTGATCGCCTCGGTCGGCGACCGCGAGCCCTATTGGGTATGTGCGATCTACCTGGTACTGCTGGGCGTCGCAGGCATCGGCGCGGCCCTGTACATGGACAATCTGACCCAGTTCAGCATCGAGATGCACACCATGCGTGCGGTGTTGGCCGAACCGCACACCTGGGCAATCGCGCTGCTGTACATCGGCACCTTCGGTTCCTTCATCGGCTTCTCCTTCGCTTTCGGCCAGGTGTTGCAGATCAACTTCGTCGCCGGCGGGCAGAGCACCGCCCAGGCTGCCCTGCACTCAGCCCAGATCGCCTTCCTGGGGCCACTATTGGGCTCGCTGTCCCGCGTGTACGGCGGCCGGCTGGCCGACCGCGTCGGCGGCGGGCGGGTAACCCTGGGTGTCTTCTGCGCGATGATCCTGGCCGCCGGAATCCTGGTCAGTGTCAGCACTTTCGGCGCACACCGCCATGGACCTGTGCCGTCGGCGGTGATGGCCGGCTATGTCATGGGCTTCGTCGCCCTGTTCATCCTGTCCGGGATCGGCAACGGCTCGGTCTACAAGATGATTCCGTCGATCTTCGAAGCGCGCAGCCATTCCCTTTCGCTCGCCGAGACGCAGCGCCGCCAGTGGTCGCGCTCCATGTCGGGTGCCCTGATCGGTTTCGCCGGGGCCATCGGCGCGCTGGGCGGGGTGGGCGTCAATCTGGCTCTGCGCCAGTCGTATCTGAGCAGCGGCACCGCCACGTCAGCCTGCTGGGTCTTCGTCGTGTTCTACGTCGGTGCCGCACTGCTGACCTGGGTGGCCTACGTCCGCAAGCCCCTTCGGGCCACTGGTCACCCGCGCGCGGGCCTGGCCTATGTATAGCGACGTCGCTCGGACTATCAGTGTCCTGCCAGAGAACTGAGACTCAACTTTCAGGCGATATCGGCCCTGTGGAGTTGACTGGTTTACGCCACCGATGTGAGCATCGAAACCGACAGCGGCGCAAGCCTCTTGAGCTGACGGCGCCGCCACGTGCGCCTGGAAAGGTGCACATCCTGATGGGTCGCGAGCATCACCTCACCGACTGGAATCCTGAAGACGTCACGGCGTGGGAAGCCGGCGACAAAGCGGTCGCTCGCCGCAATCTGCTGTGCACCATGGCCGGTGACCACGTCGCCTTCTCGATATGGTCGCTGTGGTCGGTGATGGTCCTGTTCATGCCCACAGCGGTCTACGGCTTCTCGGCCGGGGACAAGCTGCTCCTGGGCGCGACAGCGACCCTGGCCGGCGGCTGTGCGCGCATCCCCTACACGTTGGGGATCGCCCGATTCGGTGGCCGCAACTGGACCGCGTTCTCGGCCTTTGTGCTGCTGATACCGACCGCGGCCACCATCGTGTTGCTGGCCAATCCGGGCCTGCCGCTGTGGCCGTACGTGGTGTGCGCGGCACTGACCGGACTGGGCGGCGGCAACTACGCGGCATCGCTGGCGAACGTCAACGTGTTCTATCCGCAGCGCCTCAAGGGTGCGGCGCTGGCGGTCAACGCCGGAGTCGGCAACCTCGGCGTGGCGGTGATCCAGCTCGTCGGGCTGCTCGCCCTGGCCACGGCCGGTCACCAGGCACCGTACTGGGTATGTGCGATCTACCTGGTGCTGCTGGCGATCGTGGGTGTCGCCGCGACCTTATCGATGGACAGCGTCGAACACGGCGTGCAGGTAAAGACCATGGGGGCTGTGCTCTTCGTCCGGCACACCTGGGTGATCTCGCTGCTCTACATCTGCACCTTCGGTTCGTGGATCGGGTTCGCGTTCACGTTCGGTCAGGTGTTGCAGGTCAACTTCGAACACCACGGTGAAACCGCCCGGCACGCTTCGCTGCACGCCGCGCAAATCGCCTTCGTCGGACCGCTGTTGGGTTCGCTGGCACGCATCTACGGGGGCCGGTTGTCCGATCGCATCGGCGGCGGCCGGGTCACCCTGGCCGTGCTGGGCGGCATGATGCTGGCCGCCGGTGCACTGGTGACGCTCAGCAGTCGTTCCGAAAACCAGTCCAGTACAGACACTTTCATGGTGGCCGGCTATGTGTCGGGCTTCCTGGCGCTGTTCATTCTGGCGGGCATGGGAAACGGCTCGGTGTTCAAGATGATCCCCTCGATCTTCGAGGCACGCAGCCGCGCACTGGAGGTGAGCGAGGCCAACCGCCGCGAATGGTCCCGCGCCATGTCGGGATCGCTGATCGGGTTCTGCGCCGCGGTCGGCGCACTCGGCGGCGTGGGCATCAACCTGGCACTGCGCGAGTCCTACCTGCGCACCGGCAGCGAGACGCTGGCCTACTGGGCTTTTCTGGTCTGCTATGCGGTGGCCGCGTGGCTCACCTGGGCGATGTACGTGCGACGTCCGGCCACCGCGGTTCCGGCGGCTGTGACCGAGAACGCAGGTGAGGGCAATGCCGCAGCAATTGCCAGGTAACTTCCCCGAAACTTGCGGGGCATACACAACTGGTATGGCCCAGAAGCCTTCTGTGCCACTGAGTGGCTACCGGATTGCCGTGACCTCAGCTCGTCGTTCCGAGGAGCTGTGTGCGTTGCTGCGCAGACACGGGGCCGAGGTCTACAGTGCGCCCGCGATCAACATGATCGCCCTGCCGGACGACGATGAACTGCACAGCAACACCCAGTCCCTGATCGCCGACCCGCCCGACATCCTGATCGCACACACCGGTATCGGTTTCCGCGGCTGGGTCGCCGCCGCCGAAGGCTGGGGGCTGGCCGCTGAACTCCTCGACTCGTTGGCGCGCGGGCGGGTCATCTCCCGCGGACCCAAGGCGACCGGGGCGCTGCGCGCAGCGGGACTGCGCGAGGAGTGGTCACCGGATTCCGAGTCCTCGCAAGAGGTCCTGGACTACCTGCTCAACACCGGGGTGGACGGCAAACGCATCGCGATCCAGCTGCACGGTGCCGCCGACGGGTGGGATCCGTTCCCCGAATTCCTCGCCGGCCTGGAGGCCGCCGGTGCCGAGGTGGTTCCGATCCGGGTATACCGTTGGAAGCCAACGCCTTTGGGCGGGGATCTGGACCAGTTGGTCACCGGCATCGCGCGGCGCCAGTTCGACGCGGTCAGCTTCACCTCGGCCCCGGCGGCGGCGGCGGTTTTGGAACGCAGTCGCGAACTGGACATCGAAGAACAGGTGCTCGATGCGCTGCGCAACGGCGTGCACGCGATGTGTGTCGGCCCGGTGACATCCCGGCCCCTGATCAGGCGGGGTGTGCCGACCTCGTCGCCGGCACGGATGCGGCTGGGCGCCTTGGCCCGTCACATCGCCGAGGAGCTGCCGACATTGGGCTCGTGCAGCGTGCAGGCCGCCGGCCACCTGGTCGACATCCGGGGCACCTGCGTCCTGGTCGACGGCTCGGTCAAAACGGTGTCCGGATCGGGAATGGCCATCCTGCGCGCCCTGGCCCATCGCCCCGGCGACGTCGTCGCGCGCACCGAGCTGCTGCGCGTGCTACCGGGCAACGGCGACGACACCCATGCGGTGGACACCGCGGTGCTGCGGCTGCGAACTGCACTGGGCGACAAGAACATCGTCGCGACAGTAGTCAAACGCGGTTACCGGTTGGCCCTCGACAACGAACACGACGCCGCATGAACCTGGTCCTGGCGGCGCACGGCACCCGCCGGTCCGCGGGCGTCGCGATGATCGGCGACCTCGCGGCCCGGGTGGGTGAACTCCTGGACCGCAGCGTGCATGTCGCGTTCGTCGACGTGTTGGGACCCACGCCCAGCGAAGTGCTGTCGCGGCTGGCCGACCGGTCGCCGGACTGCCCGCCGGTCATCGTGGTGCCGGCGTTCCTGTCCCGCGGCTACCACGTCCGCGCAGACCTACCGGCCCACATCGCGGCCAGTGGCCACCCGCACGTGACCGTCGCCACGGCTCTGGGCCCGGGTCCGGAGATCGTCGCCGTGCTCGGCCAGGTGTTGCAGGAATCCGGTTGGCGTCCCGGCGATTCGGTGATCCTCGCCGCGGCCGGTACCTCCGACGCCCGGGCCCGTGCCGACCTGCGTTGCGCGGCCGCGTCGTTGTCGGCACTCATCGGGTCGTCAGTCGAGTTGGGATTCGCCGCCGTCGGCGCACCGACGGTATCCGACGCAGTCGCCGATGCGCGCCACCGGGGCGCCCGCCGCGTGGTGCTCGCGTCCTACCTGCTGGCCGACGGGCTGTTCCAACAACGGTTGCACTGCAGCGGCGCTGACCTGGTGACGCCCCCGCTGGGCACCCATCCCGGATTGGCCCGCCTGGTGGCGAACCGGTTCCGCAGGGTGCTGCCGCTCGCAAAGCGCTGCCGACCGGGCGCCCCCACACCGGCGCGGCTTGATCTTTGGTGATATCCAGGTAATCCTGGCACCATGGCCCGTAACGAAGAGCCCTCCCGCGGGCTCCTCGACCCGGTGGCGAAGATGCTGCGTTTACCCTTCGCCACACCGGAGTTCATCGATCGGATCGTCACCGGCAGTGTCAATCAGGTAGGCAGGCGCACGCTCTACATGCTCATCACGACGTGGGATGCGGCCGGCGGGGGTCCGTTTGCTGCCAGCGCGATCGCGTCCACCGGGCTGGCCAAGACCGCCGAGATCGTGCAGTCCATGTTCATCGGGCCGGTATTCAATCCGCTGCTGAAGACGCTGGGGGCGGACAAGGTGGCGGTTCGGGCTTCGCTGTGCGCCTCGCAGCTGGTGGGGCTGGGCATCATGCGCTACGGGGTGCGTTCCGAGCCGTTGCACTCGATGACGGTGTCGCAGGTCGTCGACGCGATCGGGCCGACGATGCAGCGTTACCTCGTCGGCAAAATCGACTGAACCAGAGGTTCTAGGCCGCCAACCGCGCGGCAAACCGACCGATCTGAATGCGACCGTCGGCCGTCAGCCGCACCGGGTAGACCGGCACCGACACCGCGGGGTCGTCCAGGCAGCTGCCGTCGTCGAGCGCGAAAGCCTGCTTGAGAATTGGTGATTGGACCATGGCGCGGCCACCGCGGTCACCGACGATGCCCCGGGACAGCACGGCGGCGCCGGAGAACGGGTCGACGTTGCCCAGGGCATGCACCGATCCATCGTCAAGGCGGAACAAGGCGGCCTGGTTGCCGTCGTCGAGCAGCACGCCCACCCCGCGGCCGGGGATCAGGTGCGCGTAGTCGCAGGCTGTGGTCCAGACTCGAATATCGTTGCGGCTCATCAGTTTTCTCCTTGCTCAGCGGATCCGCGGGAAGCCCAGGACTACCGGCACTTTGCGACCGGCCCGTTCGGTGAATACCACCGTGTCGTCGACGGCGTCCGGGGCGTTGACGAAGGACACAAACCGCGACATCTTGTCCGGGTCCTCCAATACGCCTTTCCATTCACACTTGTAGTTGTCGACGTGACGTTCGACCGCGGCCTCGAATTCTGCGGCCAGGCCCAGCGAGTCGGCGCAGACCACCTCCCGCACGTGGTCCAGACCCAGTGCTTCCACCCACGGCGCGGTGCGCTGCAGCCGGTCGGCGGTGCGGATGTAGTACATGAGAAACCGGTCGATATAGCGGACCAGTGTCGCGGTGTCCAGATCGCCGGCCAGCAGTTGGGCGTGCCGGGGGGTCATGCCCCCATTGCCGCCCACGTAGAGGTTCCACCCCTGCTCGGTGGCGATCACGCCGACGTCCTTGCCGCGCGCCTCCGCGCACTCGCGGGCACAGCCCGACACGCCCAACTTGATTTTGTGCGGCGCCCGCAGCCCCCGGTAGCGCAGTTCCAGGTCGATGGCCAGCTGCACCGAATCCTGCTGTCCGTACCGGCACCAATCGCTGCCCACGCAGCTCTTCACGGTCCGCAAAGCTTTTCCGTAGGCGTGCCCGGACTCCATGCCGGCGTCCACCAGGCGCTTCCAGATCGCGGGCAACTGGTCCACCCGCGCGCCGAACATATCGATGCGCTGGCCGCCGGTGATCTTGGTGTACAGCCCGAAGTCCTGGGCGATCTGCCCGATCAGGATCAGATGCTCGGGTTTGATGTCGCCACCGGGTACCCGCGGTACCACCGAGTAGCTGCCGTTCTTCTGGATGTTGGCCAGAAAGTGGTCGTTGGAATCCTGCAGCGAGGCCTGCTCACCGTCCAGGATGTGGTCCGAACCGGTGGAAGCCAGGATCGAGGCGACCACGGGTTTGCAGATGTCGCAACCTTTTCCGGTGCCGAAGCGCTGCAGCAGCCCGGAGAAGGTGCGGATCTCGGTGGCCGCGATGATCTGGAACAGTTCGGCCCGCGACTGGCCGAAGTGCTCGCAGAGCGCCTTGGACTGCGCCACACCCTCGGCCTCCAGCAGCTGCTTGAGCAGCGGCACACACGACCCGCACGAGGTACCCGCTGCCGTGCAGGCCTTCAAGGCGGGGACGTCGGCACAGCCATCGGCGATGGCGCACTTCAGGTCACCCTTGGTGACGTTGTTGCAGGAGCAGATCTGCGCGGATTCGGGCAGCGCCCCGATGCCCGGGGCGCCGGCACCGTCCCCGGAGCCGGCGGGTGCGATGAATGCCATGGGGTCTCCGGGTAATTCACTGCCGACCAGCGGTCGCAGCACACCGTAGGAGGACGCATCGCCGACCAGCACTCCGCCGAGCAGGGTCTTGGCGTCGTCGGAGAGCACCAGCTTGGCGTAGGTGCGGTTCACCGCGTCGTTGACGACGACCTCGAGGCAGTTCGGGGTGGTGCCCATCGCATCGCCGAAGCTGGCGACATCGACCCCGAGCAGCTTGAGTTTGGTGGACAGATCCGCCTCGGGGAATTCCGCGACCCCGTCGAGCAGTCGGTCGGCCACCACCTCGGCGCTGGTGTATCCGGGCCCGACCAGGCCGTAGCACTTACCGTCGATCGCAGCGACCTCGCCGATCGCGTAGATGTCGGGATCGCTGGTGCGGCAAGACAAGTCGGTGAGGACGCCGCCACGCGGCGCGATCTGCAGCCCGGATGCGCGGGCCAACTCGTCCCGCGGGCGGATGCCGGCGGCGAAGATCAGCACGCCGGCGTCGATGACGTGGCCGTCGGACAACCGCACCCGCATCGAATCACCCTCGGCCTCAATCGATTCGGTGCCGGTGCCGACATGGATCTCAATACCGAGATCGCCGATCATCCTGGCCAGCAGGGCGCCGCCGGCCGCGTCGATCTGCTGGGCCATCAGCCGGGGCATCATCTCGACGACATGCGTCGGCATGCCGAACTGGCGCAACGCATTGGCGGCTTCCAGGCCCAGCAGGCCGCCACCGATCACGACGCCGGCGCTGCCGCGTCCCGCGGCCACGGCGCGCCGGGCGGCGGCCCGGATGGCATCGAGGTCGTCCAGCGTGCGGTAGACGTGGCAGGACGGCAGGTCGTGGCCGGTCACCGGCGGGACGAAGGCATAGGACCCGGTGGCCAGCACCAACGCGTCGTAGTCGTGCCGCCGGCCGTCGGCGGTCACCACAGCCTTTGCCGCGCAGTCGATCTCGACGACGCGGGTGTTCAGCAGCAGTTGCACCGCGTTGTCGCCGGCGTAGTCATTGCCGGGCAGCGCCAGCAGGCTGCGGTCCCAGTTCTCGGTATAGGACGTCAGGCCGACACGGTCGTAGGCGGCGTCGGCTTCCTCGGCCAGCACGGTGATGTTCCAGGCGCCGTCGATGTCGCGGGCGCGCAACGCCTCGACGAACCGGTGCCCCACCATGCCGTGGCCGACCACCACCACCTGCCGGGTGGCAGGGCGCACGGACGTTCCGGCTGCAGGCATGGCTCCGACCTTACGAAGGTGATGTTGCCGAAAATGACGCCGAATGTGACGCGCGCATCAAGGCGTCCTCACAGCTGAAAGCCGGCTGTGTGACAACCGTTCGCGGTGGGCGAACACCCAGGTGGAACTTAAGCGTAGGCGACTCATGTTCTATCGGGTAGCCGACCGATACAGCGTCGGGCACAGCAAACTCACAACGAAGATCAAGGAGTTATCCATGAGCAATCTCGCCTTGTGGTCGCGTCCGACGTGGGACACCGACCGGTGGTTGCGGGACTTTTTCGGTCCGGCCTATTCGGACTGGGCCAAACCGGTGACCAGCGGTTTCAGCCCGGCCGCCGAGGTCGTGAAGGACGGTGACGACGCGGTAGTCCGCGTCGAGCTGCCCGGGGTGGACGTCGAGAAGGACGTCAACGTCGAGGTGGACAAGGGTCGCCTGGTGATTCACGGCGAACACCGCGACGAGCACGCCGACGAGCAGGACGGCCGTACCCTGCGAGAGATCCGGTACGGGTCGTTCCGCCGGTCGTTCCAGCTGCCCGCACACGTCACCGGGGAGGCCATCTCCGCGTCCTACGACGCGGGCGTGCTGACCGTGCGGGTCGCCGGCGCCTACGCCGGTGCCCAGGCGCAGCGGATCGCGATCACCAAGTAGCCGCCGCTGCCTGTCAACAGCCGCAGAAGCCCGCGCACGCCCACCGTCTCGCGGGCTTTTGTGTCTGCTGGGCGGTTGCTTGGCCGACACGTCGGTGGGCCAGCGGTTAGTATCGGGTCCGTACTGTGATTTGTGACACCTTCAGCCCCGGGAGATCTCTTGTCCACCACCACTGAACTCGCCGAACTGCACGACCTGATGGGCGGCCTGCGGCGGTGCGTGAGTTCACTCAAAGCCCGCTACGGAGACAATCCGGCGACGCGGCGCATCATCATCGATGCCGACCGCATCCTCAGCGACATTCAATTACTCGACAGTGATGTTGCCGAATTGGATCTCGCCCGCGCCACCGTGCACCAATCCGGCGAGAAGATCGCCATTCCCGACACGCAATATGACAGCGATTTCTGGCGCGATGTCGACGACGAGGGTGTCGGGGGTCACAACCGCTCTTGACAGCGAAGCCCGACTAAAGAGCGGGCTCCGTTTCTGTGTACCCTTCGGTTACAGCCCGTTCGAAGAGGAACACATATAGATGAGCGCACCAACGGCGAGTCGTGCTGACTCCGGCGTCTTTTCCCCCACCCGAGCCAAAATCGGGCAAAAAACGCTACGCACCGACAGATGGTGGCTGCAGCCACTGCGGATCAACCTCGGCTTCGCCGCGTTCGTCATCTACGCGACGTTTCGGGCCTTTCAGCAGAAATACTATTTCGTTCCTCAGTACCACTACCTGACGCCGTTCTACTCGCCGTGCGTCAGTCAGGGCTGCACCAAGCAGGCCAGCGAGTTCTGGCCGCAGATCCTGCCGCATGTCTGGTGGCTGCCGTTCGCCGCGCTGACACTGCCGTTCCTGCTGCTGTTCCGGCTGACCTGCTACTACTACCGGGGCGCCTACTACCGCACGGTGTGGCAGTCGCCGTCGGCCTGTGCGGTAGCCGAGCCGCGGGTGCACTACACCGGCGAGACCCGGTTCCCGCTGATCATTCAGAACACCCACCGGTATTTCTTCTACGCCGCCGCGCTGATCTCCATCATCAATACCTACGACGCGATCGTCGCGTTCCACTCTCCCGACGGGCCAGGCGGATTCGGCTTCGGCCTGGGCAACGTGATCCTGCTCGGCAACGTCATCATGCTGTGGGTGTACACGCTGTCCTGCCACTCCTGCCGGCACGTCACCGGCGGCCGGCTCAAGCACTTCTCCAAACACCCTGTGCGGTATTGGATCTGGACCCAGATCAGCAAACTCAACACCCGCCACAAGCTGTACGCGTGGATCACGCTGGGCACGTTGATGCTCACCGATTTCTACATCCTGCTGGTGTCCAGCAACACCATCACCGACTTGAGATTTATTGGCTGACAAGCCGATTCATCTATCACAGAACTTAGCGAGGAATTCTCATGGTTGAGGTCGAACGGCACGCCTACGACGTGGTCGTGATCGGAGCCGGCGGCGCGGGGTTGCGCGCGGTCATCGAAGCGCGCGAACGCGGCCTGAAGGTCGCGGTGGTGTCGAAATCGTTGTTCGGTAAAGCCCACACGGTGATGGCCGAGGGCGGCTGCGCCGCCTCCATGGGCAACGCCAACCCGAAAGACAACTGGCAGACCCACTTCGGCGACACCATGCGCGGCGGGAAATTCCTGAACAACTGGCGGATGGCGGAACTGCACGCCAAGGAGGCACCCGACCGGGTCTGGGAGCTGGAGACCTACGGCGCGCTGTTCGACCGCACCAAGGACGGCCGGATCAGCCAGCGGAACTTCGGCGGGCACACCTACCCCCGGCTCGCGCACGTCGGTGACCGCACCGGCCTGGAGTTGATCCGCACCATGCAGCAGAAGATCGTCTCGCTGCAGCAGGAGGACTACGCCGAGTTCGGCGATTACGACGCGCGCATCAGGGTGTTCGCCGAGTGCACCATCACCGATCTACTCAAAGACGGCGACTCGATCGCCGGAGCATTCGGCTATTGGCGCGAGACCGGCAATTTCGTGCTGTTCGAGACACCGGCAGTGGTGTTGGCCACCGGCGGAATCGGCAAGTCGTTCAAAGTGACTTCGAACTCCTGGGAGTACACCGGCGACGGTCACGCGCTGGCGTTGCGGGCCGGTGCCACGCTGATCAACATGGAGTTCGTCCAGTTCCACCCGACCGGCATGGTCTGGCCGCTGAGTGTGAAGGGCATCCTGGTCACCGAGGGTGTGCGCGGTGACGGCGGAGTTCTGAAGAACTCCGAGGACACCCGCTTCATGTTCGACTACATCCCCCCGGTGTTCAAAGGCCAGTACGCCGAGACAGCCGAAGAAGCCGACCAATGGCTCAAGGACAACGACTCGGCTCGGCGCACCCCGGACCTGCTGCCCCGCGACGAGGTGGCGCGCGCGATCAACTCGGAGGTCAAGGCCGGCCGCGGCAGTCCGCACGGTGGGGTCTACCTCGACATCGCGTCCCGCCTCACCGCCGAGGAGATCAAGCGGCGGCTGCCGTCGATGTACCACCAGTTCATGGAGCTGGCCGAGGTCGACATCACCAAGGAGGCGATGGAGGTCGGGCCGACCTGTCACTACGTGATGGGCGGGGTGGAGGTCGACGCCGACACCGGCGCGGCCAAAGTGCCGGGGTTGTTCGCCGCCGGTGAATGCTCCGGCGGCATGCACGGCTCCAACCGCCTGGGCGGCAACTCGCTGTCGGACCTGCTGGTGTTCGGCCGGCGCGCCGGACTCGGGGCAGCCGACTATGTGCGGGCGCTGAGCAGCCGTCCGTCGGTCTCGCCCGACGACGTCGACGCCGCCGCCGAGCGGGCCCTGAAGCCCTTCCAGGGGCCGACCGACGGCTCGGCTCCGGAGAACCCGTACGCGCTGCAGTCGGACCTGCAGCATGTGATGAACGACTTGGTCGGCATCATCCGCAAAGAGGACGAGATCACCAAGGCGTTGACGCTGCTGAAGGAACTCTGGGCGCGGTACCAGAACGTGCAGGTCGAGGGACAGCGGCGGTACAACCCGGGCTGGAACCTGGCAGTCGATCTGCGCAACATGCTGCTGGTCAGCGAGTGCGTGGCCAGGGCTGCGCTGCAGCGTACCGAGAGCCGCGGCGGGCACACCCGCGACGACCATCCCGGCATGGACTCCGGGTGGCGCAAGACGCTGCTGGTATGCCGCGAGGCGCAGGGTGACGGCGACGCGCACATCACCATCGAGCGGCAACCGCAGGTGCCGATGCGCCAAGACCTGCTGGAATTGTTCAAGATCGCTGAACTCGAGAAGTACTACACCGACGACGAGCTCGCTGAGCATCCGGAACGGAGAGCGTAATGGCATACAACGCGAGCTTGCGGGTGTGGCGCGGCGACGAGGGCGGCGGCGCGCTGGCGGACTACACGGTCGAGGTCAACGAGGGCGAGGTGGTGCTCGACGTCATCCACCGCCTGCAGCAGACCCAGACGCCCGACTTGGCCGTGCGCTGGAATTGCAAGGCCGGCAAATGCGGATCGTGCTCGGCGGAGATCAACGGCCGGCCCCGGCTGATGTGCATGACCCGGATGTCGACGTTCGAAGAGAACGAGGTCGTCACCGTCACCCCCATCCGGACCTTCCCGGTGATCCGCGACCTGGTGACCGACGTGTCGTTCAACTACGAGAAGGCCCGCGAGATCCCGTCGTTCGCGCCGCCGAAGGAACTGCAGCCGGGCGAGTACCGGATGGCCCAGATCGATGTGCAGCGCTCCCAGGAGTTCCGCAAGTGCATCGAATGCTTCCTGTGCCAGAACGTCTGCCACGTGATCCGTGACCACGACGAGAACAAGCAGGAATTCGCCGGGCCGCGCTACCTGATGCGCATCGCCGAACTCGACATGCACCCGCTGGACACCGTGGACCGGCGCGACATGGCGCAGGAGGACTTCGGTCTGGGTTACTGCAACATCACCAAGTGCTGCACCGAAGTGTGCCCGGAGCACATCACGATCACCGACAACGCCCTGATCCCGATGAAAGAGCGGGTCGCGGACCGCAAGTACGACCCGGTGGTGTGGCTCGGCAACAAGCTGTTCCGACGCTGAGACTTGCCGGGGTTAGGCCCGTAGCGCCTTCGGGTATGCGATGGGGATGCTAGATCCCACCAGCATTGACGAGATCAAGACCGCGATCGACGAGCTCTCCACCCGGGTGGACGCGGCCCGCAAGGAAGGTCGGGACTCCGACGCCGCCGAGATGGAGCAGCGTATCCAGGGTCTCCGGGAAAGACTTGCCGACCGCTCGCCGACCTAGACCGCGCAGTTACTTGATGCCGAGCCGGCGCAGTTCGCTGCGGTGAAACACGATCGGCGCCACGTCTGGATCGACCGTGACCTCGCTGACCCGCAGCACCACGATAGTGTGATCCCCAGCAGGAATCAGCTGCTCGATCGCACTTTCCAGCCAGAGGCCGGTGCCTTTGATGAAGACGGCACCGCTCTGGCTGACCACCGTTTCCAACCCGGCGAACCGGTCGCCGGTCTTGGCGGCCAGCGTCCGCACCGCCGCGTCGTGCGCCTCGCCCAGCACACTGATGCCCAGTGAGGGCACGTCCTTCAACTTCGGCCAGGTAGTCGAGGTGTTCTGCACGCAGAACGACACCAACGGCGGTTCCAGCGAAACGGGGACGAAGGTGCTGGCCGCCAAACCGTGCCGCACCCCGTCCACGCGGGCGGCGATGGCCACCACCCCGGTCGGGAAGTGACCGAATGCCTCACGTAGCGACGTCGGGGTCAGATTGTTGTGGGAGTTCACCGGACTTCATTCGCTCCTCGAGCCGAGAACGGGATTCTCGTTTTCGCAGCCTACCCGGCGCAGTATCCGTGCCGGGCAGCCACGTCGGGGTGCGCGCGCAGCCGGCTCTTCCAGGCGTTGCGGCCGTAGACCGGGTGAATCGGGTCGGACGGATCCTGCACCGCCGGCGGGGCCGATCTGGCCAGCTCCGGTGGCAGCGTCAACACGGGAATCTGGGCGTCCAGACGAGGATTGAAGAAGTACGGCACGGAGATCCGGTCGGCGGTGGCGTCGGTCAAATTCACCCGGTGCTCGGTTGCGCGCAGGTAGCCGCCCGTCGCGAACTGCAGCAGCTCCCCGATGTTGACGACGAAGGCACCGTCCAGCGGGGGCACGTCGACCCAGTCCGCCGCGTCCGCAGGACGCACCTGCAGGCCGCGGCTGCCCGGCTCGGCCAGCAGCAACGTGAGCACACCGGAGTCCTTGTGCGCGCCCACCCCCTGCGCACCGGCCGGGTTGGCCGGGTACCGCACGACCTTGATCAGCGTCGCCGGGGCCTCGGCGAAGGCCGCGTCGAATATCCCGGCCGGGCTGCCCAGTGCGGCCGCCCAGTGCCGCAGCAGCGTGCGCGACACCTGCGCGAGTGCGGCGTCCCATTCGGCGATGATCCCGGGCAGTTCGGGCAGCGCGGCCGGCCACTGGTTCGGACCCTGCAGCCACAGATAGTCGGGGCGGCCGGGACCTCCGACGGGCGGGCGCTCCGGACCGATGTCGATCTGTTCGCGCCAGTCGGTCTCGCCGCGGGTGAGCTCACCGCCCAGCCGTGTGTAGCCGCGGAAATGTGGGCTGCGCACCATCGCGACGGCATCCTTGTCTGCTTGCGGCAGCCCGAACAGCCGGCGCGCCGCATCCAGCACCCGAGCGGACAGCTCGCCGGGGACGCCGTGCCCCGTCAGATAGCAGAAACCGACCCGGTGTGCGACGTCGCGAAGACCCGCGCGCAGCACCGGCGGCTCGGCTCGTAGATCGACCACGGGCAGGGCCGTGACGCTCCCCACACTGTTCATCAGACCCATCATCGTCGCAGGTGAGGATGGCTGCCAGGGATGCACTCAGCGCCATCCCAACTGGTTGGTTAGTTAGCCGGTGAAATTTAGCTCACACTCGCTTGCGATCAAGTTACCGACGGGTATATTTAGAACCGTTACTGGTGGGTAACTTAGGCGAGCCCAGTCCTGGTACCCAACCACAGGTGGCATTCTCAATGAGGAGGACCGTAGTGAGCCACTACAAGAGCAACGTCCGCGACCAGGAATTCAACCTGTTCGAGGTGCTCGGCGTCGATAAGGCGCTGGGGCAAGGCGAATTCAGCGACCTGGACGCCGACACCGCCCGCGAAATGCTGGCGGAGATGGCTCGCCTGGCTGAGGGACCCGTCGCCGACTCGTTCACCGAAGGTGACCGCAACCCGCCGGTCTTCGACCCGAAGACGCACTCGGTGACGCTGCCCGAGTCGTTCAAGAAGTCGGTCAAGGCCGTGATGGACGCCGGCTGGGACAAAGCCGGCCTCGACGAGGCGCTCGGCGGCATGCCGATGCCCAAATCCCTGATGTGGGCGCTCAACGAACACATCCTGGGTGCCAACCCGGCGGTATGGATGTACGCCGGCGGCGCCGGCTTCGCGCAGATCCTCTACCACCTCGGTACCGAGGAGCAGAAGAAGTGGGCGGTGCTGGCCACCGAGCGCGGCTGGGGCTCGACCATGGTGCTCACCGAGCCGGACGCCGGCTCCGACGTGGGTGCGGGCCGGACCAAGGCCGTGCAGCAAGAGGACGGCTCCTGGCACATCGACGGCGTCAAGCGCTTCATCACCTCCGCCGACTCCGACGACATGTTCGAGAACATCTTCCACCTGGTGCTGGCGCGCCCCGAGGGAGCCGGACCCGGCACCAAGGGCTTGTCGCTGTTCTTCGTGCCCAAGTTCCTGATCGACTTCGAGACCGGCGAACCCGGTGAGCGCAACGGGGTGTTCGTCACCAACGTCGAGCACAAGATGGGCCTGAAGATCTCGACCACCTGCGAGCTGTCCTTCGGCCAGCACGATGTGCCCGCCAAGGGCTGGCTGGTCGGCGAGGTGCACGACGGCATCGCGCAGATGTTCGAGGTGATCGAACAGGCCCGGATGATGGTGGGCACCAAGGCGATCGCCACGCTGTCCACCGGCTACCTGAACGCGCTGGAGTACGCCAAGTCCCGCGTACAGGGTGCCGACCTGACCCAGATGACCGACAAGACCGCCCCCCGGGTCACCATCACCCACCACCCGGACGTGCGCCGGTCGCTGATGACCCAGAAGGCCTACGCCGAGGGTCTGCGCGCGCTGTACCTGTACACCGCCACCTTCCAGGACGCGGCGGTGGCCGAGGCGGTGCACGGCGTGACCCCGGAGTTGGCCGCCAAGATCAACGACCTGATGTTGCCGGTCGTCAAGGGGGTCGGCTCCGAGCAGGCATACGCCAAGCTCACCGAGAGCCTGCAGACCTTCGGTGGGTCCGGCTTCCTGCAGGACTACCCGATCGAGCAGTACATCCGGGACGCCAAGATCGACTCGCTCTACGAGGGCACCACTGCCATCCAGGCGCAGGACTTCTTTTTCCGCAAGATCATTCGGGACAAGGGTGTGGCCCTGGCCCACGTGTCGGGCGAGATCCAGAAGTTCGTCGACAGCGAGGCCGGCAACGGCCGGCTCAAGGGTGAGCGTGCGCTGCTGGCCAAGGCGTTGACCGACGTCCAGGCGATGGCCGCCAGCCTGACCGGCTACCTGATGGCCGCGCAGGAGGACGTCACCAGCCTGTACAAGGTGGGCCTGGGTTCGGTGCGCTTCCTGATGAGCGTCGGCGACCTGATCATCGGCTGGTTGCTGCAACGCCAGGCCGCGGTGGCCATCGAGGCGCTGGACGCCGGGGCCACCGGTTCCGAGCGGTCCTTCTACGAGGGCAAGCTGGCGGTGGCGGCGTTCTTCGCCAAGAACTTCCTGCCGCTGTTGACCAGCACCCGCGAGGTGATCGAGACCCTGGACAACGACATCATGGAATTGGACGAAGCCGCTTTCTGACCAGGTCTTCGCGTGACAGCCCCCGCTTCGGCGGGGGTTTTCGCGTTCTGGGTCTCAGCCCGGTTGCGCCGACACTGAACTGACGCCGACGACACGCCGGGGTGGGGCGCCTACGTTCAGTCTCGATGCCGTGGGTGCAGGCTCGCGGGCCGGATGTAAAAAGACCGCCGCTGGATCCCCTCATTCCAGCGGCGGCCCTTTTCGTTCGCCCGTCTCCGCTGACCGGCGGTCGACCAAGGATTGCCCCGCGTTGCCGTCGGGGTCGGGGGGTCAGACCACAACACGGGGCTATCCGGACCCACGGATACCCACAGCCTCCAGTACCAAAACTCCGACAAAATAATCTTTTCGGATGTTTTCGGTGGCCCAGGTGCGCCGCGTCAGGCCTCCAAAATCGCGGCGACGCCCTGTCCCCCGGCGGCGCAGATCGAGATCAGCGCCCGAACCGGGCCGCCACCCTGCTGCTCGGCTTTCTTCTCCGAAAGTTGCTTGGCGGTCTGGGCCAGGATCCGTGCGCCGGTGGCCGCGAACGGGTGCCCGGCGGCCAACGACGACCCGTTGACGTTGACCTTGGACCGGTCCACCGCACCCAGTGCCGCGTCCAGACCCAGCCGTCCCTTGCAGTACTCGTCGGATTCCCAGGCCTGCAGGTGCGCGAGCACCACCGAGGCGAAGGCCTCGTGGATCTCGTAGAAGTCGAAATCCTGCAGGCTCAGCCCGTTGCGGGCCAACAGCCGGGGCACGGCGTAGGTCGGCGCCATCAACAGGCCGTCGTGCCCGTTGACGTAATCCACGGCGGCCGTCTCGGCGTCCACGAAATAGGCCAGCGGCGACAGCGAATGGTCGGAAGCCCACTGTTCGTTGGCGAGCAGCGCGACCGACGCGCCGTCGGTCAGCGGAGTGGAGTTGCCCGCCGTCATCGTCGCGTCGCCGGCCTTGACCCCAAAGACCGGACGCAGTTTGGCGAGGTTCTCCACGCTGGCGTCCGGGCGCAGGTTGTCGTCCCGGTACAGCCCGAGGAAGGGCGTGATCAGGTCGTCGAAGAAGCCACGATCGTAGGCCGCGGCCATATTGCGGTGGCTGGCGACGGCCAGCTCGTCCTGATCGGTGCGCTTGATGCCCATCTCCTTGGCGGTGATGGCGGCGTGCTCCCCCATCGACAGCCCGGTGCGGGGTTCGCTGTTGGCCGGCAGGTCCAACCCGAGGTTGGCCGGCAGCGCGCCCAGCAGCTTGGCCCGCTGCACGTTGGATTTGGCCCGACGCACCTTGAGCAGCGTCTTGCGCAGCTCGTTGCCCAGCGCGATCGGCGCGTCCGAGGTGGTGTCCACACCGCCGGCGGCGGCCACCTCGTAGCGGCCGGCGGCGATCCCGTCAGCGGCGGCGATGGCGGCCTGCAGGCCGGTTCCACACGCCTGCTGAACGTCGAAGGCGGGCGTCTCCGGGGAGAGGTCGGAGCCCAGGACGCATTCGCGCATCAGGTTGAAGTCGCGGCTGTGCTTGAGCACCGCGCCGCCGATCACGGCCCCGAGCCGCTCACCGCTCAGCCCGAACCGGTCCACCAGGCCGCCGAGCGCGGCGGTGAACATGTCCTGGTTGGAGGCTTCGGCATAACTCCGGTCTGAGCGGCCGAACGGGATGCGGTTGCCGCCCAGCACAACGACGCGCTGTCTCGACTCAGAACTTCCAGTGGCCATTATTTTCTCCGTGTGTCGGCGCTCGTGTGGGGGTTAGTTTTGGGGTACCCGGCTCAGCAGGCAATACTACTCACTGTTCTTACTCGGAAGTAAGTTCGTCCCTGACACGGAAGGCAACCCAGTGGCCACCAAGCGTTCGCCGGACCTGTTCTCCCAGGTCGTCAACTCCGGACCCGGATCGTTCCTGGCCAAGCAGCTCGGCGTCCCGCAGCCCGAGCCGCTGCGCCGCTACAGTCCGGGTGACCCGCCGCTGGCCGGACCGCTGCTGATCGGCGGTGCGGGCCGGGTGGTCGAGCCGCTGCGGGCGGCGCTGGACGGCGACTACGATCTGCTCGGCAACAATCTGGGCGGTCGCTGGGCGGACAAGTTCGCCGGCCTGGCGTTCGACGCCACGGGCATCA
This sequence comes from Mycobacterium sp. IDUB_28, assembly GCF_055419285.1. NCBI lineage: Bacteria > Bacillati > Actinomycetota > Actinomycetes > Mycobacteriales > Mycobacteriaceae > Mycobacterium > Mycobacterium sp. IDUB_28. The sequence continues at coordinate 28,717 of NZ_JBVAXK010000015.1, read as the reverse complement.
CCAAACCGGCCGACCTCAAGGCGCTGCACGAGTTCTTCACGCCGTTGCTGCGCAATCTCGAACCGAACGCACGCGTGCTGGTGATCGGCACCACGCCGGAGGCCGCGAGCAGCACCGACGAACGCATCGCGCAACGCGCGCTGGAGGGGTTCACCCGGTCGCTGGGTAAGGAGGTCCGCAACGGGGCCACCGTGAACCTGGCGTACCTGGCGCCGGACGCCAAGCCGGCGGCCACCGGGCTGGAATCCACCGCCCGGTTCATCCTGTCGGCCAAGTCCGCCTACGTCGGCGGCCAGGTCTTCTACGTCGGAGCCGAGGATGCCACGCCGCCGGCCGACTGGGACAAGCCGCTGGACGGCAAGGTCGCCGTGGTGACCGGGGCCGCGCGCGGCATCGGTCGCACGATCGCCGAGGTGTTCGCCCGCGACGGTGCCCGCGTCGTCGCGATCGACGTCGAATCCGCCGAGGAGGCCCTGGCCGAAACCGCCAACAACGTCGGCGGCACCCCGCTGTGGCTGGACGTAACCGCGGAGGACGCCGTCGACAAGATCACCGAACACCTGCGCGATCACCACGGTGGCCACGCCGACATCCTGGTCAACAACGCCGGGATCACCCGCGACAAGTTGTTGGCCAACATGGACGACGGGCGTTGGGACTCCGTCCAGGCGGTCAATCTGCTTGCCCCGCAACGGCTTACCGAAGGCCTGATCGACGGCGGCACGATCGGTGCGGGCGGCCGGGTAGTCGGCCTGTCGTCGATGGCCGGGATCGCCGGCAACCGCGGTCAGACCAATTACGCCACCACCAAGGCCGGCATGATCGGCCTCACCCAGGCGCTGGCACCGGTGCTCGCCGAGAAGGACATCACGATCAACGCCGTGGCACCGGGCTTCATCGAAACCCAGATGACGGCGGCCATCCCGCTGGCCACCCGCGAGGTGGGTCGCCGGTTGAACGCGTTGCTGCAGGGCGGTCAGCCCGTCGACGTGGCGGAGACCATCGCCTACTTCGCCAACCCCGCGTCGAATGCGGTGACCGGCAACGTGATTCGCGTCTGCGGCCAAGCCATGATCGGGGCTTGATCCAGATGAGTCAACCAAGCGGTCTGACGAACATGCTGCGCGCGGTGGCCGGGGCGCTGCCGGTGGTGCCCCGCTCGGACAAGCTGCCCGACCGCACCGTGACGGTCGAGGAGTTGTCGATCGACCAGTCCAATGTGGCGGCCTACGCCGCGGTCACCGGGTTGCGGTACGGCAACAACGTGCCCCTGACCTACCCCTTCGCGCTGACCTTCCCGTCGATCATGTCGCTGGTGAGCGGGTTCGACTTCCCGTTCTCCGCAATGGGATCGGTGCACACCGAGAACGAGATCACCCAGTACCGGCCGATCGCGGTGACCGACACGGTGAGCGTGCAGGTCCACGCCGAGAACCTGCGGGAGCACCGCAAGGGATTGCTGGTCGACCTGTTGACGGACGTCCACGTCGGCAACGAACTGGCCTGGCACCAGGTGACCACCTTCCTGCACCAGCAGCGCACCAGCCTGTCCGACGAACCCAAACCGCCGCCGCAGAAGCAGCCCAAGCTGCCCCCGGCGTCGACGGTGTTGCGGATTTCGCCCAGCCAGATCCGGCGCTACGCGGTGGTCAGCGGTGACCTCAATCCGATCCACACCAGCGGCCTCGCCGCCAAACTGTTCGGTTTCCCGACCTCCATCGCGCACGGAATGTTCAGTGCAGCAGCGGTTTTAGCGAACATCGAGAACAAAGTGCCGGATGCGGTGCGGTATTCGGTGCGCTTCGGCAAACCGATCCTGCTACCGGCCAGCGTGGGGTTGTACGTCGAGGAAGCTGAGGGCGGCTGGGAGTTGTCCCTGCGCAACCTGTCCAAGGGCTACCCGCACCTGACCGGGTCGCTGAGGCCGCTCTAGCCCGGGTTCACCCCGCACGCTGGTCGCGGTGCGGCAGTCGGCGTCCGAGCACGAATGTCTTGAGCGCGTGGGCGCCGACGGCGGTCACCGCGAAGGCCAACAGCATCCGGATCGGCGGGTGCGCCAGTTCCCAGACGAACAGCGCCGCCCACACCGGTGAGCCCTGGGTGACCGCCAGCACGCCGGCGGCCCCGCAGAGCGAATTGACCGGGCCGTGCCAGTGCGTCCCGAACACCGCATTCAGCGTCAGCACCAACACCGTACCCGCCGCCGCCCCGGTGGCCAGGGACGGCGTGAGCAGGCCGCCGGCACCTCCGGCCCGCAGAAACAGCGCTGTCAGAAGCGGTTTCAACACCAGGAGCACCGCCGCCGACGCCAGCGTCAGCCCGCTGGCCAGGCTGATCGACAGGATGCTCCTGCCGTTGCCGGGCAGCTGCGGCCACCAGTGGGAGCAGATTCCGGTGAGCAGTCCGGCGGCGGCGAGTCCCGGGATCAGCAGCCACGACCGGATGAGGGTGGCCGGCCGCGCCGCAGCGATGATTGTGTTGAAGACCCATCCCACCGCGAAAGCCACCGGCACCAATGCCAGCGCATGCGCACTGAGGAGATAATTCGATTCGGCGCGTGGCCAATCCAGCTCGGGACGGTTGTGGGTGAGCAGCGAGCCGACCGCCACAGCAAGCGCGGAGGTGAGTAACGCCGCGCCCATCGCCCGTAACCGCCAGGTGTTCAGCATGATGCGCAGGGTGAAGAGCGCCCCGGACAGCGGCACCGCATAGACCGCACCGAGCCCCGCCCCGGACGCACACGCCAGCAGGATCTCGCGGTCGCCCGGCGACAACCTTCGCAGCCACCCGGTGCCCAAATCGCTCAACACAGCGGCGAATTGGCGCGGCGCGCCCTCCCGGCCCAGCGAGGCACCCGAGCCGACCAGCACGATCTGCAGCACCGCGTCGACGCTCCAGGTAAGACGTGGGATTCGCTCGTGGCGGGCGATGGTCCCGGCCAGCGGTGGCACCCCGGCGCGCCGGCGCAGCAGCCACCACCCCAGGCCGGCCAACCCCGCGCCCATCATCGGCGCGAGTGCCCGACGCACCGCGCTGCTGCCAGTGATGCCGTCCAGCAGCGAACCGAAAGTGTAGTGATACGTGAGGTGTTCGACCGACCGCAGCACCACCGTCGTCGCCAACCCGGCCAGGCCGGCCAGCAGCCCGACGATGACGACGGCACAGAAGAAGTCGAGGTCGCGTCGGGGTGCGAACCCAGACCTAGCTGGTGCCGGCGTCACGATCGGCCGGGGCGCCGCGCAGCCCCGCCCAAAACAGATCGATCATCATCTGGGCCGCGGTGTCGACATCGGTGTCGCCGGTGCTCAGCCGGTTGGCGATCGCCTCCCCCGCACCCACCAAAGCCACTGCCATGATGTCGATTTCGGTATCCGTGGCAGGGCTGCGGGTGCCGGCGCGGACCAACCCCGCCACCAGTTCGATGATCTGCTCACGGCCCTCGCGTACCGTGTGCGCGAACGCCTGCGAGCTGGTGGCCTGGGTGTACATCACGATCCACGACGCGCGGTTCTCGTCGATGTATCTGAGGAACGAACTGATGGTGTTGCGCAGCAGGTCTTTTGGACTCTGGGTGAAATCCACGTCAGCGCGCAACGCGCCGATGAACCGGTTCATCTCACGGTTCAGGCACGCGCCGAACAAATCCTCTTTGGAGCCGTAGTACAGGTACAGCATCGGTTTGGAGATCTGCGCCTCGGCGGCGATGGCATCCATGGACGTCTCGTGATAGCCGTTGACCGAGAACATCTGGACGGCAGCGTCCAGCATCTGCTGTTCGCGCACGGCACGGGGCAACCGTTTGGTACCACCTGCCATTGCGCTGCGCCTCTCTGACCAGTCCGGGTATTTTAGACCGGCTAACGGCCACAGCCTGGTTTGACGCCTTTCATCGTGGCCACGCGCACCAGGGATGCGTTGACCGACTCCATGGACAGCTCCTTGGCGTTCACCGCCTGCTCGAGGCGGTCCAAGACCGCAGGCACCTCTTTGGTGGTGATCCACAGCGCGACGTCGGTGCCGGCTTGCAGCGTCTTCAGCACCGCCTCGGGCACGGGGAACCGGTCGGAGATCGCGGCCATGCTGGACAGGTCGTCGCTGAAGACCGGGCCGTCGAAGGCCGGGCCGCCGTAGCCGGTGCCGCTGCGCAACAGGTCCAGCGCGGGCTTGCTCAGGCTGGCCGGATCGGTGCCGGTCAGACCCGGAACCTGCATGTGACCGACCATCACCGCGACCGGCGACTTGGCCAGCAACGTCTGGTAGGGCACCAGGTCATTGCCGACCAGCTCCTGCAGGGGCGGGGTGCTGACCCCGCCGGTGTGCGAATCGCCGGAGCCATGCCCGTGACCGGGGAAGTGCTTGAGCACCGGCAGCAGCCCCGCGTCCCGCAGACCCTGCGCGTACTGACCGGCCCACTCGGTGACCTTGGCCGGGTCCGGGCCGAACGAGCGGTCCCCGATCACCGTGTCGTCCGGGGCATCGGTGACGTCGACCACCGGCGCGAAATCGATGGTGAAACCCAGCTCTTTCATCTTGCGGCCACGCTCGAACACCAGATCGTGAACCTGCTGCGGGGTCAGGGTCTGACCCATCTCTTTGGCCGTGGGACCCCGGCCGCCCAGCAGCGTGCGCAACCGGGAGACCCGACCGCCCTCCTCGTCGACGCCGACCGCCAGCGGCAACGGTGTCGCGACGGCGGCGATCTCGGCCAGCGGGCCGGGCAGCATGGTCAGGTCGGTGTCGCTGTCGATGATGATGCCGCCGACGTGGAATTCGGTGACCACCGCCTTGGCGTCGGCGGCGTCTTTCACCCCGACCATCAGCAGCTGGGCCAACTTGTCACGCAGGTTGGGTATCGCTGCGGGCACATCCTTGGGATCGGCACACACCCGGGGTCCGGACGCGGCGGCCGGTGTCGTCGAGCTGGTCGGGGCGGTGCTGCCGGGCGTGGCAGTGGTCGAGGAGGACCCGCTCTTGGTGCCGCCGTGACAGGCCGCGACCAGCGTGGATACCGCAACCAGAACGAACAGAGCGCGCGGAAAAGCCATCCGGACATGCTGTCACGAGGCATTTCACTGCGCGGGTGCGGGTGCGACCGCTGCCCGGAGCCCCGGGCTGGGACCGCCGTTCTGCTAGGTTGGCCGCTATGAACCGGATCATCGTGCCGGCCGCGGCCAGCGTGGTAGTTGGTCTGCTGCTCGGCGCGGCCGCGATCTTCGGAATCACCCTGATGGTCCAGCAGGACACGAAACCGCCACTGCCCGGGGGCGATCCGTCGTCGTCGGTGCTCAACCGGGTCGAGTACGGTAACCGCAGCTAGCCAGGCAGCGCCCCAGTCGCGTCGCTGGCTGCTGCTCGTCGGGGCCGTCTCGCTGGTTTTGACCTTCGCGCAGTCCCCCGGGCAGGTCTCGCCCGACACCAAGCTGGACCTCACCGCCAACCCGCTGCGGTTCCTGGCCCGCGCCACCAACCTCTGGAACAGCGAACTGCCGTTCGGCCAGTCCCAGAACCAGGCGTACGGCTATCTGTTCCCGCACGGCAGTTTCTTCCTGGCCGGTCACCTACTGGGGCTCCCCGGCTGGGTCACCCAGCGGTTGTGGTGGGCGCTGTTACTGACCGTCGGGTTCTGGGGGCTGCTGCGGGTCGCCGAAGCGCTGGGTATCGGCAGCCCGTCGTCGCGGGTGCTGGGCGCGGTCGCGTTCGCCCTGTCACCGCGGGTGCTGACCACGGTCGGGTCCATCTCGTCGGAAACGTTGCCGATGATGCTGGCGCCGTGGGTGTTGTTGCCGACGATCCGGGCAGTGCAGGGCACGTCGGCCCGTTCGGTGCGGGTGCTGGCCGGGCAGGCCGCGCTGGCGGTGGCGCTGATGGGCGCGGTGAACGCGATCGCGACGGCCGCAGGTTGTCTGCCGGCGGTGATCTGGCTGGCGTGTCACCGTCCGAACAAGCGGTGGCTGCGGTACGTGGGGTGGTTGGTGCCGGCTGTGCTGGTCGCGGCGCTGTGGTGGGTGGTGGCGCTGAGTCAGCTGCGCGACGTCAGTCCGCCGTTCCTGGATTTCATCGAATCCTCCGGGGTGACCACCCAATGGTCCGCGCTGGTGGAGTTGCTGCGCGGCACCGACAGCTGGACGCCGTTCGTGGCGCCCACCGCGACGGCGGGCGCTCCCCTGGTCACCGGCTCGGTCGCGATCCTGGGCACCTGCCTGGTCGCGGCGGCGGGCCTGGCCGGGCTGGCCGCCCCGGCGATGCCGGCGCGGGGCCGGCTGGTGACCATGCTGCTGGTCGGGGTGGTGTTGCTGGCGATCGGCTACAGCGGCGGGCTGGGTTCTCCGATCGCCCATCAGGTGCAGGCGTTCCTGGATGCCGGCGGTACGCCACTGCGCAACGTGCACAAAGTCGGGCCGGTGGTGCGGATCCCGCTGGTACTGGGTTTCGCCCAGCTCCTGGGCCGGATCCCGCTGCCCGGCAGCGCGCCGAGGTCGGTGTGGCTCGGCGCCTTCGCGCACCCCGAGCGCGACCGCCGAGTCGCCGTCGGCATCGTGGCGCTGATCGCGCTGCTGGTCAGCGGTTCGCTGGCGTGGAGCGGCCGGCTGACCCCGCCGGGCACGTTCAGCGCGATTCCGGACTACTGGCACCGGGCCGCCGACTGGCTCACCGAACACCGCAGCGGCCGGGTGCTGGTGGTGCCGGGCGCGCCGTTCGCCACCCAGGTGTGGGGCACCAGCCACGACGAGCCGCTGCAGGTGCTGGGCTCCAGCGCCTGGGGGGTGCGCGACTCGATCCCGCTGACACCGCCGCAGACCATCCGTGCGCTGGACTCGGTGCAGCGCCTCTTCGCCGCCGGGCGGCCCTCCGCCGGACTGGCCGATACCCTTGCCCGACAGGGTATTTCGCATGTGGTGGTGCGCAACGACCTGGACCCGGAATCGTCGCGGTCGGCGCGGCCGATCCTGGTGCACCGCGCGATCGCGGGGTCGGCGGGTTTGACCGAGGTGGCCGAATTCGGCGAACCCGTCGGCCCCGGCACGCTGGCCGGGTTCGTCAACGACAGCGGGCTGCGCCCGCGCTATCCGGCGGTGCAGATCTACCGGGTCGATGCGGCGGGTTCGACTGCGCCGTACTTCGCCGACACCGACCGGCTGGCGCGGGTCGACGGCGGTCCCGAGGTATTGCTGCGCCTCGACGAGCGGCGCCGTCTGTTGAACCAGCCCCCGCTGGGGCCGGTGTTGATGACGGCCGACGCACGCGCGGCGGGACTGCCGACGCCGCTGGTCACCGTCACCGACACCCCGCTGGCCCGCGAAACCGACTACGGCCGTGTCGATCTGCATTCATCAGCCATCCGCGCGCCCGGCGATGCCCGGCACACCTACAACCGGGTGCCCGACTACCCGGTGCCCGGCGCCGAGACGGTCTACGGCGGCTGGACCGGCGGCCGCGTCACCGCGTCGAGTTCATCCTCGGATGCCACCGCCCTGCCCGATGTGGCGACGGCCACCTCACCGGCTGCCGCGATCGACACCGACCCGGCCACCGCGTGGGTGTCCAACGCACTGCAGGCGGCTGTCGGGCAGTGGCTGCGGGTCGATTTCGACCACCCGGTGACCAACGCCGTGCTCACCCTGACGCCCAGCGCCACGGCCGTCGGAGCCCAGATCCGCCGCATCCTGGTCGAAACCGCCAACGGCAGCACCACATTGCGGTTCGACGAGGACGGGAAGCCGCTGGCCGCCGCCCTGCCGTACGGCGAGACGCCGTGGGTGCGCATCACCGCGGCGGCCACCGACGACGGCTCGCCGGGCGTGCAATTCGGCATCACCGAGTTGTCCATCACCCAGTACGACGCCTCCGGATTCGCCCATCCGGTGCCGCTGCGGCACACGGTGTCGGTGCCCGGGCCGCCGCCGGATGCGGCGGTGGCGCGCTGGGACCTGGGTGCCGAGCTGTTGGGCAGACCGGGCTGCGCCGCCGCGCCGGACGTGGTGCGCTGCGCCGCGTCCATGGCCCTGACCCCGGAGGAGCCGGTCACCCTCAGCCGCACCCTGACCGTGCCGCGCCCGGTGTCGGTGACACCGACGGTGTGGGTGCGCCCACGGCAGGGTCCCAAGCTGGCCGACCTGATCGCCGAACCCGGCGCCACGCGGGCGCGCGGTGACGCCGACCTGGTCGAGATCCTCGGCTCGGCCTACGCGGCCACCGACGGCGACCCGGCGACCGCGTGGACGGCACCGCAGCGGGTGGTGCAGTACAAGACCCCGCCGACGCTGACGCTGACGCTGCCGCACCCGACCGAGGTGACCGGCCTGCGGCTGATCCCGAGCCGGTCGGTGCTGCCGGCGCATCCGACCATAGTGGCCGTAGACCTGGGTGACGGGCCGCAGGTGCGGACGTTGTCCGGTGCAGACCTGTCGCTGCATCCCACCGTGACCGACACGGTCACGGTGAGCCTGCTGGACTGGCAGGACATCATCGACCGCAACGCACTGGGCTTCGATCAGCTCAAGCCGCCGGGGTTGGCGGAGATCGTCGCGCTCGGCGCCGACGGTCAACCCGTCGCGCCCGCCAAACCGGACCGCGCCCGCGAGATCGTCGTCGACTGCGAGCACGGACCCGTGATCGCGGTCGCCGGCCGGTTCGTCCACACCTCGATCCGGACCAGCGCGGGAGCCCTGCTGGACGGCGAGCCGGTGGCGGCGCAACCCTGTGACACCGAGCCCATCGCGCTGCCGGCAGGGCAGCAGGAACTGTTGATCAGCCCGGGGGCGGCATTCGTCGTCGACGGCACCCAGTTGGCTGCCACACCGGAATTACCCAGTGCTGCAGTAACTTCCGCCGTCACCGGGACGTGGGGACCGGCTCGGCGGGAGGTGCGGGCGGCCCCGTCGGGCACCTCGCGGGTGCTGGTGATCCCGGAGAGCATCAACCCCGGCTGGGTCGCACGCACCAGCACCGGGGCGCGTCTGACGCCGATCGCGGTGAACGGGTGGCAGCAGGGCTGGTTGGTACCCCCCGGGGATCCCGGCACCATCACGCTGACCTTCGCGGCCAACACGGTGTACCGCGCCGGCCTGGCCGTAGGGCTGGCCCTGCTGCCGTTGCTGGCAGTGCTGGCGTTCTGGCGCCGCCGCGCCGGTCGCGACGACGATCCCGCTGCGCCGCCGTGGGCACCCGGCCCCTGGGCTGCGGTGCCCGTGCTCGCGGCCGGGGGGCTGATATCGGGTGTGGCCGGCGTAGCGGTGTTCGGCGCGGCGCTGGGTCTGCGGTATGCGCTGCGGGGCCGGTTACTGGTGACACTCGGTGCGGGCGGGCTGATCGCGGCCGGGGCGGCGTTGTCGCGGCATCCGTGGCGCTCGGTGCACGGCTACGCCGGACACTCCGCGAGTGTGCAACTGCTGGCGCTGATTTCGCTCGCAGCGGTGGCCGCATCGGTGGTGGTACTGCGATCCGGTGGTGCGGAGTAGTTGGCGGCCGGCAGTTCGGCTGGTTGACTGGACACCGCCATGGAATGGTTTTCGGCACCCGGATACTGGCTGGGCACCGCGGTGCTGCAGCGGGGGGTGGCGCTGATCTATGTCATCGCGTTCGTCGCCGCCGCGCGGCAGTTCCGACCGCTCATCGGCGCGGATGGGATGCTCCCGGTGCCTGGATACCTGGCCCGGCGGCCATTCTGGCAGGCGCCCAGCATCTTTCAGTTCCGGTATTCGGACCGGCTGTTCACCGGAGTGTGCCGGCTGGGCGCGGTACTGGCGGCGGCCGTGGTCTGCGGACTGACGCGGGTGGTGCCGCTGTGGGCCGGGATGCTGACCTGGCTGCTGCTGTGGGTGCTGTACCTGTCGATCGTCAACGTCGGCCAGGTCTGGTACGGATTCGGTTGGGAATCACTGCTTTTGGAGGCCGGTTTCCTGATGGTGTTTCTCGGCGGCGAACTGATGGCGCCGCCGCTGCTGACCCTGCTGCTGGTGCGCTGGCTGCTGTTCCGGGTCGAGTTCGGCGCCGGTTTGATCAAGCTGCGCGGCGACTCCTGCTGGCGGGATCTCACCTGCCTGTACTACCACCACGAGACCCAGCCGATGCCCGGACCGTTGAGCTGGTTATTCCACCACCTGCCCAAGCCGCTACATCGAATCGAAGTGGCCGGCAACCACTTTGCCCAACTGGTGGTGCCGTTCGGGTTGTTCGCACCGCAACCGGTGGCCGGCATCGCCGCGGCGACCATCATCGGCACCCAACTGTGGTTGGTGCTGTCCGGTAACTTCGCCTGGCTCAACTGGCTGACGATATTCCTGGCGTTCAGCGCGGTCGAGGTGTCCGCGGTGTCGTCCACGCCGCGACCGCCGGGGTGGTTCGTGGTCGTGGTGGTCGCGTTCGCGGCGGTGATGGTGTGTCTGAGCTACTGGCCGGCGCGCAACATGTTGTCACCCCGGCAGCGAATGAACGTGTCCTTCAATATGTTTCACCTGGGCAACACCTACGGCGCGTTCGGCAGCATCTGCCGCACCCGTCGGGAGGTGGTGATCGAAGGCACCCGGGAGCCGGACGTCACCGGCCAGACCGTCTGGCAGGAGTACGAATTCAAGGGCAAACCCACCGGATTGCGCCGGCTGCCACGCCAGTTCGCGCCGTATCATCTGCGACTGGACTGGCTGATGTGGTTCGCGGCGATATCGCCGGGTTATGCGCTGGCCTGGATGACGCCGTTCCTACACCGGCTGCTACGTAACGATGCCGCGACGCTGCGGTTGTTGCGGCACAATCCTTTTCCGGATGCACCGCCCCGGTATGTGCGGGCGCTGCTCTACGAGTACCGCTTCACCACGCCCGCCGAGTTGCGCCGGGAGCACGCGTGGTGGCATCGGTCCCTGATCGGCAGTTACGTGCCGCCGACGTCACTGCCGGACTTCTGATACGAGAGTGCCCCGGTGCCGGCCAGTTTCCCGCCCTCGACGATCAGGTAGTCGGGACGGATCGGCCTGCCGTCGAACCAGCACTCGAGGATCTCCCGGGTGCCCGCGGCATAGCGCGCCTGCGCCGACAGGGTGGTGCCGGAAACGTGCGGCGTCATCGCATTGTTCGGCATGGTGCGCCAGGGGTGGTCGGCCGGCGGCGGCTGCGGGAACCAGACGTCGCCGGCGTAACCCGCCAGCTGGCCGCTTTCCAAGGCCGCCACAATCGCTTCGGGCACCGTTTCTTCGGCGCGCGCGGTGTTGACGATGTAAGAGCCGCGCCGCATCGAGGACAGCAACTGCTCGTCGAACATCGCGCGGGTGTCCGCGTACAGCGGCGAGTGCACCGACACCACGTCGACCGCTTTGACCAGCGACTGCACGTCGGGATGGAAGGTGAGGTTGAGCTCGGTCTCCACTTCGGCCGGCAGCCGGCGGGTGTCGGTGTAGTGCAGGTTGACGTCGAACGGGGCCAGCCGGCGCAACACGGCCCGCCCGATCCGGCCGGCGGCGATGACGCCGACGTCCATGCCCTCCAGGTCATAGGCGCGCTGGACACAATCGGCGATGTTCCAGCCGCCGTCGGCGGCCCAGCGGTGCGACGGCACGAAGTTGCGTACCAACGCCAGGATCTGCATGACGGCGTGCTCGGCGACGCTGATGCTGTTGCTGTAGGTCACCTCGGCGACGGTGATGCCGCGCTCCTGGGCCAGGTCGAGGTCGACGTGGTCCGAACCGATGCCGGCGGTCAATGCCAGCTTCAGCTCGGGCGCCTTGGCGATCCGTTCCGCGGTCAGGTATGCGGGCCAAAATGGTTGGGAGATAACGATATCGGCGTCGGCCAGTTCACGTTCGAACTCGGGGCCGTCCTTGTCCGACGTCACCACCAGCTGGTGTCCGCCCGATTCGAAGAACTCGCGCAGACCCAGCGCGCCCGAGACGCAGCCGAGCAATGCGCCCGGGGTGAAGTCGATTTTCGACGGCGTGGGCACGGTGCTGCCGCCGGGGTAGCTGTGGATCTTGGGAATGCTGTCGCGGGCGTAGGCCGGCGGGTAGCCGTCGACCGGGTCGGGGTACAGCACCATCACACACTTGGCCATCGGACTCTCCTCGCTTGCGTTTGAACTGATTTCAGTCTCGCGGTGCGGTGCAGCGCGTGTCCAAGACGTGGTTCCGAACAACCGATAGGCGCGACCGATCAGAGCGGCGGGGCGATGGAGTGCGCCATCTGGACCAGCGCGCGGGTGAGCGGTGAGCCAGGCTCGGCCGCGTTGGTGACGAGTGCGATCAGGGCGGTCACCGACGGCTCCTCCAGACGCAACACGGTGGCGCCGGCCGGCGGACCGAGGGCGTCCACCCAGGTGTGTGGCACGATGCTGGCCCAGCGCCCGGTGGCGACGTGGGCGAACAGCGCGCCGACCGAGTCGGTCTCGAGTTGCGGCGTGATCACCAGGTCCTTGGTGGCCAGTGCGTCGTCAATGAGCCGCCGGCCCCGCATGCCCTTGCTGAGCAGACACAGGGGCAGCCCCAGCGCCGCCGGCCAGCTGACGGTGCCGGTCGTGCCGGGCAGCAGATCCGCGCCGACTAGCAGCACCTCCTCCTCCCGGTACAGCGGAGTGAACAGCAGGTCGTCGGCGTCGTGCTGATCGGGATAGACGATGCCTGCGTCGAGCTCGAACTGACGAATCCGGTCGATGATCCCGGCCGATCGCAGATTCGTCTCCAGCTGTACCCGTACCAGTGGATGGGCGGTACAGAACGGATCGGTGAGCAGCGCAACGGTGGTCGCGGCGGCCGGGACCACCCCGAGCCGGAGTTCACCGCTGAGGCCGGTCTGCAGGGCGGTGACTTCCTGTTGCAGCGCATCCCGGTCGGCCAGGATGCGTCTGGCCCAGTGCACCAGCCGCTCACCTTCGGGAGTGAGACCTTCGAACTTCTGCCCGCGCCGGACCAGTGGGACCTTGAGCTCTTGCTCCAGCTTGCGGATGGATTCCGACAGCGCCGGCTGCGAGACGAAACAGGCGGCCGCGGCTCGCGCGAAATGCCGCTCATGGGCAAGGGCGACGAAGTACTCCAGCTGGCGGAACAGCACGGATCTATTCGACCACGGGTGAGCTCACAGCGTTTCGTCCAACTCCCCCAGCCGGTCGGTAAGCCGCAGGTTCTCCGAGTAGTCGACCGGACAGGAGATGATGGTCACCCCGTCGTCATCCAGTGCCGCCCGCAGCGTGGGCAGCAGTTCGTCGGCACTCTCGATCCGATATCCTTTGGCGCCAAAGCTTTCCGCGTACTTCACCACGTCCGGGTTGCCGAACGAGATGTGGTGGTGCTCGCCGAGTTCAAGGTCCATCTTCCACTCGATCAGGCCGTAACCGCCGTCGTCCCAGATCAGCACCACCAGCGGAATATTCTCCCGCACCGCGGTTTCGATCTCCTGGGAGTTCATCAGGAACGCGCCGTCACCCACCACGGCCAGCACCTTCGCCTCCGGCCGGGCCAGCTTCACCCCGAGCGCGCCGGGCAGCGCAAATCCCATGGTGGACAGGCCATTAGAGATGAGGCAGGTGTTGCGCTCGAAGGTTGGATACAACCGGGCCATCCACATCTTGGTGGCACCGGTGTCCACCAGCACCACGTCGTCGCGGCCCAGCGCCTCTCGGGTGTCGGCCACGATGCGCTGCGGCGCCAGCGGATACCGCGAATCCTGTTGGCCGCGGGCGAATTCCTCGGCCAACAGACCCGAGCCGGGGATCTCGGCGCCTTCGCCGAAGCGGTGACCGTCCAGCGCGTCGGTCAGCGCGTTGAGGGATTCGTTGATATCACCGATGATTCCGACGTCGACCGAGTAGTGCACGTCCACCTCGGCCGGGAAACGGTGGATGTGAATGATCTTCTTGTCGGCCTGCGGATTGATCCGCACCGGGTCGAACTCCTGCAACTCGTAGCCAACCGCTATCACCACGTCGGCGTTGTCGAAACCGAAGTTGACGTAGTCGTGCGTCATGAATCCCAGCGTGCCGATGCTGTTGGGGTGGTCGTCGGGCATCACACCCTTGCCGTGGAAGGAGTTGGCCACCGGTACGCCGAGTTCCTCGGACAATCGGATCAGCGCCTTCGACGCCTCGCTGCGGGCGGCACCGTGCCCGGCGAGCACCACCGGCCGCTGGGCGTTGCGCAGGATGTCGACGGCACGGGCGACCTGCCGCGCGGCCGGCGCGTCGGCACGCACGACGTTGCGCGGCAACGGCTTCAGCTCGTAGTCGTCTTCGTCGGTGTCGATGTGCTCAGGCACCGCGAGGTAGACCGCGGCGGGCCGTTCGGTCTCGGCGAGCTTGAATGCTTTGCGCACCATCTCCGGGACGGCCTTGGCGGTGGGAATGTCGGCGGCCCACCGGGTGATCGGGGCGTACATCGACACCAGGTCGACGTACTGGTGCGACTCCTTATATTCACGGTCCTGACCGACCTGCGCCGAGATGGCCACCACCGGGGTGCTGTTGGTGGTGGCGTCGGCGACGCCGAGTTGCATGTTGATCGCCCCCGGCCCCAGCGTGGCGGATACGACGCCCGCGCGCCCGGTGACCCGGCCGTACATCTCCGCCATGAACGCCGCCGCCTGCTCGTGCCGGGTCAGCACGTAGCGGATGTCGGAGGCGGCCAGCGCTTTGATCAACCGGATGTTCTCTTCACCGGGTATCCCGAAAACGAACTCGACGCCCTCGTTCTCCAGGCATTTCACGATCAACTCGGCCGGCGTACTCATCCGCTGGACCTCCTACGGTCTTCTCCCGACACATTAGTGGCAGGCTAGATACAGGACGTTCCTCAAGTACCCACCAGACGAAGGATTCAGCGTGCCCATCGCCACCATCAACCCGGCCACCGGGGAGACCGTCAAGACCTTCGACCCGGCCAGCGACGACGACGTCGACGCAGCCATCGCGCGCGCGCACGAGCGGTTCCTGGACTACCGCCATTCGACCACCTTCGCCCAGCGCGCCGAGTGGGCCAACGCCACCGCCGACCTGCTGGAGAAGGAGGCCGACGACGTCGCGGCGATGATGACCCTGGAGATGGGCAAGACGCTGGCCTCGGCTAAAGCCGAAACACTCAAGTGCGCCAAGGGTTTTCGCTACTACGCCGAGAACGCGGAGAAGCTGCTCGCCGACGAGCCGGCCGAGGCTTCGAAGGTCGGGGCGAAGCAGGCCTACGTGCGGTACCAGCCGCTCGGGGTGGTGCTGGCGATCATGCCGTGGAACTTCCCGCTCTGGCAGGCGGTCCGGTTCGCGGCCCCGGCGCTGATGGCCGGCAACGTCGGGATCCTCAAGCACGCGTCGAACGTGCCGCAGTCGGCGCTGTATCTGGCCGACGTCATTTCCCGCGGCGGGTTCCCGGACGGCTGCTTCCAGACGCTGCTGATCTCGTCGAGCGCCATCGAGCGCATCCTGCGCGATCCCCGGGTGGTGGCGGCCACCCTCACCGGCAGTGAACCCGCCGGTCAGTCCGTCGCCGCCATCTGTGGTGACGAGATCAAGCCGACCGTGCTGGAACTCGGCGGCAGCGACCCGTTCATCGTGATGCCGTCGGCCGACGTCGACGAGGCCGCCAAGACCGCGGTCAAGGCGCGGGTGCAGAACAACGGTCAGTCCTGCATCGCGGCCAAGCGCTTCATCGTGCACACCGACATCTACGACGCGTTCGTGGACAAGTTCGTCGAACACATGCGGGAACTGAAGGTCGGCGACCCCACCGACCCGGACACCGACGTGGGGCCGCTGGCCACCGAGTCAGGTCGCGACGAGATCGCCGAGCAGGTCGACGCCGCCGTCAAGGCCGGGGCGAAGGTCCGCCTCGGCGGGGAGAAGCCCGACCGGCCGGGATGGTTCTACCCGCCGACGGTGATCACCGACATCACCAAGGACATGGCGCTGTACACCGAGGAGGTGTTCGGCCCGGTGGCGTCGATGTACCGCGCCAAGGACATCGACGAAGCCATCGAGATCGCCGACGCCACCACGTTCGGGCTCGGATCCAACGCCTGGACCAACGACGAAGCCGAGCAGCAGCGCTTCATCGACGACATCGAAGCCGGCCAGGTGTTCATCAACGGAATGACGGTGTCCTACCCTGAGCTCGGCTTCGGCGGGATCAAGCGGTCGGGCTACGGCCGCGAGCTGGCAGGGTTGGGCATCCGGGAGTTCGTCAACGCCAAGACGGTCTGGGTGGGCTGAGGCCCCGGGGCCGCTTCAGACGGCGGCCAGCGCGCGGCGGTCCTCGTCGGCGAAGTCGTCTTCGAGCTGCACCGGCGAGTAGTCGAGGTCGATCTCGCCCAGCGGACGGCCGCGGGCGCTGCTGATGGTGCCGAACCGGCGCATGCCTTTGTCGGTGGAGTACTGCAGAAACTCGTCCCGGGACAGATCGAAGGGCGCCGGGTCGCCGTACAGGGCGAAGCCGTCCTCGGTGAGTTGCAGCGCCAGCGGGATCAGCTCGTTCATCCGCGATTCGAACACCGCCCAGTTCGCGTCGTCGGCGGCGACGTGGCGACGGCAGGTGAAGGTGCCCCACGCCATGTGGCGGCGCTCGTCGTCGCCGATGTGGCGGATCAGCTGCTGCATGCCGGGCAGGATGGCGCGTTCCACGCAGATCTTGTGCCAGGCGAAATACCCCGTCAGGGCAAGCATCCCCTCGACGATGTGGTTGTAGGTGACCGAGGCCCGCACCTGCGCAGCCGGTGAGGGATCCGAGGTGAGTGCGTGCAGGCAGTCGGGCAGCTCGTCGTAGAAGATCCGGCGGTAGGTGGGCAGCTCGTCGAGGTAACCGTGCAGATCGTCGGTCATCCCGACCGCGTCCAGCCACATCCGGAACACCTGGGTGTGCTTGGCCTCCTCGAACGCGAACTGTGTCAGATACATCTCGTCGCCGAGGCGTCCCTCGGCGCGCATCGCGGCCATGAACGGCTGGATGTCCTCGGTGACCGCTTCCTCTCCGGCGATGAACTGGGCGCACAACCGGGTGGCGTAGTCGCGTTCGGTGTCGGTCAGCCGTTCCCAGTCCGCCCGGTCGCGGGAGAAGTCGATGTCGGCCGGATTCCAGAACTTGGCGTTGCCGCCGGCGAACAGCTTGAGCGGCAGGCTGGCCCAGTTCAGGCCACCGGCGGCCAGCGAACCGGATCGGGTGCGGGTCATGTGAACTCCTCTGATCGGACTGGGGCTGGGGCTGGGGCCGGGCAGAACGCGGCGGCCAAGACGGCGACCAGTCGGCGCACCGCCAGTGCCGGCTGCTCGGGCGTGGGCTCGTCCAGGCCGAGGACCGGGTCCAGGCCGCGCATGTAGGGCGCCAGCGCCAGGTGCGGGAAGATCATCAGCAGCAGTGACAGCAGGGCGTCGGTGTCGGCGTCGGCGCGCAGGTCACCGCGCTTGAGCGCCTCGGCCACCAGCGGGCGCAGCACTTCCAGGTAGTGGCGGTGGATCACGTTGCGCACGCTGATGCGGGCGTCGGTATCGACCTCCAGGGTGGCCGCGGCGTGCAGCGAGCGTTCCCGGGGATGTTCGGCGTAGTAGGCGACCCAGGCGTCGAGCAACTCGGTGAGGAATTCGAAGAACGGTCGGCTGGGGTCCAGGTCGCGGATGACGCCCTCGACGTAGGCGCGTACCCGCTGGCTGGCTACGTCGGCGATGAAGGCATAGAGGTCGCGCTTGTCCGCGAAGTACTGGAAGAGGCTGCCCTTGGCGACACCGGCGCGCCGGGCGATCACGTTCAGGCTGCCGTTGGAGAAGCCGTGTGCACCGAATTCGGCCTCGGCGGCTTCGATGACGGCCGCGCGTCGCGCGGGGTCGACGCGAGCCCAGGTGACGGTCGGCATGCGGCCTCCTGTTCGGTATGACCAGTGGTCATTTTGGCTGTGACGTGTTTCACAGTCAAGGCTAGCGCTCGTCCTGGGTGGGTCGGGTGCCGCCGAGCGTCACGCTAGCGTGGCGGCGGGCAGCGAGCGTCACGCCAGCGTGACGCGCAAGGGCCCAGCGGGAAGCCGGGCACCCGTGAGAGCCGGGGGCACCCGCTGAGCGTCACGCTAGCGTGACGGCGGGTGGCGAGCGTCACGCCAGCGTGACGCGCAAGGGCCCAGCGGGAAGCCAGGCACCCGTGAGAGCCGGGGCACCCGCCGAGCGTCACGCCAGCGTGGCGGAGCGCAGCGAGCGTCACGCCAGCGTGGCGGAGCGCAGCGAGCGTCACGCCAGCGTGACGCTCGCACCGCAGGGGAGAAGCGTCAGGGGCGCATTTCGTAAGCGCCGTTGAGCGGCAGCACGAACTCGTTCCACACCTTGTCGTAGCGCGCCTGATCGTTGGCGGGTCGGCGGATCATCCGCAGCGCGAAGTCCGCCTGCGCGTCGGTGGTGGCGGCTTTGTCGTTGAGTTCGACTGCGTAGCTGTTGAAGTCGCGCACCAGCAGTCCGAAGATCTCGTCGAGCAGGGCATCGTCCACCCCCGACAACGACGCCTCCTCGAGGATCAATTGCCCGTAGGGCACCAGCGCGAAGATCTGGCCCACCCCGAACGCGAAGTCGATGTCCTTCTGCTGTGCGGCATCCGGCGTCGCCGCCGCCAGCATCTCGGCGAGCACCTCGACCTGCTCGCGCAGCAGCGCGACATTGGGGACCCGGGCGTAGGCGTCGAACGCTGCGCGCCAGTCGTGGAAGCGCACCTTGCCCAGACCGCCGGTGGGTCCCTGATTGAACAGGAACGTGTCGTCGGCGTCGTCGTCGCGCCGGCCGATCAGCGGCAGCGAGGCGTCCGGGGCGAACAGGAAGTTGGGCATGAACTTGGCCAGCAGCCCGATGTTGATGTGCACGGTGCCCTCCAGTCGGGGGAGCATGCCGATCTCCTGGGCCACGGTCTCGAAGAACGTGTCCTTCTCCACACCCTTGGCCGCGATGACGTCGAACAGCGCGGTGACCACCCGCTCGCCCTCACTGGTCACCTTGGCCTTGGTCAGCGGGCTGTACAGCAGGTAGCGGCGATCGTCGGCGGCAGCACTGCGCATGTAGTCCGAGGCGCGGGTGCAGACCAGCCGCATCGCGACCAGCCGGGCGTAGGCGTCGGTGAGCAGCCGTCGCACATGGCTGAAGTCGGTCACCACCGACCCGTAGAGGTGCCGGTTGGCGGCGTGCGTGATGGCTTCGTAGAAGGCGTGGGTGCACATGCCGACCGAGCCCCAGCCCAGGTTGTACTTGCAGACGTTGACCGTGTTCAGCGCGGCGTGGAAGGCGCCCATTCCCCGGTGCAGCAGGTCGGCCTCGGTGACGGGGTAGTCGTGCAGGGCGTAGTTCGCCACGTAGTTCTGCGAATTCACCACGTTCTTCTTGCACTCGTAGCGGTCGTCCTGCGAGTCGGCGGCGAAGAACACGTACTCGTCGGACTCGTCGATCTTGCCGAAAGTGGACACCATGCGCGCCACGTTGGCGTTGCCGATGTAGTACTTCTCGCCGTTGGCGACCCACCCGTGCTCGGCCGGGGTCAGGATCATGTCGGTCTGGTAGACGTCGGCACCGTGCGCCTGCTCCGACAGGCCGAAGGCGAACACCTCACCCTGTTCCAGCTGGGCGGCGGCCTTGCGCTTGGCGTCCTCGTTGTCGCTCATCCAGATCGGGCCCAGCCCCAGCGCGGTCACCTGGAACGGGTACCAGTAGCTCAGCCCGTAGAAGCCGATGATCTCGGCGAACTCGCTGATCCGGTAGGTGTCCCAACGGCAATCGTCGGCACCGTACTGGGCCGGGGTCAGCAGCGACGCGAAGATGCGGTGCTTGGCGATGTGGTCCAGGAAGTCGGTGTACCAGGTGCGGTCGTGGGCGTCCTGCTTGAGCTTGGCCTTACCGCGGTTCTCGAAGAAGTCCACGGTGGCCTGCATGATCTCGGCCGACCGGGCGTCGGGGTACTTGCGTTGCAGGTGGTTGGGGTTGAGCAGCATGCGGGTGACTCCCAGCGCGGACGGGTCAGGACGGCTAGACGGTACTGCAACCGGCCGGTGGCCGAGGCCGGAGTCGCCGAGATCGGCACTGTCAACTGACTACCGATCGACCTAGCATCAGTGGCGTGTCAGAACTCAATACCGCCCGCGGAACCATCGACACCGGGGACCTCGGGGTCACACTCATGCACGAGCACGTGTTCATCATGACCACCGAGATCGCCCTGAACTACCCCGAAGCCTGGGGCGACGAGGACCAACGGGTGGCCGACGCGGTGGCCCGGCTCAACGAACTCAAGTCGCGCGGCGTGGACACCATCGTCGACCTGACGGTGGTGGGGCTGGGCCGTTACATCCCGCGCATCGCCCGCGTCGCCGCCGAAATCGAGCTGAACATCGTCGTCGCGACCGGCCTCTACACCTACAACGACGTGCCGTTCTGCTTCCATTACACCGGCCCGGGCACCATGCTGGACGGCCCGGACGTGATGGTCGACATGTTCGTCCGCGACATCGAGCAGGGCATCGCCGACACCGGCATCAAAGCCGGAATCCTCAAGTGCGCCACCGACGAACCCGGCATCACCCCGGGCGTCGAGCGGGTGTTGCGCGCGGTCGCCCAGGCGCACAAGCGCACCGGGGTGCCGATCTCCACCCACACCCACGCAGGCCTGCGCCGCGGGCTGGAACAGCAACGCATCTTCGAAGAAGAAGGCGTGGACCTGAGCCGGGTGATCATCGGACATTCGGGCGACAGCACCGACGTGGGCTATCTCGAAGAACTGATCTCCGCCGGCTCCTATCTGGGCATGGACCGGTTCGGCATCGACGTGATCCTGCCGTTCGAGGAGCGCGTCGACATCGTGGCGACGATGTGCGAGCGCGGCCACGCCGACAAGATGGTGCTCTCCCACGACGCCAACTGTTACTTCGACGCGCTGCCCGACGACATGCTCTCGGTCGCTGCCCCGAACTGGCACTACCTGCACATCCACAACGACGTCATCCCGGCGCTCAAGGAGCGCGGGGTCACCGACGAACAACTGCAGACCATGCTGGTGGACAATCCGCGCCGCATCTTCGATCGCCAGGGTGGCTACCAGTGAGGCGCCGGTCGCCGGGGGACGACGCGGAAAGGGCGCGTCGGGCCGCGGTGCGTGACGTCGTGGGCGCGTGGTTGCAGACTTAGACCCATGTACGCCCTGGAATACTCTGCGCTCAGCGACGTCGGCTGCGTACGAAGCGACAATCAGGACCGCTGGGGGGCCGACGCCGATCAGTTCCTGTTCATGGTGGCCGACGGTGTGGGAGGCAGCCGCGACGGCGCCCTGGCTGCCCAGACGATGGTCGAGGTACTGCCCAACTACGTCGCGCATCACCTCCCACCCGAACACCGCGGCGAACCCGATGCACCGGAACGACTGGGCCGCGCGGTCTCCGAACTCTCCGACGACCTGCACGCCAAATCGCAGGACGATGCGCGTTACCAGGGCGCCAACAGCACGCTGGTGACCGTGGTCATCGCGGGCCCGCGGGCGCTGGTGGCCCACCTCGGCGACAGCCGCGCCTATCTGCGCCGCGACGGTCAGTTGCAGCGGCTGACCCGCGATCACACCCTGGTCCAGGCGCTGGTCGACGCCCATCAGGTGGACGCAGCCGACACCGGCCGGCACAAAGCCCGCAGTGTGGTGACCAAATATATGGGAATGAAGCCGCCGGCGCGCGCCGACTCCAGCGCGCTGGAGTTGCGGGTCGGCGACCGGATCCTGCTGTGCAGCGACGGCCTGCACGGCGTGGTCAAGGAGCCCGAACTGGGCCGGATTCTGGACGAGAACCCCGCACCCGGTTATGCCTGCGCGTCGTTGATCGCGGCGGCCCGCGACGGCGGCGGCCCCGACAACATCACCGCGCTGGTGATCAACATCAACCCCGCCTAGCGGGTCACGGCGCGACGGCGTCCGCCTCGGAGTCGACGTCCGGTGCCGGTTTTTCGCGTTTCTCCCACCGGCGCAACGCTTCCCGACAGGGCGACTCGACCAGGGCGTAACTCACCGCGGCTATCGCGGTGCCGAACAGCAGGGTCAGGGCCAGCACCGTCGGCATGTGTCCGGAGAACGCGAACGCGCCGATCACCGGGAACACCATGTCGAGTGCGGCCAGATGCCAGATGAACAGGCCGTAGGACCAGCGGCCCAGGGTGACCATGAAGGTGCTGCCGAGCAGCCGGTGCGGCGTGTCCGGCCGGTCCAGCACCAGCGGCGCCACCAACGCGAACGCCACCACCGCGCCCATCGCCGTCTTCACCGAGAACTCGGTGGCGGTGCTGGTCACCAGCCCGGCCGGACCGGCCAGCGGGGAGGCCGCAACCAGGTAGGCGGCCAGCGCGATCACCGCCATCAGGACGCGACGTCGGGCCAGCCGGTGCACCCGGCCGACCGGGCTGTGCACCAACTCGGCCAGCACCATCCCCGCAGCGAACCAGGAAAAGTAGGCCGGCGGCCAGTTCAGCGGGTTGGCACCCGGCCCCCGGCCCAGTGCCTCCAGCGGCAACCACCCCCAGCCCCAGCTGAGCACGCCGACGGCGGCGATCACCGGCAGGCGCGCACCGGGCCGAATCCGGCGGGCCAGCAGCGCCAGGATGGGCAGCGCCAGGTAGAAAGCGACCTCCACCGACAGGCTCCACATCTGGGTCAGCCCGCCGGTCAGCGTCAACGGCACGTAGATCTGGGTGAGCGTCAGATTGGCCAGCCACACTGTCAGGCTCGCGTGGTTGGAGTCCGGCAGCAGCGTCAGGATCACCACCACCGCCACCAGATAGGCCGGCATGATGCGGACCGCCCGCGAACGCAGGTAGTGACCGGTGCGTGGCCGCGGCGTCAGGTTGCGGGCGGCCGCGGCGTGGGCGCGCC
The DNA here is from genome assembly GCF_055419285.1 of Mycobacterium sp. IDUB_28. Taxonomy (NCBI): domain Bacteria; kingdom Bacillati; phylum Actinomycetota; class Actinomycetes; order Mycobacteriales; family Mycobacteriaceae; genus Mycobacterium; species Mycobacterium sp. IDUB_28. The sequence continues at coordinate 5,906 of NZ_JBVAXK010000015.1, read as the reverse complement.
ACAACAGGAACCCCGACAACGCGAAGAACACCGCGACGGCCAGGTCGAACCGGCCGAACAGCCGTCCGTCCACGCCGCTGGAATGTCCGGTCTGGAAGGCGACGTGGGTGACCACCACCCCCATGGCCGCGCAGGCACGCATCCCTTCGACGGCGGGCAGGAAGCTGCGGGTGCCACCCACCTGCTGCGAGTCGGTCACGATCACAGTCTGCCTGCGCGTCCTCGCCGACCATCGGGGTAGGGTCAGACCAGTCTGCTGCACTGCTTGCGAAACTTGGACCTAGAGGAGGTCACTGCAACGTGAACCGAGCAGTCATGTTGCGTATCGCCGCATGCGGCACCATCGGCCTCGGGGCCGCCCTGCTGATCGCCGCGCTGCTGCTGTCGACCTACACCAGCAGCCGGGTCGCCAAGGTTCCGCTCAACATCGACGCCACGCTGAACAGCGAGGGCAGCGGCACGGCGCTGAACCCCGAGTCGCTGTCGACCGACCACGTCGTGGTCAACCAGAATGTGCCGCTGGTGTCCCAGCAGCAGGTAAGTGTCGAGCTGCCGGCCAACGCCCAGGTGGTCACCTTGCAGGTCGGCTCGTCGCTGCGGCGCAGTGACCGGCAGAAGGACAGCGGACTGCTGCTGGCCATCGTCGACAACGTCACCCTCAACCGCCGGACCGCCCTTGCCGTCGCCGACGACTCCCACCCGGGCGGGTCGGTGCAGAAGCCGCGCGGACTGGGCGACGAAAGCCCGCCGACGCCGATCCCGCTGCGCCACGAAGGCCTGTCCTACCGCTTCCCGTTCAACACCGAACGCAAGACCTACCCCTACTTCGACCCGATCGCGCAGAAGGCGTTCGACGCCAACTTCGACGGCGAGGAAGACGTCAACGGGCTGACCGCCTACCGGTTCACCCAGACCGTCGGCGTCAACTCCGAAGGCAAGGTGGTGGCTCCCATCGCCTACCCGTCGCTGTACGCCGGCGAAGAGGACCGCAAGATCACCACCAGCGCCGGAATGTGGGGCCTGCCCGGCGATCCGGCTGAGCAGATCACCATGACCCGCTACTACACCGCTAAGCGGGTGTTCTGGGTGGACCCGGTGTCCGGCACCATCGTCAAGCAAACCGATCAGGCGCACCACTACTACGCCCGCGACGCGCTCAAGCCCGAGGTGACGCTGGTCGACTACAAGATCACGTCCACCCCGGAAACGGTGGAGTCCCAGGTCAATTCGGCGCGCGACGAGCGCGATCGACTGGCGCTGTGGTCGCGGGTGCTGCCGATCACGTTCACCGCGATCGGGTTGATCGCGCTGCTCGGCGGCGCGGTGCTGGCGTCGTTCAGCCTGCGCACCGAGAGCGCGTTGACCGATCCCGGCCTGGACCGCGACGACACCGATTTCCTGCGGCGCGCCGGCCTGGAGCCGCCGGTTCCCGGCGCCGAAGCCGAGACGGAGAAGATACCGGCGCAACGACCGGAACCGCCCGGTGATCCGCCGCCGGCCGGGGACCCGCCACCCAAGCCGCCGTCCGGTGAAGCGCCCTCGACCGAACCCGGCCCGACCGACCCGCCACCGCCGGGCCCGCCCGAACGGAGCTAATCGCCGTGCGGGCCGGTTTGGTCCGGCCGGCGTACACGTTGGTACTGGCGTTGCTGGTGGTGGCGCCGATCCTGGGGCCCGGCTACCTGTTGCTGCGCGATGCCGTCTCCACCCCCCGCTCGTACCTGTCCGACGCCGCACTGGGGTTGACGGCGGCCCCGCGCGCCACCCCGCAGGACTTTGCGCTGGCGCTGGCGTCCGGCGTCGTCGACGGCGGGCTGCTGGTCAAGGTCCTGCTGCTGCTCGGGTTGTGGCTGGCGGGGTGGGGTGCGGCGCGACTGGCCGAGGTGGTGCTGCCGGAGTCCGGGACGGCCGGCGGCCTGGTGGCCGGCACGCTGGCGGTGTGGAACCCCTACGTGGCGGAGCGGTTGCTGCAGGGCCATTGGAGCCTGCTGCTCGGCTACGGCTGTCTGCCGTGGGTGGCCGCGACGATGCTGGAGTTGCGGGTGGCGGGTGGCCGGCGCGGCTTTTTCGCGCTGGCCGGCTGGGTCGGTGTGGCGGGTCTGACGCCGACGGGTCTGCTGTTGGCCGCAACGGTGGCGCTGGTGTGCGCGGCGGCGCCGGGATCGGGCCGCCCGCGGTGGCGGTGCGGGGTCGCCGCACTGGGCTGCGCGGTGGTGGGCGCGCTGCCGTGGCTGACGGCGGCGCTGCTGGGGACGTCGTCCGGCGCCGCCGACGCGGTCGGGGTCGACGTGTTCGCGGCGCGGGCCGAGCCGGGGCTGGGCACCCTGCTCAGCCTGGCCGGCCTGGGCGGGATCTGGAACGGCGCAGCCGTACCTGCTTCGCGGACAACGCTTTTCGCGCTGGTATCCACGGCGGTGCTGCTGGGCGTGGTGGCGACCGGGTTGCCGGCGGTGGTGCGCCGGCCGGCGGTGCGGCCGCTATTGGTGCTGGCCGGTGTGGCGGTGCTGGTGCCGACCCTGCTGGCCACCGGCCCGGGGCTGCATCTGCTGCGGACCGTGGTCGAGGCGGTTCCCCCGCTGGGGGTGCTGCGCGACGGGCAGAAATGGGTGGCCCTGGCCATGCCGGGGTACGCCCTGGCCGGCGCGGGGGCGGTGTTGACGCTGCAGCGCCGAATGGCGCCCGCGGCGACGGCGTTGGGGTGCTGCCTGACGCTGGTGCTGGCGCTGCCCGACCTGGCCTGGGGTGTCTGGGACACGGTGACGCCGGTGCGTTACCCGCCCGGCTGGGCCGCGGTGGCCGCGCGGATCGACGCGCAGCCGGGACCGGTTGCGGTGCTGCCGGCCGGCACCATGCGGCGCTTCTCCTGGTCGGGTCCGGCACCGGTGCTCGACCCGCTGCCCCGCTGGGTGCGCGCTGACGTGCTGACCACCGGTGACCTGCTGATTTCCGGGGTCACGGTGCCCGGCGAGGGAGACCACGCCCGGCAGGTACAGCAACTGCTGCTGTCCGGGCCGGAACCGTCGGCCCTCGCGTCCGCTGGGGTGGCCTGGCTGGTCGTGGAATCCGACAGTGCCGGGGACATGGGTGCTGCTGCCCGCACCACGGCGCGGCTGACGCCGGCCTACCGGGACGGCGAGCTGGCGTTGTACCGGATCGGCGGCGACGCCCCCGGGATGTCCGGGTCGCGCCGGGGGGCAGTGGTCGCCGCGCATCTGGCGTGGCTGGCGATGTTGCTGATCGGCGGAGTGGGTGCGGCGTGCCTGCGGCGACGACCGATCAGGACAGCGCCTGAATGAGTTCGCCCACGGTGTGACTGGCTTCCAACGGGTGCCGTAGCCGGCCCGCCGGGTTCAGGGTGTAGACGTTGCGGCGACCGACCTTGGACTTGATCAGGTACCCCTCGTCCGTCAGATCGGCCAGGATGGTCTGCACGGACCGCTCGGTGATGCCGATCCGCAGCGACAACTCCCGGGCGGTCAGCGATCCACCGGCGGAAACACACAGCAGCACGTGGCCGTGGTTGGTGAGGAACGTCCAGCCACGCATCGAGCCCGGCGGCTCGATGTCCTGAGGTGTCTCGACAGTGGCCACATCTCTGATCATAGTGACGCTGGCTTTTCGCGTAAATTACTTCGCCAATTCAGCCGATCGAAAGATAGCGCGGCACGCGGCAGCGTCATTCTTGCCAGACTCATACGAAGATCTATTGATGAAGAATTTTTCGCTATATATCCTTCATATCAGGGGCGCTGCGGCCCCGCCCATGCCGGAACCAGACGCTGAAAGCGAACCTTCCGATGACCAACACCGACCAACTGCACGACGACGCCCCGCTGGCCACCCCGCGGGCGCTGCTCGGCTACAGCGGATCGCTGGCCTTCATCGCCGGCTTCGTCAACGCTGTGGCCATTTCGATCCTTGCCTTTCCGGTCGGCAACCTGACCGGAGTGACCACTCAACTGGGTATGACCACCGCCAACCCGTGGCTCTACGAAGGCCATCTGCTGGCCGCGATCCTGATCGGGTTCTGGATCGGTGCGATCGCAGCCGGCGCCGTCCTGGGACGCAACCAGCACCCCAGGGGCCCACACCTGGCGGCGGTCCTGACCGCAGAGGCGGTACTGCTGCTCATTGCCGCCTTCGGCGTCGAAGACACCCCGCTCAAGGCTGCGATCGCGGCCCTGGGCGTCGAACAGCCCGTCGTACAGGCTTTCTTCGCCGCCGCGGCACTGGGCATGCAGAACGGACTGACCTCGAGCTTCCGCGGGATGGCGGTCCGCACCACCCACTTCACCGGCACGGTCACCGACCTCGGGCTGATGCTGGGACGCATCCACCGGGACGGCATCGAGAAGTGGAAGGCCGCGGTCCTCTCGGTGACCCTGCTGCTCTTCCTGGTCGGCGGGGCGGCCGGAATCATGATCGGCGCACGGATCGGCGGGTTCGCGATGCTGGTGCCCGCGGCGCTGTGCATTGTGCTGGGGACGTGGTATTCGATCAACTCCCGTAGCGCCCGGTCGGCGGCACCCGCACCACGCGCCGGCGAACTCGCCACCGCAGCCAGCTAGATGAGGCCGCCGCAGCGCTCACCGGCCTGCACAGCGGACAGCACCACGCGCATCGCTGCGGCGCTCTGCTCCCACGAGAACTCCATGCTGCGCGCCTGGGCCTTCGCACCCAGCTGATCGCGCAGCACCGGGTCGCGCAGCAGCTCTTCGAGCCCGTCCACCAACCCGGCACGGTCATCGACCAGGATGCCGGTGACCCCGTCGATGATCGAGTCGGACAGACCGCCGGAGGCGCGGTAACCGATGGTGGGCACGCCGTGCCGGCCGGCCTCGACCACCGCCAGACCCCAGCCCTCCTTGCGCGACGGCAACACGTGCACCCATGCACGCTGCAGCAGCCGGTGTTTTGCCGCGTCGTCGACATGGCCGTGGAAGGTGACCGCCTCGGCGATGCCGAGCCGGTGCACGTGGTCGACGAGGCGTTGCCGCCACCAGCCGCCGCCGACCACGTCCAGGTGCAGCCCCGGGATCCGGGACCGCAACTGCGCGACCGCCTCCAGCGCGTCCTCGATCTGCTTGTGCGGCACCAGCCTGGACAGCACCACCACGCGCGGGGCGGGCGCCCGCGGAGCCGCCAGCGTCGGCTCCGGAGCCTCGTCCAGACCGTTGCGCACCACGGCGATCCGGTCGCTGTCCACGCCGAGTGCGACCAGATCCCGCGCCGACGGCAGCGACACCGTCACGTACTGGTTGCGCCGGTTCAGCAGCGGGGACAACGTCGACTCCACGAACCACCCCACCCGGGACAGCACCGGCCCGGCGACCGGCCACTGCTCGCGGTGGCAGTGGTGCACCAGCACCACCACGCGTCGCCCGTACAGCAGCCGAGCCAGGAACGGCAGCCCGTTCTGGGTGTCGACCACCACGTCGGGACGCACCCGCCGCAACGGTCCCAGGCCGACCCTGGCCAGAGCCATCGCCAGCATCGCCCAGATGTACACGGTGTAGCGCCCGCCGGCCCGGTTGATGTGCACGCCGTCGACGATCTCGTGGCGCGGCGCGCCCGGGTAGCGGGCGGTGCGCAGGGTGACACGCATGCCGTCGGTCCCGGCCAGGTGGGCGCCGATGCGCTGCAGGTAGGTCTCGCTGCCGCCGCCCTGCGGGTGCCCGGTATCACGCCAGCACAGCAGCAGGACGGAGCGCAGGTCAGACATCGGACCCAGCCTAATGGCACACCGTTGCGGTCGATTCAGGGGAATCATCGGCCATTCGGCTGTCGGACTCATAGGGTTGCAGGCAGCAGAGGGAGGTTGGCGTGGACGGGACGCCGTTTGGTCGTTACCGGTTGATCGAGTTGCTGGGTCGCGGTGGGATGGGCGAGGTGTGGCGGGCTTTTGA
>NZ_JBVAXK010000014.1:0-108034 GCF_055419285.1 Mycobacterium sp. IDUB_28 | reverse complement strand
GACGAGGCCGGCTATCAGCGGTCGCGCGGCGCGGTCGGCGTGCTGCTTGCCTGCAGCTTCCAGGGTCTGTTCGGCTTGCAGAACGTGCACGATGCGTGCCAGGGAGTTGGTCGAGGCCGTCGCGGTGACCTCGACCCGCAGCGCTGCGTGCCCATTGGTTGTTCCCGCGCGCACGTGGTCCCCGGGTACGGCGACGACCGGCGCTGATTCGCCGGTGATCGCACAAAGATCGAGGGCGCTGCGCCCGGCGCGGATGATGCCATCGGTGGCCAGGCGCTGCCCGGGTTGGACGATCATCTGATCACCGACGCGCAAATCCGCAGCGGCTACCACCGTCTGCGTACCGTTCCGCTCGACCGTGGCGTGATCTGGGGCCAGCGAGAGCAGTGCCTGCAGGCTGCGGCGCTCGCGTGCGGCGGAGTACTCATCCAAGCCCTCGGTCATCGACAGCAGACATGCCAACTTGGCGACGCCGCCAATGTCGCCGAGTCCGACGGCACCGAGCGCAGCGGTAACGGTCAGGGTGTCCGCGCCGACGCGGCCTCGGCTCAATCCTTTGAGGGTAGGAGGCACGAACGTCGAAGCCCCTAGCGCCAGCGCGAGGACCTTCAATCCCAGCGTCACGGGCTTGAGCGGAATGATCCACGTAGACAGGGCCGAGGCGGTCAACAGCGTCGCAGAGCACGCTGCTCGCTGCAGTTTGACGTTCTTCCACAGCGGTTGCGGACCGCCGGTGCTGTCCTCGGCGTCACGCTGAGCTGCAATGCTGCTCAGCGCGGTAGGAGCAGCCGGTGACGAGTCATCGCGGTGACCGGCGAGCACTCGCGCTGTCCAGCCGATGAGGTGCTGTAAGGCCCCCGGCTCACTGTCATCCGCGGACTGCCGGACACGGGAAGGTGCCGACATGATTGAGAGGTGTTCCTGGTCTTCGATGGCGGACAGGATGGCCGCACTGGTGCAGCACGCCGAGGAATACCAGATCACCATTGATGCGGTTTTGGGGTACATCTGCACGTCCCGGACTCCGGTGAGGCGCCCGACGATGTCCTGGACCCTGCGTGCGCGGGCCTGGTCGAGTCGAGACCCGCTGAAGCGCAGGCGGATTCGGCCGGCAGCGGCCGCTACGATGGTGAGGGACACCGCGCTGTCGGGGTGCGTGCTGGTGCTGACGGAGTGCGTGCTTGTGGTGGGTAGGTGCGTGCTGGTGGGGTCCGGGTGCGTGCTGGTGGTGTCGGGGTGACTAACTGTGGTGGTGAACATCATGAGCCTTTCAAGTGGTGATAGGACCGCCATCGACGGGGATTCATCCCACCCAGGCGGTTTGTCGTCTGACCGGCTGCCTCATTAGCGATCTGCCAGGCCGACGGCCGATCGTGAGATCAGCGGTAAGCACCAGCGTCGCAATGGGGGTCCGTGAAGAAGTGAATGATCACCGACCGTCGGCGCAAGGCACGACGACCTGCCGCTGACCGGTCAGCGACGCGACAAGCAGAATCGCGCCAAGATGTCTTGCCCGGCGTCCACGAGCGCCGAGCCATGAGGACCGTGCCCGCCCAGCGCGCCGGCCCGGGCCCATCCAGCCACGACCGCACCCAGCGCTGCGGCTGCGCCGCCGATCACCCACGCCGCAGCCGATCGTGGCATCGCCGTCACCGACAGCGGCTCGTGATGGTCGGTGGGCGACCTCTTGTGCACATGCTGGTTATCGGTGTCGGATGCGGAGTGAGCACTCGGGGATCTCGCCGGCGCCTGCGGTGCGGGGCGGGCGCTGAGCTGCAAACAGAGCACGCTGCTGTGGGTGCCGTCATGGGCGCCGAGGACAACGACTGCCAACGCCATCCATGCTGCTGTCAGCGCAGCGACGAGGTAGCGCTTTTGTGAGTTTCGACTAACGGCCTCACATTTCATGACTCTTCGACGCTAGCACTCCAGGAGAGATTGGTCAGGTCCTGACGTCGCGGCTTTGCTGTTTTCATCCGCTGTTCAGCGCGCGCTCACTGAACCTGCCCCGCCCGATCCCGACCGGTATCTCGTGCGCGCCTGAAAACCTGCACGTATGTCGCGTTGTGGGCGTTGCGGATCATCGCGGTGCTGCTCACCGGTCGTCTCTCGACCTTCAACGCCCCGCTCACCCGGCAGCGGATCAGTCAGGCAACGCGATCCCCGCTAGCGGGCCGGCCAATCCGAAAACGACAATCATATTTAGGTATGCGCATGTATGCATTTTCTGTTTAACTATCGGGGAAAAGCAGATCTGTCCCTGGGTGCGTGTGATGACGCCAGGACAGTCAGGAGCAGAGAGAATGAACTCAACTCCGTTGACCCGCAACGGTTGTGAGGTTGCCTGATGACGAGCCACACCGGACAGCGGCGCCCCCCCGGAGCGGGGGTGACCCGTTCTTCGGACCTCGTTGGCGTCGGCGGGGTCCGGCCTTGGCCGCGGTGACGTAGAGGAGCAACGAGCCATGGATTTCGCGAGCTTTCCGCCGGAGGTCAATTCCGCCCGGATGTATACCGGCGCCGGGTCCGCACCACTGTTGGTCGCGGCCCAGGCGTGGGATGTGCTTGCCGCCGAACTACATTCGACAGCGAGCTCCTACCAGGCGGTGGTCGCGGAACTGACCGCCGGAACCTGGCTGGGGCCGGCGTCGGCGTCGATGAGCGCCGCGGCCGCAACGTTTGTGGCGTGGTTGCGGGCCACTGCCGCCCAGGCCGAAGAGACCAGCGCTCAGGCCAGTTCCGCGGCGGCCGCCTATCAGAGCGCGTTCTCGGCGACGGTGGCGCCACAGCTGGTGGCGGCCAACCGCAGTCGGCTGATGACCCTGATCGCGACCGACATATTCGGTAGAAACACCCCGGCGATCGCGGCCACCGAAGCCCAGTACGCAATGATGTGGGCCCAGGACGTGGCGGCGATGTACGGCTACGCGGCCTCGTCAGCGTCGGCGACGGCGCTGACACCGTTCACCCCACCCCAGCAGACCACCAACCCGGTCGGCGTGGCCAACCAGGCCGCCGCCGCCCCGACCAGTGGTGTCGCGGAAAGCACTGTCCAACAGGTCTTCTCCGCGGTGCCCAGCGAGCTGCAGCGCGCTGCCGCCGCGGCGGTCCCGGTGAACGCGGACTCCCTCGGCACGTTGGCTGACCTGTTCACCATTTCCTTCGGCATCACCGCGGCCCTGGCCACCTTTGCGGTCGGCGTGCCGTCCGGGGTGGTCGGGGTGATCGGTCTTCCGGTGTCCATCATCGGCGCCGAGACGGGTATTCACACCGACGAGATCATCAGCGGTTGGCAGGGCGAGGAACCGTTTCCCGGTGATGCGCCGGCGCCGGTGAGGCCGTTCCCGGCGCCGCTGCTCAACTTGCCGGAAGGAACGGTGCCCAGCGTCGAGGCCGGTCTGGGCGAGGCCGGCACTGTCGGCGCGTTGTCCGTGCCGGCGGCCTGGACTGTTGCCACCCCGGCGGTGCGCGCTGTCGCGGTCACGCTGCCGGCGCTGCCCGGGACCCCTTCTGCCGCTGCCGTCCCCGCGGCAGCAGACGGGGTGGCCGGCACGCTCAGCGAGATGGCCCTGGCGGGGATGGCCGGGCGGGCCGTGGCCGCCACGGTGGGCACCGGCGCCGCAAGGGTGGCGCACCGCACCCGTGCGACAGCACGCGCCACCACGGGTGCGGTCAGCGTCGATGAGGCGGACACGGGCGCGAAAGACACCGTGCCGCAGGAGAATCCCCGCGTGGTGGTGACGGGCGTAGCTGCGGAACTCCGCGAATTCACCAAGCTACGCGACGAGGGGATTTTGTCCGACGAGGAATACGCCGAGCAGAAGAACCTTCTGCTGGGTCGCTAACGCCCCACTGTCGTTTGCCGAACACGTCGGTCATCGGGAAGAGGTTTGTGTGGTCATGGATTTCGGGATCTATCCGCCGGAGATCAACTCCGGCCGGATGTATACCGGTCCGGGACCGGGGCCGATGCTGGCCGCAGCCCAGGCGTGGGGCAGCGTGGCTGACGAGCTGTACGCGACGGTGACCGGATTTGCGTCGGCGGTGGCCGAACTGACCGAGGGGGCGTGGTCGGGTCCGTCGTCGGCGGCGATGAGTGCCGCCGCCCAGCGCTATGTCCAGTGGCTCAGCGCCACCGCCGCGCACGCCGAGGAAACTGCCGTCCAGGCCCGCACAGCGGCCGCCGCGTTCGAGGCGGCATTCGCCGCCACGGTCCCGCCACCGGAGGTCGCCGCCAACCGCGCCCTGCTGGCAGTGCTGGTGGCCTCGAACTTTTTGGGTCAGAACACACCGGCGATCGCGGCCACCGAGGCCGTCTACGCCCAGATGTGGGCGCAGGACACGCTGGCGATGTACACCTACGCGGGGTCGTCGGCAGCTGCGGTCGTACTCAGCCCGTTTCGCTCCCCACAACAGAGCGCCGACCCGGGCGCGGCGGCCAACCCCGCCGCCACCGTCGGCCACACCGGCACCTTTGCCGGCACCGCATTGGACCCCATATCGGTGGTGCCGCAGGCGTTGTCCGCGGCGGCGGCACCGGCCCCGGCTGAAACGCTCAGCCTGTTGGCCAGCGTCAGCTCGATCCTTTTCATTGCCCCCAGCGACATCAGTGGTCTCGCTGTGCTCGTACCGACCGATCTGCTGACGACCTTCGGCGACTTTCCCGCCTCCGCGTTCAACACACTGTCGGGCCTCATCGACGATGACACGGTCAGCGGCTGGGACGGCAAGGCATCCTGGCCAGATACCGGATCAGCACCCGTGCAGCCGTTCCGCGCGACCCTTCCGGCTCTACCCACCGGCCGGTTTCCCGCGCCGACGATATCGGCGACCCTGGGCCAGGCACACGCGGTCGGCGGCTTATCGGTGCCGTCGAGCTGGACGCCGGCCGCACCCGAAGTGCGCACTGCGGCGTTCACTACATCTCTGACCGCCGACCCGTCGCAGATTGCGGCGGCGCTGGCCGGGCAGGCCACGGCCGGACCACCCGCCGTCGGCAGCACCCCCAACGGCACACGCGCCACCCCCGCGCGGCCGGCCGGGTCCGCTGCCGGCACACCGGCGCAGGCGGACGTCGACGTGTCGCCCGCACCGCGCACCGTCATGACCGGAGTCGCGGCCGCGATCCGCGACATCGCCCGACAGCGCGCCGAGGGACAGCTCAGCGAACACGACTACGCCGAGCACAAGAAGCGCCTACTCGCCATCTCCGGCGGACACCGGCCACTGGCCTAGCCGCCACCCGCCCGGTCAGCGGTCAACACAGATGAACCGGTGCTAAATTCGACTTAACATGTTCTCCAGCAGGCGTATCCGGTCGCCGCTGCGATCGGTGGTCGCGATCGCAGCGATCTTGTGGCTGCTGATCGGCGGCACCGCCCAGTTCGAGCACACCGCGCCGGCAACGCCCGACACCGCCCACGCCGTACTGACCTCCTTCACCGGGGCTGCCGTCGTCAACGGTGATCCCATGCATCTCAAACAGTTTCCGCTACCGCAATGCCCGAAGGCATTCGCTGCGGGAATCCTGCCCCCACTGGCACCGGCGTTGATCGCACTCGGCATGCTCGCGGCGCTGATCGCCGTCGCGAGCCGCAGCGGCGAGCACACGCCGGCGTCCGGACGAAGCCCGCCACGACGGCACATCCCTGCTCACCATGGTCGAGCACTGTTGACCTCTTTGTGCGTGGCGCGCCGCTGAGTCGCTGGCGTCATGTCGTTGGGCCGTGCACGCTGCCCTGAGATCGTTGACGCGCCCGTGGCCGCGCACTCAATCACCGCGGCTGCGGACTCCTGGCGTCGTCGCATTCTCAGCTGAACCCTGCACAACGCGGCACGGGCCCTCTCACGTGACTCCTGCCCCGACGCGCGGACCGTGCTGCCAATTCGGCATCTCCGCATAGCGCGTAATCCGCGCGGGACGGGCCTGATCGTCCACCCAAAAGCCCACCGCGTGAAGGACATTCATGTTCACCCACCCCGTCGCGAACCCTGCGCCGACAACGCCCGCTTACACCCTGTCGCCGTACCGCTCCCCCGTCGACCCGCGCTGCAATTGCGCTGCCGCCGCCCTGCGCGCCCACGCAATCCCCAGTGCCGGCAGTGTCGCCGTGCGCTGCCCGACTGCACACGTCGCCACGCCCCGGCAGCGTCCGCCGCTGCTTACCCCGCCCGCCCGGTCAGCGTGAGGGCCAGACCATGGATTTTGGATTGCTACCGCCTGAAGTCAACTCCAACAGGATGTTTCGCGGTCCGGGATCACAGCCGATGCTGGCCGCGGCCACCGCGTGGAATGCGCTGGGATCGGCGCTGTATTCCACCGAGATCTCCTTCGTCTCAGCAATCTCGGGCCTGCGCAGCGAGGTGTGGCACGGGCCCGCGGCCACATCGATGGCCGAGGCGATCCGGCCGCTGTTGGCCTGGATCGCCACAGCGTCCATCCGCGCGCACCACACCGCAGCCCAAGCCAGGTCGGCCGTCGCCGCCTACGAAACCGCGTTGACGGCCATGGTGGTGCCGACCCAGGTCACCGAGAACCGCGCCCGGCTCCGTGCGCTGGCCGCGGCCAACCGCCTCGCTCAATGCACACCGGCGATTGCCGCGGTGGAAGCACGCTACAGCGAGATGTGGGCACAGGACGCCCACGCGATGTACCGGTACGCACGCCACGCCGCGATGGCGACGCGACTGCTGGCCTTCCCGGTGCCCGACGCCGCGGGGACCCCGGCCGCTGACAGCGGCAGGTCGGCGCCACCCGGCGTCCAGGCAGCGCTGTACGGGGCGGTACCGCAGGCACTGGACCGGCTCGCCACACCCACGGCGCCGGACGAACCCCTGTCGGCGCCGGGCACCGTTGATGATCCCGCGGATTGGGACTCCTCGAGTACGGCGTCGCCGATGTCAGCGGTCGCCGCGCTGGCCTCAGAGATCGCCGAACCCGACACCGGTCGCCGCGGCACACGCGGTCTGCCGCTGCCGCTGCCGGTGCAGGCGTGGTTCAACGGGTGCCCCGCGCCCGGGGGTCGGCGTCTGCGCGCTACCTGCACGCCGGCGACACCCGACACACAGTCCCACCTCGGGCCCGCGGCCACGGTCGGCGGGCTCTCGGTCCCGCAAGCCTGGGTCGACACAGCACCACCGCGGCCCGCGGCGATCGTTCACCTGCTCGCCAGCCGCTTCACCCCCACACCCCATCGAACCCCGTAGAACACCCCCGACCACGCAATCCGGCGCAGGCCCGAAGCTCACGCGCCGACATCTCGCCCACTTCGCTTGGAGAAACCGATATCACTATGGACGACACCTGTTCCACCACACACGACGTCACACCCCACACCGCTCCGGTGCGCGGAGCGCACTGGCACCGCGACGCCCGCTGGGCCCGCCGGCTGTCCTGGATCAGCCTGACCCTCATCGTCGCTGAAGGAGCCGTCGGGCTATGGCAAGGCATCACCTCCGGATCCATCGCGCTGACCGCGTGGGCCCTGGGCAGTGCCCCCGAGGCGCTGGCCAGCCTGGTCGTGATCTGGCGATTCAGCGGCGCACGGACCCTGTCCGATACCGCCGAATCACATGCTCAGCGCGGCGTCGCGGTGTCGTTCTGGCTTACCGCCCCCTATGTTGCCGCCGAATCCGTGCATCACCTCATCAGCGACCACGAACCTCACATCACCACCCTGGCCATCACGGTCACCGCCGCCGCGCTACTGCAGATGCCCATCCTCGGCTGGGCCCAGCACACCTTGGGCGCCCGCCTCAAGTCCGCGGCCACCATCGGAAAAGGCACCCAGAACTATCTGTGCGCCGCGCAAGCCGCCACCGTATTCATCGGTCTGGCAGCGACCGCGGTATGGCCCGACGGCTGGTTCCTGGACCCAGCGATCGGCCTCGGTATCGCCGGCATCGGTGTCTGGCAAGGAGTACGGGCCTGGCGCGGACACAACTGCGGATGCTGACCGCGACGAATCGGGCAGAACCAGTTACCGATCACAGGTTCATAGCCACTTCGCGTGACCGTACATTCGCGTATGCGCTTCGGACGCGACGCTTTCTGAATGTGCTGTCGATGTTTTCAGCCGCTGCGCATCGACAGTGCCGCCTCCGGCGCAGGGTGTTGAGGACCTCACAACTGGTTGTCGATGCAAGCAATCACCAGGGTGGCTAGCGCTGCGACTCGCCTCTCCTTCGGCGGTTCGGTTTTTGGTAGGCGTGCCAGACCTGGAAACGGTGGGCGCTTCCCGCACACGGATTCGGGACGGTCGTCGCACGCTGGTTGACGAGGGGTGCTCCAGGGTCGACCGCAGAGCCGGGTAATGTTCCCGCGCGCGGATCCGCCGCTGCCACCGACGGCGGCCCCGCCCGCGGAGATGGTGGTCGCGTTACCGCCGGATCCGCCCGCGCCTGTGCCGCCGCCACCACCGTCACCGCCCGTCGCCATGGCCTTCGATGTGTCGCAGCGCCGCGGTGGGGGTGAATTCCGACAGCGGCGTTATCGCTGAGGCCGATTCGGACCCTAATGGCACGCGCCGGTATCCCGCAAGATTTGTGTTAACGGTTTTCATTTGCACTATGCAAAATCGGTGTGGATTGCTGCACGTGCTTCGCTATCAGCCAAAGACAATGAATGTCATGTGCAGAAAGTAACCAGCAGAGAAGGGAGCGACCCGCGTTTCGTTGCGAATATTGGTGCCACGGAACTTTGTGTCAGCATATCGACAGCGAGATACGGCAATGCCTGCCCGCCGATTTTCTCGGGCACTCCTTCTCAATTACCGGCACGCCCCCGTGAGGCGGCATTGGCGAATTGCCGCGCGACCTGAAGTCGTTGTGAAACGACGGCACTTGCCGAGCCCGACCCCGCGGGCCATGCCCCTGCCCGGCCACCGACCGGTTGAGACACTGACGGTCAATCGCGAGCCATGGGTTTATCGGCCAGCATGCACGTGTGTTGCCCATCGGCGCCGATGACGCCGGCCCTCTGTGCCCGGCGTCGTCAGACACCCCCCCGCGCCCTCACGCCCTGACCTGGACCAGGCTGCGTCGACTCGGCGCTGGCAGCTGCGCTGGGGCACGTTGCGGGGACGGAAAGCGCGCGGGTCGATGTCGACGTCGACCGATCCGCCGACGCAAGTCTGGGCGGGGCATTTGCCAGCCAAGCGATCCGCGCGACCGCGGACTCGAACCCCAGCGCGGTCCGCGACCACGCCCGGCGCGTGGCGACTGCCACGACAAATCGCAGCGACGACCAGCTGCGGCTGGCGAGACCTTCATGGTGAAATGTGACACCGCTCCGCCCGGAAAAGCCCCAGAGTGTTCTCACCACCATCGCCGTGACGCCAGACTTTTGCGTTCGCCGGCGATTGTGGCTGCACGCGACTCCACTCGTCTGTCTTCGTGCGTGGCTTAGCGCAACGATTCAGTGTGGCACCGAGAGCGAATATGATCAATGGATCGCCGAACGGGCGGCGTTTCCCGCATATGTGTACCATGAGATATATATGCGACCGATAGGCGCGCGCCATCGTAAACAACGTCAGCGCATCAGAAGGAAATGATTATCATGTGCCTCCAAGAGGCCGCTCTGATTTCTGGACCAACGCCGTGAGTCAACCGCTTTTCGATCATGGTTTTCACATCCAACACATATCCCAAATGCGACAACATCGGAGCATCGGGAAAAATGCGCTCCCTAGAAATGATTGTCATTACGGCAACGATGCGGGTTCTCGTGCGACGACGCGATTTCGCATATCAGTAAATTAATCAAGATATGTCGATATTGCTATATATTTCGGCTACGGTCGGCGGTAGGTAAACAGCAGGTGCCGGTCAGGCAGCGACGAAGGAGGACACGATGATTCCGCAGGTGTTGGCGGGCAAGGTCGCGGGAACGGTTTTCACCGGTTTGGTGGGGGTCAGTGCCTATGAGGTGGTCCGCAAGGCGGTGGGTAAGGCGCCGGTGCGCCGGACCACGGTGGCGGTCACGACGTTGGGTTTGCGCGGAACACGCCGGGCCGAGGTGGCCGCGGAATCTGCGCGGTTGAAGATGGCCGATGTCGTGGCCGAGGCGCGTGGCCGTCTCGGTGAGGAGTCTCAGCCGCCGGCGGCTGTGGCGGCTCACGATCACGACCACTGATCGGGTGATGATGGTGGGTGCCGATGATGCCGACACGGTCGTCGTATCGGATGCCGCGGGGCGGATGCGAGTCCAGGTGCCCTGGGTCCGCAACGACGCGCGGCGGGCGGTCGCGGTGGAGGAGTCCGTCGGCCGCCGGGGTGGTGTCCGGGCAGTGCACGCGTATCCGCTGACCGGGTCCGTGGTGGTGTGGTATTCACCGACACGCTGCGATCGTGTCGCGCTGCAGGCGGCCATCGGCGAGGCGCGAGCTGTTGCCGCAGAGCTGATTCCGTCCCGCACACCGCGCTCGGCGGACGTCCGCAATACCGAGGTGCTGCGGATCGTGATCGGCGGGCTGGCCCTGTTTCTGCTCGGTGTGCGCCGCTACGGATTGCGCCGGCCTCCGCTGCTAGGCGCCAACGGGCAGATGGTCGCGACCGGGGCGACCATATTCATGGGTTATCCGTTCTTCCGGGGTGCGTTGCGTTCACTGCGCGACGGGCGGGCGGGCACCGATACGTTGGTGACCGCGGCCACGGTGGCCAGCATGGTGCTGCGGGAGAACGTGGTGGCCCTGACCGTGCTGTGGCTGCTCAACATCGGCGAGTATCTGCAGGATCTGACGCTGCGGCGCACGCGGCGCGCCATCTCGGATCTGCTGCGCGGTACCGCGGACACGGCGTGGATTCGCACCGACGGCGACACCGAAGTGCAGGTGGCGATCGACACCTTGCAGATCGGTGACGAGGTGGTGATCCATGAGCATGTCGCCATCCCGGTCGATGGCAAGGTGATCGACGGTGTGGCGGTCGTGGACCAGTCCGCGATCACCGGCGAAACCCTGCCGGTCAGCATCAGTGCCGGCGCCACCGTGCACGGTGGTTCGGTGGTGATGCGCGGCAGGCTGGTGGTACGCGCCACCGCGGTGGGCAACGAAACCACCATCGGCCGCATCATTTCCCGGGTCGAAGAGGCCCAGCACGACCGCGCCCCGATCCAGACCGTCGGCGAGAACTTCTCCCGGCGCTTCGTCCCCATCTCGTTCCTTGTTTCGGCGATCACGCTGGCCGTGACCGGGGATGTGCGGCGCGCGATGACGATGCTGCTGATCGCCTGCCCCTGCGCGGTGGGTCTGTCCACGCCGACGGCGATCAGCGCGGCGATCGGTAACGGCGCCCGGCGCGGGATCCTGATCAAGGGAGGATCCCACCTCGAGCGGGCCGGTCACATCGATGCGATCGTCTTCGACAAGACCGGAACCCTGACCATCGGGCGCCCCGTGGTCACCAACATCGTTGCCCTGCACAAAGACTGGGAGCCTGAGCAGATCCTCGCCTACGCGGCCAGCTCGGAGATCCACTCGCGGCACCCACTGGCGGAGGCGGTGATCCGCTCCACCACCGAACGCCACATCGCCATCCCGCCGCACGAGCAGTGCGAGGTGCTGGTCGGGTTGGGCATGCGCACCTGGGCGGACGGCCGGGTTCTGCTGCTGGGCAGCCCGACACTGCTACGCGAAGAGAAGGTCCGGGTCTCGGCGAAGGCCACCGAGTGGGTCAACAAGCTCCGCGCGCAGGCTGAGGTGCCGTTGCTGCTGGCCGTGGACGGCACGCTCGTCGGTGTCATCAGCCTGCGCGACGAGATCCGGCCCGAGGCCGCCGAGGTGCTCAACCGGTTGCGCCACAACGGAGTCCGCCGCATCGTCATGTTGACCGGTGACCATCCCGACACCGCCGAGGTGGTCGCGCGCGAACTGGAGATCGACGAATGGCGCGCGCAGGTGATGCCGGAGGACAAGCTCGCCGCAGTCCATAAACTTCAGAGCGAAGGGCATGTGGTGGCGATGGTGGGCGACGGGGTCAACGACGCCCCGGCGCTGGCGACCGCCGATCTGGGTATTGCGATGGGCCTGGCCGGCACCGATGTCGCGGTGGAGACCGCCGATATCGCCCTGGCCAACGACAACCTGCGGCGGCTGCTCGATGTCCCTGATTTGGGCGCCGAGGCGGTCAAGGTCATCCGACAGAACTACGGGATGTCCATCGCGGTCAACGCCGTCGGCCTGCTGATCGGTGCCGGTGGAGCATTGTCGCCGGTACTGGCCGCGATCCTGCACAACGCGTCGTCGGTGGCCGTGGTCACCAACAGCTCGCGGCTGATCCGGTATCGGCTCACCAACGGGCGGCCACAGCTCACGCCCGCCGAGGGCGACATCAAGGAGTTGGCCTGCGCCGGTGACTAATTCACCCACCAGCGACCGGGAGCGGGGTTCCTCCATCCACAGGCTCCTGTCGCGCCGGCAGGTGGGCTCCGCGATGTCGTTGCTGATCGGCGCGGTGCTGCTGCCGTTCGCCGCTGTCCTCGCGTCCCCGCCGGCCGCAGCCGATGGCACCGACGATGCGTTCATCGCAGCCCTGCAGCGACACGGGATTACCGTCGCCAACCCCAACACCGCGATCGCGACAGCGCACAGCGTGTGCAGCGATCTGGACGCAGGGCGGTCGCGGACATCACTGGTGCTGCCGCTGGCCAAAGCCGCCAACCTCACCGCCCATGAAGCGGGCTTTTTCGTCGGCGTCACCGTTGCTTCTTTCTGCCCGCAGTACGCCGACGACGCCGGATAGTCAGCGGCCTCGCTGTCACGTAGAGTTCTGCATCGGAGAGGGCCTGGCCCTGGCCTTCGCCCTGTGACCGATGACCACCCGCAGGTGGGAGTCTCCGGTGGGTATGGCGGCGGTCCGCCTTTCCTCCCGGCGGAGTGAACGAATCCTTCACCAACAACCGGATTGAGAGGTCCCCGGCGGGCGGTGTGCATGCCTGCCGAGACTCTGAGATCCGCCGGTCGTCGTTGCCGCGGCACGGACCGACAACCCCCTCGAACGGCGGCCGTCCGCGCTGTCGGAACCTCGATGCTCGACGCGGTGAGTGAGACTTACCTCAAGGCGCGGCGGTCGGCGTGAAAGTGCGTGTAGGCGCTCGTCAGCACACACACCGCGGCGGCGGCGGCGAGCATCTGGGATCCACTGACGATCAGGCTGATACCTCCGCCGGTCGCAGCGCCGGCGATGAAGCTCCCCCACAGCAGGAAATATCCGAGCCAGTCGGTGGCGCGTCCGCCGCTGAGGTGACGTTCGATGCCCTGGCCCAGTTTGACCAGCGTGCCCGTGGCGTAGCTCAGCGGGATCGACACCTCACCGTTGCTGACGAACGAGGTGTTCAATGCGCCGATCCCGAAGGCAACGAACAACACCGGCACGAAAGACACGTTGGTGGTCGACCATCCATCCACCTGGACGTCCACGACAGCGGCCAGCACCAGAAATGCCGCGGCCAGCACGGTGGGGCCGTGCGGGTGATTCAGCCACAGATGCCGCCGACACAGCGACGCGATGACCACGCCGGTGACGAATGACACCAGCAACAGACCCGCGGTGATCGACAGCCACTGCTCATTGCGGAAGACTCCCAGCACCGCCCGCTCGCTGTTACCGGTCATGAACGTGACGAAGTAGCCCGCCGAGTGCGTGAAAGCCGCAGCACCGATCAGCCCCGCCACTGCCGCCAGGATCCACGACAACCGGGCCTCACGGGAGAACACGTCGCCCACCGCACGCGGCCGCATCACTAGTTGCTGCTGATCCGATCGCGCACCTCGACGGTCAGCCAGCACCACCTCAATGTCGCTGGGATCCAGTACGGCCCGCCCGCACCCACTGCATTTGCGCACGCTGACCCCGAGCAGCGGCCGCGCACCAGCGGGATCCAAGCATCGCTCACAGAGCCGTGTGCCTCCCACGCCGTGTGGTTGCTCGGTAGCCATCTGCCTGGTGTGCCTTTCTGTGAAATTCCTCGACTGCCGTTGACGAATCCAGGACCTCGCCCGCCGGGCAGCCCGGCGTGAACCAGCGCTTACCCGTTCGCGGAGCGGTGCACTGGGCCGTGCGCATCGTCGCAGTGCGGGTCCCCCTCGGCGACGCCGGCGTCGACGGACTTCGCCTGATCGAGTTGCAATGTGGTGTGGGTGATCGCGTATTCATGGGCCAGCAGGTGCGCCAAATCGGTCCGGGTCGCGTGGTAGTCGCAGCCGGGGGCGATGATCACGTGGGCCGACAACGCCGGCGTACCGGACGTGATCTCCCAGACGTGCAAATCGTGGACTTCGATGACCGCGTCGTGATCGGCCATGGCCCGTCCGATCAGCTCGGGATCCATGTCCGCGGGCGCAGCCTCGAGGAAGACCAGGCTCGCCGCGCGCACCAGCCCGATGCCGGCGCGCAGCATCAGCGCCACCACGATCAAGGTAGCGATCGCGTCCGCACGCGCAAAGCCGGTGACCACGATGACGACCCCGGCCACCGCGGTGGCGATGAAGGCGAACAAATCGTTCAGAATGTGCTGGAACGCGCCCTCAACATTGAGGCTGGATCGGTTGGCGCGGCTGATCATCCACGTCGCCGCGATATTGATGACCACACCCACCAGCGCAGTGATCAACACCAGCATGCCGGTCACCTGGGGTGGCTCGATCAACCGCCGGACCGCCTCGTAGCCGAGCCAGCCCGCCAACACCAGCAACGTCATACCGTTGGTTTGGGCGGAGAGGATCTCCACCCGCTTCCATCCGTACGTCATGCGCCCGGCTGCCGGCCGCGCCGCAAGCCGAATCGCCCACAGTGCCAGCGCAATAGAGGCAGCGTCGGTCAGCATGTGCGCAGCATCGGAGAGCAGCGCCAGGGATCCGGCGATGATCCCGACGACCACCTCACCGATCATGAACGCAGTAATCACCGCTAACGCGCCGGACAACCAGCGCTGGTCGGCGTCCGGCGACGCGTGCCCGTGCCCGTGTGCATGCCCGTGACCATGACCAGCGCCCATGACTACCGCCTTCCTCGATGCGTCCCGTGTTCACCGGACACACGACTCAACATATGCAGAGATTGCAATGTATGCAATAACCGTTGGGGAGACGACGGGTGAACGGACGGGAAAATCCGCGTCGCCGCGGTCCGTACCAGCGCGGTGCGCAGCTGCCCGGTCAGCTGACGTTGGGGTAGAGGCCAAGCAGCTCGGCAGGGGTGACGAGTTCCCCCTCCTGCACGCCGAGCTCGATTTCCTTACGCAGCGTTGGGCTGCCGGCCGCATGTTGCTCCTGACAGAGGCAACTCAGCGACTCAAATGGTGAAGGCATCGCGGCTGCCAGCGAAGCACACGCAATAGCTGCCGTCACGGCCATTGCGGAACAAGCGGAAATGGTAACGGTTTTCGTAATCATCAATTGGTTACTTTCGAATCGGTTACCCAATGTACTGTAGTCGATTTTCCTCAGCAGGAAACATGTGCCTCAGTATTGAGCCCGGCAGTCGCGGGATACATACCGCGCGCAATGGGACGACTTTCCCGCGGGATGACCCGCATCGCGGGAACGACGGGCGGTGGGCGGGATCATCGGCATCGGCCAGGCGGCACTGCGTCGCCGGACAACAGTCGCAGCTGCGGTGTAAATGATTGTTGTAGCGCATGATTCACACTCGGGCTTGCTGTGCCCGCACATCGGGGCAGCGGGCCGGCCGCGCCTCGGCAGCCGCCGCCCGACCGCACGTCGTGGGCCGTGGTTCGGGCGGGACACTCCCCCAATGGCCGGTTCGCCATTTCTCGGCGATATGAGATCTGCATCAATTAACGATTATGAATGTCATTACCGGCGGTGTGTGGTTGGTGTCCGCACGCGGTGCGTCGATTGCACCTGAACAGCGGCGGGATCGCCGTCGTGCGAAGCACCGTATTTTCCACCTGCGGATTTGCGCAGGGAATATCTCGTCGGTGAAAATGGCGGGGTGGCCGAGGACGCTGACTTGAGGCAAGCCCGGGTGCTCGCAGGGCTGTTGCAGGCGACGATCGCCGACCTTTCGCAACGGTTGGAAGCACCGGCGACCCCGCCGCGGCGCGCGCGGAGCCTGCGCAGGGCGCACCCACGCCAGCCGGTCAACTCGTTGCGCCACGAATTCCATGAGGCGCACCGACTCCTCGACGGCCTCTATCGCCGCTATCCCGAGATGGTCGCGGGTCTGCGCCCGCCCCGCGAGGGCGTCGACACAGACCGGGCGCATCAGCCACCGAGGCACCCTCGCCCCAGCCCGTGACGCTGCTGCCGACTGAGGTGCGACGAGCCGCCGCGGTGACAGGGGTGCCGAAGCCTGGCGATCCCGGGCTGGGCCCGGGGACCCGTGCCGACTGTCACGTCGGCCACCATGAATCCCGCGCTCAGGCACAGGGCCATCGCCAGCCACCGACGGTCGGCATCGGCAGACGCGTGATGGTGACGGCCGCGCCCATGGCGATGGGCGGCATGCGCGGACGCCGCCGGCGCAGCTGCTGGAGCCTCATCGCCATTTCTTTCCCTCGGCACCAATCGCCCTGACAAGCAACGATACTGAGGCAGGCCGACACCGCAGGTTGCCGTTGAGCACTGCGCCGGCAGTTGACCGACTCAGCATTCTGGTGTTGCAGCACAGCCCTTTTCATCGCGACGTCACCATTCTCCCACCTGGGCACCCGTCGGCAACGGCATGCCGCAGCAGTGGGAGCGCTACCGCATCGCTGCCCGGCGGGATCACAAGCGCTGCCGCAATTATCATCAAGCGCCCGGGGGTAGCACCGAACGCTACCGTGCGCGAACTGCTTTGCGATTCCGACCACTGTTCAACCTTGCTCGACCGGACGCCGAGCCCCACTCATAGCGACGGTAGCGACACATGTCGACCGCGAGGTGAACGCGCAATGTTGGGCAGCTTTGGCTTCCGCTTCGGCCGCGGCTATGTCGCCGGCCCCGTGCGGCCGGGTGCCCGCGGTAAACGTAGGAACAGGCCGCACCGGCTCTAGCGGCTTCAGTCGAGTAGTCCCAGCCGTCGGCCTTTGTCAAGTAGGCCAATGTGCGGCCATAGCGGTCAGTGCGGTCCTGCGTGGGGTCGGGGGTCAACGTGACTCGCTGCCCAAGAAGCGTTTCGCTCGCGAACGCTGCGGTCGCCGTGCCCAACGGGGAAGTCTCCGTACGTCCTGCCACCGAAAACGCACCGACCACCGTCGTCGTGGATCGCCTCAATGTGGAACACGATGGCGCCGAACGTAAACCGGTATACCGACACAACCCCATCGGCCCCTACGCGAATTACTACAGTTGGGCGGATCTCGCCAACCTGCTGCGCGTCGACATCCCCTGGTGGTCCCCATTGGTCAGTGACCTCGACGCCATGCTGACCTGGCACCCCGGCGCTCCCGTCACGCGGATCGCCCCCTACCTACCCCGACTCGACACCGGCCACATCACCGCACTGGCCACTCCCGAGGCCACCACCGACGTGCGCGGCATCATCAACAAACTGGCCAACCGCGTCCTTCACCAGATCAACGGAGGCGCACGCCATGACGCCATGTGCCTCACGCCCGGGCTCGTCCACGCCGCGATAAGCCCTATAGATCCCACCCAGCCGAAACCCACACTGACCGCCGAGGAGGTCGCGGCACTCCTGCACCACCGAGCCGACCAACACACGGCCCGGCACGCCCTACGGGTAACCCATCACTGGGATTTCCGACCACATCTTCTGACCTACGTCATCGAAATCCACCGCGCATCGGCCACATCGGCAGCCCGCCAATGGATTTCCCGACTCACCGACGTCGACCACACCCGCCGCACAGAACTGGGCTTCTGGTTCGTCAACAACTACGTGCCCAGGCGCGTCCACCCAACCCGCTGGCTCACCGACCCCGACAACCCGCACACCTGGGCTATTCAAGGAGACGACGCCACCATCTACGCCGGCGTCGGAACCTTCACCCCCGGCGCCCAAGGCCAACTCCGCCGCGCCGAGATCCACGACGACGCCGCCTTCTTCTGGGACACCGCCCAACACATCTGGCCACTCCCTGACGCCGGCTTCAGCTACTACGGCACCGGCTACGACGGCGGCGGCCCACGAAGACTCGTCGAGACCCTGACCACCCTCATCGACGATGCCGCCGCAGACGTACACACGCCGCCGACCCTGAACGGCGAGAATGCCGCCCTACACAACGCCCTCCACCAACTGGTAACCAAACAACACGCACCAATCACGATCACCGCCAGCTTCATCGCCACGGCGTTAACAGGGTCACCGCGGGGGTGAGGTCGAGCCGGGTGCACAGGAGCGCTTACAGGTTGCGCGGACCAGTCCGGTCCTCGCCGAGCGCCCCGATCTGCGACGGCGGCTGTACCTGTGCGGGCATTCATTTCTCACCAGCTCGTCTCAACCGCCAACGCGAGTGTGGTTCTTGTTCGCTGCACAACACGACACGTAAATGGTTCGCCCGCCCACAGCAACTACCAACACGACGCCCACCAGCTCGGCCTGAAGACATGCCGGCGGCTCCCTTGGGGGTGGTCGCCAATCGTCCACGGCGGCAGTGGGATCGGCGCAGATACGCTGACTCGAAGCAGCGTCATGGTGTACACCTTCAGACCACGCGAACACTGGACCATTGTTTGGGTGGGCCGGGTTTAGTGGTAGGGGTTAGACCACTTTGGAGGTCGAATCCCACGGCACTATCGCAGACGAAATGCGGGCCGAACCGCGTCTTTGAGAAGCCGTAGTCGGCGACGAAGCTGTACATGGGCACCATCTCTTGGATGGCACTGCTCACAGGGTTGGTCACGATGAAGGTGAGGGCCGGATCGGGATCCGGCACGGCTGGAAGCCATACCACCATCGCCGATCGGCCCACTGTGGCGCCGCGGCTGCGTTGAATCTGGAACTGCCGAACGCGGCGCTGGATCGCGATCATCTGCCTGGCCGCGTGGTCGAGTCCGAACCGCTGATGGATCGTTGTCAGGGTGGCCTGGCAAAGCCGTTGGACCGCTGGCTCCAAAGGCACGCCGATCGCCTGGTACCGGTAATCGGAACCGTACAGCGGCACGACCAGATCGTTGGACCGCATGAATCGGCTTTCTGCGTGATGCGCAGGCGCACCGGTGGGCAGGGAGTTGGAGATCGCGAACATCAGAACTTCGCCCTCGCCGGGTGGTGATCCCGCAACCACCATCGTCAGCGGGCGCCTGGTGAGGTCGGTCTGAGACATCAAGTGAGAACCTGCCTGCTGCAACGCGTCCACCGCGTCGCCGAGAGTGCGCGCGCCGCGCAGGCACAGCGCAATCCACTCAGAAATCGGGTGCAGCTGGTGGGAGTCTGTATAGGCGATGCCGCTGAAGCCGATAACTATATGTCCGCACCAGATAACCGCTTTATTGGCTGTCGAGGAATGCACACGCCCGTGGACGTCGGTCAGCTGTCTATCAGAGACCTGCAGCACGCCTCGCGGAGTCAGCAATGTCTGGACCAAGGTCATGACGAGAAGCCTGCACCCCGATGGCGGCATCTTCCAATGGACCGGTCGAACCGTTCGCTGATGACGTACGCGTGCGCTGCATCGACTACGCGCTCAAGCTCAGCCGGGTGCTCCTGGCTTTCAGTTACGAACTACGACGGTGCCCCGCAGCCCTGATCCTCACGAGGGTGACACCGGGGCTCCCACGGCGTCACCTGACATGGGGCGGCCGTGCGAGGACACCGCGTCGAGGTAAGCATCGTGGTACTTCTGCAATGCCATCCTCTCAATCGTGAACTTCTCGAGGATGCTGGTTACGACAGGCCTGCCGACCAGAGTCGATGCGATCCGATCGTGGGTCCAGTGCCCGAAACTCATCATGTCGATACCGAGCGCCTGGCGCGGATATTCGCGCGCCTCGCTGATGTCGTTACGTACCGCTTCCAGCTCGGTCTCAAGCCGCCGTAGCGCCGAATTCATGTTGCGCAGGTGCCGATCTCGTTGCTCTTCCAGCACTCTCACACATTCAGCCCACGTTGGAACACCACCTTCGGGGAAGTAGATGTGTCCAGCCCGACCGCGGACTACCTGCGGCAACAGCCCGTCGCTCGCCATCAGTTTCAGGATATCCGCCGGTATACCGCAGCTCTGCGCCGCATCCGACAACTTCACGATGTCCGTATCAGCCACGGCGCCCACACCTCATCGAGCCCCAGCCATCGTCGCCGCCTTCCTGATGATCCAGTCGCACTTCAGCGTCCCACGCCCCGCGACACCAACCAACAGTCACGCTGCGACACCAGTCGACTCGTCAAGTCGTCAAATCGAAAGTGAACGTTCCCAGGCGGCGGGCCGGGCTCGCCCGCCAGTCGCGACTCGGGCACACCTACGGCCGGACTACCCCAACATGTCAGACCCCCTAGCCATCCTTGCAGTTATGGATACCGCTAGCGACTATGTCGTCGTCGACGTCGAGACCTCAGGCACCAACCCTGCAACCGACCGGGTCCTCAGCATCGCTGCCCTCACCGTCAGCCACAACGGGACCGTCGGCCGCACCCTGCACAGTCTCCTCGACGCCGGCGTAGATCCCGGTCCCACCAACATCCACGGCCTCACGGCAGCGATGCTCACGGGACAACAGCGATTCCGCGACATAGCCCCGACTCTGGCGCGGCTACTGCGCGGCCGAATCCTCGTCGCCCACAACGTTGCCTTCGACTACGCCTTCTTGGCGGCAGAAGCGCGCCGCAGCAACACCACGTTGCCCGTCACTTCGGTGCTATGCACGGTAGAACTCTCGAAACTGCTACACCTTGAACTCGACAGCCTGCGGCTGGCGTCGCTCGCCCATCACTGGGACGTGCCACAAACAAAGCCCCACGATGCGCTTGACGACGCTCGCGTTCTGGCCAGCATCCTGGCCTATTCACTCGCGCGAGCGATGGCCCTGAACATCCGCCTGCCGCTGCGTTCGCCGAGCACGTTGCAACTGCCAACCTTCTCCGATTTCACCACCCGCGCCGCTTGATACCCCCAACGATTGGCCACGGTGTCGCCCTCACGCGTTACCGTCACCAACCATGCGCCACAGTGCCGTCCGAAGGCCTTCCGCGAAATACCGGATACCTGCCATCGCAGCAGCTGCCGCGACCGTGGCGGCGTTGCTGACCATCGGCATCCGCCCCGACCCAGCCGTCACAGCCGGCTCCACCTCGACCGCCACCCACACCGAACTTTCGGAGGTGCTCGCGAAAGTCACTGTTGTCGACGTTATTGCCCCTCTTCCGGGCTACCAACGCGGGTGTGGGGTCGACAAGAAGACCGGAGTGCGCGAGGCGTGTGTTTTTGGTCCCGCCTGGAATGACCCCCTTGACCACAGCGGGTGCGATACCCGCAACCGGCTAATTCGCCTGTCTCTCAGGGATATCGAATACAAACCCGGGACGCGTGGATGCAAGGTCACCGCCGGGCGCTTGGACCCAGATCCATACACCGGCCAGACTATCGACCTCGCACACGTGGCGGTGGACCACGTCATCCCACTGAAGGTGGCATGGAATGCCGGCGCTGCTCACTGGGATCTCCGATTACGCCGCATCTTCGCGAACGATCTAACAGAACTCATCGCGGTGTCCAGCTCGGCGAACAGCCGAAAGGGTGACTCCACCTTGTCCGAATGGATTCCCGAAACAGGCAAGTGCCGCTACGTAATTCGTTTCCTCACCGTCGCCGCCAAATATCATCTACCGATCACTGTGAAAGACCGTTCGGCTGCCACGGCAGCTTGTCTTAACACCTGACCCAACGGTGTTACTGGGCCGCGTGGGGTTCGCCAGCGACACCCACCGCAATACGAGCGATCGTTCAGGGACACCGCCAGGTCAGCCGAGGAACGGATCCGCGCGGGGCAGACCTCGGACGACAATCTGGCATTGCTGCCCGTGCCGTGATGCAGGCTGCATCACCAGCGGGCCCCCCAACACCCGGCAATCCGCACAACTTCCTGCGACAGGGCACACCCGCGCCGCCAGCGTTCCGACGCTGGCTTCGGCCTGCTACGCGAGGCCTTCAACCGCCCACCACGGTAAGCCCGCTCACGGTGGACCGCCGACATCGACGCCAGTGCAATACGGGGAGGCTGTCGCGCCGGTTCGCGGACACACCTCGGCGGAGCGCGATCTGGGGGGCGCGCCACTACACTTGACCCAGTGCGGCGTACTCGGGGCGGCAAAGAAGCCCCCACGACGGTATCCGGCTATGCACGTCGTCCGTCGCCAAACACTTGGTCTCACACATCAATTGGTGAGGACAGCCATGAGTGATGAATTGTTTTCCGGCTTCATTGAAACAGGCTGGGATCAGGCACCGTGGGACAACGAGCCATTCTTCACCGCCGATGAGTTGCAGATCCTGCTCAACCCGACGCTGTCGACCGCACAGGCAGCCGAAGTGATCGGCTGCGCCGAACGCGACGTCGTGCGGTTACGCGAAGCGCGATAGACCGCAGCCCCCATCTGCGCAACGCATCTTGGGACCGCAGTGAGCTCGGTTGTGTGACCTCGACTGGCCTCGCAGATTGGTCCACACCAACGAAATCCGGGAACCATGTTCGGCGGGATCGATCCTGGCCTGATCGGCAAGCAGGCGCATGAGGACAGCACCACTCGCGCGACCATTGTTCCTGTGCCTATTGCAGGGCGGGTCGCCGAAGCCCGGGGTTCGCCCGCCGGCGGTGACCGTGACGACCAATGTGTCGGTGTCATCGTGATAGGTGACGACGATGTCGACCGTGTCATGGCCGCAGAGACCACTGCTGCTGAATGTCACGGTATCGGCCAGCGCTTCGTTGACGGCCAAAATCAGGTCGCTGAGCTGTTGTTCATCGAGCCAGAAATGCCGCCACAGCCAGTCGGCGAACTGCGCACGGGCTCGCGCGGCACCGCGGCCATCTCTGCTGACAGTGCACACCAGACGTGAAGGGTCGTCCAAGATCCTGAGCTGATCTGGCGGCCCAAACTCGTTCACAGGCAACGGTTTACCCGCTGGCGACGGCTTCTACTCGCTGTTCATCTCGGCCAGCGCCTCGCCGAGAGTGCGATAAAGCCCCAGCACCTTATCCAGCCCCAGCAATTTCATCGGGCGACTGGTCGCCGGGCCATCGGCGACTACCCCGAACTGCCCCGTCGATGTCACCTCGGTGTGCGCCTGGATGAGCACACTCATACCGGTTGATGCCAGAAAATCCGTCTTGGACAAGTCGACAATGATGCCCACCGGTGCCTGCGCTGCGGCGACTCCGATCGCGTCGCTGAGCTGGCCAGAAGTCACCATGTCAACGCAGCCTGAGACAGCCAAGACCATCACCCGCCCCGCCCAGTACGGCTCAACATCAAGCCCCTCGGGCCCGGGGAAATTCGGTGAATCCGTCGTTTCGGGAAAGTCTTTGTGCATGCGCTTACCTCGCATCAGTGTCGATCAATGCCACGCACCCCAACGTGGATACCGACTTCTCCCCGGTCACCCGTTGAACACTAATGCACCGGTGAATGCCCTCCGGTCTCGATGCTCGCCGGGTGCCGACTGCGTTCTACACCAGCTCACGCCATCACGGCTCGGCGCATTAATCATTGCCGGGCCTTCTAGAAAACACCTCACTTCTGCCCCGCCGAGGTCCTCAATCGAACGCTCGTCGAGAAGCGGCCCGGCAGCCGGAACGCCCGCCGCGTGGGGCCGACGGCCGCAGCCGAGCCATTATCTTGGAACTGTGTTTTCGAATCGGGTGAAGTTCATGCTCGCCGGTCCGGTCCTTGAGTTTTACAATCCGAAGATCGCCGGTCGCCCGCACGAGCGGGTCGCCGAACGCATCGGTGCAGCAGACCGGCGAATAGTGGAAGTGTGCGCGGGTTCTGGCTACTTGTCT
This sequence comes from Mycobacterium sp. IDUB_28, assembly GCF_055419285.1. Lineage (NCBI taxonomy): Bacteria > Bacillati > Actinomycetota > Actinomycetes > Mycobacteriales > Mycobacteriaceae > Mycobacterium > Mycobacterium sp. IDUB_28. The sequence continues at coordinate 84,128 of NZ_JBVAXK010000014.1, read as the reverse complement.
CGGTTGGTCGCAGCTCGCTGGAGCGACTGCGAGATCGACGCACTAGACATCTCGGCGGAGTCCGTGGCATACGGCAGGAAACGCGCTGCGAAGGCAGACATGGACAACATCCGGTTCACCCACGCATCTGCCGCGCGGATGCCGTTCTCCGACAACACCTTTGACGCCGCGATTTCCTGCTATGGCCTGCACGAGATCCCCAGTGCCGACCGAACCCACACCTACACCGAACTCGCGCGTGTCGTACGACCTGGTGGCCGGCTAATAGTGGCCGACTGGGACGCTCCCGAGCGCGGCCGCCGAAGCGTTGAACTCGTGATCAGGATGGTCGAAAAACCGCATGCGCTGGAAGTACTCGGCGACGGCATCGTCGACGCGCTGTGCGATGTCGGGTTCAGCATCCTCGCACATGATCGGGCGCAAAGCAGGAAGCTATCCTTTCAGCTCGTCGAAGCGGTGCGGAAGTCCTACTAGCACTACTAGCAATCAGTACCGCGCGAGGTCTCGGTAGCTGGCCATGTGGAGGGTGCTTCCCACGGCGAAAGTCCTTGGTGCGGGGGCCGTTTCGCTGTTTCGCTAAAATCAGGTCTTCTTCGCCGGCATCGGGGCCATAGCAGCAAGAACCGCCACGGCGGCAACCTAGCCCCAGATCCCAGGAGCGAGGTCTTGAGCCACGATCGACAAACACCCCACGACCTAGGCAAGAGGAGAAGCCGAACAGCAGAACTGTACTGGCGCCGGTACACAGCCTATTCGCTGCATCCAATCTCATGGCCCCATCCTGCACTCTGGGTACGACATTTCGGTTCACACGCGGGTCACCCGCCCCGATTCCCCCGACGGCTAAAGCCGCCGGTCTCGCATCTCGGTGATGCGGGCTGCATCACCGAGAATTCAGCGGCGCCGCAGTAACTGTATGCTGATGCCGTCGAGGTATAAAGCTCCATCGGTTCTGTCGATCTCGATGGTTGTCCGGTGAGCTGCGGGCTGGCCGTCTCTTTGGATGCCCGACCAGGTGGCCTCCCCTGAGCGTTCCTCGATGCTTACGATGCCCGACGCGGTCACCTCACCGCGGTTGTTCGGCTCGCACGGTAACCCACGGCAGGTAAACCACAGTCCAGTGGTTCGGCCCTCATCGAATTCAATTCGATACTCCCCGGGAGGGATTGCAATGGGAACACCCGCGAGGCCCTCTCCGACCCGAAACGTTCCGGGCCCGGAGAATCGTTCCCCCACTTGCACCGCCCTGGGCGCGGGTGACGCGCTGGAGGTCGAGGTCGGTGCGGCGACTGTCGAACTAGGTGGCGTTGAGCTACTGGCGCAGCCTGTCAGGGCGGTAGCAACTAACAGCGCTGCCAGGACCGGTACACGCATGGGTGTGAACTTACCTCCCGACCTCAGTAGCGCATCGCCGACCAATTGACGATGCACCCCTTGAAGCTTTCATCGACGGCTTCCAACGACGAGTGTCGAAACTGCTAAAGGTGTTGCGGCAGTGTTTGATAAGGATGTGCAAGGTCCCGAAAGCTTGAGTGATGGAGAGTGGCGGCGACGGTGATGGTTTTGGTGATTCCTTGCCTGTTCTTGGCGATCACGAAGTCTGCTTCGCCGGCTCTGGGGCTGTCGCGGTCGTAGGCGTCGGGGCGATGGATCAGGATCGCCAAATCGCAGTCTTGCTCCAGATTGCCACTTTCGCGCAGATCGGCGAGTTGGGGTTTCTTATCGACGCGTTGTTCGGGTCCGCGGTTGAGCTGGCTCAGCGCAATGACCGGGACATCGAGCTCTTTGGCCAATAGCTTGAGGCTGCGGGAGAATTCGCCGACTTCGGCTTGTCGTGATTCGACGCGTTTTCCCGAGGTCATCAGCTGCAGGTAATCGACAACGATCAGCTTCAAGTCGGTTCTCTGTTTGAGGCGGCGGGCTTTGGCGCGGATCTCCATCATGGTCAGGTTCGCTGAGTCGTCGATGTAGAGCGGGGCTTGGCTGAACTCACTCATACGCCGCGCCATTTTCGCCCAGTCAGCATCAGTGAGGGTGCCGGCACGCATGTCGGCGAGTTTGATTCGCGCCTCAGCTGAGAGCAGGCGCATCACGATCTCCGACTTGCTCATTTCCAGCGAGAAGATGATGCTGGCTTTGTTGTGTTTGATGGAGCAGGAACGCATAATGTCCAGTGCCAGAGTGGATTTCCCATGACCGGGGCGTCCGGCGATGATGATCATCTGCCCACCGTGCAGGCCTGTGGTGACTTCGTCAAGTTCAGCGAATCCGGAGGGCACCCCTTGGGATAACGCGGACCCGGACTGGATCGCATCGATCTCGTCCATGGTGGCTTGCAGCACGTCGTCGAGGACCTGGAAGTCCTCGGCTGTGCGCCGCTGGGTGACGTCGTAAATCTCGGCCTGGGCGCGGTCGACGACCTCGGCGATATCGGCGCCGCCGGCGCCCGCGTACCCGTACTGCACGACCCTGGTGCCGGCCTGCACCAGGCGCCGCAGCACCGCCTTCTCGGCGACGATGTCGGCGTAGTAGCCGGCGTTGGCCGCGGTGGGCACCATCGCGATCAGGGTGTGCAGGTACGGGGCCCCGCCGATGCGCTGCAGGACACCGCGCCGCCCGAGTTCGGCGGCCACGGTGACCGCATCAGCGGGCTCCCCTTGCCCGTACAAGTGCAGAATCGCGTCGTAGATGCTGTGGTGGTTGGGCCGGTAGAAGTCGTCTCCGCGCAGCTTTCCCACCACGTCGGCGATCGCGTCCTTACTCAGCAGCATCCCGCCGAGCACGGATTGTTCGGCGCCCTGGTCCTGTGGTGGTTGCCGGTTGTCTGCGGGCACGGGGGTCACCGGATTCTGGTTGCGGCAGTGGGTCGGGGCGTCCTGCAGATCGGTCATGCCGTCCACGTCTCCTCGGGGGTGTCGCTGTTGGGGTCGTCGAGTTCGGCGGCGATAACTGGCCAGCAGTGCTCGCACACCATGGATGACAGCGGTAGCTGCGGGCGCGCTACAGCGTGGGGCGCAGCGCACACGATGCATTCGCACTTGCCGATCGCCAGGTCGATCAGCAGCTCGGTACTCAGTGAGGTAGCCGCGGGAAGAGGTTTGGCTGCAACAACTCTGGGTTGTCCGCCCAGGACGTCCTGAGCCCACCGGATCAGGCTGTCAGTGAGCGGCTGCTGCGGAAACAGTCGCGAAGCACGGCGGCCGGCGTTGGCCAGCGCGACGATGGGATCCACGATCGGCCCGAACTTCGTTTCGTGGGCTTGCAGCAACCTCTGACGCTGTGCGGGGGTCGTCGCGGCGACCACATCGGCGTACCACCGTTGAGTGTGGGCTTGGGTGGGGTTGGGCTCAGCGTCGCGGACCTGCATAGTGACCCGGACATTCTTGTTCGGGCTGGCGGCGGTCCCGCCGCCCCGGCCTGCCGCGCAGGGGCGGGCCGGTAGTGCCCGCAGACGCGAGGTAAGAAACGCCGCCGGCCGTTCGATGCGGTCGGGCCACGACCACCCCGTGGATCGCATCTGGGTGTTCAGTGCCTCAGTGAGCTGGCTAGCCGACCACACAGCGGGATCGATGCCCGCAGTCATGAGCGCGTCGCAGATGGCACCGATGTGACCACGGCCCAGTCCATGACACAGCGGGGCGCGGCCGTAACGGTTGCCGACAAGCTCATCAGCTAGGCGCTGCACGGCCAGGGGTCGTGGCGCGCGCAGCGAGCGCCGCGATGGTGAGTGTCGGGTGGGGCTGGATGGGGATCGCGACGCGCGCGGACGCGCGTTTGGTGAGTGAGATCTTTCTAGAGATAACCGCCTATCACTACGTGATGGCGGTAGGTCGCAAACAGCGTGACCCGCCGCGCAGGCATCGGCCGGGCGGCGGCTGATGAGATGCCAAACCGAAGGTCGGCGCCCGAATCCAGGGGTCGAGGCCGAACCGCTGCCGCGGTGAGCTTCCACGCCCAGTCCCGAGACTCTCAAGATGTCGCGCGCGGTGGTGACGGTGCGCTGTGAGCAGGCGGCGCCCTGGGCGACGGTGGCGTTGGTGACCGCGCAGTTCCGTCCGGTGGCGTGGTCGGCGTGGGCGGCGAGCACCATGGCCACCTGCAGCGCGCGTTCGGGCCGCAGGTGCACTCGCGCGCATTCGGCCAACCCATCGTCGGTGGCCAGCCAGGCTGACAGTTCGGTCAACCAGGCGTCGCGGCTCGGCCACATCGGGGTTTGAGCCGGTGTGTGGCCGGCCTGTTCGATCCACTGCCGGCGGGCGGTGCGGGCCGCGGCCGGGGCCGAGCGCGCGCAGGTGTAGCGCACAGAGACCTCGCCGTCGGCGAAACCAACGCTGTGCACACGCGCGGTGCGGCCACGACCCGGGCGGGCGGCCGACACCGCAGGACCGGCGCCAGAATCGTCGGCGCCGGAGTCGCCGAAGGTCGCACGAAAGCCGGGATTTCCCCGTTCGCGACACGCCCATGACGCATCGACTTCTGTGCAGTTCAGAGAGGGTTTTTGTGAAACTCGGCGCGGAAATCTTGAACTGTGTCCAGGGTGCAAGCTACCCTGAGAACTACCTAGCACGGTGTTCTCCTCATTTACCTGGGGATCCGAGAGATCGAGTTGGCGCTTTATCTCTCATCAAGGCCTCGGAGTTGGCGCTCCGAGGATCAGCTCTTAGAACTTCTTTTCAAAAACCCCCTCGGGGGTTTCTGTCCAGAATTCGGACCGACCGCTCCGATTAGCTCGTCAGAACTTCCCACCAGCCCCCAACCTGGGGGGCCTGTCCTATACGGATCCCGCTATCCAGTTGTCAAATCCCGTCGTCAACGGGTGTGTTCGGGCTGCTGAACCTCCTTTACCGAGTCGTTACCGTCCATCCGACCACGCCACGAGCCGATGGACTGGGACCGACGCGGCCGCGCGGTGGTGTTGCCGGCACCACCAGCGGCAATGTCGCAGGAATTGACGCCTGTCACAGCTGTCACAAATATCGAGGACCCCAGGTGTTCAGAGCCCACGCCAGCGTTTCGTCGGTCAGCGCCGCCGCGATCTCGCGCTCAAGACCGCTGTCGCAGCACTGCCGTGTAAACGCCGACGGCGCGCGCCGCCGGGCCGCCCAGATCGCCACCGTGCCGATGAGTCGCTTCAACACTGATCAGTTCCCCTTCTGTTCGGATGACGCTGCGGTGGCGGCGATTTCGGCGCCCCGCAGCGCACGCCGCAGCAGCGCGGCGTAGGCATTCTTGGTCAGCGGCGGGTACATCGACTGGCTCAACTCGGCCAGCGTGGCGTCGGGCCGCTCGATGCGGTGCTGCAGCGCTTGGATCCACCGCGTCACATGCGGGCCCTCCTGCATGCGCAGCACTGCCACTGCAGCGCGCGCCAGCACCGCCTGCTCCTGACCGGCCTGGCGAGCCCGGACCGCGTTGGCTTCAGCAGACACTTCGGCCCAGCGGGGATTGTTCGCCATCACCGACCACCGCCCCCGCACCCGCGGTGAAGTGACCAGGCGGGCAGCACACCACCGCCACAGACCCTCTCAACGCGGGAGAAGGCCAATCGACGACCGGAGGAGGCGGTGCTCACGCGATCCTCCTCGGCGCCGATTGCTGATCGACCTGTTCGACCACCTGGGCGGCCAATCGCCGGATCTGGTCGTACTTTTCGGGCGTCATCGCCACGGGCGCGGCCTTGACCACACCGCCTCGTCCGGTGCCGGTGATCAGCCCGGCGGCCTGCAGGCTCTTGATGTCGAGGGTTTCGAGCATGACCGGATCGGACCCATAGTCGGTGATACAGAAGTAGGCGCGCACCGGCTTCGTTTGACCGGGCCGCCCGGGCCGGCCCATGGCCTGCTTGTGGACCGCCGGGGACCAGTCCAACTCTCCGAACACCAGCGTGTTCACCACGTGCTGCAGCCCATCGATACCCGCCCCGGAACGCAGCGACGAAATCAGCACCCGGGACCGGCCCGCCATGAAATCGTCGATCGAGCGCTCTTTTTGGCGGTTCGTTTCCCGCCCGGTGTACATCGCCGGCCGATACTGGCTTAGCCGTTGCGCCCAGATGTCGTGCACTGCGTGATGCCAGCCCAACAGCATCACCCGCTGCTCGCTCTGCAAGATCATCTCCACGAAGTCAGCAACAAATGGCGCTTTGGCGATACCGGTCTGCTGACGCATGATCCAGTCGAATTGCCCTGCAGCACTCCACCGTTGACGCTGATTGGCGCTTTGGTCCAGGATCAGCCGGGCCAACGCGACCGCGTTGCCCTCGATCTGGGCAAGCACGGCGGGATCGGAGGGCACGCACTGCTCGATCGGAATGGTCGGCGGGATCTCGATCCCCACCTCTTCGAGCGTGCGTCGCAGCAGCAGCCCCTGAGAAATCAGATGGGACCGCAGCGCCGGCGGATCAAAGACTTGGGTCTTGGTGTCCAGCCCCGACGTGTGGCACCACTCCCTGGCGAACTCTTCGCGGCTGCCCAGCGCACCCGGGCGTAGCACGTCGATGACGTTGTAGATTTCGCCGCCGTAGTTGTAAATCGGTGTGCCCGACAACCCGACGCGGTAGGCCGCTGCCCCCGCGACCGTCGTCGCGGCCTTATAGCGGTCGGATTCTGCGCGGCGCAACTCCTGGACCTCATCGAAGATGACTGTCCGGACAACGCCTTTGAGGTGGTGTTGCCACTTGGCCAGCTTCGCGTAGTTCATCACGATCAGATCCGCGGTGCGCCCACGGCGTTGCAGGGAGTGCACCGGCCCGTTTTGCACCTCGATCGAAGTCAGGTCCGGGTAGAACTGCGCGAGCTGGCGGCGCCACTGCCGCGGCATCGTTCCGGTCAGCGTCACCGCCAACGCAGGCCGGGCCGCCGGCTGTTCCAACAGCGCCAAACTCGTGAACGTCTTGCCCGCACCGAGCTCGTCGGCGATGCACACACCGCCGGTAGCCCACACCAGATCACGCGCCGTCCGCTGATAGGCGCGCAGCGCCACCGCAGGACTTACCCAGCCGGCGCCGGATCCTGTCGGCAAGTGCTGTCCGGAAAGAACCTGTTGCACAGCACGTTCGGCGCGGCGATGCTCGCGCGCCAATGACCGCAGCCGTTGCCTGTCGCCCGGGGAGGCCTTCATCGGCCAGCGATCCAGCAGCCACTCCAGGTTGCGCGCTACCTCCAAGGTAGACGTCAACGTGACGGTGCCCCGGGGGGTGGCATCGACTCGAGGAAAGATCCTCTTGATCATGATCATGACGTCCGGTGCGGCCTCGATCTCCCACAGACCCGCTGCCAGCCACCGGTATGCCCCTACCACCCGCGCGGTCACCGCGACAGCCCCGGCCTGAACAGTGCCGTCGCGCGAATCGGCACACCCAGAATCTGTCCAGGCCTACCCACGTGCCGCGCCAACCGCGGCGCGGAAACCAGGAGGATGATGCTGTCCATCCCGCCCGTAACCGTTGGCGCGTCTGACATTTCGGACCTCGTCGTCTGATCGGTCATGCGGCGGCTGCTTGGTGAAGTGCAGCGCGCAGCCGTCTGCCGATCCACTCCCCGACCTGAGGGGAGACGGCGTTACCGAAGCCGTCGGTCTGGTCCCTCGCGGAGCCCCAGACGAGGAACGTGCCGGGGTAGTCGCCGAAGGTGACGTCGAATCCGCAGCCGCGCCCGATTTCGTGGGCGGCCATCATCCGGAAGTAGCAGTCCGCGAGTGGGAGGTCGGCCAGTGATGCACGCCATTCGGCGCTCAGCAGGGCGGTGGTGTCCCGGGGTGTGAGTGTGCCGAGCGGATCGGCCACCGGATGCGAGGCGGTCTCCATTCCGTGGCTGCCGTTCTGCTTGTACCAGCCCGCGAACAGCACGCCCTGTGTGATCGCTGAGCCGACCACGGTTCCCAGCGGCTTGTCCAACGGGTAGGCGCGGTATTTCGCCTCGTCGATCGACCCGTTGCACTGCACCCGACCTGCTGCGGTGATCAGCGCGGGGATCTGCTCGGAGGTGACGGTAGGCATCGCCTCGGCGTGTGTGGTCGGCGTGGTGTGCTTGCGGTACGGCACTACCCCGGTCGACAACAGCGACAGCGTCTCGGACCCGCCTTGGGTCGGCAGTGGCTCATCGGCGGCCCGGGGTGCGCCCTGGAAGTTGTTGACCGCGAACAGGACCGCTTTCTCATGGGTGCTGGTGACAGTGTCCATCGGTTGGGTGAGGTGCTTGCCGTCGCCGTTGTGGCGATGCGCGGCCGTCACCTGACCCGTGAGCGCGGCCGCCGGCGTGAGGGGCCCCGTCGAGGTGGTGGTGTGTGCCCACAACGGCTCCGACAGATCCCGGCCGCGCCACGTTGATCCCGGCCGCTCGCAGGTGTTGGCGGCGGCCGCGATGGCGGCCCCGGTCGACAGGATCGCGGTCTCTTGCTGGCTGGTTTGGGTGGCCATCGGCTGCCATGGGTGTCGCTCCGAGCCGCGGGCGGCCTTGGCGGGCATCAGAACTGCCGGGAATTCGGCGAATCGCTGCCGGCAGCGTTCAGCGCGGGCCATGGTGGCCGCTGCGAGCGGTTTCTTGCGGTCCCCGATACGGGTGCCGAGGTTGGAAAGGTCCAGCGCGGCCAGCGACGGTGTCACCGGTGGCCTCACGGCGTGCCGACACGATGGGCAGCGGTACTCGTATTGCTTGCCGTACCGCACCGAGCCGGTCGGCGGCACTCCGGTGCGCCAGGTCCAGACCGCTTCGACGACCCGGCCGCAGGAGCCGCACCACGACGGCGGGCGGTGCTCCAAATCGGGTGTAGGGATTCTCCTGTCCCAGAACGCGATATAGAGGCGATCGCGACTTTGAGGTACCCCGAAGAACATCGAGTTCAAGTACATGACGCGGTAGCGGTAGCCGAGCTTGCCGAACTCGCCCAGCCACCACCGGTACGTCGACCCGTCACCCACCTTGCGCCGACCGGGCACAGCCGGCCCCCACGAGGTGAGCTCGGTCGTGCACTCGACCAGGATCAACCGGGGATGATGCTGGGCGGCGTAGGCAAGGACGCAGTTCGCGGTCGCCCGGTCACGCTCGGAGCGGGTGACACTAGCCTCGAAGTCGGGGTCTTCCATGTCGAACAGCGAAAGGCTCTGCGCGTATGCCTTTTTCGTGTTGGCCTGCGAGTGATTAGTGCAGTTGTGCACAACCACGCCATCGACGACGTAGGTGTGATCCTCGTCGACCGTCATGTTGTAAACGGTCACCGCATCGCCGGGCGTCACGGTGCCGCTGGCCTTGCCCCATCGGTAACCATCGGCGTCGCGATGCTTCGGGCGGCGGTCTCGGCACCGGTGCGCCGTTACTACCCACTGCGGCCTCTGCCGGACTACGCGGCCCTCGATGACAGCCGCCGGCGCCTTTGGCGCGAAGGTGACCGTCGCGTAATAGTCCAGCGAGGTCAGCATCAGGCGCATCGCGACTGCGAGTTCTTTCGAGACGGTCACCGCTTGGACACGCAGCCCATCTCGGCACGCGTACCCGTCCGCCGACATATAGCCATCGACGAACGCCTGGCGGATCGTTCGCGGCGCAAACAACATCCACGTCGGTACCCGTTTGCCGCCAGCGCCGTGGCCGAAGTTGTCGACGATAAACGTGGCCAGGCCAAGGCGGTTGACATGGAAGGTGTCGGTAGTGCGCTGACGCGTTCGATTCCACGGCAGCGAAAGCCGGGACAGCTCCTTGCCGAGTTCGTCCGCCTCGGCATGGCTTGCGCAAATCGTGACGCGCGACCACGCGCCGTTACGCTCAGGCCGGCGACTCACCCATCCGTCGCCGACCCACCGGCCCAACATGCATGCGATGTCGTGCGTAATAGGTCCGATACCGTCAATGACGGGCAGCTCGGCGCCGGCGCTGTCAAGGATTGGAGAACCTACGAACACGCCGTTCAGGCTGTCCGCTCGGACTTCCCGACGTTCGCCGAGTAAGGGGAGTGCTCGACGCTGATCCGCGGCGCGCCTGCACGCTGTCGAGCAATACAGCCGAGCCTTGCGCGTGGACCTGAAGCGCGTAGCGGTACCGCCGCATTCGAGGCAGCACGCACCGTCGAGCGGCTGGTACTTGCGGCGCGGTTGATACTCGCGTTCCGCAGACGCGGCCCAAAACGGGTGATCCCTGGTGCAGGTAATCGCGGTGGTGGCGTTGACCGTGATCGTGGGGCGTTCGACGGCCGACGTGCGCGTGACCGGCCGCCAGCGCGCGCGGTGCGTCCACACCTCGTCGCCGACGCAGACGGTCTCGATCGGGACGAGGCCGCGCCGTGTCAGGACGAGGGATCCAGCGGCGAAGCAGCTGACACCCGCTACGAGCAAGTCGCTAGCCGGTAAGTCTCGCGCCGAGTGGTAGTCCGAAGAATCGCGGTCAACGAGGTTGGCGATCCAGTGTTCGGCGTGCGGGTGGTTCGCCTCGTGGACCTCGACTTTGTAGCGGTTGTGGTTGGCCGCCATGATGGTGGTGAACCCGGCCAACTCGATACCTCTTGTGAGGCCTCCGAATCCGCTGAAGAGGTCCACTGCGACCAGGTCGTCGTGCGCGAACCGACGGCGGCGGACAACGGGCCGATGCTCGGCTGTTGCAGCGGCGCTCACCCCATCACCCCCGCGTTCTGCGACACGGCGTCCGCGGCGGAGCGCGCGCACCCAGGCGCGGGCAGATCGGGGCCAAGCGACTGCCCCGGGGTCACAGCGCCAGCCCCGGTCCCGGCAATGCCACCGTCCGCACTGGCACACCCAGAATCTCTGCGGGAATACCGGACAGCGTCGACAGCCGAGCCGTGGCCACCACCAGGGCCTGCACCCGTCGATGGGCCGCGTAGCGCACCAGCTGCGAGAGCACCGCCGACCCGCCAGCGCGCATCTTGACCTCGATAGCAACGCAGCCACCGACCAGAAAATCCGGACGATCCTGCGCACTGAGCCGATATTCCCGATCGAACCGAAACCGGTTCTGCCGCAACACTTGCTCGATACCGTCCTGCAAATCGACCTCACGCGCGGCCCGATACACACACTCTCCCAAGACCGCTACCACGCGTTCGGCGATCGCCACCGCATCCACCGGCGCCGGCACCCCACCGAGTGCCTGGCTGCGGCTGGGCGCACTCACCGCACACCCCGCTGCCCACCGGCGCGCACACCCCGCCGAGTCCGGCCCTCGGTGCAGCCCGACCGGACACCGGCCGCCGGCCGGGCCCGGTGCGGCCGACTAATCCAGTCGCTGACCGTGTCGTGACTCCACCGCACGGCCTCATCGACCGCGGACGTACGTGGCACCACATCGTCACTGCGGCGCGGATAGTAGGTGATCGCACCGCCACACACTGCGCACGAATCGTGGCGCCGCACAGGCTCACCCGCAATGAGGGCAGACCGCGACCCGCGGCCGGGACGGCGCCCACCGGCGGGTCTGAGCGGGCTCACGCGGACACCTTCGACGCCGCGGCAGCACCGAACAATTCCACGCCCGACCCCGCCCGCACCGACCACCCCGCACTGAGCAGCTGCGCGCGCACATCAGGGGCGGGTTCAAAGACCGTCCACACCGCCCCCTCATCACAGGCCAGCGCCGATCCATACCAGGCATACGGTGAGCCAGAGGGGTCAACCACGATCCACCCGCACCCGCAGGAACCCTCTCGAAGCGAACCCATCACGACCACCTATCCGCTGAAACAGCCAAACCCGCTGCGAAAACCGCTAATTCGAGATACCTGCACGTGCGAGCCAGCGTGTGTGGCCGCACCCTCCTAGAGCTGCCCATGAGACACCGGCTCACGCCACGGGTCCGCGACCCCAGTGGGACGGGTGATGATGCCGTAGACATAGGCGAGCTCGGTCAGCACCGAGCACGGCGCCGCGACATCACAGTCGCCGGTGGCCGCACCCTCCCACCACCCTGCCCAGGTGCCTGCAGTGAAGGTGCACGCCCCACAGATCACCGAGGCATGTGGGCATGTCGTCGTCAGCGGACCATGCACCTCGGTGCAACACCCGGTGCGGCTGCACTGCTCACACATGAGGATCACCGGCCGGTGGGCCGCGGCATGGGCCAGCAGATCCGAACGGTGACCCGACTCCCCATCGAGCCCGGGCGGAGCATCGGCCAGGATCGCAATCAAGATCGTGGGTAACAGATCCGGATCCAGCCCGGCCTCAGCAATGATCTGCCGCGCCACCCCGACCGGGGTATACCCGTCGATCTCCTGATCGAGAGTTCCGCAGCTCACCGCCACCACCCAGCCGCAACGCTCGCAGCGGCCCCCCTCCTCAAACAAGGGGTTATCGGGAGTGAACGGCCCGAGCCGGGCCGCCGACATACACGGCAGCCCGCACACCGAGTACTCCTGCACCCGGTGGCCATCCCGGTCCTCACGCGCGGCCTCCTTGCGCGCCCGCAGCGCAGCGACATTGACCGCATGCCACCGAGGCTTCAGCCCAGCTGAGGCACCCACGGCGAAACTGTGCAGGCCCGCGTTCACCGCACACCTGCGCTGACCGAAGCGGGCCCCTCCAGTACTGCGCTGTCAGACAACAAGTCCGACCACCGCGCATCGACGTCGAGGAAACTCAAATGCGCACCGGCAGATAAGCACTGCAACTGGGTATCGGCGCGCATGTAAAGCGGATGCCGCGGCTGACCACCTTGGGTCCAGCCCAACACCGCCACGGTGCCACCAGTGCCGCGACAGATCCGCCAAATCCGCGTCGCCACCGCCCGCGCACGCTGCGCCTGGGCCCCGAATCCCCACGCGAACACGACTAACTCGTGCTCGGCCGCCGCAGCATCCAGATACGCATCGTTGTCCGGCCCGACCGGATCATCCACGCAAGCAATCGCTTTCGGGTCAGTCGACCGCACGGCATACAAGTTCAGCGCACTAAGGGCGTCATATCCGAAGCCGCGGGCGAACCGGATGTCGCGGCGGATAGTGGCATCGTTGATGTGCTCGCCGGCCGTCGACGGGTTCAGCGAAACGAACATCAGCGCCGGGCCCGGCCCCCAGCGCCGAGCCAACCGGTACCGGTAGCGCCGATCAGCCGAAAACTGCGCGCTAGAACGTAGGTGCAGATCCAGCATCATCGTCATCTCAAGCCACCCCCGCGACATCGTCACGCCCCGGGCGCGACCCGGTCTGCTGACGCCTACGGATCTCGCGCTGCCGCTCCGCCAGGGTCATCGCACCCCACACGCCGACGTCGTGGCGCCCGTTGGTGAGCCCATAGCTGCGGCATTTCGCCAACACCGGGCAGTGCTTGCACACTTCCTTGACTTCGGCCTGCATCAGCAAACTGCGGCTGGCCCAATTCAATTCAGGAAAATGCCCGCACGCCCCCTCCATGTAAAAGCTGGCCAGCTCGACCTCATCGCTGTCGGGCACCGGACGATCCGGGCACGGCAGATTCAGATACCGCGACACCGAACGCTTGGTAACCCCAAGATGCTCGGCGATGACCCCCCGCGACGCACCCGAGGCGTGCATGCGGTGCGCGGTGATGCGGTGAGCGATCCACCTGTCCCCCACGATCGTGCTCACAGCCCATCACCTGCGTTCGACTCACGCATGAGGTGGTACTGGGCACCGACATTGGCGATCCCCAACCGATCTAAAGCGTCCACGACCCGCCCGGGACCCACCACCGCGCGAGGTTCACCAGCACTGGGCTGCGCCTTAATCCCCAACCGTGCCAGCAGCGCTGCCAACGTCAGCATCATCGGCGCGCTGGGGCACAGCACCTGCATGCCACGCCGACTGAACGTCGCCGCCGCATGAACCGCACCGCGGCTCACCCCGACCACCGCGGCGGGATCACGCCCGAACACCCAGCGGCCGTCCCGAAACCCATAGCGGCCCAGCACAATCTGCGGATTCGAGATCGTCACCGCGCCGCCGTCGGTGCTGACATCGGCCAATGCGACATCCTTGTGTGCGAGCACCTGGCTCAGCCACAACGCCGTCGCCCCGTGCTCGAACCGGATCCTCATCCTGGTGTCCACGCGCACCACCGTGGGAGTGAACGCCAGCAGCGCGGCAATGTGGCGCCGCCGGACCTCAGGCTCTTCGTCCACTGCACACAGATGCAGCCTCGCCGCCCACGTCACAGCCGAAAAGTCAGTCGGCCGTGGCCGCCGCGGCGCGATGAACCGGGGAGCGCTCATGCTGAAACCCCCACCGCCACACAGAAACCAAGCTCACCCGGGTCCAGGCCGGCGACCTCACACAACTTCGTCATGGCCGGAGACCACCCGTTGGATTCCTTGCGCTCCGGTACCCACACCCCGGCATACATGCCGCATTCCGCCTCGGATGCGACCGCATCACGCGCGCACTCCCGCCGAACCGGGCACCGCTGGCACATCTGCTCCAGCGGAACCAGGACCGCCAGAGGAGGTTTACGCGGCGGCGTCCACACCTCGGGGGCATCGGGCATCTCCACAAAGCACACCGCTTTGCGCCGCCACAGCTGACCACTGAGCGTCATCGCACCAACCTTCCCGCCGGCGCTGCACCGATCTCGGCGATGAAGCGCACCGCCACCGCCGCCACGCGCTGGGCCGCCGATCGCGCCGACTCGCCGCTACACACCGCGCACCACAACGCGTCGAACTCGCGCTTGAGAAACCCGAAACCCTCATGGCTCGACGCCAGCGCACGACCCCGCGGCCCGACCTCACCGCGCCGCCGGCCCTGCTCAGCCAGCGCATCCCGGCACCGCTGCCGGATCGCACCACCGGGCTCGCACACCTCGACCAAAAAGCGCACCGCCATCGCACCGACCTGCGCAGCCTCCGCGCGCGCACACCCAATCCGGTTGGCGCGCACGTCATCCCACAACTCGTCGACTTCTTCTCCCAGGACCATCGCGCCTTCTTCGGCCGATCGCCACGGGCGCGGATAGCGCGCCAAGCTGTGCACGAGCTCGTCCCAAATAGCCAGTTCGGCGTGCCGGAAAGCAGCCTCGGGATCCGCCGAGGCGCACGAGCCGGCCAGCAGATGCGGGGTCCTCATGCCGGCACCATCTGCATCCGCAAGCACCGCGCGCATTCACCGCACGCATCGTCGCCCGGTATGCACGCAGCCCCGCAGACCACGCACGCCCCGGTGCAACCTCGGCAGGCCAGCTGGCCCTCCACGCGGACCGGCTCGATCGGCGGCTTGCCGCACAACGGGCAGTCATCGAACAGCGAGGGCGACCAGCAAGCCGGCGCAGCCGGTATCGCTCGGGTCGCAGCTGCACCGTGACGCGACGCGTTATCGCACGTCAGGGCGGCAATTCCGCGGTTTCGGGCCGCAACCCTTGATTCGGTTATGGGGTAGCCTCTACCCTGAGATCGACTTGGCAAAGTCATCTCCTTCTCGCTCGGGGAGACCCTGGACGCGAAGGTCGCAACTTCTCGTCCAACCCAAGAGCAACCCCCTTCGGGGGGTTTCTCTGCATCTGGGACAGGGTCATCGCTATGAAAATGTGCAGAATCACGCGCCGCCGGCGGCGACACCACTAGAGCAGCAGCGCTACCACCGCCCCTAAAAAGCCCTGTGGGAACAACACTTCAGATCACCCGGCCCGTTTCTTCGCCGCGTGATCAACAATGGTTTGCACGACCATCCGCTGGCCGCTTCCCAGCCGTGCAAGATGTCGAGCCAACGCCGAGGCCTCTGACCCGTCGTGAGCCATATCGCCGGGAAACACCACCAGCAGCGGCTCTGCGCCAGTGGTGGGAATTTCGGCAATGAAGCCATGCCGGGCAACAGCATCCCCGCACGCATGCAACCGCCACCCGTGTTCGATGAGCTTCATCGCCCACCAATAGGCGACGCGCACCTCGGTATCGGGCTGACGCAGCCACCGGGGAATAGGTGTGACGCACCTGCCGGTCGCGGCCGGTCGCGCGACCACCCCCGCAGCACGCATCCGGTCAACCAGAGCAGCGAATTCCCCGGTCCACCCGAGCGCACCCAGCCGCCACACCGCCTCCGCCATCAACGCCGGCAGATTCTGCGGAATGCACGCAGTGTCCTCACACCGGCGCACGACGCTGGTCAACCGATACGACGCCTGGCGCACCGTGATCGTCGCAACCATCGACGATCGGTCGAACCGCATGTCGACCACCACGTCCCCCTCGGTGCGCAGTGCAGCCGCCCACCAGTACAGGGGCCGCACCGCCGGCGGCAGCTGATGCCCTTGCGACACCGGAAGAGGATCAAAACACGGCTCGAAGCCAGGAAGGTCAGGCATCTGCGGTGTCGGGCGCTGGGCAAGTGCGCGAGGCAATTTCACCGAATCGCTCCTCTTCGTAAGATCGATAAGCACACCGTACTCTAGGATAAGACAGCTGTCTATGACAGCAGCTTTGACAGGATTTAGGAGAACTCGGTGAATCTGTCTGACTATGGACCTCGGCGCGGGCCTCGCATGACAAGACGCGTACTGCGCGGATTTGATCCGCATGCCTTCGCGACCGTCCGCCAGGAGCGCGGCATGAGTGTTAGCGACCTCGCTCGGCTGGCTGGTGTTGGACAGTCGACCGTGCACGCATGGGAATCTGGCCGCGGGACCCCGCAGGTCGATCTGCTGGCGCGGGTAATGAACATCCTCGGGGCTCCGATCGAGGATGTGGTCACGGTGGCCGCTGAGGAGCGCTACCCCGGTGACTGGCGCGTTATCAGGGGCGTGACGCAACCACAGTTGGCAGCAGCGGCCAAGATTGCCACCACGACGTTGCGCGGTATCGAACGCGCCGACCTTGGACTGACTGAGGCCAACGCCGCCAAGCTGGCTGCGTGCCTGGATATCAGTGTTGAGGAATATCAGGCGGCGTACAGCCGCGCACGCCAGCGCCCGGCTGGAACCTCGGTTTAACGACCGAGGCTCCACCAGCAAACTCGGCGATCCATCCACTGGTAGTTCGTGACGGATGTTCCTGCGATACCTGGCGCAGGTAGGGGACGCGGTGTGGGCTGATGGGGCGACACCGAAAGGCCAGCAAGCTAGCGCTGTTCGGGTCATCGAAGTCCTCCTGGTCGACGTGGACTCGCCCCGATGCGTTGCGAGTGCACATACAGATTCCAGCAGGTCAGCGCGCCAAAGTCACGAAACTCAGCAAAGGTCGAGACGACACTTTTTTGGTAACGATTAGATAACAATATGTGCGGCGTTCGAGCAGCCGTCGTTGCTCGACGCGGCGCTTCCCGCCTCCGGGCACGCCCTCGCCGACTCGGCGCCGCGGCCGGCCCGCGCGAACCGATGACCCTCATCGCCCCTCGTGCCGCCTCGCCCTCACGCAACCGCGATCGCAGCTCGCGATGGATGGCGAGCCGGCGGAGCGCTGATGAATCCACCATGTCGCCGTTTATATAGGCGGATGGCTAAGGAAGCAAGTAGGCTGCTATCATCAGTTCACGTGGACGGCGAATCCGTGGGGCAGGCGCCCTGCGGGTACAGTCAATGCAACCGGAAGGATAACCGTGGGAGACGAGGCGGCACTGCCCAGCACCGTCGGCGACGAACCCTCCGACAGCTCCTCTGAACTGTCGGTGAAACTCAACAGGCTCTTCGACGTCATGCGCAAGCCGTCCGAACCAATGATGTCCAACGCCACCGCCGCGGCCGCGATCGCCGAACAGACCGGCGTATCCATTAGCGCAACCTACCTATGGCAGCTGCGCACCGGCGCCAAAACTAACCCGACCGTTCAGCACCTACGCGCGATAGCCGAATTCTTCGGCGTATCAGCGTATTACCTGATCGAACCCGGCGAGCACCCTGGCATCGACGCGCAACTTAACTGGATTCAGGCGCTGCGCGATAACGGTGTGCGTGGCCTGGCCATGCGGGCCCAGGGGCTCACCACCCAATCCATCAACAGCCTGGCAGCTATGGCCGACCAGATACGCCAACTCGAGCAGCTACCACCGGTCGTCGACGACTCTGGCGAAAGTTCAGGCCGTGACCATCTCTAACGCCGAACTGAGCAACCTCGTAGGTCAACTTCCGCTTCCCGTGCCGTGGAATGTCGAAGCGTTCGTCGACAATTTGGCGCACCGGCAGCGACGTCCAATCCGGTTGGTTCCGGTCAACACCGCCACGCTCCGAGACAGCCCGTGCGGACTGTGGTTCATCACCGACGCCGAGGACCTCATCCTCTACGAGGCCGGAACCTCCCACCACCACATCGACCAAATCATCTGCCACGAAGTGGGCCACATGGTGCTTGGCCACGCCAACCAATGCGACACCCGGACCCGGCTGACGCAACTTCACCTGGACCTGTGCCGCGAAACACTGCCCGACTTCAATCCCGCAAAGCTTCAAAGGATCTTCGGGCGTGAGCATTTCGTCGCTGAGCAGGAACGCGAAGCCGAAATGTTCGCTCACCTCGTCCTACTCGCCGCCGCCGAGGCCGGCGCCAAAGAATCGACAATGAGACGCGCCTTTTTCGGCTCCCACTAAGGGGCGGTGGCCTCCACCATCATCGTCGGCCCAAAGTGGCGCACTCGTCCCGGTGTGAGTCCCGCCTCGCGCATCAAAGCATGCACCTGCTGCGGTGAGCGTTCCCGACCACCTTCACACGTCACCAGCATCAGCACATCAGCCGTCGACGTCAGTGCATTCGGGTGCCGGGACTCATGGTGCAAATCGATGGTCACCAGCGTGGAACCTGACGGCATGGTGGCGCGCACACGTTTGAGAATGTCGCGACACACGTCATCGCTCCAGTCGTGCATGATCCACTTCATCGTGTAAAGGTCAGCCTGAGCGTCCAACTGGCCGAACAGATCACCCACGCGCCGCTCGATGCGATTACTCACTTCCCGATCACGCAGAAATCCGTCCGCTTGCGCAATGATCTCGGGTGCATCGAGCAGGATCCCGCGCGCCTCGGGGCGGCATTCGAGAATGGCGGCAAGCAGATGGCCCTTCCCGCCGGCAACGTCGCAGATCACCCCATGTGCGGGCCAGGGATAAGTTCGCACGATTCCCGCAAGGTCAAACTCCGTGAGCTGACGCATGGCGTCAGCGAATACTGCCCCGACCTCCGGGTGATCGCCGAAGTACTCCCACATCGACTTGCCGAATGCCCGGTCATATCCAGAGATCTGGGCTCCCTCACGCAGCTGCGCATCCATATGAGCAAAAGCCGCCGATGTATCGGGGTGCGCATAGTAGGTAATCCAGGAAGCGATCGATTTTGGGTGATCCCTGCGCAGCGGTGCCCCGACCCTGGTCAATCGCACGCGGCCCCGACGGTTTCGTCGCATCAGCCGCGAGGCGATAGCGGCCTCGACGATCCTGGTCGTCACATCGCGGTCCAGCCCCAACTGATGGGCCAGATCGACCGGATTGCGCGCGTCACTACCCAGAGCATCAGCCAACCCTGAGGACACGAGAACGCCGGCGATCTTCGGGCGCTGCAACGCCGACGCTATGTCCAGAAACAGCGCGAACTCCCCCGGTAACGCGGCATCGGCAAGATCCAGAACACGGCGTCTGGCAGCGAGTACGGCGCGCGCAACCACCAGCGGCGGAGTCAGCGGAAAGATACTCACGTCAGTGGCGCGGATGCAGACGTAGTTGGAGGCCAGCGGGTTTGAGTGTCAGCGTTTCAGCGATCTCTAAGCGATAGCCCGGCTGTGGTTCCAGTTCGTATTGGTGCAGGATGGCGGCGAGGGCCAGCACGATCTCATGCAGCGCGAATTGGCGCCCAATGCACGCCCGGGGGCCGGTCCCGAACGGCCTGTACGTGTGCGCGGGCAACTTGCGCAGATTCTCCGGTAGGAACCGGTCAGGGTTGAAGGTATCGGCGTCCTCACCCCACCCGGGCCCGCGGTGCGCGGCCAACAGCACGACCGCGACCCAATCCCCTTGTCGGAAATGGTATTTGCCGTTGCCGAGGGTCGTGTCGCGCCGAGCCTGGCGATAATAGCCGGGGGCCACGGGCCACAGCCGCAGAGTCTCGTCGACGACACGGCGCAGGTATCGCAGCTTGGCGATGTCGCCGAACTCGATCTCAGGAAAGGTTCGCCCAGGCCATCGTTGGTCGACTTCCGCCCTGGCCTTTGCGGCCACCTCAGAGTTAGTAGCCAGGTAGTGCAACGCGAAAGACAATGTATTCGCGGAGGTTTCGCTACCGGCGGCCATCAGCGTGAGAATCTGATTGACAATGTTCTCGGCGGCCAGACGTTCACCGGTCTCCGGATCCGCGCTGTGCAGCATGGCCTCCAGCATGTCCTGACGTTGGCCCGCAGGCAACCGATCGCGGCGAGTCTGGACGATATCGTTGACCAGACCGCGGATATAGTTCCGATCCGTTTCGTGCTGGGCACGGCGCTTCTTCCCAAATAGCCTATCCCACAACGGAATGGGATCAACACGCATCGCACGCCTGACGTAACCCAACTCGCTGATAATTGCCGCGCTGAAGGCAGCGTTTTCGCTGGGGTCATCCAGGCCGCCGAAAGAATGGCCGAGCCCGGCCCGCGCGATGATCTCCACGGTGAGCCTGTTGGATTGGGCGGGGATGTCGATCCACGTCTGCTCGACGCTGTGGATGTGCCACGCCTCCAGCAGTTCTCGCACCGTCACCACCATGCTGTCGTGATAGTGCGTCATCGCAGCCTTCGTGAACGCAGGCATCAAAATATTATGGGCCCTGCGCCAACTGGGCTCGTCGTTATACGCGGTGAACAGTCCGTCGCCCAAGGTCATGCGTAGCTTTTCCACCAGTGGCCCCACATGCTTCTGCCAGACAGACTCGTCGTTCACCTCCTCGATTAATTCAGCATTGGCGAGCGCGACCGCGGACAAATTGAAGATACGTTGCTCGAAAATGCCGTCCTCGGCACGCGATAACTTCTCCGTGGTTCCCAACACGGGACTGGTGAAGTCGATGGTCAAAAGATCACCCAGCACAGGCAACCTGAGTCGAGAGTGCGGAATCGGTGTGGACACTGATGAAGTCATGGCACTGGTTTCACTTTTGATTCTTGGAAGTTCGCCGCCGCTGCGCTGGCCGACGGCCACCATTTCGCCACCGTCACGAGCTCTGCCACCTCTTCCTCCAACGTCGCTGCACCCGACACCACGGACGGAGCAGTACCGCTGCCTTCAACGACCTGGGGCGTGACGCCGGCGGCCTTCGCTGCAGCAGCGTAGGCGAGCCGCACCGCTGCGATCGCCCCGTCACGCTCACGCGCTGGAACCGCCGGAGGCCCCTTAAGGAAACCGGCCAGCGCCTCATCAGGAATGTCCCGGAAGTACGGACGCAACCGCAAAATAGCGTCGCGGATCTCGACCACGGTCAAACGAAGCTCAAGGGCCGACTTGCGGCGACTCCCTTCCCCATCGGCCAGGTCATAGGCACATTCTGGCGCCACCGTCCGCAGAGCCAGCCGCAGCGGCTGCAACTTGGCCCAGTCGCGGCTGACCGGATCCAGGCCGACCAAGCCTAGGATTTTGATGGCCACGGGAACAGCAGCAATAACGAAAGGTGCCAAGATGGCAAAAAACAATCCAATCGAGTGAGACTGCTGCCGGTAGACCACCGTGTGCGTCCAGCCGTGCTGATCAAAAAATTGCAACACAGCCTCTTGCACCACGATCGCAGCGCCGAAGATCCCTAGTACCAGAATGCCGCGCGCAACCCAGCGTTCCCGGCGACTGCCAGTGGATCGCAACGCGGAAACAGAATTCCAAATCAGACGTACCGCGAGAACCATGAGCATCGCCGTCAGACAAGTCAGCGTGGTCAAAGAGTCCCAGCCCTCCAACAACTCCAGCGGTTTGTGGTCGAGCCGAGCCCGAGTACCACAGGCAAGAAAAGCGACCATGCAGCAAACGCCCGCTAACCGATAATATCGCTGCTTGCGGCGCGCCACGGCTTCCGGCATGCCCGACCACAACAAGCTGAACCCGATCATCTCTGCGAAGCTGTACCCCATCACAGCAGTACTTAATTGCCACGCACCGGGTCTAGTCATCAATGAGGATTCGACGAGCAGATCCTGTACCCGATGCTCCCGAAGGATCTGCGCCACCAGCAGGAAAGCCAACGTGCTATTGAAATACCTTTCGTAGAGATTGGTGTTAAACCAGCGATAGCGCCCCTCTAGCACCAGTGTCATGAACACGATCAAAGGCCAGGCAATTACGCCCGGCACAACTGAAGGACTCAACGCCGTATCGCCGATGCCGCGCTCGGCGAACTATCGCACATTCGGTGGCCAGAGCGAACAAATACTGCCGCTCGGAATTTGCTTCGCTCATCTGCTAAGCGCAGCAAGTCGACTCGATCGGTCATCCCACCAGCCTAACGGCGCGATGACCCGGACAACGCAGATTTTCAGCCCACCGTGACCCTGGCCACCGTCCCATCGCCGTGTGCAAAGCGGACGGCCTCGCAGTCGTCGCCCTCGGAACTTACGGCCTGTGAGCAAACACTATGTCGACATCCCTCGGTCGAAGGTGTTCAAGTCCAGTGCAATTTCGACGCCGTCTTTTTCAACCACGATCCGCGGGTGATGGGCCCCTGCTGCTTCCAGATAGTCGCGCAGCGTCGACAGCAGCAAGTCGTCTCGTCGCTCAATCCGCGAGACGGTGCCCTGGTCTGTTTCGAGCAGCACTGCGAGTTGTTGCTGCGTGAGGTTACTGGCTTTACGGATCTCGGCCAGGCCGCGTGCGTAGACGCGGTTGGTGTGTTCACGTTCGGCGCCGTAGCGGGCCACGTCCTCGGCGATCAGTGGATCGTTGACCAGCTCGTCGATACGTCCGTTGGCTCGCCGAAAGCGGGTGCGCGCGGTATCACTCATCATCTGTTCCTTTCTGAACTATCCATTGCCTGATCGCGGCGTCAGCCCGGGCCCCGACACTGTCGTAAAAGACATCCCCCATCTGCGCCTTGTCGGCGCCGAAGAGAGCGACCACCACTGTGGAGCTCTCCGGGGGGAACCAACAGATGAGCCGAAAAGCGATGTCGCGATCGTAGGGGTGGGAGGTGCGCCAAACGGGGTAGTGCCGTGATTGGCGCACCCGTTTTAGGTCCGGCGTTTCCGTCTGGGGCGCTGCGGCGAGGGCCCGCAGTTGTGCCAAGGCATCGACGGCGCGAGCAAGGAGCCGCCGCGCGGGCTCGTTTCCGCTGCGTGCCTTGGCTTCTGTGCGGTCGAGCCAGTCGAAGAACTCTTCGGGAGCATCGACATCCACAAACCCAGTATGGCATCAACAGCATATGGCGTCAAATCCATATTGCCGTGTCGGTGATGGCCGATCTTGCCCGAAGCTGCGCAGAACGACACCACTAACAATGCTGAATTCACCGGCACATCGATCATCAAAGGATCGAAGCCAAACCGCAGAAATCCCACGCGGACCTCAGCAAGTAAGTGACATCCGCGCAGGCGCCCTCGCTTAGTGAGGTGCCCCGGAATTGACGGTTCGCGGCGGCACCGGTTGCGGCGCCAACGGTTCGGGGATCAACGAGTCACGCGGCACCCAAACACCTGACCCGGGAATGTATTCCGATGTTCCCGGCGGCCCAAACGTGTGCGGAGGCGGGAACTGCGCGCCCGGAAAATCGGTGATCGGAGCCCACACGCCGGTATTGGGTCCCAGCTCGACATAGATGACCGGATTGCCCGAATCGTCGTAGAACGGTGACGGTCCGAGTTCACCGGGATTCTTTATGATGGCACCTGGGACTTCGTCAGCACGCACGTAAGTCCCTGAACCGGGGCCGATCTCGATCCAGCGCGGGGCACCCGGCCCCTGCGGGGGCCTGGGCCCGTTGGGTCCCGCCACCCACGGCGAATGCCGCGGGTCGCCAATGTTCCAGCCAGGCTTGTTCGAATCCTTCGGACTGTTGTTATCCAACGGCACCGCCGCACCGTTGCCGGGTGTGCGCGGTGTTTCGGTGGTGAAATCAACCGCCCTGATCTGCGCTGCCCCTCGCGCATCCGCGCCGGTGTAGGCGGCCGCATGTTCGGTGAATCGCTGCGAATATGTCCCGAAGTCAGTAACTTTCGCCATCAGCGGGCCCTCACGCTCGGCCAGCCTCGCAGCGATCCCCACCGCCACGGGATATCCCATCGGACCGTGGGTAGCGGCGATACGCTGGATCTCTTCGCCCGCTTGCGGGGAGATCTGCGCCGCCCGCGCCGCCAGCGCGGCGTATGAGTCCGCGGCGCTGATCAGATCACCTGGATTGACGTTGACGTTTGCCAAAACCGCTTTCCCCTCCTAAACGACTGCTGCTACCGGATTCAGCGGTGCGCCCGCCAATCTGGCCGCATACAACAAGTCCGCGCAGCCCTCGGCTGTGTCGTAGTTGCGCAGACACTCGATCACCTCGGCAGCTCGTGCCGACGCCAACAGTCGCGCCGGATCCGACCCGCCCTGCCCCTGCGTTTGCATTTCCAACTCGTAATCGACCAGCGCCATGAACCGCTCGGTGCGCACCTCATCCCACAACGAATCTGCGATCGGCTGACGAAGCTCGAACTGCCGCATCACTGTCTCACACGCCGCACCATGAAGATGTCCTGCGAGGGCGGCCATGTGCATGTGCCGGGCCGCAACCTGAAGGCGCTGCTGATCGTTAAAAGCGTTGGCCTGGCGCCACTCCCACGGCATCGCTACAGCACACCGATGCATCAGCGGCACCTGCACCGGCGCAATCGAGCCTGCCTGCTCGGCGAGCACCGACACCGGCCGCGCACCCACCGCGGCCGCCCAGTCGACCATCTGCTCCATCGGAAACGACGACGCGATCGCCAACACCCGGGTCCCCGGAGCGGCCATCTCACGCGCCTCAGCGTGGCGCACCACCATCTCAAGGGCGTTGGCCCCGCCGGCCGCCGCGGCCTTCTCGAATAGGTCATGCCCAATCACGGGGTCGGTCAGCGCCAAACGCACATCGGCGGGTACCCGCACCCCCAACGGAATGTAGGAAGCGCCTTCGCTGGTGGCCAGCCAGGCTGACACCGACCCGGTGCGCTCCGAAATCACCGACACCGCGTAGTCGATGCCGATGTAGCCGACACCGAGCGTCTGCGTCAACATGGACGCGATCACCGCCTGGCCCACGTCCATCGCCTGCTCCACCAACGCGTCACCGCTGGCGCCGTCAGCGCCGATACCCCGAGTCCCCCGCTGCGACAGCACCATCGGCGCCACCTGCGGGCCCGCCGGCGAACCACCGCCAGGGACCGCCGCACCCCCCGGCGGTGGTGGAGCGGGCGCCGGCGGCGACGCGGGACCGCCCGGGCCGCCGCTGACCGGAGTCACCGCGCCCGAGCCGCCGGCCGGCGGCGGCATCATCGCCATCGGAGGACCTGCCCCGCCTCCCGGCGGAGCAGCCGGAGGCGGCGTGGCCGCCGGAACCGCCGCAGGGGCTTGCGCAGCAGCAGCAGCCACATTCTGCGCGACCTGGTTGCCGACGTTGCCGACCGCGCCCAGCCCATTGGCCGCCCCGCTGATCGCCCCTGAGGCGGCCCGCGCGGACACTTCGGCGATACCAGACCCCAACCCGGCCAAACTTGCGCCACCGCCGCCACGGCCCGCAGCAGCGGCACTACTGGGCGAGGCCGCGTTGGCGTTGCCCAGCTGGCCCGCCGCCGGCGCGGAACCAGCACCGGGGTTGCCTAACCCACCGCCACGAGCAGCAGAAGATGCCGGCGATGAGCCGCCAGTCATGGGCTTCATCAAGCTGTTGATCATCGAGCCGGGACCGCTACCGGCACTCGATCCAGGGGACGGCGAAGAACCGGTCCCGGGAGTGTTGGACAACGGAGATGGGCTACCTGGGCCGTGGGTACCGGTTTCGGGCTTACGCCACGTACTTTCTTGGTACTGCTTACCCGGCTGAGTTCCCTGCTGCCCTTCGTGCGGGTTTTGGAGTGTGTCGGGATTAACCCGATCCGTCTTGGGGTGGTGATCGACCGGTGCAGTGCGGCCTCCGCCGCCGTGCGGTGCGGGCGGGGCGGGTTGGGGTGCGTGCGGCGGCGCGGGCGGGGACGGTGTGCCGCCGGCGCTCGGCGCCTTATGGGGTGCGGTCCACCGCCCGATGTCGGCGGCTAGCGCGGCGACGGTGCCCGCACCTTGGAGATCGCGGGCGCGCGCCAATGCCGTTGCGCGAGCGACAATCGCGGCTTCGGTGGAAGCGAGCTGGCTGTCGATTTGCGGTGTCGCCAGCGGGTTGGCGGCTTTGGCCTGTGCGGCGGCTTGGCGTGCGGAGTGGATGTCCTCCTCGGCCTTATTGACGATCTCCACCAAATCGGCTTTCGTCGCGTGCAATTCGTTGGCGCCCCACAACGCCTGCTTGGAGACGTGCCGGTAGGCCTCGATCCGGTTCTCCAGGGCGGTCTCGCGCGTGGCTTCCAGGCCGCGGGCCGCGTCGATGAAATTGCCTTCCATCGGCGCGAGGAGATCTCTGATGTCCTGCTGAATGTCCAGCTGGCTGAACAGATTTCGCGCCGCGGAATCGAGAGTGGTCGAGTAGCCCGACCACGCCGTCACCGACTGCGATGGCCACGAACCAGCCAGGATCGCGGCCGAATGCTCCGTGGTCGGCATCGCCAAGTCACCAAACATGAACGTCGACAATCCCTTCCGGGCTACGGGGCAAACCGGTTACACAAAGTGGCAATCGTTTTCGCCGACGCGTTAGCAACCTCGCCAGCGTTGCCAATCATCGTGTCGTTGGTACGAATCGCTTCGCCAAGTAGGCGGAGCTCTTTGACGTCTGTCGCGGCTGCTTCGGCCAACATCGGCGTAGTCCCAGGAGCGATTCCGGCGTTCAATACATCACTTGCGTGTCGGTATGCGGCAGCGGCTCGCTGGGCTGCCGCATACCACGCCGGATTCGAAGGTATGGCCAAATCACCAACTTTTACCCCGCTTGGCAAGGTCGCCAGTGCGGCCTCGGCCTCGTCGATGTACTTCTCGGCGGGGGTCAAGCCTTGGTCGCAGGTCTGCCGGTTGGCCTGCTCGGTGGGTAGCGGCGATGGCGCGGCAGGTTTAGGTGCCGGCACCGTGACGGTGACCGGAGCGTGCGCTGCTGGCGTTGCGGTCGGATCTGGCCGGGACTGTACCGCGATCGCGGCGGTGGCGACCGCGGCGAGGACCGCGCCGAGCACGGCGGCGGCCACGACTGGCCCACGCCGCGGCCGGCCCTCGGTGGGCGGTTGAGGGTACGGCTGGAACGGTGGCCCCGCTGGCGGTGGCGGTGGCCAGGCGTGCTCAACATGGCGGGTCATTTTTTCTCGCAGAGGAAGTAGAGGGCTTTCTGGCCGGCGCGGAACACATCGACCGGGTAGCCGGAATCAGGATCGAAAGTCTTGTAGGCCTCCGACATGGTGCGCAGGGCGCTGGCTGTGGTGTCGGCGAACTGGGCCAGCATCGAGCTGGTGCCCGGTGCCGGGGCCAGTGCGGTAGCAGCCTGTTGGTAAAGGTCGGCGGCCCGCAAAACCCCGGCTTTCCACTCCGGGTGGTCTTGGATGGCGGGATCGGTGAATGTCATCCCTTGCGGAATGATGGCCTGGGCGGCCCCGGCCGCGCTGACCAGCATGTCAGCTGTCCCCCAGCTGTGGCAGGTTTGCGCGTCAGCCTGCTCGGTCGGCAGGGGTACGGGTGGGGGTGCTGGGGCGGCGGTAACGGTCATCGTCGGCGCGGCGGCGGGCTTGACGGGCTTCGCAGGCTTCGGGGTGGTGGCGACCATGATGACGGCGGTGATCGCGGCCGCCACGATGGCGCCGCTTGCCCCGGCTGCGACGATCGCGATCCAGCGACGCCGCGGGGACGGTGGCGCTGGAGGCTGCGCGGGCCACGGATGTACCGGCGGCGGCGGCGCGATCGACATTTCCAACAACTCCTGTTAGCTCGGTACCAGGCCCGTAGATCCTCGTCCCATTACTGGGGTGGGCATGGAGGCGCCGGCCCTGGTGTAGTCCTGGGCGCCTCGTTGGTCTTGGGCGACGAACACCGGCGGCGACTGGGTCAGTGCAGCCTGCTGGCGGGTGGCGGCGGCGGAGTCGGCGGTGTCGGCGGCCGTTAACGCTGTCGTCGAGCTGGTCGCTAGCAGCGCCAGGGCGGCGTCGAGCTGCGAGGTGACCGTCGACGGTGGTGAAGGGGGGGCCGTGGTCGCGCTGCCGGCCTGCGTAGAGGTCGCTTTGCCGCCCGCTGACGCAAGCTGGCCAGTCTCGATATCCAGCTTGGATTTCGTCCCCATCGTCCCCATGGGACACATTGTCCCAGGATCTTGCGACATTGGAAACCGGTTAGCGCAGCCATTGCGTGGCGCCTCGTCGCCGACGCCCATGGCTGGCCGCGTACCGCTGTCATGGGCGGACATCGCGCGCAGGCGTCGGTGGACGGCGTATATACGAACTGCGTGTTGTATATACTGCTCGTGTGGGTAAGCACCTGATAGACATCGATGAAGTCGCGCTCGGTATGGCTCGTACGGAGCTGGGGACCGCGACGATCAAAGAAACTGTGAATGCGGCCCTGCGTCTGGCGACATCGGATCGCGCACAGCGGGTGGCGGCGGCGCTCGACGAGCTTGCTGCTGCACCAAAAGAAGATCGAGCAGCGGGCTGGCGGTGAGCTTTCTCGTCGACACCAGCGTTATCAAACGACTCGGTGAGCCCGCCATCAGACAGGTGGTGGAACCGCTCGCTGCTGCTGGTGAGCTGGCGCGGGCCCGTATCACGGATCTTGAGGTCGGGTACTCGGCACGCAATGCGCAGGAGTGGGACAGGCTCATCGCGGCCATGGGTTCATTCGGACTGGTGGAATCGACTGATTCGCATCACCGGCGTGCACTTCAGGTGCAGCGACTTCTCGCACAACGAAGCCAGCGTGGCCGCAAGATTCCCGACCTATTGATCGCGGCCGCCGGCGAAGAGAGCGGACTTACGGTGCTGCATTACGACGCGGACTTCGACCTCATTGCCGAGGTAACAGGCCAACCGTGCCAGTGGGTGGTGCGGGCAGGCGCAGTCGACTGAGCGATGCTCACAAGCCGCTCTCACGGCTAGTCCGCGATCGAACCGAGCGCGAGCATTCACCTGCGACCTTCAAACCGAAGCCACCCGCATCATCGAGTGGCGGACGCTCCGGGAGCGAAGGACGTCACGGCGTAGCCGTTGACGGTGTCCTGGGGTGGACGTAGTTTTCGGTTTCAGCTCCGGTCGCGCTTCGCCGTTATGCGGAGGAAGGGGGGCTCGACGAGATGGCTGGTGTGGATGTTTCTCCGGCGGATTTGTTGGGTTCTGCTGATGCGTATGCGGCGCTGGCGGCGCGTGCGGCGTTGATTGCGCCTCAGGCGGTGGTGGAGGTGCAGCGGATCGCGGAAAGTCATGGTCCGATGGGTTATCCGACGGCGGTGGGTGTGGCGGCGGGGTTGGCGTCTCGGGAGGGTTCGGTGACCGCCAAGGTGGCGGATTTCGGGGTGTATTCGCAGCGTTTGAGTGAGCATGCGGCGGCGTATAGCCGTGCGGATAAGGGTGGGGCGGTGCGGCTGGCGGCGGTGGCGTGGCCGGCGGGGTTGCGTGAGTTGGTGACTGGCACGGGTGTGCCTGTGGCCCATGTTGACCCGAAGCCTCCACCGAGCAGGCCCGCGGGGACGTGTTGTTGGATCGGCACCGAAAACGGTGATGTCGCCAGTTTGTGTCCACCCGACACCGACACGGTCACCTATGTCGACAAAGACAACAACTACGTCTCCAAGGACCTGGGCACCGGAGAGGTCACCGTCATGATGCGGCCAGGCCCCATTTCTGAAGTCGGAAATGAATGTTGGCTGGGCAGCGCTGACGCTGACCGCTCAATCTGCGGGCCCAACGCCACCCGTTGGACCTACGCGCGCGGTGGGTATCTGGTTACTGAACAGTTAGAGCCTGACGGCACGACCCGGGTTATCCAACAGACGCCGCTCGGTCCGCTCATTCCCTGACCGATCACTGGGCGTCCGAACTGAATGTGTCATCCCCGATGATCAGGCCACCTGCCGTCCCGTGCATCAATACTACCTTTAGACGGGCTATCTGATACCAGTTATGCGTAGCGATGCCCATGGCGGTATTGCCTATCCTTCGTTCACGACATAAATCAATCATTGTCTGTGACAGGGGCTTTGGAACAGACGACCGACTGGGGGTCAGCTATTCCCCGCTGGTGTGCCACCGAAATTCCTTGCCGTTGGGCACAAATCGCCGTACGAGTGTGGGGTAGTGATCGGCGCTAAGTATTTGCTCGAGCTCTTGGCATCGGAGGTCGCGCTCTATAGCTCGGTTGTGTCTGCCGCCCACGGGGGCAGTGGCGTCGTAGGCGAGAATGGTGGCTGCGGCGGCGAGGTTGCTGGGGCCGGACCCTTCATAACCTGCCGTGTGGGATTCGCACCCCGGCACGGGCCACGCGTTGCCGCCACCGTCTGTCCACCACGCGGTGAAATCGGTGAGCAGCTGCCCGCGTTCCTGTGTTATATCGAGTTCGCGAAGCTCTCCAACGGCGGTCGAGATCACCTGTGGCACTGAGGTATAGACAGTATTGCCGTACCGGGCGATCCACAGATCGGGATCGACTTCGTGTTCAAGTCTTCGCGGCGCTGCCGTTGTCAGCGGGTCACTGGCGCGCTCAACGGAGAGTCCGTGGGCGGCGACGATCGCGAACCCGAGCTCGTCATTCGGGCCGGGCGATTCACGGAGGCGATTGAGAAATCGGCGTGCCAGCGGATTGGCGGAACCGATCCGAACTGCCACCACTCGCTCAATCAGCGGCGACCACGCGCCCACGATGTGAGCCCACATTTTTACCTGCTGGTCGAGGGCAGCAGGGTCAACCTGTGAATGTAGGACCGCGGCTATCTCTGAAGTGGTCGGACGGTCCTTGCCGGAAGCAACTTCGTCACGGAGTGCGGCACCCGTGCCCGGAGCTACAGCGCGCGCAGAAACTCTTATGCCAGGAACGGTTTTCGCCCCGGAGACCTTGGGAGGGCACGCCACGCACGCAGCGGTTTCGGCGAACCATTGGAAAAAGGGGGCGCAGACATCACGGCGTGCGTCAGGATGCACCGTGGCACCCAAACGCAAGATTGCGTGCGGATCGCCGGTGCTGGGCGATGTCGGGACTAAGTCATAGGGCGGGCTGTCGGGTTGCCAACGCAGCATCGACTGCGCATCTCTGAGACCTGATGGCCACCAAGGTAGGTCAACTTGCAGCAGGTAGGCGAGATCGAGCCAGCTCATTTCACGTATGCGGAGGCCCGGTTCCCTGGTGTCGGCGTAATCCACGTCGGGAGGGTTGAGTACGCCATCTTCCCCAACGCTGGTCGTCGTCTGAGGTATCACGACCGCATCGACGTCAGAGTATGCGGCGCGCAATGCCGCCAGCACATCGGCGGGCTGCCAGAGGTTATGGTCCAACGGGTAGGCCAGCGCCACTCGGCCAAGGGCATCGCTGGGTTGCCACAGAAACGCGACGCACGAGGTTTGGCGGCCGCCTGATTGCGACCGGAGGACGAATTGAAAGGATCCGCAGAAAAGTGCGGGAATGGGTTCTATGCGGGGAAACAGGCGCGGTACACGCGCTAGAAGTTGGCGGCGGTGGGCGACGATGAACCGGAGCACTACATCGAGCGGCCAGCTTCGTTCCCGTCCCTGCGGATAACCAGGGGGGAAGGCGTGTCGAGCCACCAGCTGATGCAACGATGCGGGCTGGATACCGAGTAGGGCAGCAACTCTGTCCGTCCTGAGCGTCCGCCCGGGCCATGTGGTTTGCTCATACGCGATCTGTCGGCCCCCATGCCCGTGCATGGCTTACGATCCTACGCCATGTAGAGATGTGGACCCTACATTGTGGTGATGGTGGTATTGCGTTCTCGCCGGTGGCTTGGCTTGCCCCGAGCCCAACTTCGCCGTCGGCCAGCCAGCGTGCATGCCATTTCGCAAGGGACCGGCGGGAGATTGCCCGCCTCAGTTGCTACGTGATCGACGCGCTCGCACAAACGCCGCCGGGGCCTGCCCGTGTGATAGGGGCGTTCGGATGTCCCACTCACCGAACAACATTCATCGTTGGTGTCATAACCCTTACTAACGGTGGTGTATCTACACCAAACCTTGCTCGGTGTCATAACACCAGATACCATTGGTGTATGTACACCCGAAGGAACAACGGCAGCAGCGAAGCGCTCAATCGCCTTGCGCAGGGCTATGACTGCCCGCGGTGCGGCGCGTCGGTCGACACCGAATGCAACACCAAGTCAGGCAAACCCCACCTACGCCGCGTCGACAAGGCTGCGGCCCGTTATCTCGCGCAGAAGGAGGCGTGACCAATGGCCGAGGCACCTACTTGGTTCACGGTCCGTCGCGCTACCGGACGCAGTGACCCATCTGCAAATGGTGAATGGACCATCAGTAAGCGAACCCCTCACACGCTCGGACGCACCCGTCCCTTGGGCTGGTATGGCGGCGACTTCGCAACGCGCGTGGAAGCCATCGAATTCGGTGAGTCCCAAGGGTGGACGCTGGTCGCTAATTGGGCCGAGGCCGAGGCGCTCTACGCGCCAGTGCGTCTTAGCGCGACGGAACGCAGCCGCTACGCCGAACAGCGCCGCGCAGATCTGATCGAGGTCCGGGTCGGGTCTGAACTCCGCTACGTCACCCGAGAGATGGCAGAAACGCTCACGCTGTTGCTGCGCTACCCAGACGAACTTGGCGTCTGCACCGCCTTCGCGGGCGCGGTGGTGATCTGATGCGCAGAGGTTTCCGCTTTTTGACGTGCCCCGACTGCGCCAAGGCGGGTGTCTATCCGAGGCTCGCCCGCGAAGACTGGTGGACATGCCGGTACTGCGAATGGTCCACGTGCATGACTCACGAAGACCAGATGGATCGCTACGGCCGGTCGCAGTTGGCGAGGGTCAATCCACTACGGGACGTTTGGGTAACGGATCTGCGCGAGCCGATCGAGCGCCCTCGATACGAGCGCGCGGGCGCATGACGATCGCCATCAGCATCTTCGACGTGACGCCGGAAATGCTGCCCGGCCGGCAAAAGCCGCGCCCCACGGGTGCCTGTTTCAAGCCGGAGTTCCACCTGGTGCGCGGTCACATTCGCGACTACGTTCCACCTGACGACCTCAGGGACAGCTACGGCGTACCGCTCAAGCAAAGACGGCGAGACTGCCCGCGCTGCGGTATCCGCTACACGGCTGACAACCCCGTTTCCCATCCGGGTTTTAACGACAACTGCCGTGATTGCGCCGAGGTAGTGGCCCTGATTAAGAGACTGGTGTAATGACACCTATGCCGAATGCGCCACGAACCCCGCTCCGGTCCTTTCGGATACCCGACGAGCTGTACCTAGAGGCGCAGCAGATCGCCGCCACGCAAGACGAGTCCGTGAGCGATGTGGTTCGTCAGGCGCTCGAACGCTACGTCAAGGCTGGCCGACGAAGGGCTAGAGCCGATACCTAGCTGGTGGTCGTGAGAAAGCCGCGTCGTGAGCGCTGAGGGACCTGGCGTTTATGGTCCGGAGCCGGGCACTACTTCGGTGCCGATGAATTGGACCTCGCTAATGGCGACGGTGGTGACTTCGTCGGGGGTTGCTGCTGCAGTTTGGCTTGTCGGGGTGGGTGGTTGTGGTGGTTCGGAGGTTGTCTTGATGCGGATCAGGAGCTTGCTGACGGTGGCGGGTGGGTTCAGGGTGATGTAGCGCCAGTCGCGGGCTCCGCCGGTGTCGATGGTGGCGGGGTCGCGTTTGAGGTCTTTGGGGAACCATGCTTCAAGTTCGGTGACGATGCGGTGTTTGGGCCATTGGTCGGTGCCGTCGGGAGCGGTGGCGTCGAAGCCGCCGATTACCCGGATCTGAGTGAGGGTGACCTGGCGGCCGAAGTTGACTTGGATGGTTTGTCCGTCTTTGTTGTTGGCGCGCGTGCAGATCCAGGCGGTGGCGAAGTCGCCGTCGAAGGCCCTGTTGGCGTCGGCGTAGTTGGCGTCGCGGGGGCATAGGTCAGTCGCGGTGACGCCGTTGAGGATGGTGTCGCGGCGCAGCGGGGTCTGGGTTGTTGGTGGCGGCGGCGCTGCGGTGGCGGCGGTGGTATTCGGCGGCGGGTTGACGTCGGTGGTGATGTAGTTGATTGCGGAGAGGGCGACGAGCAGCAGGACGATTGCGGCGGCGGTGATGACGGCGGTGTGGGTGCGCCGGTCGGGTGGTACGCGTTTGTTGAATTGGCGGCCGGTCGCGAGGGCCGCTCGTGTGGAGGCGTGGAAGCTGCGGGTGAGTAGGCCGGGTTTGGGGGCCGGGTCGTCGGTGCCGGGGTCATCGGGCTGGGGCTGGCTGTGGCGGGCGGGTCGGGTGGTGGTGCGCGGCGCGAGCGAGGCCAGGATGAGCCGGCGATGTTCCCAACCGTGATCGGTGGGGTGGTTCTGGTCGGTGGTCATGGTTGTTCGTCGATGGTGTTGTAGATGGCGTCGTGGGCGATCTGTTGTTCGCTTCGTCGGGGTAGGGCCAGGAATGCGCGGTTGGGCTGCGGCTGGGGGACTGGGAGTTGGCCGTAGTAGTGGTGGTGATGGTTGATCTGCGTCAGGCGGGGTGCGGGTGTGGCCGGGGAACGGTGCGTGCGGCGGCGGGTGCGTGGGAGAGTTCGTGCGGCCAGGCGCAGTAGCGGCCAGAGGTACCAGAGGGTCGCGGTGAGGACCAGGGCGTAGGCGAATGCGATTTCCGGGCTGGTTCCGAGGAGCTGTGTGGCCACAGCGGTGACTAGTGCCGCGGTGATTAGGGTTCGGAACACGGCGTTCCTTCTGGGTGGGTGGCGCCCGTGTGCGGTGGGCTTGCGGTTTGCGGCTGTAACTGCGAGCTGGGGTGCCATGTGGTGTCTGGGTGGAGATGCACGGGAGTCATTGTCGCGCACTTCGTGGACACCGGGCTTCTTTCCTGTCTTAGCGGGGTGCCGCGGTGTGTTCGAGGGTGGCGCGCAGGGTGGTGAGGTTGGGGTGGGTGAGGTAGACGTCCCAGTTTTTCTCGAGGTCGGCGATGTTGTAGCCGATGTCGGGTTGCAGGCCGAGTTCGGTGAGTCGGGTGGGTAGTTGGTCGAGGTGTTGGCACAGCGGGTAGGTGGGCCAGTGTTCGACGTGGCTGCTGGCGTTGTTTTCAGACCATCCGGTGAGGTTGACGGTTCCGGTGTCGTCTCGTTGCAGCCAGAGTTGGTAGTCCATGAAGGTGGGTGTCCTGTCCGTTCGAAGTGTGGTCTTGGGCGGGTTTGTAGCAGGTGTTCTGCGTGGCGGGTTAGAGCAATTTGCTGACGTGGTTGAAGAAGTAGCGCTGGACGAGTTGGGTGCCGGTGTGGCCGGCGGAGTCCAGGCGGGTGGCGTCGTAGTTGTTGTGGAAATCGCCCTTGATGAATTCGGCGTAGTGCTTGAGGGCGGTGGCCACGGTGGCGGCGGTGAATTGGGAGAAGGTGGGGCCGAAGATTCCCGTGGCGGCGGTGGAGATCCCTCCGGTGGCGACAGTGATGGCGTTGATGACGATGTTGATCAGGCTGGCTTGGTCGGGGCCGGGGTGGGACAGTCCGGTGCCGAGCGGGCCGAAGCCGCTGACGTTGATTTGGGAGGTTTTGTCGCGCATTTGGGTCAGTGCGTTACCGACTGCGGCGGCTTTGGTGGCGATGGCGGTGATCATGGCGGGGATGGCGGTCCAGGCTCGTGATTGGACGAGGTTGATCACTTGGGTTGCGGTGTTGACGAGGTCGGTGGCGGTGGCGGCGACTTGGGGGCCGGCGAGCCAGAACAGTTGTTGGGCTAGCGCGGCGGCGAAGGCGATGCCGCGGTGGATGAGGTTGGGGATGAGGTCGCGGTCGTTGACGAGTTGGAGGATTTGGTTGATGGCGGCGGCGGCGGGGGCGACCAGGCCGGCCATGAACATGGTGGCGAGTTTTTGGGCGGATCCGGCGGGGTCGGAGGCGTCGAGATGGGATCCGAGGTGGCCTATGAACCGCATGACGAGGTCGGCTTGTGGGAGGTTGCAGTAGTAGTCGAGGGGGGCGCAGATGGACAGGATGCTGTTGCGTTGGGTGAGTGCTCCGAACCCTCCGGTCCGGACTCCGGCGAAGCCCATCCCGGGTTGGTTGAGGCCGATGGTGGGTTGTCCGACGGGTGACTGTGATGGGTCGGCGAGGAGGGCGACGGCGAGCAGTCGGCTCGGTGGGATGACGCCTTTGTTGTTGCCGATGGCTGCGGCGACGTCTCCGGCGATGTCGGCGCCTTGGCTGTATCCGGTGAGAAGGAATGTGGTCTTGGCGCAGCGGTTGGCTTCGGCGCGGAGTCGGTTGTTGGTGCTGTCGATTCCGGCTTGCTTGGAGGCGAGGTAGCCGCCGCCGTCGGTGCCGCCGAAGATGGTGGCGGGGTAGGGCGTGTAGTAGGTGAGCATCGGGACGCGGACATGCTGTCGCAGCGGTTCGAGGATGTTGGCGAGGACACCGACCGGCTTGCTGGGGTCGGCCTGTGGGTTGGTTTGGGAGGTGCCGGGCACGGCGATCGCTTCGACCGCGGGACAGCCATCGGAGGGCGGTGGGTTCGGGGTGGCGGCTGCCGGTGCGGGGATGGCGAGGCAGGTGCATGCCGCGAACGCTGCGAGTCGGCGGCGGGTGGTTGTCATGCTGCGGTCGCGGCGGTTTCGAAGTGAGTGCACAGCTTACGGATGGCCCGTTGGGCGCGGCGTTCGACGGCGCCGGTGTTGGCGCCCAGGGCGTGGGCTGCGGCGGTGGGGTTGTAGATGTCGGCGTTGAGATACAGCGTGGCCAGGGTGCGGTATTCCAGGGCGGTGATGATGCGGTGGTCTCGGGCCTGGGCTAGCAGGTGGGCGGTGCGGTCGGTGGTGGTGCCGTGGTCGGTGCGGTCGAGGATGGCGGCGTGGGGGTCGACGCGGGTTGCGGCTGCCGGTGTGCCGGTGCGGGGGCGGGCGGCGAGCACTTTGTTCAGGGTGGCGTTGTAGAGGTAGCGGGCGGTGAGGATGTGGGGTTCGGCGGTGGTGCGGATGAGGGTGAAGAAGATGGTGAGGGTGTCGTTGTCGCGGGCGTCGCGGTCGCTGGCGTGGTAGCCGTCGGGGTCGGCGAGGTCGGCGATGCGGCGCAGGGGGTGGCGCATGAGCACTGCTGCCATCAGGAGGGCGTGTGGGTCGCCGTTGCGGGCGTAGCGGGCGAGGGTCGGCAGGACGGTGGTGGCGGTGTCGAGGTGGGCGCAGATCGCTGCGGGAGTGTGCGGGTTGTGTGGGTGCAGGGATTGGACGAGGGTCACCGCCGGGGTGAGGTCGGTGCGGCGGGGGCGGGTGAGCAGGGTGTGGGCTTGGTGGGCGAGTTGGTCCCAGATGTTCATTGGATTCCTTGGCGTCGCGAGGGGATGACGCGCTCATGGAATCGGTGGGTGTTGTTGCGGCGGTTGTCGCAGTGGTTGCTGGGAGGGTTGTCAACCCACCTACAGCAGTGTGATGTGCATCACATCTGAGAGTGGCGAACAGGGCTTTTGGGGTTGACAACCGGGTTGTCACGAATTCGGTGTGTGGTGGTGTCGGCTGTTGCTGTGGTGTTGGCCGGCGGCGATTCGGGGTGGAGTGCGCTGCTGCGGGTGTCCAACTCGTGTGCTAGCTGGTGCGCTGGCGGGGTGCTGCTGGTGTGATGGAGGCGCGTCGGGGCGGATGCGGAAAGGATTTGACCCCTGGTGCCCTCGGCGCATATGCGGTGATGCGGGCGGCGCATAGGTTGTCAAGCTAAGGCGAGGCGTGGAGGACGCTCGGTTTTCCTCTCCTCGCCGGGGGGCTCGTCGAAACCGAGCGTAATTCCCGCGTCAAGCCTTTCAGCGAACACGCAATGTCATCGCGAAGGCATCACCGCGTATGCGTTACCAATTCGTTATGCATGCGGATGTCGCGAAATCGGCGTTTTACCCCCCATAAGAGGGCGTCCCCCACGCCACTCTTCAGGAGGCCCCGCCGATGGCGCAGCCGATCCGCCGCACCACCACAGCCGTGCGCGCCTACGCCGACCAGCTGCGCGACCTCATGGACCTGCTGCGCGCCGACCCCTTGGATGAAGCGAAGTCCCTGGCGCTGGTCACCCACATCGTCAACAACCGTGCCGCCGCCGCCCAACTGTGGGACACCCTGGCAACAGGGATGGGTGCGGCGTGCTGAGCCGCGCCCTGGACCGGCTGTTGCAGTCGGTGTGTTTGCGACTCGCGCGAGGAGATTCCCTGCGCGCCGACGAGCTTCGTGCGCGTGGCACCGCGAAGTTTCTGGGGTTCATCATGATCAGCTACCTGCCGCTGATCGCGGCGGTGCTGGTGCTCGTCGCGAACCGACCCGCTGCGGTCGATGCAACGGCCGAGCGTGACCAGCTGACCTACGTGGCGGCCTTCGCGGCTCGCTACGTCGACGTGTACCTGAAAGACCCGACCAACAAGACCGCGATCAAGCGGTTCTACGACGGCGACTTCCCGGCGTCGGCGGTGCCCGCCGGTGGGCGCGCGTTGCGGGCGTCGTCATGTCTTCCCGGTGTGTCTCGGGACGGTTTTCAGACGTACTCGGTTCTGGTGGATGCCGAGATCCCCAAGGCGGCCAATGCGGTGTCGATGGTGGCCGTGAAATTGCAAGTCGATATCTCTGCCGACGAGCAGAACTTGTTGCGGGCATTCACCCTCCCCCACGCCCGTCCCGACCGGTTGCCGGGTCGCGCGGTGCAGCTGGGGACGCAGACCCTTGTGGCCGAAGATCGGCCGGTGTATCGGACCGTGTCGGGGTTCCTTGCCGCGCTGTTGACCGGCCAGGGAGAAATCGCGCCGTACGTGGTGGCCGGATCGACATTGACCGCCGAGCGGCCACCCCGGTTCACCGCGATCTCGATCGAGCAGATGCAGACCAATTCCGAGGCGGCCACGGCGCAGACCGTGCCTCCCAAGGCCGACGGTATCGAGGTCACCGCGCGCGCAATTTTGCAGACCGCCAGTGGTGTGGAGCTGCCGATGGATTTCCCGCTCGTGATGTCGGTCGCTGCCGGGCATTGGCAGGTCGATCGGCTCAACGACGCACCCAGTATCGCCGCGCCCGCCCAGTCGGGCTCGGGTGGTTCGCCGACGACGGCGGAGACGACCCCGACAACGACGACGACCACGCGAATCTATGCACCCACCACGGTAGGAGGAACTGAGAGATGATCACCACGATTACGCCCATGCTGCTCGATGGTGTCGCCGCGAATGCGGCCGCACATGTGAGCACGGTTGCGGCCCCGATTTGGGATGTCGGAGCCAACCTGAAGAACCAGGGAATCACGTTCGCGGTCTACCTGCTGATGGGCGGTACTGCGCTGGTTGCGGCGGCCCATTATTTCGTCGGCAGGAACAAGACCGCGGCGCTCAAGACGCTCGTGATCGGTGTGGTGCTGATCGGTCTGGTCGGGTCGTTGCCGTCGCTGGGTGTGGTGTCAAAAGACACTGTCGGCGGCCTGACCAACGGAACCCGATAAGGGCTTCGATGTTTGTCGCCAAGTGGTACACGCGGGCGAGCAGGGTCCGGATTGTCATCGCCAAGTTCGACGGCCGGTGGAAGCTGCCCGGGGGGCCGTATCCGATTCCCGAGCTAGTCGCGTTGGTGGGCGGTGTGTTGTTCACGTTGTTCATGTTGCCGCGCCTGGGGCAGCCGTTGCTGACCGGACTGGTCGGTGTCGGCTCGACGGCGGTGGCAGTGGCCGCGATGCGGCGGATGCCGTACTCGCCGGTGAAGTTCGGTACACGTGTGCACCGGATCATGCGCCTGTACACCGGCCCGGTCAGTGTCAGTGGCGGCGAGGCGCACCAGGCGATGACGACGCTGTCCGCGGTGCGCCCGGACATCACCATCCTCGACGCTCTGGCAGAGCCGGCGCCCCCGCCGATGCTGCGGGGATCAGCACGTCAGTCGTCGGCCCCGCAGCGCGATATGGAGCGGGACTGGGATGACTTGTTCGGCCGCGAATGCAGCACTGCCGCCGAGCTGTTCGGCTGACGCCGACCACCCCGCAATGGATGTGAGGAGACCTTCTGATGGCAAGTCAGCTCGACCACAATTTGCAGCCCACGGTGTCGGTGATGGGCAACCTGCGCCGGATGCGTGATGGCTCCATCTGGGCGGACTACCGGCTGGCCGGATTGGCCTACGGATACACCAGCGAAGAACGCAAGTACGACACCCTGATTCACCACAAGAACCTGCTGCGGGTGCTGCCCAACAATGCAGTTATCGCCGGGATCGTCGCGGCGATGAACCCTGACGAGATCCTGGCGCGGGCCTTGTCGGGAACCGATGTGGCGACTCATCCGATGTGGCGCGAAGAGTGCGAAGGAAAGCACGAATTCTTCTCCTCCACCGTGCGCGCCTCGGAGCGGATCTTCATTGTCTCCTTTCCGGTCACCGACGCCGATGTGGTGGCTGACCTGACCGGCTGGGGCGCGGGTGCTCGGCGCTCAACGCACCGCGAGCACGCGGAAATGAGCAAAGCAGCGGCGCTGGCTGCCCAGATCGTGTCGCGTCTGCCGGCGGTGTTTGCCCCGCAGCCGTTGACCGCGGCGCAGATGGTGTGGCTGTGGAATCACGCGCTGTCACGGGGCACCGGTCCCCAGGTGTTTCCGACTCCGGTGCTGTCCAATGTGGCCTCTGCTGCCGGGGCGTTTTCGGCCGCCGAGTTCGACGAGGGTGAGCGCCGCCGCCCCGACAAGCGGTGGCGGCCCAATAGCTTTGCGCCGCTGGTCAAAATCAGCCGTCTTGCTCACGTCGGGGCGTGCGCATCGTGGCAGACGCTGCTGGCGATTGAAGCGCTGCCGTTGGAGGGGCTGCAATTTCCGGGCTCGGAGTTTTTCACCATCGCTGATCGCGTCGACGGATTCGATGTCGACTGGGCGGTGCGGGTGAATAAGACCAGCCGCGAGCAGGCGATCGCCCGTAACACCAAGAACCTGCGCCGGCTCAATGAGCAGGTCGGTGAGCGTG
The DNA here is from genome assembly GCF_055419285.1 of Mycobacterium sp. IDUB_28. Lineage (NCBI taxonomy): Bacteria > Bacillati > Actinomycetota > Actinomycetes > Mycobacteriales > Mycobacteriaceae > Mycobacterium > Mycobacterium sp. IDUB_28. The sequence goes on along the minus strand of NZ_JBVAXK010000014.1, from coordinate 43,118 downwards.
ACCTGGAGGTGTCGTTCGCCCAGGACACCTTGTCCGAGCAGGCGTTGCTGCTCGGGGAGTACAACGCGCACCTGGAAACCAACGACGACGAGATCGAGGTGGCGTTGTGCCCGGTGTTCGCGATCGCGGCCAGCACGCGCGCCGAATGCGAGGACGGCGCCCTGAAGCTGGTGCAGGCGTTCGAACGTAACCGCATCAAGGTGGTGGCGCCGCTGGGCGGGCAGCGTGAGCTGTGGGCCGCGATGAATCCCGGCGGCGCCAACCTGCGGGTCGTCGCGGACTTCTCCCACGTCACCATCAGCGAGTACGCCGCGGCCAGTGTGCCGTGCGCGACCAATGCGGTCGGTGATGCCCAAGGCCCGATCATCGCGCTGAACTTGTCGGGGCGGCGCAACCAGCCCGTGCATCTCGAGTGGTGGCGCGAGCCGCTCAAAGACGCGTCCTCGGCGATCGCGATCGCCGGTGAATTGGGGGCGGGCAAAACCTGGCTGATCATGTACATGCTGTTTCACCTGGTCGATATCGGCGGCCAGTTTCTGGCCATCGACCGCACCGACTCCGGTGAATACGCGCGCCCGGCGGCGACGTTGGCCCGCCACGCGATCATCGACTTGATGCGGCCGCAATGGTCGATGGATCCGTTGCGGACTTTCGCCGCCGATATCGGTGTCGATGCCGCGGTGGAGCTGCTCACGCCGCTGTTCGAATGCGAAGCCAACTCGCCGATGGGCATGACGTTGGGTGAGGTGCTGCGCCCGGAATGGGGGGTGCGGTCGATCCCGGATCTGCTTGCGGTGCTGGCGCGCGGAGCTGACCGCGGGGCACTGCCCGATGGGAAGGCGTTGCCGTCGGGGTGGGACGAGCTGCACCGCCACCTGGCGTATTGGTCGGGGCGGCGCTACGCCGCTGCCCTGTTCGACCCCAACCTGCCGTCGCTGGACCTGAACACCGAGGGCATCGTCATCCGCACGAACCGGGTCGAAGTGCCCACCGGTGAGGAGGTCGCCGGCCGCGAAGCGCTGAGCCCCAGCAAGGTGTTCGGGCGCGCCATTTACGGGTTGTCGATGGAGTTGGGGCGCCAAGCGTTTCAACTGAACAAGGCCCGCCCCGCCGCGGTTGCCCTCGATGAGGCCTATCACGTCACCTCGACGTCCACCGGGTTGGCGCGGACCGCGCGGCTGGCCCGCGACGGCCGCAAAGACAACATCTCGCTGATCCTGGGCAGCCACGACCCCGTCAATGACTACCCCGCCGGAACGGCGCTGGATCTGATCCCGATGCGGATCGTGATGCGCCACCGCGACGAGACCCTGGCCAAGCGGTCCCTGAAATGGCTGGGCATCGACCCGGAGAAGAACCCGCACATCGTGCGCGATCTGACCACCAACACCTCACCCAAAGGCGCCGACAGCAAGGTGGTGCGCGGCCGCGAGGGCGAGGGCTACATGAAGGACGCGCGCGGCGCGATCGGGCGGATCAAGGTTCTTGGCCCCTCGTCGCTGGTGCGGCGCGAAGCGATGAGCACCACTCCCCCGGAACACACCGAAGTCGCCTGAGACACAGGGAACCAATGTCATGAAACGTCACGTGATTTCGCCGCCGCCGGTATTCGGCTCGTCGCGCCGGGCTGTCGTGGTGTCGATGTCTGCGCTGGCCGTGGTGCTCAGTGTGCTGCTGGTGGCGAGCTGGGAGTTGCCGGGCGTCCCAGCGTCGAGTGTGGTGCAATGTCGCGCCGTCGCGGCGGGGCCCGACGGCAACGGTGAAGCGGTGATCCGCGCGGGCGCCGCCCTCGACATTGCCGCCGACGGCATTGTCATCGGCTTGGCCGTGGCCCTGCAGGAAACCGGCTTGCGTAACCTCGCCAATCCCAGCGTGCCCGAGACGCTGAGCCTGCCCCACGATGGACTTGCCGCCGATCACCGAGCGGTGGGCATCCTGGCGCTCAACGAGCAGTGGGGCACTGCGGTCGAGCTGATGTCGCCGGATACCGCCGCGCGTAAATGGTTCACCGCTATGCGCGGGATCGAAGGCTGGCAGGCGATGGCGCCGCAGCAGGTCGCCTCGGCGGTGATGCATTCGGCACTGCCCGACACCTACGCGGGGCGGTTGGGCGAGGCCCGGCGGTTCTACGAACGTCACCGCGAAGCGTCGGCGGCGATGTGTGACGCTCAGGGGCGCTGGTGAGCGCCGGGATAGCCTGCGCGGCAGAGCGTTTGGTGCTGTGGCAGTGCTGGGCGCGGAGCTGGACGCCGGCGGTGGCGTTGCGCTGGATGGGGCGCCACCGACGGTTCACCGTCCTGGTGGTCCTCGGTCTGCTGCTGGTGGTGGTGTGCGCCGCCCAGGCGGGCGCGGACCCAGGTACTGGCGCTGACACTGGTGGCGGCGATGCGCTGATTTCGTGGATGGGTATCAAAGATTCCGATGGTGTTCCGGTCGCTAAATACACCCTGACGCTTAATCAGGGTGGCTGGGATGATCCGCCGGCTAAAATGTTCGCCCTCGTCGATTCCGTCGCGTACGAGGTTTATCTGTGTGTGACCGCGACCGCGCTGTGGCTGATCAAAATGGTGCTCGGATTTTCGTGGCTCGCGCTGTTCACCGGCCCTTTCACCAAGATCGGCCACGGGGTGGATTCGGCGATGCAGCGATTCGGGCTGACCGCCACCGCCGTCGCGGTGCTCGCGATCATCGTGGTGTGCACGGCGTTGGCCGGTAGGACCGCCAAGGCGTTCTCCAACATTGCGATGGGGATGCTGATGATCGGTATTGCGGCAACGGTTTTCGCAAATCCGTTGGCCGAGCTGATCGGGTCGGACGGGTTGTTGGCCAAGGGGCGCGACACCGGGCTGCAGATCGCCGCGACGGTGTCCGACGGAGCCATGGCAGATCAGGGTGGCAAGGCCAACGTCGACGACATGGTGTCCAAGCTGGCTGACAGATTCTTGCGGTCACCCACGCAGATGATCAATTTCGGGGTGGTCAGCGACTCCATTTCCCGTAAATGCAAGGAAGCGTGGTCGAAAGGAATCAAGACCGGCCGCGGAGATGAACTCAAAGACGATATCGAGGGGTGCGACGCCAAAAAAGGCAAGCAAATGCACGACAAGTCGATGGGGAACCCGGCGGCGTTCTTGGTGTCGTTGAGCGTGTGCGGCCTTTTGGCGGCAATCCTGGTGGCCTTCGCCTGCTATTTCGCCTGGCACGTGGTGCGGGCGGCGGTGCAGGCCATGGTGTATGCCGCGTTGGCGCCGCCCGCGTTCGCGATCGGGGTGATCCCGGGGGCGCCGCAGACCTTCGCCTGGAAAACGCTGCTGGACTGCGCAATGGCGTACGCGGCGATGGTGATCTACACCGCGGCCTTCGGCGGCTACAACGCGATCTTGGATCAGGTGTTCAAAGAGTCGAACAACGCCATCGAGTCGCTGTTCATGACCGCGCTGGTGCTCGCGCTGGGTTTCGCGTTCTTCGGGCCGCTGCGACGCATCCTGGATCGCCAGCGCGACACGATGGCCGCCAAAATCGGTGGCGGGGCTGCCGGCGGGTCCGGGCGTAGCTGGCTATCCAAAGGCGCCGACCTGTCGCGGCTGAAGAACGATCTGCTCGGCGGGCGCGGCCGCGGCGGCGGCGCGAACAAGCGCGATGCCGGCCGCATCGACCCGGAATCGGATTCCTCGCGCACGACCGGCGGTGACGGCGGCGACGGCGGTGACGACTCCCCGCAGGGCCCGGTGTCCGTCGATAATCCCGCCTCGGGATCACCCGCCGGCGCGAGCGGATCCGCCCAGGGTGGTGACGCGGCGGGCCAGGCGGCCTCCGCGCCGCGCGCACCGCAACCGGCCGAACCGGTGGCGACAGACAGCGACCGCAGCCGCGTTGCGGACCGCCTGTCTGAGGCGATGCGCATTTATCGGGCCGCCCGCGGCGACGGCGGCGGCGCGGGCTCGGGCCGCCACGCGCTCTCTGAGGCCGCCTAGGCCCGGGGCTGCAGCGATGGAGCCGATGGAGTGGGTCACCCTGATCCGGGCGGTGTGGGCGCGCCGGCGCACGATCTATGCGGGGTTGGCGCTGCTGGCGCCATTCCTGCTCACCGGGCTGCTGGTGCTGTTCGTGCTGTTCGCCGGGGGTGCGGCGGTGCCGGCGACGGCGTTGCAGACACCGCAGTGCCAGCAGCAGCTGCAATCTCAGGGGATCAGCGCCGACACCGGTGTGTCGTTCGGGCCCGGGCCGGTCAACAACGGCAAAGCCGTCATCGCTGCCGGCCTGCAGATGAAAGTGCCCGAAAAAGGCATCATCATCGGGCTGGCGGTCGGCATGGAAGAGTCCGGGCTGCGGAACCTGGCGAACTCCAATGTGCCTGAGTCGCTGCAGATTCCGCATGAAGGAGTCGGTCACGACCACCTCTCGGTGGGCATCATGCAGCAGCAGCCCTGGTGGGGTCCGCTGCGGGATCTGATGACCCCCGGGGTGGCTGCGCAGAAGTTCTTCACCAAGCTGCTCAAGATCGGCGGCTGGGAGAACATGGCGCCTACCGTCGCCGCGCAGGCGGTGCAGGGCTCGGCATTTCCCGACGCCTACGCCGAATTCGTGGCCGGCGCAAAGATCTTCTACGCCAAATACCTGCGCGAGGTCCAGGCCGCCTCCGGGCGGCCAGCGCCGCCGCGAACCGTCACCGATGACCGCGGCCGTGACGTGTGCGGTGTGGCACGCAACCCGTCGGCCGCCCCCCCGGCCAACCTTGCGCCAGGCACCGCCGCAGGAGTGGCCGCAGTGCGCGCGGCCGAGGCGCAGATCGGGCTGCCCTACGTGTGGGGCGGCGGCACCATCAACGGGCCCAGCGGCGGCGGCTTCGACTGCTCGGGACTGGTGCTGTTCGCGATCTACCAAGGATCCGGACATCGGATCGTGTTGCCGCACTTGACCTATGACATGGTCCATTTCGGTCAGATCGTGCCGCGCACCGCGGTGCAGCCCGGAGATGTGGTGTTCTTGAATCCCGACTCCCGAGGACCTGGGCACGTCGCGCTGGTGGTCAACCCGAGCACCATCATCGAAGCACCCGATTTCGGTATCCCGGTGAAGCTGTCACCGTTTCCGACCCGGTTCGTCGTCATCAAACGTGTTCTCTAACAACAAGACAAGGATCACCTGAATGATTACCCGAAGACTGGCGGCTCGGTGGTGGTGGCTGCGCGCATGGCTGCGGCGGGTCCCGCCGCGGGTCCGGCTCGGCGCTGCGGCCGCGGTGATGGCGATGGCCGGACTGCTCTGGCAATACAGCAGCCACCACGGCGCGGCCGATCACAGCGCACCGCCGGCGGCGGCCCCCTCCACAGCGACGGCGGTGGCGCCGCGCCCGGGCGGGGCCACCGAATGGGGTGAAGACCCTGACGTGGGTCAAATCGCCGCGCCCACCGTGGCGCCGGAACTGGCCTCGATCGAGGCCGCCCGCGAGGTCGCGCAACGCTTCGCCACCAATTTCGGCTCCCCCAACGGTGATCGCGACAATTGGCTGGCCCGCATCGACGGCGATGTGTCGGCTCAGCTGATGGAGCAGTACCGACTCACCGACATCCGCAACCTCACCCAGGCCACACTCACCTCACTGCAGGGCCCGGTCAGTGCGCGCGACGGGGCGGCGGCGTTTCGCGCCACCTACAGCGATGAGTCGCACATCGAGATCCGGCTGGAGTTGTCCGCCGAAGGCTGGAAAGTGGTCAATGTGCTCCCGCTGCCCGCCGCAGCGGTGACCGAGCCCCCCGGCCCGGGGGGTCGGTGATGGCGCCGAAAACTGGTGGCGGGGCAACCAAGTCCACCCCGGCAGCTGCGTCGTCGACCCGGGCGTGGGCCACCAGCAGCGCCGAACTCAACCGCCCCTATATCCCCGCAGAGAGCGCCGCCGCGCAAAAGCAGGCCGCTGGTTCGGGGCGGTGGCTCGCCCTGGCCGGGATCGGTGCTGCGGCATTGTTCGGCTACACCACGCTGTGGCCCGCAGCCGCGCGGCTGCTCTACACCCCCTCCCCGCTACGCACCTATCTGCTGCCGCCCTCGACGCGACCGGTCACGGTGATCGCCGGGGTCGGAGTGGGCTGGTTCTGGGTGATGTTTGTGGCAGCACCCCTGCTGGCTGCGGCGGTGGCGGCGTTGTGGTCGGTTGCGCTGGCCTGGCACAACCACCGCGTGCGCACCGGATTTTTGGGTCACGTGCGGCCCGGGCAGCGCTGGACCGGCCAGCAACACCCCACGGTGCCCCTGATCCTGGCCGGTGTAGCCGTGGCCCTGGCGGCCTGGGGATCCCTGCTGCGCCTGGCCGCCCCCGGTGCGGCCACCATCGCCGGACGCCTGGTACTCGTGGCGCTGCTCGGCGCATCGGGTTACGGGCTGGTCCAGTTCACCCGGTGGGCATGTGCCCGGGGCGCCATCACCCGAGCGATCAACGAGGTCACCTTCCTGGTCTCCCCAGCGTTGGGGTGGACCGATCTGCGCTCGGGGCGGGTGCGGCCCTCGCGTCGGCGTTACCCGCGGGGCGGCGCACCGTTTGCGAAGGTGCTCACGCTGCTCTACTGCCAGCATCCCAGCGCGATCGGTGAGGACCTGATCGCCGAGCTCGCCGCGATCCTGCACCAGGTCACCGGACGCACCTACACGCTCGACCACGACGCGCTGACGCGCACCCTGACCGCCACCGAAACGGTGCTCGCCGCAGCCGACACCGTCGTCGACGCCGAATCCGTCTTGGCCCCGCTGGTGGCGTCGTGGTTCGATGCCGCCGCCCACATCCATGCCGTCACCGTTACCGACGAACCCGCGCCCCGCCCCGCTGTAGCGACCGACACCGCCGATACGGACGAGGCGGCCGATACCGTGCACGGCGCCGACGCAGAGCGGGCCCAGCGGTCGGCGTCCACCGTCAACGACGCGGTCGCCGCGCGAATCCGGGAATTCACCATTGGTTTCGCCTACAACCTGCGCGTCAGCTCGGCCTACCGCCGCGGCGTCATCGAAGGCATGGTCGCCGACGCGCTGGGCGGCTCCTGGGAAGCCGAATGGAGCATGGCCTCGCGGCGGGTGAGATTCGTGCGCAGCCCCGGGCTGCCGACCATGGTCGACCCGCCGCTGGACTTCGCCGCGGTGACGCGCGCGAGCATCCGCACCCTCTACAAGCACACGGTCATCCCGTTCGGTGTCGATGCCTACGGGAACACGATCGTGTGGGATTTCAAGCAGTCCCCGCACATGTTGGTGGCCGGTCAGACCTCCTCAGGAAAGACCTCGGTGCTGATGACCGTGGCCACCCAGGCGGCGCGCCGCATCGGCGCCAACCTGGTGTTCATCGACCCCAAAGGATTCGACACCCCCGGGCTTCGCGACTGGCCCAACGTGTCGCTGGTGACCGCGGGAACTGACGAGGACGGTTTGGTCGGGCACACCGCGGCGCTGCGGTTTATCGCCGACACCATGCGCGAGCGGCTCTCCCAGGTCAAGATCAACCCCAACCGGGCCGATGACTTCGACCCGATCGTCATCGTCACCGACGAATTCTCCAACCTGGTGGTAGCCCTGGCGGAGTTCTTCACCACCTACAAATCCAGCAAAGAAAAGGGCGTTCCCCCCACCACCAAGGACGTCGGCATCCTGTTGCGGACCGCGCGTGCGGTCGGCATCCACATGGCGATCGGGATCCAGCGACCGGACACCATGTTTATCTCCGGGGAGGCCCGCGACAACACCGCCCTGCGGGTGGCGATGGGGCGGCTGCGGTCCAAAGACGCCGCGATCATGATGTTCAACGACGCGGTGGCCGGCACCCGGGTGCAGCCGGGAATCCGGGGCCGCGGCACCGTGCAACTGCCCGATGGGACGTTCCGGGAAATGCAGGCCTGCTACACCCCCAAGATTCCGGCGACCGCCGAACAATGGGCGGCGCTGTCCGATCATGATCGCGCCATCCTCGCCGAGCTGCGCAACGTCGACAGCTTCTGGCCGCGACGCGTCGTCGACAGTGCGCTGCGCGGTTATGACCCCGAGGATGATCAGCAAGAGATGTCGTTCGCCCGGATCCGGCAATCACCCATCGTGCTGGCCTCAGAACGACCCGACCTCGACCCGCTCAGCGACCACTATGTGCGGCCCATGACCGCGGTGCGTTCTCCCACGATGGATGACGACCACGACGACAATCAGGCCGACAGCGGCCCCGACGGCGCAGCGCTGCCTCCCCCGGTGTCTGCAACGGCCTTCGGTGGGCCTGTGGACGGGTTCGACGACGAATACCTGCCCACCGTCGAGGACGAATACGGACCCGCCGCAGCGGTGTCGGCCAACGAAGTCGACCATGGTGATCTGGTGGACGTTTGCGTTGACGGTGTCCCAGACTGGAAGTACGTTCACGCTGAGCCCTACCTCACCGATGATGTCGACGGCATTGAGCGGTTGGTGATCCCCTACCGGGATCTTGACGATGGCCACGAGGCCGGCGACATCGACGTTGATCCCTACGAAGTGATGCAGGCTCGGAAACTGCGTATGCACTAAAGGAGAGGTGATGGCGGCCAAGAGAAAGTCCGGACGCGCGACCGCTGAGGCGGCGTACGCGAACCTGCTCAAAGACAACACCATGCTGGTCGGCAATGTCGGGGAAACTTTCGACGCCTACCTGGCCATCCTCGACGACGCCGCACACGCGCGTGAGCGCTACGAGGATGCGCGCGCGGCGGCAGTCAAAGCGGGCGCGCTCACCAACGATCAGCTCGATCAGATGGGGTACCCGAAGACGACGAAACTGCCCGCCGCACCGGGTAAGAAAGCCGCGTCCAACCCCCCGCCTGGTGAGGCGCAGGCGCGCCGCAACGCAGAGCCGTCGGCGCCGCGGGCCAACGGCGAAACCCCCAACCGTGAGCCGGTGACACTGGGTGCGGGCGCCAACGGGAAGGACCAGTCATGAGTGCCATCGACGCCCTGGTCGCGGCGTCTCAGGAACAGCACCGCCGCTACTACGAACTGTTCGGCGCCAACCCGGTGCGCGGCGATGGGCTGCGTGAGCTGGCCGCGTTTTCCCACGACGTGGGACAGCAGGCCCGCGATATCCGCGAACAGGTCCTGGCGCTGCACTTCTCGACAGCGATCACCGGATGACCGGCGCCTTCGGGCATGTGACCCATGCCGATCACCATCCCCTGGATCGTTTCGGCGCCGGAGCGGGCTCCGGGGCGATCGCCACCGACTACAGCGCCGAGGTCAACGTCAACGGCGGCAACGATGTCGGCGCCAACGCCGAGGCAGAAGCCAGAGAGATCGCCGCGGTTCCCGACCCGACCTCACCGGCCGGCCAAGCCGCCATCCTGGCGATCATCCAGAAGTATCAGGGCCGCAGCGCCGGCACCGTCGAACAGTCAGCGGCCACCCAACAAGCCAACGGAACACAGGCCGCCGGCGACAGCTCCGGCGGAGGACACCACCACAAAGGCGACGACGACGACGATTCCGGCGGCGGCGGCCTGATGAGCGTGCTCAGTTCACTACTGGGCGGTGGCGGATCAGGTCTGTCCGGGATGAGTCCCTTCGGTCAGGGAATGAGCCCCTTCGGTCAAGGGATGAGCCCCATGGGGGCGGGGTCCAACCCCTTCGGAGACCCCTACGGCGCCCAGCAGGTCGGCGCGGCAAGCCCGGCAGCCAACCCGTTCGCCGAATCACCAGCCGCCGCGGCCAGCGCTAGCCCTGCCGGCGATCCCTTCGCCAGCGCACCATCAACGGGTACAGGGGCCGTGCCGGCCAGCAATCCCAACAACGCGCCCAACCCGTTCACCACCGCGGGCGCCACCGAAGGCCAAGGCGCCGGCGCCGGTGCCGGTGCCGCAGCCCCCGCGCTGGCAAGCCGCGGCCAAGGACAAGGCGCTGCCGCCGGCGGTGGCGGAGGCGGCCTGGACCTGGACGCGTTCGGCGGCGGTGACGGCGGTGGTGTGCCCGCCGACCCGGCCACCACCGGCCGCAAATAGGCAACCGGCAGCGGCAGCCCATGCAGTCAGCTACCGTCAGCAGCGCCCCCGTCACCTCGTGGTGGTACGGGCAGGGGCGCGCGGTGGAAGTTGTGCGGCGCCTGGAATCGCTCTACGCGCTCTCGCCCACCCCCGGCCCGGCCGGCGTGGTCACCGCCCGCCGCGACGAACTGACCGTGACCTTCGTCGACGGACTCAAAGCGCCGCTACCGCAACCATGGCTGCCCGGCACCGGCCGCGAAGCGCGCATCAGCTGGGAGGCCGTCGATCCCGCCACCACCCCCGACCCCGCACATCCGGTGTATCTGGTGGTGTTGGGCACCACCGACGACGGCGCACTGGTCGGGCTGAACCTGGCCGCGTTCTCCCGCATCCGCGTCGAAGGCGACCCGGCCACCGCCACCGCGCTGATCGCGCGCTGGGTGCTGGAACTGCTGTGCACCCACCCCGACATCACCATCGGGGTCACCGCCGATGCCTGGCACGGACCGCTGACCAGCCGCGTGCAGCCCGTGGCGGCCGGCAGCGTCCCCGACGTCGACGTCCTGGTCTGCGGGCCCGCTGTCAGCTACGCCGACCGCGCACAGATCATCGCCGCGTCCACCAGCGCGATCCTGCTCGACCTGGGCAACGACGCTGCCGTGTCCACCGCGTGGGTCATCACCTGCGGACCGGACCGGGTGGGGCACATCAGCCGGTCCGGGTCGTCATCGAAGCCGATGACCACGACGCTGATCGTGCCCGGCGCCGACATCGTCGACCGTTGCGCCCAGATGCTGATCAGCCCCACGTCCCCACCAGCCGCGCCCGACGGATTGGGCCTTGGCGTCGACGACGACCCGGTAGCCGACGATGATGCTGCCGTTCGCGCCGCCGACGGCCAGGATCTGGGGCCGGACTGGGATTCGGCTCTGGACTCCGACGATGACACGCCGGCAGACGATCGCGACCGCGATGCCCTGGGTGAATCGATCGACTTCTTCGCCTCCCCCACCCCCATGCCGGCGGGGTCACCGGAGCCGGTGAGCGGCCCGGGCGCGCCGGCCGCTGCCGCGGGCGTCGTGGACTGGGCTGATGCCGACCCCGACGTGCCCGCAATCTCATTCGGCGACGGCGCCGGCCCCGACCCGCAACGAAGGGACGCGCCGGTGACACCCGCGCCGGCGGCCGGTGAACCAGCGGCGGTCGACCCGGCGGCGGGGCCCGCGCTGGCCCCGATATGGAATCGCATCCTGGGCAGGGTCACGTTGAGTCCCCCGTCCCCGGGTCAGCAGCCCGGCCCGCGTGAAAAGCGTCTCAACGAGCTGCTGGTGTTCCTGCAGCACCACCCGTGGGCCAGCAGTGAAGACATCATCCGTTGTGTCTACGGCGGCGCCGCCTCGGATAAGACAGTGACACAACAGATTTCGCTGCTGCGGGGCCGAATGGGTGTTGTCCGCCCGGGTGGCCCCAAAGCGCTGCCGACGATGCAAGAGGGCGGCTACCACCTCGATAACGCGGTGCGCTCGGACTGGATGGAATTCGAGCGTCTGGTGGAGATCCTCGTCGAAACCACCTCCACCGCGCACCTGGTGGCCGCGATGGACCTGGTCACCGGCCCTCCACTGGGCGGCATACCCCCCAAAGAATGGGCATGGGCAAACGACCTGCGCGAGGAGCTGCGCGACCGGGTTCCCGCCGTAGCGCTGGCCTTGGCGCACCGCCATTACCGCGCCAAGAGCTTCCGTACCGCCGCTGACACCGCACGCAAAGGCCTCTGGTATGACAACGCCCGCCAGGACCTGTGGAAGATCGCGCTGCAATCAGCACGGGACGGCCACGACAACGACGGACTCCGCGCGTTGCGGGGGCAGTACTTGACTGCGGTCGCCGGGCCCGACCGAGATCCGGCCGTCTACGAACTCGCCGGACGATCAGGGTAGGGACAGCTGATGCATTCGATCACCATCACACAATTCACCGACGACGATGACGACGTCATCACCACCGCCGAGACCGATCCCGCGGCGATCTCGGTGTCAGTGCGCACCACCGGCGCCATCGTCGACGTCGACGCCGACGTCGACAGGCTGCGCCCCCTGGGCGCCGACGGACTCAAAGAACTGTTCGTCACCTGCGCGCAGGCCGCGTTCGCTCACCGCTACGACCCGCTGCTCGACGAGCAGCACTAGCGCCCCGATCACCCAGTGGAAAGGAGATGCGGCACCCCCTCGAAGGTTTTGGCCGCCACTGTTGCCCATGACGACACCGAACCCACCGATCCCGCCCACCCCTGCCGACACCGGAACCCCTCTTCCCGGGCCGCCCCCACCCCGTGACCCGGGCAGTCGCTACCTGGGACCCGCACCCGTTCAATCCTGCGGCGCCGAACTCAGGGTCAACCCCGACCAGTTGCAGGTCGTGGCCGACCAGTACGCGGCGCTGCAAGCGCGCACCACCGTGATTGGCCCGGTGGCCACCGATGAAGTGCAGCGCGTCATCGCCACTCACGGTGTGATGGGATACCCGGTCGCCGTCGGTGTGGTCTCGGCCCTGGCGCATGCCCACGACGCGGTGGCGGCCAAGGCGGCTGACTTCGGGACGTACTCTCGCCGATTCACCGAGCACGCCGCCACCTACCGTGCGCAGGACCTGGCCGGCGCTGCGCAATTCCGCGGAATCGACACCGGATCGGCCGCCGGCGCCACCGCGGGCGCGGCCCGAGCGGTTTAGCCAACGTCGGCGACATCAAGGCAACACGACTATGGCACTGAACATCGATACCCACGGGGTGCGGCGCACCGGCGAGCATGTCGAGACCGCTGGAACTGCCTTAGCCGCGCCGCAATCCCTGACGGTTCCACCGTGCGGCGGCGACGCCGTCTCAGCCGCCGTCATGGCCAACCTCAACGCCTGGCAGGAGTGGCTGATGCAGCACGTGCGTGCTGGAGCCCAGCAGGCCGCGGCAGCGGCGGCCGGCATCGCCGGCACCGCCACCGCCTACGAAGCCCAGGATTTCGCCGCGGCCGCCTCCTACCCCGGCGGCGGGCACGGCGCAGCCGGGCCGCCCGCGCCCACTGCGGCCCCGGCGTCCCCGGCCAGCCCCGCCCCGGTGGGTCTGCCGGAGTTGATGGCTATCCCCGACATCAGCGGCCAAGACGGCGAACACCTCGCGTTGGCGTTAGAGGCCGGCGCCGGAACCGCTCCCGCCGTGGCCGCAGCCGCCCGACTGACCGGATTAGCCGCCCAAGCCCAAGCCGCCCACACCGCCTTGACCACGGCCTACACCCAGCTGCTGGGTGCCGGGGAATCCGCGGCGAGTCCGCCGCTGCTGGCCCGCCTGAGTCGCGCGATCGTGTGGGCGCAGGAAGTCACCGGCCACGCCGGTGCGCTGGCGTCAGCGTTCACCGCTGCCGCAGGCTTGCACACCGGCGCCCAGGCGGCGGTCGGCTCGTCCACACAGTGGCAGGCCGTCAAGACGGGCTACCGACAAGCCGTGTGGGAGCAACAGTTCACCGGTGCGGCCGGTATCCCGAAAGTGCGTGCGTTCAAGACCCGTCTGGCCAGCATGCAGCAGTCCGCCGGTATCGGGATGACCGGCTATCAAACCGGCGGCCAGACGGCCACCTCGCCGCCACCATCGCTGCCGCAGCCCGGTCTTGCACCTAACGGCGAGACCGCTGCCGGGCCCGTACCGCCCGAGGTCGCCTCGGCTGTCGAGCACAAGCTCGACGACAAGGACCCCGCATCGTTGGCATCGGCGGAGGACGGTTCTGGGCAGAACATGCTGAGCCCACTGATGGGGGCGCTGGGCCCGTTGCTTCAGTCCGTCGGTGGCGCCAACCCGCTGCAATCGCTGGGTCAGATCGGCCAGCAACTGGGGCAGCAGGCCAGCGGCTTAGCCTCGGGCGCCAAACCGGCCAGCTCGGCGATCAAACCCGCCGCGCTGGCCCACCCCCATGCCGGCGCCGGCAAAGGCGGTGGCGGTGGGGGTGGTTCGATCAAGCCGTCGGGTGGGTTGGGCTCCTCGGTGCACCCCGCCTCGTTGACCGGAACTCCGGACACCTCCCGGCCGGCCACCCCCGCTGCACCTGCGGCCGCAGGCAAGGGAGCCACGGCAAGCCAGGCCGGCGGCATGGGCGGCATGATGCCCATGGGCCATCAGGCCGGCGACAAGTCCGTCAAACCGGTGACCAGCTACGAGCAGCCGCTGCCCAACGTCGACGATCGCGGCCGTCCCGGGGTCGTCGGCGATACCACCAAGCTCGCACCGAAGGTCAAACCGGAAGCCCGCAACGCCGTCCAAGAGCGGCTGGCCGCCCGTAAGAAAGACGCCGCCGGACAGCCCTGACCAGTCGCCGGACCGTCCCGGCATTTGACCCCCGTGTCCACCTTGTATGCCAGGCTGATCCTCATGATCGAGCACAGCGCCAGACCACCGGCGCTACACGCGGTGCCGTCGCGGTCACCGCGCACCGTCTGGGTCGCCGCCACAGTGAGAGGCCCCGCATGACGGAGATCCCCTTGCATCCCGCTGTCATCGCAGAGATGGCACGAGGACGTGAATTTCTCGACCAACTCAGCACCGCGCGCCGCAATATCGAGCGGCTGACAGTCACCACGGCATGCCCCGACGGCGACAACCAGATCGTGTTCGGCGGAGACGGCATGGTCATCGACGCCGCGTTCACCGAGGACCTCTTCGACCGCTACCCCGGCGACACACTTCGCGACCTGCTGCTGGCCATGTGCGAAGAAGGATTCGGTGAAGTCTCAGCCAAGGTCAGCGCCGAAGTGGCCGCGATCCTCGACGAGCAGCGATGAGCACCGACGGCGAGGCGTTGGAGCTGTTCGTCAGCAGCTGCGCAGCCCTGGGTGTGGAGGCTTACGGTCGTCGGCAAGTGGCCGACAAGCGTGCCGCGCGCGCGGGTTTCGAGGAGTTGACCGCCGCCTATCCCGACCAGTGCGATGGCTGGCGCGGGCTTGCCGCCAGCGGAGCCGACGGCCCGCAGATCATCGAGAGCGCCTACCGCACGCTAGGCACCTGCGGGGATCTGCTGTCGGTGGCCGATGTCGCCGAGGACGCCGTCGACTTCCCCTTCGACACCGGCATGTATGTGCAGCTGTATGCCCACGGGTCTGACGGCGTCATCCTGGCCTGCGCGGCCGCGCGCGTAGCCGCTGGCGACTACGCAGCGGCCCGCGAGTTGATCGACGACGCGCTCCTGGCCGCCCAGCCCGGACATGCCGGCTGGCTGCTGGGTGTCGTCTACTACCGGGCCAAGCGCTGGCAAGACGTGCGGCGCGTCCTGGCCCCGGTGTCACCGCATGTAGAGGCCGACCCGTTCCTGAGCCAGGCCGTCGGTGTCGCCCACGGGTTGGCCGAAGCGTATCTGGGTTTGTGGGACCAGGCTTTTGAGCGGCTGCGTGCCCACAGTCAGGGCCCCATCGCCGCGGCCAGCGCCGAGGCGCTGCTGGGGGCGGGTCTGTGTGCGCGCGCGTTGGACCGCACCGAGCTCGCCGCCTCGCTGCTCAACGAGGCCTACGCCGTGGTGGGGATCGCGCAGGACGTGCAGACCACGATCGGCACCGCGCTCAGTGATCCCCAGTTCGGTATCCAACCCACCACCGCCGCGCGTATCGATGCGCGCAGCGACTATTGGGATCCGCACACAGAGCCTGGGGAACGCGATTTCGTTCACCAGCTCGGCGCGGCTCGCCGCACCGAACTCAAAGCCGAGGCGGCCCGCGAGCTGGCCGACTTCGTCGGCATGGCCGATGTCAAGGCGCAGATCGCCCGGCTGGAATCCAGTGTGCGCGCAGACAAGCAACGCCAGGCGCTGGGATTGCCGGTGCGCAACAAGTCGCTGCACCTGATCCTGCAGGGGCCGCCGGGCACCGGCAAGACCACGATCGCTCGGGTGATCGCCAAGCTGCTGTGTGCCGCAGAGGCGTTGCCGTCGGACACCTTCGTGGAGGTCAGCCGCGCTGACCTGGTGGACAAGGTCATCGGAGGCTCCGAAGCCAAAATCAAAGCCGTCATCGACCGCATCGTCGCCGCCGGCGGCGGCGTGTTGTTCATCGACGAGGCCTACGCCTTGACCGATTCGGGATCCGACAACGACTTCGGGCCGCTCGTCATCGCCGAGCTGTTGCGGGCCATGGTGAATTACTCCGACAAATTGATGGTGATCGCGGCCGGTTACGCGGACAAGATGCAGGAATTCCTCGATTCCAACGAAGGGTTGCCTTCCCGGTTTGCCCGCAGCATCACCCTGCCGCCCTATAGCGTCGAGGAGTTGGTCGAAATCTCGATCCGCAAGGCCGCCAAGGGCGGCAGTGTTCTGGCCGATAGCGAGCCGTTGCGCGCGGCCTACGCCGAGCTGTCGGCGTCGACGGCCACTGATAGCAGTGGGCGGCGGCGTCCTGCCCTCGATGTGCTGGGTCACGCACGGTTTAGCGAGAAGCTGATCCAGTCCGCCGAAGAGGTCCGCGATCACCGCCTTAACGAGAGCGGGAAGCTGGACAACCCCACTGTCGAGGATCTGCAAACCCTCACCGCCGAGGATGTCAAGGCCGCGGTGGCCGAAGAGATCGACCTCGCCGAGGCGCAGCGCCACATCGGCCTGTCCCGCGGCGCAGCGCAGGCAGGGGGGACGCGATGAACGCGCCACTACCGCCGCGGCGCGGTTTCAAGTCCCGCAGCGCCAAGCTGGGGCCCACCTCCACACGAAGCCGGCCGTGGGGATTTGTGACTCGCCACCAGATTTCGGGGTGGCGGTTTCTGATTCGCCGTATCAGCAACGGCGTCGCCCTGCGCGACACTCGGATGCTGACCGATCCGTTGCGCCGGCAAGGACGCGCCCTGGTCGTCGGCAGCATGCTGGCGGCGGTGTTGGTGGTCGGAGCGTTTGTGCTGTCGGTGCTCAAACCCGCAGGGGTGTCGGGGAACCGGCCCGTGCTTGCCGAGCGATCCACCAACGCGCTGTACGTGCTCATCAACGATGAGCTGCACCCGGTCCTCAACCTGGCCAGCGCGCGGTTGATCGTGGGCAAGCCCGCCGACCCCACCGTGGTCAAAGCCAAAGAGATCGACAAGTTCGCGCTGGGCAACACGCTGGGGATCGCCAATGCGCCCTCACGCATGGTGCAGTCCGGCGCGCGCGACGCGCGCTGGATGGTCTGCGATGCGGCCAGCGGGCCCCAGGTCGGGGCCAGCGTCATTTTCGGAGACCCGGTTGCAGGATCCGGCCACGCGGCGACGCTGCCCGACTCGTCGGCGATCCTGGCCACCAGCGACAACGGCAAGACCACGTGGCTGATCTGGGGCGGCAAACGCAGCCTGATCGACCTGACCAACGCCGCGGTGGCGGCCGCCGTCGGCATCACCGTCGACACCCCGGCCCCGCGTCCCCTCAACCGGGCGCTGCTGAATCTGATCCCCGAGTCAGCGCCCTTGACGGTGCCGTTCTTGGGCAACGGCGGCGACGCCCCGCGGTTCGTCTGGCCGGTACCCGGACAGCAGCCGCCCCCGATCGGCTCCGTCGTCGTCGACCACACCGAAGACAACCAATTGCGCTATTACGCGGTCAGCGGCGAAGGGCTGCAACCGATCTCGCCGGTGCTGGCCGCGATCTTGCGCGCCAACAACGCCTACGGACTCATCGCGCCGCCGGCACTGACCCCCGACCAGGTGGCCAAAGCGCCCAAAGTGGCACCTATCGCCGTCGAGGACTATCCCCCGACCGCCGTGCACGTGCTCGATCCCACCCGCGACCCCGTGCTGTGCGGGCAGTGGACCAAACTGCGCGGGGCACCCACCTCCAGCCTGAGGCTGCTGGCGGGCCAAAGCGTGCCGACGTCCCCCGACGCCACACCGATCACGCTGGCCGCGGCCGGGCCCACCACCGCCGCGCGGACCGTGCTACCCCGCGGCGTCGGCTTCTACGTGCAAGTCACCGGTCAACAGCCGCAATCGGCCACCAAGGAATCCCAGTTCTGGGTGTCCGACTTGGGTGTGCGCTACGGGCTAGAAGCTGGCGCGAACGAAACGGCCTCCCCTGCACAAGCATTGGGCATGACCGCTGAACCATTGCCCATCCCCTGGTCGGTGCTGGCGCTGCTGGCCGCCGGCCCCACTTTGTCCAAAGCCGACGCGCTGGTCGCACACTGACACGAACGAGGCACTTTAATGCGACAACGATTCCCCCAACGGCGCCGCCTGCTGCGGCCCCTGGACCGCGCCACCGAGTCGGGCCCCGCCGGCAACGTGCTGACCGATTTCTCCCTCAATCCGCCGCCGGAGTTGCCGCGCACCGTCGAAATGACCGCGGTGCGCAAAGCGCTGCCCTGGGTGTTCGGGCTGGCGATGGTCGGGATGGTGGTCATGATGTTCGTGACCGGGTTCCGGCAGATGAACCCGATGTACCTGTTCTTCATGGCGATGATGGCGATCGGGCTGTTCCAATCCGTACAGCAGCAAGGCGGAAACGCCGAAATGTCCACGCCGGAAGTTAATTCCGAGCGCTCCGAATACCTTCGGTACCTCTCGGGCAAAGCTGAGGAGATCCGCGCGGCCGCCGGCACCCAGAAAGCCATCGCCGAATGGTCACACCCTAATCCCGAGGTCCTCGAAGCCGTCCTGGGCTCCCCACGAATGTGGGAACGCGGGGCCAGCGACCCCGATTACCTGCACGTGCGGGTGGGGCGCGATGAAGTGAAATTGTCGGCCAAGATCCGGGTCAAGGCAGCCGATTCCGAGCTGGATATGGAGCCGGTGACCAAGACCGCCTTGCAGCACCTGCGGGCAGTGCAGCAGTCGATTCCCCACTGCCCCAAGGCTATCGACCTGGCCGGGGTCGGCATGATCACCGTGTACGGGCAGCGGGACCTGTTCGAAGCCGCAGTGCGGGCCTGGGTGGCCCAACTGGTGTGCTGGCACTCCCCGAATGACACGGCGGTGGCCGTGGCCTGCCCGGATCTGGAAACCAGTTGGGGCTGGGCCAAATGGCTGCCCCACACCGAAGGCGACGAGATCGACGGCGCCGGCCCACAGCGCTTCCTGGCGGTATCGCTGCACGAGGTCGATTCGGTGCTGGAGGCACTTCTCAAGCAGCGTGACCGCATCGTGGACGACAAGGGGATGGTGACCGCCGAGGCGACCAAGTCCCACCGCCACGTGGTGCTCGTCGTCGACGACCCGGGTGCGGCCACCCCTCTGGTGCGGCGCATCGCCGCACGCGATGGTGTCACCGTCATCGCCTACCGCGACGGCGCCGGTCCCGACCGTGACTACGACACCCACCCGCGGGAACTGGTGTTGCGGCTGCATCGCGGCGCGCAGACCCTGGGGATGCAAATGTGGCAGAACTACGGGTGGAAGACCTTTTGCGCCGAACCGGACCTGCTAGCGACGCCGATCGCGCGGCATCTGGCCCGTCAACTGTCCAAATGGGACGCCGCGCCGGCCAGCCGCCAGAACGCGGAGTCGGCGGCCGCCCAGACGATGCTGTCGCTGCTGGGAATCCCTAACGCCGCCAAACTGGACGTCAACGCCGTGTGGGGGCCGCGGATGCTGCCGGTGGGAACCGGTGAACCCGTGGATCTCGAACCGCTGCTGCGGGTCCCGCTGGGGCTACAACCCAGCGGTGCGCCGCTGGTCATCGACCTCAAAGACGAAGCCGACGGCGGCAACGGTCCGCACGGGCTGATGATCGGCATGACCGGTTCCGGGAAGTCCACCCAACTCAAAACACTGGTGTTCGGGCTGTTCACGCGCCATTCCCCCGACGTCGTGCAGGCCATCTTGGCCGACTTCAAAGACGAAGCCGGTTTCGATGCGTTCGCCGACTATCCGCACACCGTGGCCGTCATCTCCAACATGGAGGAGAAAAAGTCACTCGTCGAGCGGTTCGGGGACACGCTGCTGGGGCTGCTCGACCAACGTGGCCGCGCCTTCCACCGCGCCGGCAATCAGATCAAGGGCGCGGCGTTTGAAAGCCTGCGCGAATACAACGAAGCCCGCGCGACTGCCGCCGGCGCGCACCTGCCGCCCATCCCGTTCATGTTCATCATCGTTGACGAGTTCTCGTTGCTGCTCAAAGATCACCCCGCCATGGCCGACGTGTTCGACCGGGTAACCCGAAAAGGACGCTCCCAAGGGGTGTTCTTCCTGTTTGCCAGCCAGACCCTCGACGAGGGCGCGATCAAACAGATCCCGAACAACACCCAGTACCGGATCGGGTTGAAGGTGGCCTCGGAATCGATTTCGCGGCGCGTGATCGGCACCGGCGACGCCTACCACGTCGCGGATGGAAAGAACGCCAAAGGCACCGGCTATTTCGTGCGTGCGCCCGGCGCGCAGCCCGTCAAGTACCGGGGATTCCTGCTGCCCGACCGCTACGAGCCGCCGACAACGATCAACCGCAAGGTGATCAGCGCCAAACCACGCGCGCGGGTATTCACCGCCGGACGGGTCCAGCCCGACCCGGACACGGTGATCGAGGAACAGATCGCCGCAGAATCCGTCCTTGAAGGCCCGCCGCGGTCGCTGGTGCTGACCGTGGGTCCGCAGCTGTCGGCCGCCTATGGCAAACGGGCACCGCAACTGTGGTCCGAGCCGCTGGATGATCCGATTCCACTCAACACCGTGTTGGCCCAAGCCGAGGCGATGCCCGCACCGCCAGGATCAGCCCCCTGGTGGCCGCTGGGCGAGATCGACCGGCCTCGCCAGCTCAGCCACGGCCTGCTCACCTACAGCTTGGAAGGCGGAGGCAACGTCTCGATCCTGGGAATGAAGGTCGAGGATGTGTCCCGGGCAGTGCAGACGTTCCTGTTGGCCGCGGCCGCGCGCTATTCGCCGCGTGACGTCGGGTTCTATGTGATGAGTTACGGTGGGCCCGCGCTGGCCCCGCTCAAAGACCTCCCGCACGTCGGTGTGCTCGGCGGCGGTGACCGCAAGGAACTGAATCTGCGCGTGTTCGGTGACCTCGAAGCGTTGGCGGCGCGACGCCGAAAGTTGTTCGAACACCACGGCATTGGGTCGGTAGCCGAATTCCGCGAACGGCGCAGGCTGGGCAACCACCCCGGGCTCGATGACGGCTATCCCACCGACATCTTCCTGGTCATCGACGGCTGGGAGAACTTCCTGACCGACAACACCTCGCTGATGCACCCGAAGAACCCGCACCTGAAAAGCGTGGAACGCCTCATCGGTGCCGGGCGAGGAATACACGTCCTGGTCAGCGCCGCGGACTGGATCAAGTTCGGCAACGAAGTGCAAACCCACCTCAACACCAAATTTGAACTGAAACTGGCCTCCGGGTCCCAATCGCAGGTGCGGGCGCAGGTCGACGACAAACTGGTGCGCCCTCAGGACCGCATTCCCTACGACCAGCCCGGGCGCGGGATCAACGCCGTCGGCGACGTCATCCGGTTTGCCGTCGGGCGCTTGGACAGCCAGGCGACCATGGACGAGCTCGACAGCCAAGTCCGCCGCACGGTGGCCACGCTGGCCGAGCGCCACGCCGGGCAACGGCCGGTCCCCAGCCCGCAGCTGCTCCCCCATCTGGTGGAGACCGGCGACCTCAATCAGGATGCGTGCACCGGGGAACGCTTTGCCCTCGGTTTGCGTGGCCGCGATCTGGCGCCGATGGTGGTCGACCTCGCCCAAGAACCCCTGCTCGGCGTCTACGGCGATGACCACCACGGCAAGTCCACGCTGATCACCCACCTGCTGCGTGCCGTGGTGAACCGGCGCTCGCACCCCGACCAAGCCTTGGTGTGTGTCTTCGACAAGAGCCGCAAGCTCAGCGGGGAAACCGAGAACCTGATCGAGGGACACGACTACTACGAGACTGACTTCGGCACCATGGCCCAACGCATCGAGGCCATTGCGAGCCTGCTCGACAGCAGGACGCCGCCGGCGGATCTGGGATGGGAGGAAAAGCGGGCGTGGCGCATCCAGGGGCCGCTGATCTACCTGTTCGTCGATGACCTCGATGCCATCCCCGTCCAGGTGCAACTGCATGAGCGCGTCGGCGGCGGCGATGGGTCTGACACCGCCGCACCGCAGATCAAGAGCCGGGTCGTGCAGGTCTGGCAGCCGTTGATCCGGCACTTCGCGAATGCCCGCGATGTCGGGTTACGGGTCATCATGACCCACCGCGCGGCGGGGATCGGCGCTATCGAGATCACCCCCAACTCGGTGCCGGGACAGCTGGCAGCCCAAAGCGCCAACCGGATCCTGTTGGGTTCGCGCACCACCACCGACAAGGTGGGCGGAGTGAAGTTCGAAGAAGGGCTGCCGCCAGGGCGTGGATTTGTGCTCGCAGCCAGCGACGACAACGCCGGCTACGTGCAGCTGGCCGCCACCGAAGAATGTAACCGGCATGTTAAAAGTGCACGATAGCGGTGGTGCGGCGGGTGGCGGCGCCGCAACAATGTGCCGACGTGTCCTTCTCCGGCGGTACTGTTCGCTTATCCAGATCGCCGCGTCGACGCGGCAACCAGCGGTAGCAGGGCGGCGGGGCGCCCACGCGCAACGCGTCTCGCACATTGTCAGCAAACAAACGAATTTAGGGGGCGCATAGCATGCAACTCGATGTGACACCGGAAGCTTTGGCCGCCGCCTCAGCGCAGGTCGCAGCACTGACCGGGCGACTGATGGGCAGCAACGCCGTCCACGCCGCGGCCACCGGCGCGATCATGCCGCCGGGCTCGGACTTGCCGTCGATCAAGGTCGCGGCGAGTCTGATTGCTGAAGGGGCAACCCACCAAGCGATGGCCGGAATGGGCAACACCGAACTGGGCCTGAGCTCAGAAGGCATCGACCAGGCTGGCCTGACCTACACCATTGTCGACAGCGCGGCGGCCGCCACCTACACCGCTAGCGCCGGGATGGCCGTCTAAAGACGGACTGAGCGCAACCAGCTATGGCAGTCGACGCGATTGTTCCTCCGATCTGGGTGGCAGCACCGCCCGAGGTGCATTCGACGCTGCTTACCACCGGCGCCACGGCGGCGGGGATCGCCGCCGCCGCCACCTCCTGGACGCAGTTGGGTGCCCAGTACGTCTCGGCGCTGGCCGAGCTTGAAGGCATCATTGCGGTGATTCAGGCCAACTACCAGGGACCGGCCGCCGAACAATTCGTCGCCGCTCATCAGCCGATGCTGTTGTGGCTAGCTGATGTGGCCGCGAAATCCGCGGTCGCTGCCGTCTCCCACGCCGATATCGCCGCCGCCTACGAGGGCGCTGTCGTGGCCATGCCC
Organism: Mycobacterium sp. IDUB_28; assembly: GCF_055419285.1. Lineage (NCBI taxonomy): Bacteria > Bacillati > Actinomycetota > Actinomycetes > Mycobacteriales > Mycobacteriaceae > Mycobacterium > Mycobacterium sp. IDUB_28. The sequence goes on along the minus strand of NZ_JBVAXK010000014.1, from coordinate 19,879 downwards.
AGCCTGGGCGAGCTGTTCGAGAACCATTTTGTGCACGGCGTTCTGATCGGCACGAACTTTTTCGGCGTCAACACCATCCCGATCGGTCTCAACGAGGCCGACTACGAGCGGATGTGGCAACTGGCAGCTGACGTGATGACTGGCTGGGATGCGGTCTCGACCACCGCGGCCGACTCGGTGCCCCCTACCCCGATGTCGCCGCTGACGCTGATGCCCGGCGTCGGTGAAGCAGGTCTGGCCTCGGCCAGCGCCGCATCCAGCCTCAACCTCGCCCAGGCGCAAACCGGTGGTGTCGCGATGACCGGCGCGGACATGGTGAGCAACAAACTTCTGGTCGGCAAAGCCAGCACCAGTCCCTTGTCGTTCACCGACCGCGTGCCCGCCAACCAGGGGCAAAACGCCGCCGACCCCAACAACGCCGAGAAGGGTCTGCAGCCCCAGAACATGGCCGGCAGCCTGCTCCAACAGATGGGGTCCGTCGGCCCCTCGGCCGCGCAATCGGCGACGCAAGGTCCGGGGCAGCTGCTGACCTCCGCTCCCCAACAGCTCGCCTCGGCACCCCAGCAGCTGAGCAGCATGCTGACCCAATTCGCCGGCAGCAGCGGCGGTTCCACCCCGCAAAGCACGATGCCGGTCGGCTTCGCCGGCACCGGCGCCTTGCGGGGTTTCAACCCCGCGGGCATGACCAGTCTGGCTGGGGGCGCCCTGGGAACCGGTCCGAGCAAACCACTGATGCCCTCCACCTGGGGCGCTGCGCCCACGAGCGCCGCGCAGTCGCTGAGCGAAAGCGCCCGGGGAATCAGCCCGGTCGCCGCCGGTCTGTCCGGAGGATCCGCGGCCAGCGGCAGCGGCGCAGGCGGCGGCATGATGGGCACCGGCGCGCACCGCCAGAACAGCCGTCCCCAGCGGGTGTCCCGCTACGCCGACGACACTGCCGAGGACGCCGGCAGCGACGAGGGGGCGCACACGATGACCCGATGAGCACCTCGAATAACTGACCCCCGAACAACCGCTTCACGAAAGGAAACACCACCATGGGATTGCTCGACGCCAACGTTCCACAGATGGTCACCTCACAGGCCTCATTCTCCGATCAAGCCTCTTTGTTCACCAGCACCGTCCACTCCGCTGAGCAATCGGCGCTCGCCTCCCAGGCCGCCCACCAGGGCGAGTCAGCACAGGCATTCCAGGTCGCCCATGGACGGTTCGTGGAAGTCGCCACCAAGATGAACCAGCTCCTGGCGATCGCCGGGCAGAACATCGGCGACGGCGCCAACACCTACACCATGTACGACGGCCAAGGCGCTACCGGCTACAACTCGGCCTTGGGCGCGCTGCCCAGCTACAACGTGTAGTTCGGCAACCCGGACGCACGTTTTTGACGGACCACACCACAAACGGAAGGAACCTCTGATGGCGCAAATTCTCTACAACTACCCGGCCATGATGGCTCACGCCGGAGAAATGACCGGGTACAGCGGTGCGCTGCACACCATCGGCGCAGGCATCTCCAGCGAACAGGGCGCGCTGGCGGCTGGCTGGACCGGCGACACCGGGATGTCGTACCAGAGCTGGCAGACCCAGTGGAACACCGGCCTCGAAGAGCTGATCGCGGCCTACCGGCAGATGACCGACGCGCACGAGAACAACACCATGAACATGATGGGCGCCGACGGCAACGAAGCAGCCAAATGGGTGTGAGCGCGGCAACCGTGCACTAAGCACAGCACACCCTTGTGGGGCGGGCACCGACAGGTTGCCCGCCCCACTGCCATGAAACTGCTCCGAACCGAGCTACCAGCCGTTGGCGACAGGGGTTCGTGCAAGCGGACTAGTGTTGTTCTGCCAACTACGTGAAAGTGAGACGCCGATGGCTGCACAGTTTGAGATCTTTCAAGACAAGGCCGGCCGGCGAGTTCCGCTTCCGCCTGAAGGCTGCCAACGGAGAGGTCATCGCCAGCAGTCAGGGGTACACGACGAAGGCGTCGGCTCAGAAAGGTATCGATTCGGTCAAAGCGAACGCATCAGGTGCTGCGGTCGTCGATACCACCGCCAACTAGTCGGTCGGTGGCCGACATCGACTACGGCGAGGCCCCTGGGACTTCATCGACGAACTTGGCCGGCCACTGCGTCTGCGCTTTCGACGGAACTGGGGCTCGGGCGATCGCCAAACCTTCGACGGCACAGGCCAATTGCTGGCTGTCATCGACGATCAACACCGGTCCGATAACGCCGATGCAATCACGATTAGCCGACCTGACGTGCTACTGGTCGCCGTCAACGAAGCCCTCGAAGGTTGGCAGGAATGGGCGAACCTTGCAGGCGACGACTTCCACCGTCTGATCAGCCTCAAGCAAATCCGACGCCGTATCAACGAAGCCGGGCTCGGTGTTCAGTGAGCCAGCCGTCAAACCCGAACATCGTCCGGCCCAATGCCACCTGACGGTAAGGGCATGCACTGCTTTCCCGCAGCGATGACCTGCGGGCTCATTCCGAAAGGCGGCTGCTGAGCCATTGCCGGCCGTGCGGAGTGGTGATGTAGAAAAGGTCGGGATGACGGTCATCCTGCGTGATCACAACTGTCGTGGCCGGCGCCTGCGTGGACTGCGGCTGGCGCAGTGTCACAGTGATCCCCGCGCCGGCGGGCGTATCGCAGCTGCCGTCGCTGACCACGATTGCTTCAGGGGAAACGCTGGTGGGCTGGATCGTGAACTGTTGTGGCCCAGCATGATTGGCCAATGCGGCCCAGCGGGCCGGGTCGGCGGTGTAGAGCGCGAGGGTCAGTCCTGACAGCGCGAGCCGTGCGGTGATTCCTACTTGGAACTGTGGAGTGCCGGTGACGGTGATCCGCACTGGCTCGGGGGACGCCAAACCCAGATACACCGGCTGTCGCGCGCGGTTGAACCCGATCGGTACACCGGCCGCGGTAGTCGGCCACCGTAGTGCCGTCAGGTCGTTCGCCGCCAGGGGGCCGCGGGGAAGTTGCGTGTGCGCGGCAAAGTGGGTCGCGGTGAGCGTTGGCGCAACCTGGTGGTGCAATCCGTGGAACCCGTGCAGTCCGCTCAGCGGGCACCGGGCGGGCCGTGTAGTGGTCAGTGTGCCGACCACGGCGCTGATGGTGGCCGGTTGACGGCCCTGAGACCGCATTGTGAGCGACAACCAGGTGGATTTGGTGGGCAGCGCGGGAAGGGCGTCGGCGACGTCTGCCAGCGCGGCGGGGTCCACGGCGTACACGGCGCGGTAACCGTCGGAATACTCTATGCCCGTCCAGGTGTGGCGGCGCACTGTCACTGACGCCGGCACGAACTGGGGAAGCTGGGTCTGATCAGCGACGGTGGCAAGCCACCCTCTCTCCCGCAATTCGGCGATGAGTCTGCGCGCGGTGGTGTCGGCCAACGACGCCAGCCCGGGCGTCGTGGCGCGGCCGTCCGCGTCAGCGTCGGTGTCCCCGGCTTGTGGGGTGCTCGTGGTGCTGGGCCCGTGGCGCGCCACGAGTGCGCCGACGTTGCTGTGTGCGCTCACGGTGTAGGTCAACCATGTGTCGTGGTGCTGAGTGCGGCGTCCGCCCAGCAGGGTTGCCGCGTCGCTGCGTAGCCCACTGGCCGGTGGTGTGCGGGTCACGGAGCACACCGTCAATGTGTCGGTGCGGATCCCATAGCGGTCCAGCCAGGCGGTGACGAACTCCCACGGCAGCTGGTCATCGACGTCATCGGTGGTGATCAAGGCGTGCGGCTGTGGGCGCACGTGCACCACGATCTGAGCGTGGAGCCGGGCAGTGGAACCGGCAGGCCCTGGGCTGTGGGGTGTGCGGTGCCGCCGGCGGACGGGTTCGCCGGAGCCCCGTGACCGCAGGCGCTGGTTGCGCCACACCATCGGCGTCCAGCGAGCCATCGTGGTGGAGACGTGCTGGCCGTGCCACGACCCCACAAGCGCCAGGGCGAGCGCCGCCCCCACGAGGTAGTGCCACCAGCGGGGCGTGTGCCCTACGGGAACGGCCAGCGCCCACCCCAGCACCAACAGGGTCACGAAGACGGTGAGCCGTCGCCAGCTCGCCCGGGCTGGGGAGAAGCGAGTTTGGCGGCTAGCTGTCGCGGCGGTCACGGCGCATTCCAATCACGGTCACGAAGATGATGGCCAGCGTTACGGCGAGGATTCCGACGCCGAAGGCGATGAAGCGCGGGAGTCGGTGATCCGGTGCGGGAGGTGCTGGCGGGGGGACACGCACCACCGGCATCTGCGTCGGCAGCGCCTCGCCGCTGGGAATGTCCCAGGTCAGGGCTGCGACGGGGTCGATGACCCCGGCCCCCACCACGTTCGACGGGGCGCGCGCAGCATTGTGCGCCGAGGACACCAACCGGTTCACCACCTGGCGGGCGGTCAAGGTTGGGAATTTCGAGCGCACCAACGCCGCGGCGCCAGAGACATACGCGCTGGCGAAACTGGTCCCGTTGATGGCAACCAGAGGTTCCTTGCTCGAGGGTTGGCCGTTGACCAGACCCGAGTTCGGGGCGTTGCCCAGCGAGACGATCTGTTCACCGGGTCCCGCGACACTCACCCAGGGACCGGCCATTGTGAAATTGGAGGGTTGGCCCTCGGGAGTCAGCGAAGCGACGGAAAGTACGTAGGGCTGCCAGTACGACGGGGTGGAGATGGTCGTGGCGCCCGCCCAGTTGCGCGGGTCATCGGGCCGATTGGGATCGGCCAGCGCGTTGCTGGTGCAGTTACTTTCTCCAGTGTTGCCGGCTGCGGCGACCACCACGATGTCCTTGTCGATCGCTGCGTATCGCAGCGCCGCACCGAGGGCCGCTTGCTCGACCTGCTTGTAGGTGGGGATGCAATCGGTGAGCGAGATGTTGATGACCCGCACTCCCGGGATGTCGGCGGCGTGACGCACCGCCCGTGCCAGCGTGGCGACATCTCCGGCTGTCTTGGCTTGTTGGGGATCTTGGCCCGAGGGGGTTTTGGGGGACCATTGCGCGGAACTTTGGCGGATGGAGACCAGCGCCGCTTCTGGGGCCACGCCGGAGAATCCGTCGGGGCCGGGCTGGCCGGCGATGAGGCCGGCGACCGCGGATCCGTGGCCATCGCAGTCGACCAGCCCGCCGGCGGGCGGATCGATGTAGTCGCCGCCCGCGGTGAGGTTGGGCAGCCGTGGCCCAGGGGTGACACCGGAGTCGATGACCGCGACCACCACTCCCCTGCCCCGCGAGGTTTTCCACGCTTCGGGAAGGTTCAACATGGCCTGGCTTGGTGGTACGGCGGCTGGATCGAAACCGGGCATCGCGCCGAAGAACGCGCACGTCCCGTTCTGGCGCATGTCCTGCTCCGGTGTCGGTGGCCCGTCGGGTGGCAGCGCCACGGGATCGACAATCGGAAAGGCCAGTGCCGCGGCGGGCGGCGCGGGAGTGCATACCATCAACAACGCGGCCGTCGCCGCGATGGGAGCCAGTCGCCGCATCATCACAACGCTCCTCGGTTACGGATCAGGCTGATCAATCCGATCAGCCACAACATGGCTGGTGGGATCGTGACCAGCAGGGTGTTTTCGGCCAGATCGAGCCAGCGGCGCTGCGGGATCGACAGTTCTTTGGGCCGCACCGCCGCCGCGATCAGAATGGTCGCGGTCAGCGCCGCGACGACGGCCAGAGCGTACATACTGGCGACCAGGTGTCCGGTGGCGGCGAAGGACACGCTCAGTGCGACCGCGGTCACCAGCGGCGTGGCCAAAAACCAGAAGGCGGGAACTGCGGAATCCCAGATCCGCATCCGCAGGACGGTGACAGTGGTGATGACGACCACCAGCCACCACGCCAGCAGCGACGGCGCTGCGGGTAGCCACACGACCAGCACCGAGCCCAGGACCGACAGGATGACCGAGGCGGCGACCAAACCACTCTGATAGGCGTTGCACGCCGCGGTCTTGCGTGGCAGGTCCTCGATCTCAGCGAGCGAGGAAGGTGCGGGGGTCGGCTCGCCCGGCGCCGGAACATTGGGCAACGGGAACCGCGCCCACATCGCCGAGATCGTCGGGGCGTTGCTGGCCAGCAGCAGCGAGATCGCAAGGACTCCGCAGCCGATCGTCAGAAAGGGCAGATGCCACACAATGCGCACTGCGGCTGCGAGCGCGACCGTGGTACTGATCGCCAGGGTGGCGGCGTGGACGCTGGCCCAGCGGTCGGTCAGCGCCAACAGCAGCAGTGACCACGCCAGCAGCAGCGCCGCGGACAAGAACAGCCGCGGGGCGCTGGCGTCACCGGGCAATGCGGCGGCCGCGGCCAACCCCAGCGGCACCGTGACGGCGATGCCCAATCGTGTCGAGACATCGGTGGATCCGCGGCGGTGCAGCCACACAGTGGCGGCGAGGAGGGTCACGGCCAGCACCCCGCAACCCACCGAGGACCATCCGCGATAGCCGCGCCACCATCCGTAGACAGCGAGGCCGCAGACCAGTGTGGCGAACACCAGCACCGTGACCTGAGCGGCGGTGCGCAGCATCGGGTGCTCGAACGGTTTGAACTGGCTGGCCGAGTGGATCGCCGATGCATCAGCGATGTCCTCGACGACTGGGGGCGCGGCCGGGCCCGGTGGTAGCCGGCACAGCAAGAGCTGCTCGCCGTCGTCGATCGCCAGCGTGCCCAGGGTGGCATCGAGGCTAAATGGTGTACCACCCAGTGGGGCAAGCGAATACGGGCGCATTGTGTCGCCGGCGTCGGCAACGATGTCGTCGTCGTCGCGTTTGGAGGCCAGCGTGGCTCGGATGCGCGGGATCAGTTCCCTGATTGCCAAACTGGTCGGCAATGCCAGATCCGCGGCGGTGTCTTCGCCGATGACGGCGACACGGATTTGTCCGGTTGCAGCAGCGGGATCCATCGCTTAGAAACTCCCGCCCACATCGCGGCGGTGTTGCTGTGGTTGCCGGACCGGATAGTGCTCGGCCACTGCCCCGGCCACGTTCATGAGTGCTTTGCGGGTCCGTGGTTTGAGCTCGTCGAACGCGATGTCGCCGCCTTCGGCCAGGTGCACGTCGTAGGGCACCTTCACAACGCCGGGAATGCGCTCACGAAACCGTGTCTCGGCGTCAGTGACGTCAACCAGTGGTCTGCCTTTGGCGGTGGCGTTGAGCGCGACCACGGTACGGGGTAGCAACCGGCTGAAGCCGTGGGATTGCAGCCACTCTACGGTCGCCCACGCACCATTGATGCCGAGCGGATCTTGAGATGCGACCACTACCAGGCTGTCGACGTGGGCGGCGATGGTGGCGAACAGCGGTGAGGTGATCGCCGTGCCGCAGTCCAACAGAATGATGTTGTAGTGCAGCTTCAGGATCTTCATCGCGGCCTCGAAGTCGGCGCTGTTCAGGATGTAGGACGATCGCGGATCATTCTGGGAGCCAAGCATTTCCAGCCGATCGTTGTTCTGCACGGTGAATACCTGGACATTGGGGTAGCTGCTGGCGTCTTGCAGTGCTGAGAGTGCCTCGATGTTCGCCTTGGCGCCGCCTTGCTGTTCGAAGCGCGACGACAGGGTGCCCAGGTCGGTGTCGACATCGACGGCGATGACGCGGTCGCCGCGTTCGCGGGCGATCGCGCTGCCCGCGGCGACGGTCATCGTGGTCTTGCCTACCCCGCCTTTGGCGTTGACGAAAGCCACGACATGGACACCGAGCAGGGCGCTCTTGATCCGCCTGCTCAGCTCGTCGGCCTGCTCTTGCTTGGCGCTGGGGCCCGGCGTGATCAACCCGAATGTCATCTTCGCCACGACTTTGCGCCAGCCAGTGCCGCTGGCGCGTCGCCGTGTCGTGACGACCCGCTGGTTGTCCTGAGTCAGCGGGACCGCGCCAGCGAAGCTGTCGTGACCGCGCGCAACGTGGCTGGCCGGTGGCGGCGCCGCGGTGTTGGGTTCAGGTGCCCACCCGGTGTGCGGCGCGCTGTCAGATGGGTCTGTGTCGTCGAAGAATCCCCCGAAACTGGGGAGGTTGGGCACTGGTGGGGCTGACTCAGGGGCGGCGTGCGAGGCCGGCGGGGGCGGTGTGGGGCGCTCGCCAGGCTGGCCCGGCGGCCTGAAGGCTTGCTGGTTCTGCGTGTCAACGGAGGAGGGGCGCAGAGGAGCTGGTGGGATGAACTGAGGGCGGCCGGAACCCGAGGCGTGCTGCGGGGGTGCCGGCGGCCGGGGTGCCGTCGCGGGAAGCGGCGCCGCCGCGCGAGGGTCCTGCTGCCCATCGCCCGGTCCCACGCCCTGCTGCAATGGCCACTGGATGCGGCGCTGGGGCCCTGTGTCGGCCTGACCGGGAGGACGGTACGGGTCCGGCGGGGCAGCCGGGGTCTCAATCGACCGCTGCGCTGGCAGGTTGCCGGCGGCGTTGTCATCGGCGGAGAAGTCAGATGGAGTGCTCATCGATGCGGTCCCACTTTCGAATCGGAGATGTCAGATGCTGTAGTTCTCATTGGGAAACCAAGTGCCAGAGGGTAATCGGGCGGTGAGGTCACGCACGGCCATCGCCACTGCGAACGCATCACCAGGGGCGAACACCGACCGTCCGCCCTTTCGCGGCTCACCAGCTGGCGGGCTGACCAGTATGAGCCCGATATCGGTGCTGATGACGTTGACGCTGACGTCAGTGTGGTGGTGGCCGCCGCCTGTGGATTCATGGGCGGTCAGCTCCACGATCGCGCGGTCACCACCACGAGCCAGCGTCATGATCTCGGCTGCCTGTTCGTCCACACCCAGGTCGGTGAGAGTCTCGAACACATCTGCGCCGCGGCCTATCCGGGCATCGATCGCTTTGCCGAGGTCCATCGACAGCGAGAACTCCTCGAAGCGCGCCGCCCGCTGGTCAGGGGGCAGTCCGGCAGTGACGATCGGCACGATCGCTTCGCTGTCAGTGAGCTGCAGCGGGGTGAACGTCACCATCTGCGCGTAGCGCAATACGGCCACGGCCTGTACGGGTTCAGTGCGGGCCAGGACTCCACGCAAGATCTGGTCCGGGCCAAGGATGGTGAGCCATTCCAGCCACTGACGTGGATGGCACGCGGTCCGGATAGCTTCAGCGACGGACGGGTTGAGCTGCCCCCGATGATCCAGAACGCCGGATTCGGTGAGTTCGTCCCTGCAGCGTTGATTGAAAGGGGCCCGCTCCCCCGCGTCGACGTAGGGGGTGGTGATCGCCAACATCCACGGATAGGTACCTGCCCGAAGGTGATCAGCGAGGAACCACGCCTGCTGCGCGGTCACCTCGATGGCCGGGTGCTTAGTCGCTGTCATCGGCGGCACCCTCAGTTGGTGGTTTGGCTTGCTCTAGTTCGGTAAGGACGGGCTCTAGGGCTTTTTCGACAATGAACGACATCGACGTCGACCAGCGTCGCTCCTGGTCCCGCAGCCGTTTGAGGAGCCGCCGGCTCAAGCGGATCGTGGTCGGGACTTTCTCGTCTTGCTTGAGCAGACGAGCGCTGAGCTCGTCCACCAACTTCGATTCAGTCATCGACGGTTTCCCTCCAAACCCGGATCCTTGCCGTGCGTGCTCGCAGTAGAGCACACGAAGTGGACACGGCAAATAGATTGCTTACCGCCGTAGCGCATGATGCAAGCCGGTGAGTGTAGGAGACGTACTGCCCGCCGACACACCAGCAGCACACCTCAGGGAATTGCCGAACACGATGCGATGCGCGACGCGCATCATCGCATATGCGCATACGACATACACCACGATGGCATCAGCACTCGGCGTTGCCACTGTGGATCGCGCGCACGGAGAACGGCCCGGCGCCATGTCGCAACGTACTGGCGAAAGGTTAAATATCGAACGGCGGCCAGCGGCACTGACAGGTCGCGAGACCCAGCCAGGGTCGAGCAGTTGGTGACGGCCGTGGTTGCGCCGTCGCGTCCCTGGCCGCCGGTACCATGATGGGGGTTGGTCGAGACATAGGTCTGCTCGTGGAGCGCAGCACGAGTTGCCGCACATCGGTCAACCGCGGCCCACGGACATCCGTGCGATAGCAAGCCCGCTGAACAAGACATTCGCGCATCGCTGCCCTATACCTGCGCCACCCATCTACCCTCGCTAAATACGTCACGTGACGAAAGTCAAGGAATGCCTGGTGGGACACCATAACTCCGGACTAACGGTGATGCAGCGTGCATCACCGCGACGACGACCGCCACGATCGACCCCGCCGCCGTTGCCCCCGCTAGCCGACGGCCCTGCGGCAACGCGCTGTTGTTGCTCGTGTCCCCCCGGCCTAATACTCTAATACCGGTATTGAGAAGGAGTTGCGTCATGACAGACACGTCCACCAGGACCTCCCGCCGGCCAGTCAAAGCCGCCGGCAAGCGCAAGACCGCCAATCGCTTCGCCAGACTCGCGGGCGGCGACACCGAACCCGGCCAATCCCACTCCCCCGCCGGCGACACGGCCGACGAAAACGGGCTGATCGCCGGGATGACCGCCGTCGCCGCGGACGAGGCCCACCGCGTCGTCGACCTCCCGGTCGCCGAGATCGCCGCGCACCCCTTCAACGATTCGTCGCGCTCCACCCCCCAACCCGGCGAACCGAAGTGGGAAGAACTTCTCAACGCAGTGCGCGTCAGCGGGGTCCGCCTGCCCGTGCTTGCCGTGCCACGAGATGCCTTCCTCGCGGCCAGGCCGTCCGCCGAGCAGCAGATCTCAGCCGACGCCCGCTACGTCCTCGTCTACGGGCACCGTCGGCGAGCCGCAGCCCTTGCTGCCGGCCGTGCCACCGTGCCAGCTGTCGTCGACGACTCGATCATGGCCGATGATGGCGACCTCGATGCGATGGCGGCCGAGAATCTTGGCCGCGAGGACCTCTCCGACCTCGCCGAAGCGGACCTGTTCGCCCGCTACGCGGACATCAATCTTTCCCAGCGCGCGATCGCCGAACGCCTTGGCGTCGACCAGGCCACCGTGTCACGACGGTTAGCGCTGCTGCTACTCGCACCGGAGGTTCGGGACTCGGTCGCGACCGGAAGCCTGCCCAGCGCGGAGGCCGCGGCCCTGGCCGGCAAGCTGCCGTACGGGCCGCACCGGCGATGGCAGAAAGGGCGAGATCGGGACCAGAATTCCGCGCCGCGCCGCGCCGAGCAGGTGGCGGCCCAGCAACTGATCCTGCGCCACCACTGGTCGGCCTCCCGCGCGGCCGAACGCATCATCGCCGAGCGGGACGCGCGCGCGGAGGCCGCCGCTCTCGGTATCACGCTCACCGATGATCCGCGCAGCGAGCTGGGCGAGCACTACACCGACCACCGCATAGGCCGAGACGAGCTGTCCCCGGGCACCCAGGTCGTGGGCGCGGTGAACCCCAACACCGGCCACCTAGACCTTTACGCGCGGCCGCGACCCGACCCCGCACCCGAAGCGGCCTATACAGAGCACGACGCGCCTTCCCCAGTCCCCCCGAACCGGCCGGATACCGATGATGATGTTGGCCCCGCCAGCGCCGGCACTCAGGGCAGCGATGCACACCTTGATCCAGGGGCGGACGCCGTGGCCGCCGAGATCGCGCAGCAGCAGCGAGCCGCCGCCTCGTCGCAGACGCTGCGCCGGCAGGCGTGCGCGACGCTGATCGGCCAGCAGCCCTCGAATGCCGAACTGCTCAAACTCCTGGTCCGCCAATATCTGTCCGGCGTCGCCGCACGCAGCCAGACATCCGCAGTCAAGGCTCTTCTGCGCGACTGGAACGCTACGGTTGCCGGCACCGGCGAGAAGGCTCGCTGCACACGCGCGTGGCACCACGCGATCGCCGCCGCCGAGCTGCACACCGCGTCTCTCAAAGAAGGCTTCGACGACGACGCCGTGGCTCACCTCGATGTGCTCGTTGAACGGGTTGGTTACCGGCCGACGGACTGGGAAAGCCAGCAGATATCGATGGCCCGAGGGTGATGTCACCGTGCACGTCCGGACTTCCTCACATCGCGTGATGCAGGCTGCATCACCGCTCACGCACCACCACCGTGATGCAGCCTGCATCACCGCCCAATCACCTCGCCCGCGATAGGAGACCCGCCAGCCATGCCTACCTACACCGTCGCCAACATGTCCGGAAGCGTCGGCAAGACGACTACCGTCGTCACCGCCGCCATACTCTTGGCCGCCTCCGGCCTGCGCGTGCGGGTCATCGACCTGGATCCGCAAGCCAACGCCAGTACCTGGCTGGGCTATCCGGACATCGCCGGCACCACGATCGCCGACGTCTTGCGCCTCGACGCCACAATCGACGACATCGAACGCCCCGCCCGCACCATCGACTACACCGACGACGGCGATCTCCTCCTCAGCGACGCCCCCGAGGCGCGTATCGAGAACCTCACCATCGTGCCCGCCGCCCGCTCGACACTGGACAAACTCATGGTCGAATTGCCGGCCGTGGTTGGCGGCGTCATGCGTCTGCGCGACGCGCTCGAAAATGCTGCCCCGGTTGACGTCACCTTGATCGACTCCCCCGGCTCGAACAGCGCCCTGGTCACAACTGCGCTCATCGCTTCGTCAGTTGACGAGGCAGCACCACCGGGGTCATGGGGCCTGATCACCTGCACCAAGCCCGCCGGAAAGGAATCGGAGGGCATCCAGGCCCTGCTTCGTGAACTCGCCATCGTCAAGAAGACCTTCCGCATCGACATCCCGCTGCTCGCGATCGTCCCCTGCGCGGTGCCCGCCAGCGGCGCGGTGTACCAGCAGCAGATGGAGTACTTGCAGGAGGGCTTCGGCGACAAAGTGACCCCGGCGATTCGGCGCAGCTCGATCGTCGACGAGGCCTACACCAACTATCGCCCCGTACCGCTGTATGGATACCGGGCCAAGGACATCACCGCTGATTACAAGAACGTGCTCAGCCACATGAAGCGCCTCGGTATGTTCTGCTCCGTACCCATCAATGCCTAACTCGAAAAACACTGCACGGCACGGCGAGACGACCAAGAACAGCAAGGTCAATATTCCCATCGACCTTCATCAGCAAGCGCGCGCCGCGGTCCGGCTGGTTGAACGGGTGACCGGACGCCGGTACACCTTCGCGCAGTTTGTCCGCGAGGCATTCGTCGCGCAGCTAACCGTTATCGCGCGCGACTACAACAGCGGACGCGCCATCGTTCCCGACACCGAGCCACTCGAACCGGGACGCCGGTGATCTTGGCCTCGGACCGTCAGGCCCCGAGCAGGCCGAACTCGTACCGCAGCGCCTGCTCGACCAGGGCGCTCCGGGTACCCGCGCCCCACGCCAACACCAGATTGTCTAGCCGCTGACCGTTTGCGGCCGACACTCCGGACAGGACCACCGTGCGCGGAGCGGTCACATGACGCCTTCGCCGCGGCACCGCATTCGACGATGGCCGCTCAAACAGCTGCCCCTCCCCCATCGTCGACGACGCGACCGTGGACCAGGTGGTCGCCAACCTCGGCGCGTGCGCCTCGATCGCATCCATCACGATCGTGCCCATGGGTCGGGCCAGACCCCGGCGCAGCTTTTTCTCGCCGATCTGCACGCGATACAGCTCGTCGTACACCTCGGCCGACAGCAACACCTCCGGGGGTCTGACGCGCTTCGCCGCCCCACCGGAACCGGGTGAGGCGGTCGGACGTAGACGCTGGTGATCGACCTCAAGCTCGGTGCGCACCGGGGTGTGCGGGCGCTGGTGTCCGGGCTCTGATTCGGCGACCAGCTGCAGCGGCGCCGAGTGTGGCTGCCGTTGTTCAGCCGGCGTCGACGGTCTCGGCGAGGGCGTGGCGGGCGACACTTCCCGCGCAGGCGTGGCCGGCGGCGCAATTGGTGTCTGGGTCGGGTTCGGCGCAGCACTGCTCCGCGCCGGCCACATCTCATCCATCTCGTCGTCGAGGGCCGACGGATCGAAGACGGCCTTGCGCTTTTGTCGACTGGTGCTCATCCGGCGCGCTCCGCGACCGGCGCCGCCGCCTCGTAGCGCAGCAGACGCGCCACGATCTGGCGCACCAGCTCCTGGTAATCCGAGGCCAAGCCAGACGGATCGCTGGCCCACATTGCGCGCTCGGGACTTTGCTTGTCCCGTAACTTCGACAGCCTGCTGCGCCGCGCGTCGTGCGCCAGGGCGACCAGTTCGCCGGCCGTTTTGTGCATCGAGCGCATGTCGACAGCAGCCGCAGATGCCGAGCGGATCGTGATGTCGAAGGGGGTCGTGCCGCTGCCCTCCAGCATGTCGTTGACCTGGGCAAAAACTTCCTCGTTGCGCTTAGTCGCGCGGGGGTTGACATCGAACAGCAGCACGCCCAGCAACTGAATCGAAGCCCCGTGCTTGCGGGCCCGCCAGAAGCGTCGGGCCAGCCGTTCGACGCCGCCGAGGCTGGCCTGATCGTCGCGGGTTGGAATGAGCAGATAGTTGGCGACCGACAGGTAGGTGTCCAGCAGGGGCACGTCGCCCGGGCCGGAGTCGATGAGCACGACGTCGTAGCCTTCGGCGTCGCACAGCGCGCTGAGCTGGGTCTGCAGGTTGGCTGCCATGTCGATGCCGTTGTCGACCATCAGGTGGGCGGCCGCGCCGGCAACCGCCAACTGTGGTCCCCCCGCGACGACGTCGAGATGGTCGCGGACATTGCGGACCGGGACCAACGGCGTCCCGAACTGCAGGGTCGCTGCCAGTGACTGTCCGCGGTCACCCGCTACGCCGAGATCCTCCACGGTGACGTTGGCCTGCGGGTCCCCGTCGACCACCAGCACTCTGCGTCCGCGCTTGCCTGCCGTCGCGATCATCTCGGCGACGGCCGCGACGGTCGTCGACTTGCCGACGCCGCCCTTCTGATTAGCCACGAGAATAACTCGGGTCGGTCCAGTCATTGTCACGCGTTGCAACGTAAGTGCACGCGAACTCGCAACTGCGTCGGCACACTGACGTGAAACCGAACTGTTACACAAGTGACTGTTGGGACGTGCGGTGTATCGGCGTCCCGCCCGTCCCACCGCCCACACAGCCGCGCGTGGCACCCCGCGTCGGAGTAGGCGGTGCCACTCCCGCGACACCGTCCCGCACCCCGGACGTGCCGCGTGCCGGCGCCCTGGACGTCTCGCCGACCGCGCGCACGTGCGAGCGGACACGCGGCGAAACGCGCGATCGCTCGTACGTCATTCGCCCGTACGCCAGCACGGGCAGTGGGCCGTGACGCCGTCCGACGACCGCCCGTCGATGCTGCAGGCCGTTCTCCGTCGGAAGGACTCACAAACATCCGTCACACCGACGGGTCGTCACCCCGCGACTGATCCGGTAACGGGGTGTCGGTTGCCCGTGAAAGACCCGCCGTTGATCCGTACATCGCAGGTCACGGCGCATGGCACCGCAGCGTGCCCGCACAAAACGCCACCGTGGCAGAGGGCGGAAACTAAAGGGAGGCCGCGCGCTGGCAGCGGGGGAGTCTTGTGGCCTGTCTCCGGTTCAGTCTGCGTGAAGAAACGCAGCTTCAGGCGTGCTGGGCTGCAGGAACGTCGTCAGCGCTGAGTCGTAGCCGCGGAACATCGTCTGCAAGTGTCGAAGTGTCTCCACGCGTTTCGCATCGGCCTGGGCACGAATGGCATCAGCGTCGGCCTGGGCGCGCGAAAGGGCTGCCTGCGCGGCGGCTGTCTGGGCATGATGCTCAGCTTCTGCGAGAAGCGCCTGCATCGCGGCGTCGGCCGCAGCCTTCAAGGACGTGAGCGTGTCGAGCAGCTCGGTTACCCGACGCTGATCCGGCTGCGCGGGGCGCCCAGCCTGCGGGGCGGGTAGGGGAGTGGTGGGCGTGATACCGAACTTGCGGCTGAGAAAACGCTCCGCATCCTCACGCTTTGACCTCTTGTTCGACTTGGCGCCGAGTTCCGGGAACACCTTGAAAGCGAGCGTTCCCGTATTCCACCAACTACGGACCGTGTTCGCCTTTGCCCGGCCGCCGGACAGCTCCGCTACTTGCTCGGCGGTCAGCCACCCGTCGGGGTCGACGGCGTCGAAAGCGCCATCGTGCGTCGTCATGCCCACAATTTACTACCCCACCTCACGCTTAATGGCGCATCTTGCGACACACCACTAACCGGGCGGAGACATATCACTCATCATGGCGCATTGTGCGCTACTGTATCGCTATAGCGCGCGGATGTCCGCGCACCAGCGAGAGGGAACCACCATGACAACCGGTTTGGACACCGCACAGGCCCCTGTCGCAGGCGAATCCGCCCGCAAGAGTCGGCGCGGCACCGAGACCCGCCGCCGTACCAAGCACATGACGTTGCGACTGCTGCCGCAAGAGCAAGAGGTCGCCGAGGCCGTCGCCTCGCAGTTCGACATGAAGAGCGTCCAGGCGCTGATCGTCGACGTGTGCCAGCCCCTGATGTCTCCCGGCGCACTCGACGCCTTGGCCGCCGATCGCGACGCCCTCCAGGACCTCGCGCGTGCACATGGAATCTCCGAAGCGCAGGCACTACTGCTGCGTGCGCTGACTTCATCGGCACCGGTGGCCTGCTAACAGGCATCGCTGTCATTCGACAGTGAGATGAGAGCGACGCGCGGGTGTCCGCGTGTCGCTGCGCGGACTCCCGCGCCTCCCGTGCGACGATCCCTCCAGGCACACCATTAACAGTCTGGAGGTCGCCATGCGCCCGCACGGTCCATAACGCTGCCTGCCCGAAGCGCGAATCCGCATCGCGCGCCATCCTTTTCGGCGTCGCACAACAGTCGCGACCGAAATTCGCTACCGCGAAACCTGACTCGTCATCGCCCGTGTCTTCTGACATGACTCGGGTCTATTCGACGTGCCCTGACCCATAACCCCTGAAACCACGCGCACCGGGAGGAGGTTCCCACCCCTGCACCACTCGCGCAGGCCGCAGCACCCAAACATTAAGCGTTGAGCCATTTTTCGCGGCCGGCGACATCCACAGCTGAATATCGGTCCGGATCCACCGCCTACACCAACGAAGCCCCCGGCGGCAACCGAGGGCTTCGTATCTGAAGTGTTCGAGTCGAGTTGGCCCTCGACTCGGTGGGTTCGCACCCATCCCCGAAGGGACTTGTCGCGATGGACAGGTACCACGGTAGCTTATGCGCCCAAGCAGGACCAGAAGGCGCGCTACTTCATGATCACGATCGACACGCTCATCCACCACGCACCACCCGCGCACATCGAAAACGCCTGCGCGACAGCCGTCGCCACTGGATTCTTGCCGCGGCAGTGACAACCACCAGCACGCCGATGTGGACCAGTAGGCGTGGATGGCTCGACGGGTTGGCCGTATGGACGACGGCTGATGAAGGGGTCGCGGCGTTGACCGCGGCTAACCTACGCGCTCAACTGCTCCTGCGCGTCGCCGAGGCGATGGCGGTAAGCGCAGATCACCGCACCGGCCGGCACTGTGCTGCGACCAATGCCACCGTCGCCGCCGCAGCAGGCTGCTCGCCTCGCAGCGTCACTACCGCCCGCCGAGTCCTTGCCGCCGCCGGTTGGGCGATCGAGGCGTACCGGGGCACCGGCTCGCCCAGGACACCTTCGCACCGCCGTCGCCCCTCCGTGTGGCACCTCATCAGTCGCAAACAGCCTGTGCACAACAGCGGTGTTTGCGACCTACCGCCATCACGTAGTGATAGGCGGTTATCTCTGGAAAGGACTTCCTCACCAAGGGCGCGCAAGCGCGCGCCGTACCCCCCATCAGGTACTCCTCGACACGCACCACCGCGGCGCCCGCTACGCGCGCCGCGGCCCCTCGCCATCCAACGCCTCGCCGACCAACTCACCGGCAACCGCTACGGCCGCACCCCGCTGTGCCACGGCCTGGCCCGCGGCCACATCGGCGCCATCTGCGACGCACTGATCACCACCGGCATCGACCCCGCCGTGTGGTCGGCCGCCGCGCTGACCCAGGCACTCAATGCCGACATGCGCACCACCGGCTACACCTGGCCCGACCACATCGAGCGCCCCGGCGCCTTCCTCGCCTCACGCCTGCGCGCCCTGCCCGACCGGCCCCCCGGGCCGACCCAGGGCAGCGCCACCACCCCCAACCCCGACACCGCAATCGCGGCCAACAGCCAGGTCCACCAGGTTCAGGCCAGCACCCAAAACACCACCACCACCACCACCCACACCGACACCCAACGCTGGTACCACCAGGTCACCGCCGCCACCACACCACACCAACGCCGCCGCCTCCTGCAAGCCCACAACACCACCTTCGGGCCCACCACCAACCCCACCGCCGCACTCGCCGGCGCCGGCCGCCGCGCCACCCGACTCTTCCCCCACCTACCACTAACCCAAGCCCTCACCCACTGGACCGACAACGCCCTCGCCGGACAACCCAAAACCCCAGCCCCCCACCACCATCCCGCCACCTCACTGAGCACCGAACTCCTCATCGACCAAGCCATCGGCACCAACCAATGCCTCGTCTGCGCCACACCCAACGCCCCCCAACGCCCCCAACTACCCCTGGCCTCCCCCATCTGCCACCACTGCTGGCCCCACATCGCCACCCAACTCGACAACAACACCAACCCCACCCAGGAGACCAACACCGCATGACCGACCTCCACGAAAACCCCACCCGCCAACAAAACCGAGCCACCACACCCACCGACACCCGCCAACCACCACACGACCCCAGCGAAGGAACCCGACCGACGCGGGCGTCTCGCCCAAATTGGTACGCGAAGCATGTACGGAATCGAAGCCCCGCAACGGCGGATGACCGCTCAATTCGCGCGCTTCGGATGCCGCCGCGGGGGAGCGGTCGTCAATCAGTTGGGGTCAACAGGACCTGGCGGCATCTCGAAGATCACTTCGATGTGACCGTCAGGCATTAGCACTTCGCTGACCCGCCAGCCTCTGTATTGATAGACCCATCGGGTGGTGTCCGGTCCGCAGATTGAGCGGTCAGCATCACGGCTGCCCAGCCAGCAGCTGGTTCCCCCGGGCTCTGGCCCGGGCTGCAACTCGATGGTGATCTCTCCGGTGCTCAGGTCCTTGGAGACGTAGTTGTTGTCTTTGTCGACGTAGCTGACCCTGTCGGTGTCGGGGGGACACAAACTCGCGACATCACCATCTTCGGTGCCGATCCAACAGAGCTTTTCCGCCGGCTTGCTTGGTGGAGGCTTCGGGTCAACATGGGCCGCAGGCACACCCGTGCCAGTCACCAACTCACGCAACCCCGCCGGCCACGCCACCGCCGCCAGCCGCACCGCCCCACCCTTATCCGCACGGCTATACGCCGCCGCATGCTCACTCAAACGCTGCGAATACACCCCGAAATCCGCCACCTTGGCGGTCACCGAACCCTCCCGAGACGCCAACCCCGCCGCCACACCCACCGCCGTCGGATAACCCATCGGACCATGACTTTCCGCGATCCGCTGCACCTCCACCACCGCCTGAGGCGCAATCAACGCCGCACGCGCCGCCAACGCCGCATACGCATCAGCAGAACCCAACAAATCGGCCGGAGAAACATCCACACCAGCCACCAGACGGCCCCCTTCCTCCACGCAACCACCCGGCGCGATCGGAACTGAACTGGCAAACTACGTCCACCCCAGGACACCGTCAACGGCTAGGAGACTCAAGCTCGGGGTGGGAGCGGGCGCAATGATGCGAACAATTTCTTGACCGGATTCTTGGGAGCAGGCTTCGGCCTGCAGTTCCGTGGTGGCCCCTCCCGATGATGCCGGCGGGCGCACCCCGGTTTTCAGAGTGGGCGGGCTTGTCCGTCGATGTGTTGCTGATCGACACCGGTGCGCCTGCCACCTCGGTTGTCCAAATCAGTGAATTGACACTGTGGCCCTGGGGGAGGACGGTACAGCGTGGTGTCGCATCGTACTGGCGGAGTGCGCGTATTCCGGACGTGCGCTATTCGTTGTGAAAGTTAGGACACGATTCCTCTACCGCGAACAT
>NZ_JBVAXK010000013.1:132379-155954 GCF_055419285.1 Mycobacterium sp. IDUB_28 | reverse complement strand
TCCTCAGCCACCAAAATGTTGGACGGCTTGACATCGCGATGCACCAAATCGATCCGATGCGCCGCATTCAACGCCGACGCCACCTGATCGATGATGTGCACCGCCCGCGCCGGATCCAACGGACCCTCCCGCAACATGCTCTGCAGATCACGACCCACAATCAGGCGCATCGTGACAAACAACCGCCCCTCGATCTCCCCAAAGTCATAAATCGGCACCACATGCGGCTCATCCAACCCCGCCGCCGACCGCGCCTCCCGACGAAACCGCTGCTGATAGGTCTCATCATCAGCCAACTGCGCCGGCAACACCTTCAACGCCACCACCCGCTCAGTGCCGGTATCAAAAGCCCGCCACACCTCGCCCATCCCACCGCGACCCAGCAACTCGATCAACCGGTAACGACCAAACGGCGTCCCATCCACGCCAACCTCCCCCTTCGCGCTGCCCTGCAGCCATAACGATAGGGATTAGCCGGACAACGTACCCATGAACCTCAAATTTTCTGGCATCGTCGGATCAGGTCGGGCAAATCGCGCCGCAGCCCGCCGGGACCGGCTGCGCGAACGCTCTTCAGCAGACTCGCGGGCTCGGGGTGAATACCACCGGCATCGACTCCAGCCCGGACACGAAGTTCGCCGGACGCAGCGGCAACGCCGATTCATCGGCAAGCCGCAGATCGGGTAGCCGCTCGAGCACCCGCGACGTCATCAGCGACAGCTCCAGGCGGGCCAGCTGATTACCCATGCAGAAATGGGTGCCGAATCCGAATGCCAAGTGGCTGTTCGGGTTTCGTCGGATGTCGAAGTTCTCCGGCTGGTCGAACTGCGACTCGTCAAAGTTCGCCGACTCGAAGAGCAGCATGATCTTCTCGCCCGCCCGCATCGAGGTGCCGTGAAATTCCGTGTCACTGGTCAGCGTCCTGCACATGTTCTTCACCGGCGACGTCCAGCGCAGCATCTCCTCGATCGCCCCCGGCAGCAACGACGGGTCGGCGACCAGCGCCTCCCACTGATCGCGATGCCGTACCAGTTGCTCGGTCCCCCCGCTCAGCGTGTGCCGGGTGGTCTCGTCGCCGCCGATCAGGATCAGCAGTGTCTCCATCACGATCTCGTCGTCCGACATCCGCTGACCTTCGACCTCGGCGTTGATCAGGATGGAGTACAGGTCGTCGGTCGGTTCCGCACGGCGCTTACCGATCAGATCCATCGTGAAAGCGGTGTACGCGGCGAAGGCTTCCATCACCGTCTGGAATTCCGCCGACGTCGGGTCGATGTGCGAGCTGAGCCCGCAGACCAGGTCATCCGACCATTTCAGCAACATCCCGCGGTCCTCGGGCAGTACGCCCAGCATGTCGCCGATCACCGCCATCGGCAGCGGCGCGGCGATGTCCCGGACGAAGTCGCACTCGCCACGCTCGCACACCGCGTCGATCAGGGTGTCGCACAGCTCGCCGATCGATGCTTCTTTGTCCTTCACCCGCTTGCGGGTGAACCCGGCGTTGACCAATTTCCGGCGGATCAGGTGGGCCGGGTCGTCCATGTCGATCATGTAGGGCATGCCGGGCTGATCGGGACGGATGCCGCCGGTGCTGGAGAACAGTTCCGGGTTGCGTTCGGCGTCCAGGATTGCTTGGTAGGTGGTGGCTCCGGCTAATCCGTTGCGATCCCGAAACACCGGCTGATTGGCCCGCATCCAGCGGTAAGCTGCCCGCGCCGCGACGCCGTCGGCATAGAAATTGCCGTCCGCCAGATCGATGTTCAGGATCGTCTCGGGAATGGTTTCACCCACAACGTCAGTCATCTACAGCCTCCAGTTCGCTACGTCGAGCCCATTACAGTAAGCCCCATGACTGTCTCGCAACACACCATCGCCGGAACCGTGCTCACCATGCCGGTGGTGATCCGCAAGGCCGATCAGCATTCCGCGATGTTCTCGGTCCCCGCCGGCGCCGCGCAGCGTCTGATCGACTACAGCGGCCTGCAGGTCTTCGAATACCTGCCGGGCCGGGCGATTCTGGTGCAGCTGCTGGTCCGCTACCTCGACGGCGATCTCGGCAAGTACCACGAGTACGGCACCGCCTTCCTGGTCAACCGGCCGGGAACGCACGCCAAGGGCTTGCGGGCAATGGCCGATGCCGCTACTTTCATCCATCGCCTGCCGGTCGACCAGGAGTTCACCCTCGAGGCCGGGCGCACCATCTGGGGATATCCAAAGATCATGGCGGACTTCACCGTTCGCGAGGGACGCAAGTTCGACTTCGACGTCAGCGCCGACGGTCAGCTGATCGCCGGGATCGAGTTCAGCCCCGGCCTCCGGCATCCGGCCATGAAAGCGCAGCACCTCACGACGTACTCCCACCTGGACGGCGTCACCCGGGAGACCTCGTCGACAATGCAGACCTCGGGGGTGCGCACCCGCCTCGGCGGCGCCCGGATCAGGCTGGGCGAGCACCCCTACGCCAAGGAGTTGGCATCGCTGGGCCTGCCCAAGCGGGCGTTGATGACGCAGTCGGTGACCAACGTGGAGATGTCGTTCGGCGACGCGCACGCCGTCTGAGCCCATCCCCATCGAGTCAATCTAGAACGCGTTCTAGCGGTACCGCAAGGCCGCCGCTCAGATCAACGCGGCGAGGTCCCGTACCTGCTCAACGCTGCGGGCACCCACCACCATCATGGTGACGCCCGCCGCCTCCCAGGCGCCGATCTGCTTACGCACGTAGTCCAGATCGCCGACGATCATCGCGTCGTCGACGAGCTCGTCCGGGATGGCCTTGCCGGCTTCGTCCTTGCGGTCGGACCGGAACAACCTGGTGACCTCCTCGACCACCTCGGCGTATCCCATCCGGCGATAGACGTCGGCGTGGAAGTTGGTGTCCTCGGCACCCATGCCGCCCATGTAGAGGGCCAGGAACGGCTTGATGCCCTCGAACGCCGCAGCCCGGTCTTCGGTGACGACGATCTGCGCGGTCGCACAGATCTCGAAGTCCGCCCGGGAGCGTCGGGCGCCCGGCCGCGCGAACCCCTCGTCGAGCCACTCGTTGTACATGTCGGCCATGCGCGGCGAGTAGAAGATGGGCAGCCAGCCGTCGCAGATCTCGGCGGCCAGCGCCACGTTCTTGGGCCCCTCGGCCCCCAGCATGATCGGGATGTCGGCGCGCAGCGGGTGGGTGATCGGTTTGAGCGGCTTACCCAAACCTGTTGTGCCGGAACCGGACAGCGGTAGCGGATAGTGCGGACCGGCGCTGGTGACCGCCTCCTTGCGGGCCCACACCTGGCGCACGATGTCGATGTATTCGCGGGTGCGGGCCAGCGGCTTGGGGAAGCGCTGCCCGTACCACCCTTCGACGACTTGGGGTCCGGACACGCCCAGGCCCAGAATGTGCCGGCCGCCGGACAGGTGGTCCAGCGTCAGCGCGGCCATCGCACAGGCCGTCGGGGTGCGCGCGGAAAGCTGGACCACCGAGGTGCCCAGCCGCACCCGTTGCGTCGAGGACCCCCACCACGCCAGCGGCGTGTAGGCGTCCGAACCCCATGCCTCGGCGGTGAACACCGCATCGAACCCGGCTTCTTCGGCCACGGCGACGAGCTCTGCGTGGTTCTCCGGCGGCTGAGCGCCCCAGTAACCGAGTTGCAGTCCGAGCTTCACAGCTTGCCTCCTACGGCCTTGGTAAAGGGCTAGTTGAAACCATTCTTAGAACCTGTTCTACTCGAAGGCGTGACAGCCAGTTCGAGCGGCCCGACCCTGATCGACCACCCTGAGCCGCCTCTCTCCGCACCGTTGACGTTGTCTTTCGACTACACCCGTTCGGTGGGTCCCACGCTCGGTGAGTTCTTCACCGCGCTGCGGGACCGCCGGGTGTTGGGGGTCCGTGGCTCCGACGGCCGGGTTCATGTGCCGCCGGCGGAATACGACCCCGTCACCTACGAACCGCTGCGCGAGATGGTACCCGTGGCCAGCGTCGGCACCGTGGTGTCCTGGACGTGGCAACCCGAGCCGCTCGGCGGGGAGCCGCTGGACCGACCGTTCGCCTGGGCGCTGATCAAGCTCGACGGCGCGGACACCCCGCTGCTGCACGCGATTGATGTCGGAGCCGCGGGTCCTTCGTCCATCAAGACCGGTGACCGGGTGCGCGTGCACTGGGCCGAGCAGACCGTGGGTGCCATCACCGACATCGCCTACTTCGTGCCCGGCGAAGACACCGAGCCCGAAGGCGAGCCGTCCGAACAGGATCCGGTCACCATGATCGTCACGCCCGTCTCGCTGACCATCCAGCACACCGCGTCGCACGAGGAAAGCGCCTACCTGCGGGCCATCGCCGAGGGCAAGCTGCTGGGCGCCAAGACCGGCGAAAACGGAAAGGTCTACTTCCCCCCGCATGGCGCCGACCCGGCCACCGGCCTGCCCACCACCGATTTCGTCGAACTGCCGGACAAGGGCACGGTGACGACGTTCGCGATCATCAACATCCCGTTCCAGGGTCAGCGCATCAAACCGCCCTACGTGGCGGCCTACGTGCTGCTCGACGGCGCCGACATCCCGTTCCTGCACCTGGTCGCCGACGTCGACGCGCACGAAGTCCGGATGGGCATGCGGGTGGAGGCGGTGTGGCGTCCTCGCGAAGAGTGGGGCTTCGGCATCGACAACATCGAGTTCTTCCGGCCGACCGGCGAACCGGACGCCGACTACGACACCTACAAACACCACCTGTAAAGGGCTTACTCACACCATGAGCACTCGCAATGTCGCGGTGGTCGGCTTCGCTCACGCGCCGCATGTACGCCGTACCGACGGCACCACCAACGGCGTCGAAATGCTGATGCCGTGCTTCGCCCAGCTCTACGGCGACCTCGGCATCACCAAGTCCGATATCGGATTCTGGTGTTCGGGGTCGTCGGATTACCTTGCCGGACGGGCATTTTCGTTCATCTCCGCGATCGACTCGATCGGCGCGGTGCCGCCGATCAACGAATCCCACGTGGAGATGGACGCCGCCTGGGCGCTGTACGAGGCTTACATCAAGATCCTCACCGGCGAGGTCGACACCGCGCTGGTATACGGGTTCGGCAAGTCGTCGGCCGGCATCCTGCGCCAGATCCTGTCGCGCCAGACCGACCCCTACACCGTGGCGCCGTTGTGGGCGGACTCGGTGTCGATGGCCGGACTGCAGGCGCGCATCGGACTGGACTCCGGCAAGTGGACGCACGCGCAGATGGCGCAGGTCGCCCTCGACTCGTTCGCGCGGTCGGAACGGACCGACTCCGAGCAGCCGGCCGACAGCATCGACGAACTGCTGGCCCGGCCGTTCTTCAACGATCCGTTGCGACGCCACGACATCGCGCCGATCACCGACGGTGCGGCAGCGATCGTGCTCGCGGCCGACGACCGGGCGCGCGAACTACGCGAAAAGCCGGCCTGGATAACGGGAATCGAACACCGCATCGATACCCCCGCGTTGGGTCTGCGCGACCTGACCATCTCGTCGTCCACCGCGGCTTCGGCGAAGGCGGCCACCGGTGGTGACACCGGCATCGACGTTGCCGAGATCTGCGCGCCGTTCACCCACCAGCACCTGATCCTCGCCGAGGCGATCGGCCTGAGGGAGTCGACGAAGGTCAACCCGTCCGGCGGTGCACTGGCCGCCAACCCGATGTTCGTCGCCGGCCTGGAACGCATCGGTTTTGCCGCACAACACATCTGGGACGGCTCGGCGGGACGGGTGCTGGCACACGCCACCAGCGGCCCTGCGCTGCAACAGAACCTGGTCGCGGTCATGGAAGGGAAGAACTGATGGCTGGCGCAGGAGCGAACCTCGCCGCGGTGCTCGGCACCGGACAGACCAAATACGTGGCGAAGCGCAAAGACGTTTCGATGAACGGGCTGGTGCGCGAAGCCATCGACCGGGCGTTGGCGGACTCCGGGTCCACTTTCGACGACATCGACGCTGTCGTCGTCGGTAAGGCGCCGGACTTCTTCGAGGGCGTCATGATGCCCGAACTGTTCATGGCCGACGCCGTAGGAGCCACCGGCAAGCCGTTGATCCGCGTGCACACTGCAGGTTCGGTAGGCGGATCCACCGGCATCGTCGCGGCCAGCCTGGTGCAATCGGGCAAGTATCGCCGGGTGCTGGCGATGGCCTGGGAGAAGCAGTCGGAGTCGAATGCCATGTGGGCGTTGTCGATTCCGATCCCGTTCATCAAGCCGGTGGGTGCCGGCGCCGGTGGCTATTTCGCCCCGCACGTGCGGTCCTACATCCGCCGCTCCGGTGCCCCGCTCAACATCGGTGCCATCGTCGCCGTGAAGGACCGACTCAACGGCGCCAAGAATCCGTTGGCGCACCTGCACCAACCCGACATCACCGTGGAGAAGGTGATGCAGTCCCCCATGCTGTGGGACCCGATCCGTTTCGACGAGACCTGCCCGTCGTCCGACGGCGCCTGCGCTGTGGTGATCGGTAACGAGGAGATCGCCGATGCCCGGCTGGCAGAGGGGAACCCGGTGGCCTGGATTCACGCCACCGCGCTGCGCACCGAGCCGCTGCAGTTCTCCGGACGCGACCAGGTCAGTCCGCAGGCGAGCCGGGACGCCGCGGCCGCGCTGTGGAAGGCGGCCGGCATCACCAGTCCCATCGACGAGATCGACGCCGCCGAGATCTACGTTCCGTTCTCCTGGTTCGAGCCGATGTGGTTGGAGAGTCTGGGCTTTGCCCCCGAGGGTGAGGGCTGGAAGCTGACCGAAGCCGGCGAGACCGCGATCGGTGGACGGTTGCCGGTCAACCCGTCGGGCGGGGTGTTGTCGTCCAACCCGATCGGCGCGTCGGGCCTGATCCGCTTCGCGGAGTCCGCGATACAGGTGATGGGCAAGGGTGGGGACCATCAGGTGTCGAATGCGCGTAAGGCGTTGGGCCACGCCTACGGCGGGGGTTCGCAGTACTACTCGATGTGGGTGGTCGGATGCGACAAGCCGAAACAGGCCGGCGCATGAAATACACCCTCAGCATCGCGTTCAGCCCGATCGACCAGCTGACCGAACTCGCCAAAACCGCAGAGGAAGTCGGCTTCGACTCGATCGCGCTGCCGGATTCGATCTTCTACTTCGAGAAGCAGTCCGTCGACTATCCCTACACCGCCGACGGCAAGCGGATGTTCGACGAGAACTCCCCCTGGGTCGACCCGCTGATCCTGGCGGGCACCATGGGCGCGGTCACCTCGAAACTGCGGTTCTACACCAACGTGATGAAGTTGGGGTCACGCAACCCGTTGCTGCTGGCCCGCCAGGTCGGCTCGGTGGCCAACCTGACCAACAACCGGTTCGGATTCGGTGTCGGAATCGGCTGGGCGCCCGAAGAATTCGAATGGTGTGGGGTACCGTACGCGCGTCGCGGCAAGCGGGTCGACGAGATGATCGACGTGATCAAGCTGGTACTCGCCGGTGGCATGGTCGAATTCCACGGCGAGTTCTACGATTTCGACCGTCTGCAGATGAGTCCGGCGCCCAGTGAGCCGGTGCCCTTCTACGTCGGCGGGCACACCGACGTGGCACTCAAGCGGGCGGTGCGCGTCGGCGACGGCTGGACCAGCGCGATGATGACGCACGCGCAACTGGACGAAACCATCGGCAAGCTCAAGGCGCTGCTCGCCGAAAACGGCCGTGCGGAAGACCCTTTCGAGTACCAGGCCGTGTGCATGGACAAGTTCGGCGTGGACGGCCACCGCGAGCTCGCCGACATCGGGGTGACCGACTACATCACCATTCCCTGGGTTTTCGACGGCCTGAGCTTCGATGCGCCGCTGGACAAGAAGCAGGATTCGATGAAGCGGTTCGCCGACACCTACATCCACTCGGGTTGGCAGGACGCGTGACTCATCCGGCGCACGAGGCCGGCCGGCGCTCCCGCGAGGCGGTCGGCGCGCGCGACAAGGAGGCCTGGCTGGCGGTATTCGCCGACGACGCGATTGTCGAAGACCCTATCGGGCCATCGCATTTCGACCCTGAGGGCAAGGGGCATCGCGGCAAGGAGGCGATCTCGCGGTTCTGGGATCTGGCCATCGCGCCCACCGACAAGATCGAGTTCTTCTTCCAAGACAGCTATCAATGCGGAAATGAGGAAGCGAACGTCGGGCACATCCTGATCACTGCGGGCGGTTACCAGGTCACCGCCCAGGGCGTGTTCACCTACCGGGCCGACGATCAGGGGCAGCTGCTGGCGCTGCGCGCCTACTGGGAGTTGGACCAGGCGACCGCGTCCGCTCGCCCAGTCTCCAGCTGAGTGTGAATCACACGACACAACACGGCGATTCTGCGTCGCCGACTTCACTTTCGCTGTGGTGAAGTCGAATATGAACCAGCTACGCATCGTGTCAGTTTCCCTCCCTTTCTGTCAGCAAGGGGCTAAAGTCCGTTGGGCTTCCATTCGCACGGGTCAGGTGTCGCCGGCAACAAGCGTGCGATGAGCTAACTCTGGGTTCCGTCGGACGGGATGCGCAGAGCCACGATCAGGGCCGCGTGTAAATCTCGCGACCACAGAGTTTGAGGGAGCCAGATGTCGTTTGTCATTGCAACACCTGACCTGGTGGCGA
Organism: Mycobacterium sp. IDUB_28; assembly: GCF_055419285.1. NCBI lineage: Bacteria > Bacillati > Actinomycetota > Actinomycetes > Mycobacteriales > Mycobacteriaceae > Mycobacterium > Mycobacterium sp. IDUB_28. Next base: position 147,375 of record NZ_JBVAXK010000013.1, on the reverse strand, counting down.
CTGCGGCTGATAATTTGGCCGGGATCGGGACGGCCGTTCAGACGGCAAACCGGACGGCGTCGGTCGCGACGACGCGGCTGGTGGCTGCCGCCGGTGATGAGGTGTCGGCGGCCATCGCGGCCCTGTTCGCGGCGCACGGCGAGGAATATCAGGCCTTCAGTGCGCAGGCGACGGCGTTCCACGATCAGTTCCTGCAGAACCTCGCGAGCGCCGGCAAGGCGTATGCCACAGCCGAAACCAGCGGCATTGATGCGCTGCTGCTCGAGGTAGTCAATGCGCCGACACAGACATTGCTGGGACGCGCGCTGATCGGCAATGGCGCCGACGCGACCGTCCCGGGCGGCCGGGGCGGCGACGGCGGGCTGTTGTGGGGCAACGGCGGCAATGGGGCCGCTGGCGCGGCTGGTCAAAGCGGCGGAGCAGGTGGCTCGGCGGGTTTGGTCGGCACGGGCGGGGCCGGCGGGGCCGGCGGTGCCGGACAGGCCGGTGTGGCCGGTGCACCGGGGATGGCCGGCGCCAATGGTGGCGCGGGTGGCGCCGGTGGATTGTTCTTCGGTCAGGGCGGAGCCGGCGGGATCGGTGGCGGAGGCGGCGAAGGCGGGGCGGGCGCGTCGGCCGTCGCGGGTAGCGGTGCGGCCGGTGCTACGGGCGGGGTCGGCGGGGTCGGCGGCCAAGGGGGTGCCGGCGGAGCACGCGGACTGCTGTTCGGCCAGGGCGGTAGCGGCGGTCTGGGCGGTCACGGAGGTCTGGGCGGCAACGGCGGAGACGGTGCCTCGGCTAGCGGCGCCGCGGGCGGTGATGGCGGAGCCGGTGGTGCCGGCGGTGCGGCCGGTGCCGGTGGCGCCGCTGGGGCTGGCGGCGTGGCGGGCGCATCGGGTAACGGTGGGCACGGTGGTGACGGCGGCAATGGAGCTATCGGCGCGAACAACACCGACATACCGACCAAGGGCAACGGCGGTTCGGGCTTTGCCGGGGGGTCGGGCGGGGCTGGCGGCGCGGGCGGGAACAGCGGTGCCGGCGGTATCAACGGCAGCGGCGGGCTCGGCGGCAATGGCGCCGCCGGCGGGCGCGCGGCCGACGGCTCCGCTGGCGCATTGACCGGCGGCGACGGCGGCACCGGCGGTCGCGGCGGCAACGCCGGCGCCGGCGGCGCCGTCGGCACCGGAGGCACCGGAGGTACCACCGGCCCCTCAGGTACCGGTGGTACCGGAGGCCGAGGCGGCGACGGTGGCTCTGTGTTCACCTCCGGTTCGAGCAACGTCGTGGGAGGTAACGGCGGCTCGGGCGGCGCCGCAGGCACCGGCGGGAACGGTGGTAACGGCGGCAACGGCGGCGACGCCCGGACCGACGGGTCGGGCAGCGCCACCGGCGGTAACGGCGCCGCGGGCACCGACGGGGCCACCGGCGGCAACGGCGGCAACGGCGGCAACGCTGAAACCTCCGGGTCCGGGCAGGTCACTGCCGGTGCCGGCGGGGTGGGCGGTCACGGCAGCGCCGGGCGCGGCGGCAACGGCGGAAACGGCGGCTCCGAATACGTCTACTCCGAATCGAAGCAGCACGCGGTGGGCGCCAACGGTGCGGCGGGCGGCACCGGCACCACCGGCGGCGGCAACGGCGGCAACGGCGGCAACGCCCAGACCAACGGGCCGGGCAGCGCCACCGGCGGTGCCGGCGCCGCGGGCACCGCAGGGGCCACCGGCGGCAACGGCGGCGACGGGGGGAACGCCAGGACCACCGGGTCCGGGCAGGTCTTTGCCGGTGCCGGCGGGGTGGGCGGTGACGGCAACGCCGGGCGCGGCGGCAACGGCGGCAATGGCGGCTCCGAAACCGTCTCCAACACCGGTTCGGCGCAGAACGTGGTGGGCGCCGACGGTGCGGCGGGCGGCAAGGGCACCACCGGCGGCGGCAACGGCGGCAACGGCGGCAACGCCGCGACCGACGGGTCGGGCAGCGCCACCGGCGGTAACGGCGCCGCGGGCACCGACGGGGCCACCGGAGGCAACGGCGGCAACGGCGGCACCGCCCAGACCTCCGGTTCCGGGCAGGTCAATGCCGGTACCGGGGGCGTGGGCGGGCACGGCAGCGCCGGGCGCGGCGGCAACGGCGGAAACGGCGGCTCCGAATACGCGTTGGCCACCGATTCGAAGCAGAACGTCACGGGTGCCGACGGTGCGGCGGGTGGTACCGGCACCACCGGTGGCGGGAACGGCGGCAGCGGCGGCGATGCCGCGACCAACGGGTCGGGCCGCGCCACCGGCGGTAACGGTGCCGCGGGCACCGCCGGGGCCACCGGCGGTAACGGCGGCAACGGCGGCTCGTCGATCTCGGTGTCCGGGCAGGTCGCTGCCGGTGCGGGCGGGGTGGGCGGTGAGGGCAGCGCCGGGCGCGGCGGCGACGGCGGCAACGGCGGCAGCGTATTACTCGCCGACCCCAGGTCGGCGCAGAACGTGGTGGGCGCCGACGGTGCGGCGGGCGGCAAGGGCACCACCGGCGGCGGCAACGGCGGCAACGGCGGCGATGCCTCGACCTTCGGGTCGGGCAGCGCCACCGGCGGCAACGGCGCCGCGGGCACTAACGGGGCCACCGGCGGCAATGGCGGCAACGGCGGCAACGCCACGACCGATGGGTCCGGGCAGGTCACTGCCGGAGCCGGCGGTGCGGGCGGTCACGGCAGCGCCGGGCGCGGCGGCAACGGCGGCAACGGCGGTTCCGAAACCGTCTACTCCGGGTCGGCGCAGGACGTGGTGGGCGCCAGCGGTGCGGCGGGTGGCACCGGTACCACCGGCGGCGGCAACGGCGGCAGCGGCGGCAACGCCCAGACCTCCGGGTCGGGCAACGCCATCGGCGGTAACGGCGCCGCGGGCACCAGCGGGGCCACCGGCGGTAACGGCGGCAACGGTGGCAACGCCGCGACCGCCGGGTCCGGGCAGGCCACTGCCGGTGGCGGCGGGGTGGGCGGTGAGGGCAGCGCCGGGCGCGGCGGCAACGGCGGCGACGGCGGCGACGCGACCATCATCAATTCAGCGTCCACCGCCACGGCGACCGCCGGCGGTGGAGGAAACGGCGGTGCAGGGAACGGCGGCGCAGGTGGCGATGGGGGTGACGGCGGGAATGCGACCACCGATTCTGTTTTCGGCAACGCCATCGGCGGCAGCGGCGGATCGGCGGGCCGCGGAACACCCCCCCGGCACACCCGGCACCCACGGAACCCCGTAGATCCACCCCGTCAGATGCCGATGACCGACGTCGTAGCAGCGCCCACGCACTTACAGGTGTGTTCGTCGTTGGCCTCGTTGCCGAACCCGAATCACAAAACCGGCTCAATCCCCGCGATGTGCCGCTGCGCGAGGTCCCGGTAGGCCTGCGGATTCACGTTCACCCATAGCTCCGCGCCGGTCCCCTCGATCGGCCCCTTCACCTTGGCGGGCGCACCCACCACCATCATCCCGGCCGGAATCTGCGTGCCCCCGACCACCAGCGCACCCGCCGCCACCATGCACCGCGCGCCGATCACCGCGCCGTCCAGCACCGTGGCGTGGTTGGCGATCAGCGCCTCGGACCCGATGTGGGCGCCGTGGATCACGCACAGATGCGCGACCGTCGCCCCCGGACCGATGTCGACGGGGATTCCGGGCGGGGCGTGCAGCACCGACCCGTCCTGCACGTTGGCGCCCTCCCGGATCACCACCGGGGCATAGTCGCCGCGCAGCACAGCGTTGTACCAAACGGACGCGCCGGCCTGCACGGTGACGTCGCCGATCAGCGTCGCGGTAGGTGCCACAAATGCGGTCGGATCGACGCGCGGCGAGCGACCTTCGAAAGAGAACAACGGCATCAATTACATATACCGTAATGCGCATATACCGTGGTTAGCCTCACCGTCGTTGCGCACCTCCGCCCCAAAACTGTAACGTGTTCTAGTTAGCAGCCCCTTTTTTGCGATACAACCGCGGAGGTAACAGGGTGAGTACCGACACAAGCCACGTCGGTGTCCGGGAAATCGACCCCGGCGCCTTGCCGACCAGGTATGCCCGCGGCTGGCACTGCCTGGGCGTCGCGAAAGACTTTCAGGACGGCAAACCGCACTCGGTGCAGGCGTTCGGCACCAAACTAGTGGTGTTCGCCGACTCTCACGGTGACATCAAGGTGCTCGATGGCTACTGCCGGCACATGGGTGGCGACCTGTCCGAGGGCACTATCAAGGGCGACGAGGTCGCCTGCCCGTTCCACGACTGGCGCTGGGGTGGCGACGGCCGCTGCAAGCTGGTGCCGTACGCCAAACGCACCCCCAAGACGGCGCGCACCCGGGCGTGGACCACTGATGTCCGCAGCGGTCTGCTGTTCGTGTGGCACGACCACGAAGGCAACCCGCCGGACCCTGCGGTCCGGATTCCGGAGTTGGCCGAGGCGGCCAGCGACGAGTGGACCGAGTGGCGGTGGAACAGCATCCTCATTGAAGGGTCGAACTGCCGCGACATCATCGACAACGTCACTGACATGGCGCACTTCTTCTACATCCACTTCGGGTTGCCGACGTACTTCAAGAACGTCTTCGAAGGTCACATCGCTTCGCAGTACCTGCACAACGTCGGCCGGCCTGACGTCGACGATCTGGGCACCACTTACGGTGAGGCGCATCTGGATTCGGAGGCTTCGTATTTCGGCCCGTCGTTCATGATCAACTGGCTGCACAACAGTTACGGCGGTTACAAGGCCGAGTCGATCCTCATCAACTGCCACTACCCGGTCACTCAGAACTCGTTCGTGCTGCAGTGGGGCGTGATCGTCGAGAAGCCCAAGGGCATGGACGAGAAGATGACCGACAAGCTGTCCCGGGTCTTCACCGACGGCGTGAGCAAGGGCTTCCTGCAGGACGTGGAGATCTGGAAGCACAAGACGCGCATCGACAACCCCTTGCTGGTCGAGGAAGACGGCGCCGTCTATCAGCTGCGCCGCTGGTATCAGCAGTTCTACGTCGACGTGGCCGACATCCAGCCGGAAATGGTGGAGCGCTTCGAGATCGAGGTCGACACCACCCGCGCCAACGAGTTCTGGAACGCCGAGGTTGCGGACAACCTGAAGGCACGCGACGCCGAGCCGGCCGCCGACGACGTACCTGCGCAGCAACACTGAAGTCGTGGCCGACGACCAGGACGTACCCGACGTCGACCGGCTGGCCCGGTCGATGCTGGCCCTGCACGGCGATCACCATGATCATGACGACGCACCGTCGCACAATGGCCGTAGCGGTTCCGGAACGTGGTCCAAGTCAAGGGATTTCACCAATGACCCGGAGCGCGCCGCCTCGGTGGCCGAAGCCAGCCGCGTCGACCGGGACCGCTACCTCAGCGCAGGGTTACGGCCGGTGGACTGCCGGTTCTGCCACGTCACGGTGACGGTGCGGCGGCTCGGGCCGGGACACACTGCGGTGCAATGGAATACCGAGGCAGCTCAGCGCTGTGCGCACTTTGCCGAGGTGCGCGCCGGGGGCGGCGACACCGCACGCACCAGGGCCTGCCCGCGGCTATCCGACAGCATCGAGCACGCGGTGGCCGAGGGCATTCTCGAGCACGAAGCGGCCGACTGAGACGCGCGACTCAGTCGCGCGGGTTAGCCACGCGGTCACATCCGTCACGCCAGCCCCACGGCCGGAATGCTCACGCGACTGCCCGCCTCACCGCGACTTTCCCACCTATCAGCGACTTTGGCCGCGCAGTGCATTGTCGCTACTGGTGGGCAAGTCGCTCGCAGCCGGGCACGCTCACAGGCCGGCGAACCGCTCCTTCACCGCTTCGGCGGTCAGCCCGTAATCGGCCAGCGAATACCGGTGTTTCGGCGCCCGATCACCTTGCTGGCTCGCGGCGTGACTGGCTTCCATCGCCTGCCGGGCCTCGTCTGTCAGGGCGATACCGAAGTGCCGGTAGATGTCGGCCACCGTGCCCAGTGGGTCGGCGATCAATTCCTGATAGTCGACGTCGTAGAACTGCGCCGAATCATATTTGGCGCGCGCAGCATTGAACCGTTCCAGCCCGCGCGACCAGGTCTCCATCGAGTCGGCCCCGATCTGGGCCCCGGTATACGTGGTGGACCATCCCTCGGCGGTGTGCTGGGCCAGCGAGCACATCGACGCCATGATCGTCTCGACCGGTCGGTGCGTCTGGATCACCAGCGCGTCAGGATAAGTCGCCATCAGCGCGTCCAGCGCAAACAGATGACTCGGATTCTTCAGCACCCAACGCTTGTCCGTGTCGTTCATGCCGATCAATTGAAGGTTGCGCTTGTGCCGCTGGTACGACGGCGTCCAATCCTGTTCGGACAGCCACTTCGCGTAAGTCGGCAGGTGGGCAAGGGTCTCATAGGACACCGAGTGCAGCGACTGCCGCAGCAACTGCCAGCACTCCTCGAGCTCGTAGGCGGCCATGAAGTGCAGGCCGGTGTAACCGGGGTTCTCCGCATGGTGCTGGTTGAACTGGTCATCAAGCCTGCGGTACAACGGATTCGAGTCCCAGGTGTCGCGCGGCGGGCGGGGCTGCGGAAACTCCGCCAGCCACATGTGCAGACCCTGGTGCGCCGGATCGGCGCCCAGCAGCCGGTGCAGCGCCGTCGTCCCGGTGCGCACCAGTCCGGTCACGAAAATCGGCCGCTCGATCACGACGTCCGCGTATCCCGGATGCTGTTTCCACGCCGATTCGGACAGCAGCCTGGCCACCAGCGCGCCGCGCAGGAAGAACCTGTTCATCTTGCTGCCCAACACCGTCAGGCCGGCTTCGGTCCGATACGAGTCGAGCAACACCGTCAGCGCTTCGCGGTAGTTGTCGTCGTCAGAGCCGAAATCATCCAATCCGGTGAGTTTGGTTGCCGACGCGTGCAATTCGTCGACCGTCGCAATGTCAGTTCGCTCGGCCATTACGTGTGATACTCCCCGCAGTTGACGTCCAGGGTCTGTCCGGTGATGCCACTGGACAGATCGCTGGCCATGAACAGGATCGCCGACGCCACCTCGTCCTCGGTGGGCAACCGTTTGAGGTCGGAGTTGGCCGCGGTGGCCTGATAGATCTGCTCGGCGGTGGTGCCGTACTTGCCCGCCTGGTGATTGAAATAACCCTGTAGGGTGTCGCCCCAGATATAGCCAGGTGCAACGGAATTGACGCGGATACCCTGCTCGCCGAGTTCTGTCGCCAGGGACTGCGACATCGACAGCAGGGCCGACTTGGCCATCTTGTACGCCCCGTATTTGGCCTGCGAGTGCCGGATCACCATGGAGTTGACGTTGACCACGGAGCCATGCGACTCCGCGAGCGCCGGAGTGAAGCCCTGAATGAGCCGCAACGCACCCAGCGCACTGAGTTCGATCGCATCCCGGATGTGCTGAAACGTGGTGCCGGCCAGCGGTTTCATCGACGGCACCCGGAACGCGTTGTTGACCAGCACGTCGACCTTGCCGAATGCCTCCAGCGAGGCGTCAACGAGGTTGCTCACCTGTTCGTCGTCGGTGATGTCGGTGCGTACCGCAACCGCTTTGCGGCCGATGTCGACGACCTGCTTGGCGACATCGTCCAACCGGTCGGCACTGCGGGCCGCCAGCACCAGGTCGGCCCCGTCGAGGGCACATCGGCGCGCCAGCGTGGTTCCCAGACCGGGGCCGACCCCGCTGATCACCACTACCTTGCCGTCGAGCAGATCGGTCATCCGAGCATCCTTGCCGCTATTTGTTGCTGCCGCAGCGCGATTCGCGCCCGCCAGTTTTCCTCGGAAATCTTGTTGTGGTCGAAGTACGGCAGCGCGGCCGGCACGTTGTCGACGTCCACCAGTTCGACGGCGGGACCGTCGGCGTCGGTGAGCTGCCTGGACACCCGCTGCCAGCGGAACTGCAGGAATCCGCGCCGATGTCCCAGCGTCTCAACCCAATTGGTGACCCCGGGGTTGTGGTCACTGACCACTATGCGCACCTTGCCGTCCGGATCGGCTTGAGCCTGAGTGTTGTTCAATGAAGTCTGGTGATTGATGTAGTCCAGCGAGATGTACCACAGGCTGCCCAGCTGGAAGCCCAGGTACGGCGCGTCACTGACCGGCACTGTGATCACCAGCGCCTGATCGGGCCGTAAGTCGAAGTGGCCCACCGACGAGTACTGCGTCGCCAGTCCGCCGGGGGTCAGCCGGGGCGGCACCATGGTGTTGACCGGTATGTCGAGATAGAACCACTGCGGGAACTGCAGCCACGTCTTGACGCGATTCACCAGCTGTTTTCCGGCTGTGGCGTAACGCTTTTCGATCGTTTGACGGGTGAGCGGGGGCGGTGCGGTGCCGGCGGTGTCGAGCCGCTCGATGGTCAGCGTGCCGCGTCGCGCCGACCAGTCGCCATACACTTCGCGCATCACCAGCTGGCCGGGACTGGTCGGGCGCACCCGCCACTCGAAGGTGCCGTCCGGCGCGATGTCGAGTTCCCGGTCGTCGAACGCGGCCTGGCTGGCAGGCACGTTGTCGTCGGTGTACTCGCCGCCGAGCAACTGGAAGCTCAGATCGGTAGTGGTACCGCGCACACCCCGGACCACGTAGTCGCGATCGGCATGCACGCGGGTGCCGAAGTACAGGGTGTCGGGATTGTCCAGGGCCATCTTGGTGAACGGCCCGGTGCCCGACTGCAGGAACGGGTGGTCACGCTCGTAGTCGAAGGCCAGATGCAGACAACCGGACACACATCCGGCCAGGTATTGCAGCCCCTCGAGGAGGTCGGCTTCGGTCTCGATGAACGGGGCGGCGGCGACCAACCTCTCGGCTTCGGCGATCGCCTCGGTCAGTTGGTCGGAGACAAGGGGTGCGGACACGGCTCTGACGCTAGAACGTGTTCCTGTTTTGAGTCAACCGCTAACATTTCCGCGCGTCGCAGGCGCGGAGGGCCGACGAATCCTGCTCACCTCACGAGGTGCACTGATTGGCCAGCGTGATCAGCGCCTGCCGCACATCGGGGTGCCGGTTGAGGTAGTCGTTGAGGTCCGTGCCCGACCCGGCCCGGGCCTGTAGTTGGGCTCTGACGTCGGGGTGGCGGTCCAAGTAGCCGTTCACCTGCTCCCCCGCGGTCTGTCCCACGGTGGTGTTGCAGGGATCTGCGTTAGCCACCGGCATCGCGATCAGTGCCGAGGCGCAAGCACCCAGCAGGCCGCCAACGAGCAGGCGGGAAATCCTCGAAGTCACGATCATCGGAAGTCTCCTTCACGAGGCGAAACGGTGCAGTCGAGAGTACCCACGCAAGTTAGGCACAAGCTGAGGAATTCGAGCTGCTCAGCGCGCCCGCGCCGACCTTGGAGCGGGCTCTAGCTGCGTGCCGCTTCCTGCTCGCGCTTGATCTCCAGCGCGATGTCGATCAACTGGTCCTCCTGACCGCCGATCAGTTTGCGCTGTCCGGCCCGGTGCAGCAGTTCGTGCGCCGGGACGCCGTACCGCTCCCCTTGCCGTACGGCGTGCTTGAGGAAGCTGGAGTAGACGCCGGAATACCCCATGATCAGCGCGTTGCGGTCCAACAGGCACTCGGCCGGCATGGCGGGACGCACCACGTCCTCGGCGGCGTCGGCGATGTCGAAGAAGTCGATGCCGGTCTTCACACCGATCTTGTCGAAGACGCCGATCAGCGCCTCGACCGGGGCGTTGCCCGCGCCGGCGCCGAACCGGCGCACGCTGCCGTCGATCTGCTTGGCACCGGCGCGTACGGCTTCCACCGAGTTGGCCACTCCGAGCCCGAGGTTCTCGTGGCCGTGGAAACCCACCTGGGCGTCGTCGCCGAGCTCGGCGACGAGGGCGGCCACCCGGTCGGCGACACCGTCGAGCACCAGCGCGCCGGCGGAGTCGACGACGTAAACACACTGACAGCCGGCGTCAGCCATGATTCGGGCCTGCGCGGCCAGCTTCTCCGGCGGGACGGTGTGCGCCATCATCAGGAATCCCACCGTTTCCAGACCCAGTTCGCGCGCCAGCCCGAAGTGCTGAATCGAAACGTCGGCCTCTGTGCAGTGGGTGGCGATCCGGCAGATGGACCCGCCGTTGTCCTGGGCTTCCTTGATGTCCTCCTTGGTGCCCACCCCGGGCAGCATCAGGAAGGCGATCTTGGCATCCCGGGCGGTTTCGGCGGCGAGCTTGATCAGCTCCTGCTCGGGTGTCTTGGAGAAGCCGTAGTTGAACGACGAGCCGCCCAGGCCGTCGCCGTGCGTCACTTCGATCACCGGCACCCCGGCGGCGTCGATCGCCGTCACGATCGCCTGCACCTCGTCCTTGGTGAACTGGTGACGCTTGTGGTGCGACCCGTCCCGCAGCGACGTGTCGGTCATCCGGACGTCCCAGACCGGGTTGAAGAAGATGTCGGTCGTCATCGTGCGCCTCCTTGCACGGCCAGCGTCTCCTTGGCGATCTCCTCGCCGACTTTCGTCGCTGCCGCGGTCATGATGTCGAGGTTGCCGGCGTAGGGCGGCAGGTAGTCCCCGGCGCCTTCCACCTCCACGAAGGTGGTGACCAGGTGATTGCCGCCGTTGACCACCGAGGGCTCATCGAATTGCGGCTCGTTGAGCAGGCGGTAGCCGGGCACGTAAGTCTGCACTTCGGCTACTACGTCGTGGATGGACTTGGCGATCGCATCACGGTCGGCGTCCTCGGGGATGGCGCAGAAGATGGTGTCGCGCATGATCATCGGCGGATCGGCCGGGTTCAGGATGATGATGGCCTTGCCGCGAGCGGCGCCACCGATGGTCTGCACCCCGCGCGACGTGGTCTTGGTGAACTCGTCGATGTTGGCCCGCGTTCCGGGGCCTGCGGAAACCGACGCCACCGACGCCACGATCTCGGCGTACGGAACATCGACCACTCTGGACACCGCGTACACGATCGGGATCGTGGCCTGTCCGCCACAGGTGATCATGTTGACGTTGGGGGCGTCCAGGTGCGCGCGCAGGTTCGCGGGCGGGATCACCGCAGGACCCACCGCGGCCGGAGTCAGGTCGATGGCACGGATACCGGCGGCCTCGTACTTGGGAGCGGCGTCGCGGTGCACGTAGGCGCTGGTCGCCTCGAACACCAGGTCGGGTTTCTCGGACTGCTCCAGCAGCCAGTCCGCACCTTTGTGGCTGGTCTCCAGACCCAGCTTGCGGGCCCGGGCCAAGCCTTCGCTGTCCGGGTCGATGCCGACCATCCAGCGCGGCTCCAGCCAGTCCGATCGCAGCAGCTTGTAGAGCAGGTCGGTGCTGATGTTCCCCGACCCGACGATGGCGACACTCGCCTTACCAGGCATGTTGCTCCTCTACTAACTTGTCGCGATCCGGCGGCTGCGATCGCTCGCTACTGAAATGTAAGACGGACCGCACCCAGACCCGCGAAGTCGGCGACGAATTCGTCGCCACCTCGCACGTCAACCGCTACGGTGCACGATCCCGGCAACACGATGTCACCCTTTCTCAACCGCACCCCGAAACTTTCCACCTTGCGGGCCAACCAGGCCACTGCTGTGGCGGGATTGCCCAGCACGGCGTCGCTGCGCCCCTGCGCGATCAACTCCCCGTTGCGGGTCAGCTTCGCGTCGATCCCGGTGATGTCGATGTCGTTCGGCCCCACCCGCGCTTCGCCCAGCACGAAGCCGGCTGAGGAGGCGTTGTCGGCGATGGTGTCGCACAGCGCGATCTTCCAGTCCCTGATCCTGGTGTCGATCAACTCGATCGCCGGGGCGACGGCTTCGGTGGCAGCCAGCACGTCGTCCTCGGTGCAGCCTGCGCCCGGCAGGTCCTCGCCCAAGATGAACCCGACCTCGACTTCCACCCGCGGCAGCAGATAACGACTCGTCTGCACCGGCGTCGACTCGAACACTTCCATCTCGTCGAGCAGATGACCGTAATCGGGTTCGTCGACGCCCATCATCTGCTGCATCACCTTCGAGGAAAGGCCGACCTTGTGCCCCACCACGCGGGCGCCTTCGGCCACCCGTTGGCGGATGTTGATCAGCTGGATCTCGTAGGCGTCGACGACGTCGATATCGGGGTATGCGGCGGTCAACGGGGCGATGCCGCGGCGGCTTCGTTCCGCCTCCGCCAGGTCGGCAGCGAGCTCGTCGCGGGTGGCCACATCGAGCATTTACCGAATTCCCTTCGCGCTTGTGACCGGGCCAGTAGCGCCCGACCCGGGCAATTCTATAACGTGTTCTACATGACCGCACAGGAGTACGACGTCGTCGTGGTCGGCAGCGGCGCCGCCGGCATGGTAGCTGCCCTGACCGCCGCCCACCGCGGCCTCTCGACAGTAGTCGTCGAGAAGGCTGCGCACTTCGGTGGCTCCACCGCCCGCTCCGGCGGTGGCGTGTGGATCCCCAACAACGAAGTGCTCAAGCGCGACGGAGTCAAGGACACACCCGAAGCCGCCCGCACCTACCTGCACGGCATCGTCGGCGACAAGTCGGTGAGCGGGGTCGAACCCGAACGCATCGACACCTATCTGCAGCGCGGACCGGAGATGCTTTCGTTCGTCCTCAAGCACACACCGCTGAAAATGTGCTGGGTGCCGCGCTACTCCGACTACTACCCCGAGGCACCGGGCGGCCGCGCGGGAGGCCGGTCTATCGAACCGAAGCCGTTCGACGCCCGCAAGCTCGGACCCGACGAGGCCGGACTGGAGCCCGCCTACGGCAAGGTCCCGCTCAATGTGGTTGTGATGCAGCAGGATTACGTGCGACTGAACATGCTCAAGCGACACCCGCGGGGCGTGGCCCGGAGTTTGAAGGTGGGCGCCCGCACCATGTGGGCCAAGGCGACCGGTAAGAACCTGGTCGGCATGGGTCGCGCGTTGATAGCGCCTCTGCGCATCGGTTTGCAACAAGCGGGTGTTCCGGTGGTACTCAACACCGCGCTGACCGACCTCTACGTCGAGGACGGTGTGGTCCGCGGAATATATGTGCGCGACACCGCGGCGCCCGAGTCCGCCGAACCCCGGCTGATCCGCGCCCGGCGCGGCGTGATCCTGGCCTCGGGTGGTTTCGAGCACAACGAACAGATGCGAGTGAAGTACCAGCGGGCGCCCATCACCACCGAGTGGACGGTCGGCGCCAAAGCCAACACCGGGGACGGCATCATCGCCGGCGAAAAGCTCGGTGCCGCACTGGATGTCATGGAGGATGCGTGGTGGGGCCCGACGGTTCCGCTGGTCGGCGCACCGTGGTTCGCGCTTTCCGAGCGCAATTCGCCGGGCTCGATCATCGTCAACATGTCCGGTAAGCGATTCATGAACGAGTCGATGCCCTACGTCGAAGCCTGCCATCACATGTACGGCGGCGAGTACGGCCAGGGCCCCGGGCCGGGTGAGAATATTCCGGCTTGGCTGGTGTTCGACCAGCAGTACCGGGACCGTTATATCTTCGCCGGACTGCAGGCGGGACAACGCATTCCGCGAAAGTGGATGGAGTCGGGAGTGATCATCCAGGCGGACACTCTGGAAGAACTGGCCACCAAAGCCGGCCTGCCGGTCGATGAATTCAACAAGACAGTGGCCCGCTTCAACGGCTTCGCCCGCTCCGGCGTCGACGAGGACTTCCACCGCGGCGAGAGCGCTTACGACAGGTACTACGGCGACCCGACCAACAAGCCGAACCCGAACCTCGGAGAGATCAGCCACGCACCGTATTACGCCGCCAAGATGGTCCCGGGCGACCTGGGCACCAAGGGCGGTATCCGCACCGACGTGCACGGTCGGGCTCTGCGCGACGACGGCAGCGTCATCGACGGCCTCTACGCCGCAGGCAACGTCAGCGCACCGGTGATGGGTCACACCTATCCGGGTCCGGGCGGCACGATCGGTCCGGCCATGACATTCGGATACCTGGCGGCGTTGCACATAGCGGGGAACAACTGACATGCCCATCGATGTTGACGTCGCGCTGGCCGCCGAGCTGGAGCCGATCGAGTTCTCTTGGACCAGTAGCGATATACAGCTCTACCACCTCGGGCTGGGCGCCGGCAGTGATCCGATGGACCCACGCGAACTGCGCTACCTGATCGACGACACACCGCAGGTGTTGCCGACGTTCGGCAATGTGGCCGCGTCGTTTCATATGACGGAGCCGCCCACCGTGCAGTTCCCCGGCATCGACATCGAGTTGGCGAAAGTGCTGCACGCTTCCGAGCGGGTCGAGGTGCCTGCCCCGCTACCGCCGTCAGGATCGGCCACGGCTGTCACCCGGTTCACCGACATCTGGGACAAAGGTAAGGCCGCGGTGATTTGGAGTGAGACGACGGTGACCGCGCCTTCCGGCGAGTTGCTGTGGACGCAGCGACGGTCGATCTTCGCTCGCGGCGAGGGCGGGTTCGGCGGCGAACGGGGGCCGTCGGGGTCGGATACCGCACCGGACCGCGCACCCGATCTCGAGCTGGCGATGCCGCTGCTGCCGCAGCAGGCACTGCTGTACCGGCTGTGCGGCGATCGCAACCCGCTGCACTCGGATCCTGAATTCGCTTCTGCCGCAGGATTTCCCAGGCCGATCCTGCACGGTCTGTGCACCTACGGCATGACTTGCAAGGCGATCACCGACGCACTGCTGGACGGGGACGCTTCGGCGGTCGGGGCCTACGGTGCCCGCTTCGCCGGTGTGGCCTTCCCCGGGGAGACGCTGCAGGTCAACATTTGGAAAGAGGACGGCCGCTTCCTGGCCGGGGTCGTCGCACCGGCACGCGACAACGCTGTCGTGCTGTCCGGGGTGGAACTGATCCCTGCGTAGCGCCTGCTATTCTGCGCCTCCCACCCCCGCCGAGCGTCACGCCTCCCACCCCCGCCGGACGCCACGCCTCCCACCCCCGCCGAACGTCACGCCTCTCACTCCCGCCGAACGTCACGCCAGCGTGGCTGTCGACGCCGAGCGTCACGCCAGCGTGGCCTCCGCAGCCGTTTGCCCACAACAGATTTGCTCACCCCCGCCGAACGCCACGCCTCTCACCCCCGCCGAGCGTCACGCCTCTCACCCCCGCCGAACGTCACGCTAG